>NZ_JBZCIA010000011.1:127597-159940 GCF_059052855.1 Thalassospira sp. CA1
GCTGCTGTAGCTCAGGGGTAGAGCACTCCCTTGGTAAGGGAGAGGCCGGGAGTTCAAATCTCCCCAGCAGCACCATTTTCCAAGTACATTTCAGAACAATGTTTGCAAGCCCGCATCAAAGTGATGCGAGCTGCCATGATGTTGATTTTTCTGCGTCTTGAGGCAAGTCGCGCGCTCTAGCCGTAGAAAGCGCGATACCACTCAACAAAACTGCCGATACCGGTTTCAACCGAGGTGGCCGGCTTGAAACCGACAGCATCGGTCAGCGCATCAATATCAGCGTAGGTCGCCAAGAGGTCACAATCCTGCATAGGCTGCATGTTTTTCTTGGCCGTCTTGCCCAAAACCCTCTCGAGCGTCACAATCATATCCATCAACTCGACCGGATTATTATTGCCAATATTGAAAACCCGATAGGGAGCCGAACTAGTGGAGGGGTCAGGCGCGGCCGAATCCCATTTCGGGTTCGGTTGAGCTACAGTCGAGATGCAGCGATACACAACTTCGACAATATCATCGATATAGGTGAAATCGCGGCGCATCTTGCCTTCGTTGAAGACGTTGATCGGGCGACCTTCGAGGATCGCCTTGGTAAACAGGAACAGCGCCATGTCCGGGCGCCCCCACGGACCATACACCGTAAAGAAGCGCAGACCGGTCGTTGGCAGACGATACAGATGGCTGTAAGTGTGGGCCATCAGTTCATTGGCCTTTTTCGAAGCCGCATACAGACTGATCGGGTGATCAACATTGTGATGCACTGAAAATGGCATTTCGGTATTCATACCGTAAACCGAACTGCTTGATGCATAGACCAGATGCTTCACATTGTTGTGGCGGCATCCTTCGAGGATATTGGTAAAACCAACCAGGTTGGCATCAATATAGGCGTGCGGGTTTTCAATCGAATAGCGCACCCCGGCTTGGGCCGCCAGATTGACCACATAGGTCGGCTTTTCAGTCGCAAACAGATCAGCAATGCCTTCACGGTTTTCGAGATCCATTCTGACGAACTTGTAACCCGGTTTGCCTTCCAACCGTGCGAGACGAGCCTCTTTGAGATTGACGTCATAATAGTCATTGACGTTATCAAGTCCGACAACAGTCGCCCCCTGCTCCAGCAATTTCAAGCAAAGATGGGAACCGATAAAACCGGCGGCACCCGTGACAAGCACCTTTTCATTGGCCGGAATGATGAAGTCGGACATGCGCGTTGGAATTCCTGATTGAAGTACAGCTTGAAGCGCGCCAGGCGCCGGTTGGAAATTCGGGATTTTTGATACCAGCAAGGGTACGGATGCGCAAGTCATCAACCGATGCCATTACGCCTCAAGCGCCTTACACCTAAGACCGTTTATTGCGAGCCGAGACTCCCGGTCATTTTTCTGCTATGGTGTCTTTTCGTATAGGTTTCGTCTTAAGATTACGAGCGACGTCAAGACAGATGATTTCTGCTGGTCAAACCATAGCCAACCCGAATGGAGGCGGTTTGGGCGTTATCCTGAATGTTCGGGAAATCGCACAAACTGCCGATGGGCGTGTTTTGGCCGAATATGAGGCCATTGAAGTCCAGCGTCAGGGCGGAAATGCGTCATCTGTTTCGCCATATGCCATTGCTGGCGCCGGCTCAGACGGTGCACGCACGCGGATTGTTGATCCGCGCACCCTGACCGAGGCACAAGCAGTTGCTGGCGGTGTCAGCCGCGCGGAATACCGCGAGGCACGCGAAACCAATTCGGAAAACGGCAACCCCGCAAATGGTGCTTCGTCCAATCAGGATCTCGCCCCGGCTGAAGAAGCTGTGGTCAATCAGCTGCGCGCCCGAGATTCAGCTGTGCGCCAAGAGGAAAAGGCCCATGCCGCTGCTGCCGGGCCTTATGGCTCTGCACCGCAATACACATATCAGATTGGTCCGGACGGTAACGCTTATGCCATTGGTGGTCACGTTGATGTAAGCGTATCACTGTCAGGCAGTGCGGAAGATCGTGATCGTGCGCTGGCCACCTTGCAAAATGCAGCACTGGCACCAAACGCACCATCAGGTGCCGATATGGCAGCCTTCCGCCAGGCAAGCCTGCAAAGAGCAACCAATGATGGTATTGATACAAACAATACTACCGAAGAATCCGCACGTAACGAGGCGATGTCTAAAAACGGCGCGCATCAGAATATATCAATTTCTGTGTAACTTTTCCTGTCGCGGTTCCGTCTGATCCCCTGATATACTATTCGATGCGCGATGAAATACTTATCCTTGAGCTCGGATACCTATTCACTTGGATAGATGCTGCTATCAAAAACTATCCTGCCGTTTGACAGGGACACCGTTTTGTTGAATGCTGCGCTCGCGTCCGGGGGGGACGCTTGGATTGAAAATATCAGAATCGCGCGAAACCATATTATTGCAATTGTGGATCGCGTTTCCGAGGTCGCTGTCCCAATTTATTTCAGTGAGCTTTGGACAAGAACAGGTACGGCATAAAAATGAACATCCTGCTAGCAGACGATCACGATCTCGTCAGAGACGGGATCACTTCCTTCCTAAAACTCGCAGCGCCGGAAGTTGAAGTCGCGCAGGCGAAAGACTTCGCAGAAGCACTTGCCGTCGTTGACGGAGAAACCAACGTCGAACTGACCATCCTCGATCTGAACATGCCTGGCATGAATGGATTGTCAGGTCTGACCGTCATGCGCCAGAAACATCCTGAAATTCCGGTGGTTATTCTTTCAGGCTCGGTTAAACGCAGCGACGTTCTGAACGCACTGGAACATGGTGCGTCAGGATATCTGCCCAAGACGCTGTCAGGTAAATCCCTGATCAACGCCCTGCGTTTGATTCTGTCTGGCGAAAAATACATCCCGTCTGCATTGCTCGAAGACGATGGCACGCAGATGCGCCCGGGTGAGATCGACCTTGACGGCCTTGCACCAGACAACCCCTTGCGGCAGTTGACCAACCGCGAGCGCGAAGTACTGGGTCTTCTGACCAAGGGCCTTTCCAACAAGGAAATCGCCAAACAGCTAACCGTTCGCGAAATTACCGTGAAGGTCCATTTGACCGGTATTTTCAAGAAGCTTGGTGCTGCCAACCGTACACAAGCGGTGAAGATTGCCATGCAATTGGGCTGGGAAGCCTGATCGCTGCCAACTCCAGGCAAACAAATCAGAAAAGCCCGGCACAATGCCGGGCTTTTTCTTTATCAGTTTAAATCATAAGTCCACTTGCAGCCCAAAGCCCCCTGCGGGCCAAAGTTAAGCTGCGAACACTTCACATAGCTCATCAAGTGTAGCCAGAAGTTCCTTCAAGTTCAGCGGCTTTGACATCACCGTCACCGGTGCATCTGGTCCGTTTTCATCCTCAACCGGTCGGTCAGCGTCGCCCGGGTGCCCTGTCATGACGATTACCGGCAGTGCGGGATTGCGTTCCCGAAGTTCCTTGACCAAGGCGTTGCCATCCATATGTGGCATGCGAATGTCAGTAATCAGGATGTCAGGCTGCACAACACCCGCAATCGCCAACGCATCTTCACCGTTACTTGCAGCGGAAACGTTAAAGCCCTGTGCTTCAAGATATCCCGAGATGATTTCCATGGCATCAAGTTCGTCATCGACGACAAGCAAGCGAATTTTGCCGCGTGCTTCGGCATTCGGCGGCACCTTGGTCAGCCAGCTGTCCTGCTGACCAGCGTCGGCATGATGATCTACCTTCGCGGTGTCGACATCCGCAAGCGGCAGAGTGATTTCAAAGCAGGCCCCGTCACCCTCATTTCGCACATCAATTCGGCCGCCCATGGCCTCGACAATGCCAAAACTAACCGACAGCCCAAGTCCGGTTCCCTTGCCAACATCCTTGGTCGTAAAGAACGGGTGAAAAAGCAAGTCAATGGCCGCTTCCGGAACACCCCCGCCATTGTCGTTGACAGCCAGTTTCAATGACTTCCGCGCTTCGTCAACCATTGCGCTGACACGGATCAAACCACCGATACTGCCGGCATCATCGCCGCTTTCGTTGATAGCATCGCGCGCGTTGCTTAGCATATTGACCAGAACCTGTTCCAACTGAACCTGTCGGCCATTAACGAAACAGCGCTGCCGGGGGGCGACGACATCAATTGCAATGCCCGACAACCGGCAATCATGTTCGACCATGTCCACAGCACGCTCAACGGCTTTCATGACGTCGAACGGCGCAAAATCATCGTCGTCCGGACGGCTATATATCTGAAGATGCTTGATGATCTCGGACATGCGTTCTGTCTGGGAACTGATGAGCGCCAGTCTTTCGCGCTGGAAGGCCGGTTTCACGGCATCCAGATCATATTGCAAGGCGCAGGTATCTGCGGCCATCCGGATGACGTTTAGCGGCTGATTCATTTCGTGGGCAACGGATGCTGCCATTTCGCCAAGCGTTGCCAGTTTGGACGTTTGAACCAATTGACGTTCAACTTTGCGTTTATCCGTAACATCTTCTGCCAGCATCAGCATGGCTGGTGCCCCCTCGTGGGTGAAGGCAATGGCCGAGACTTCCAGCTCAACATTTTCGCCTTCCGGGCGTTGGCAGATGATTGTGAAGTCTGCGCGCCCCGGGTACCCGTTTCGATAACGCGAAATATACTCCTCAAGTGTTTCGCGGCTTGAAGGATGCACCATTTCCATGAAGGATCGCCCGACCAGTTTATCACTGTCGCGCGCACCCAGAATGCTGACGCCCTGCTGGTTCATATAGACGATCTCTTCGCCACTCAGGACAGAGATCAGTTCTGGTGCCAGCTCAACCAGTTTACGATAACGCTCTTCACTTTCCTTCAGCGCGCGTTCGGCGCGCGACCGTTCGATCGCATACCTGATGGAACGCCGGATTGTACGACCATCGGGAAATTCCTTGGTCAGATAGTCTTCGGCGCCATGTTGAAGTGCTTCGAACGCAAGTTCCTCGTCCTTGTGGCCAGTCAGGACGACGACGGGTGCAGCATTGGCACAACTGCGTACACGGCTGATGGTCTGCACGCCAGACGAGTCCGGCAACGTCAGATCCAGCAAGACAACATCAAACAGTGCCTCAGGCCCGTCACCATTTAGCACCGCCATTGCGGATGCAAGATCGCTTCGATGCTCGATATCAAACGGCTCGCCGGTTTCTTCCAGCAGGGTACGCACGAGAAACGCATCCCCGGGATTATCTTCGACAAGAAGAATTCGGAACCGTTGTTCAAGCATCACGTTCATTTCCAGCTTTCAGAGAAACGGATTTTCGTTCCGCATCGCACGGATTGAAAACCCGTTGATTCTGCATGGTTTTGCGGGTGCTAGCAATCCTGAACATCAACAAGCAGACGTCCCTGCACCTGCCCTTTGAGAATCTTCTCCCCCCATGGCAGAATATCGGACAGTGCAACTTTCGTTGTTGCAGATTGCAGTTGATCCTTCGGCAGTTCACGCGCGAGGCGCTGCCAGGCACGCACGCGTGTCTCGTAGGGACACATTACCGAATCAATTCCGATCAGTTTCACACCGCGCAACAGGAACGGGATAACAGTTCCGGGCAAATCCGGACCACCGGCAAGACCGCAGGCGGCAACGACACCATGATATTTCATCTCGGAAAGAACGTGGGCAAGCGTCGTGCTGCCGACACTGTCGATTGCCCCCACCCATCGTTCGGTCAGCAGAGGTTTGCTTGTATCGGTCAGTTCATTGCGATCAATGATGGTACTGGCGCCGAGATCACGAAGATACTGATGCGTTTCGGCCCGTCCCGTCGATGCGGCAACCCGATAGCCAAGCGCAGAAAGTATTGAAACAGCAACAGAACCGACACCCCCGGCGGCCCCGGTCACAAGGACTTCGCCATCCTGCTTTGTCGACACACCCTGGTCTTCCAGTGCCATGACTGCGAGCATTGCGGTGAAGCCCGCCGTGCCGATTGCCATTGCCTGTGATGCAGCAATTCCGGCGGGCAACGGAACAAGCCAATCGGCCTTCACCCGTGCAAGCTGGGCATACCCGCCCCAATGGGCTTCACCAACCCGCCAGCCGGTCAGCACAACTTCATCGCCGGGCTTATACCGATCATCGGTTGATGAAACGACTTCGCCGGAAAAATCAACGCCGGGCACATGGGGATAGGTGCGCACAAGTCGTCCCAATCCGTTCAGGACCATGCCGTCCTTATAATTGAGAGTTGACCATTTGACCCGAACCAGCACTTCTCCTGCGGGCAGGTCATCTGTCGTCAGGTTTTTGAATTCTGCTGTGACGCTTTTTTCTTTCTGGTCCAGGACCAATGCGCGAAATGAGTCAGCCATGGGATCCTCCCGATCTGTTCGGATGTTCGATCAAGAGTATGGTGCCCTCCACCGTGCGTCAAACATGCAAGTCACATCCGACAAGACGGATTGATTAATCAGCCGCAGGCATGCTTGCAGGATCAAGAGAGGTATCCATGCCACCCATCACCGCAACGGCGATAACCACAATCGCCAGAATACCGAGATAGACAAACAAGCGACGCGACGTGGGCTGTTTTTGTAAGTCGTCCCGGATCACTTCGCGTTGCACATCGTCAGGCAGGCTTCGATAGGACAGCCATCCCAACAAAGGCACGATCACAAGATCATCCAACCAGCCAATCCCGACCAAAACATCGGGCAGGAAATCAACAGGGCTGACCAGATAAACCAGACCGGTCAGTAAAAGAAGCTTGGATTTCAGCGCCACATCTTTACGCATCAAAGTGCGCAACAGGTTGGGTACGATCATCCAGACCGAAGCTTTTCTCAAGGGCAGTTACCCGTTTCAACGATGCAGTGGCGTGACATAGGCAGAGTAAGCAATCCGCATTGCGCGCGCAAACTTTTCACGCTGCTCAGCACTGGTTGCCTGCTCAGGCACATCGACCCCAATTGATCCGCAATCAATCGTACATTTGGCATAGACAGTGGGCGGGAGCTTGAATTCATATGTCGCGCCCAGTGTCGCACTTTCTTTCAAGGGCAATGCCTTGATCGATTTCGCGTGTAAATCACTCGGCGGTACAGTCATCCATGCCAGCAACAATGCAAAACCAAGAACCGCCAACATCGCCAGTTTATCAAGATACAGCATCACTCATGTCCCAACAGCATATCTGTTAATTGTTATTTGCAATTAAGAAATGCCGGAGCGAGTAATTTGTTCCCGTAAAAGTTAAGACGTCTTAACTTTTTTGAGAACTGGCGAGTGTTTCGAAAACGTCCGGGCAAGGCGCATGCCCGAGAACATTCGCCTGATGCCAAAGCGCATAGAACAGCAAATGCCAACACGCCGCACCTTCACGTTTGCCCGGGGTTTTGAAAAGTTTTTCCACCCTGTCGGCATCAGCGATCTCGATAATGCCTGCCTGCCGGGCGACCAGCGGCCCCAACTCCTTGCCGCGCCTTGCAATCCACTCTGAAACCGGAACCGTGCAGCCGCGCTTCTTGGCAAACGGCTTTGCCATTGGCAGACAACGTTCCAGCCAGCTGCGCAACAGAAACTTGCCAACGCCCTTTCTGACCTTGAGGCGGTCGGGAAGTTGGTAGGCGAACTCGGCGACAACCGGATCAAGGAACGGTGTGCGCCCTTCAAGACCGTGCGCCATCAGCATGCGATCAAGCTTGAGCAACAAATCATTGGGCAACCAGTCGGCGCAATCCACGGCCTGAGCTATCGCCAGACGCGACCGTTTCCCCCGGCTTTCACGACTCTCCGACGCTGCAATGCCATCACGCCACCCCTCCAGAATACCGGGCCGCAAAACATCGATCTTATCGAACGTCCCCTTGGAGCGCATCACACGCCCGCCAAGCAAAAAGGGGCGCATGACCGACCGGTACCGACCGTAGCCGCCAAACAGCTCATCACCGCCCTCGCCCGACAGCACAACCTTGAAATCGCGCGCGGCTTCCCTAGCAAGCTTGTAGGTCGGCAAAATGGCATAATCCGCTGCCGGATCATCCATTCGCGCGGCCACCTCTGGCAATAGCGCCCAGAAGTCATTTTCGGAAAACATCACTTCGATATGGTTGGCGTTGCACGCCTTGGCGACCTCTCGGGCGAGTTCGCGTTCGTCATGCACGCTGCTAGCTTCAAACGCCGCAGTATAGGCGGTTACCGGTCTCTCATTGAGCCGGTGCATCATACCAAGCAAGGACGCACTATCGACCCCGCCCGACAGGAACATGGCATAATCGACATCAGATCTTTGGTGTAGCCGAACCGATTCCTCGAACACCCGGTCCCACTCATAAAGCGCACTTTCGAGATCATTCCCGGTCGCACCTGCATCACTGAGAACCTGACGACGACGACGCTCGACAATTCGTCCGTTTTTCAAAACGATGGTCTCGCCAGGTTGCAGTCGTTTGATCCCATCCAGGATCATGTCCGAACCGGTGGTGAATTGCACCTGAAGCAACTCGGACCGGGCATCTTCGCGCACTTCCCGTCCGACAAGTCCGGCAGCAACCAATGCCTGCGCTTCGGACGCGAATGCGAAATATTCAGGGGTTTCAACGTAGTAGACCTGCTTGATACCAAACGGGTCGCGACACAGAACGACCTGATTATCGACCATATCATGAATGGCAAAGGCATACATACCGCGTAGCTGATCAAACCCGCCAATACCATCGCGCACGAATTTGCGAAGTGCAGTCTCGCTGTCTGAATGGGTTTTAAAGCCCTCTTCACCCAGATCTTTTCTGAGCTCGAGATAGTTATAAATCTCGCCGTTGGCGATCAGGACACTGCCATTCTCGTGATAAAGCGGCTGGTCACCAGTATTGAGATCGATAATTGCCAAGCGTGTGTGAATGAAACCGACGGGGCCTTTGACATAGCGCCCGTCACCATCTGGTCCACGGTACCCCAAAGCATCACGTAAACGATCAAGGATTTCAGGATCAAGGGATTGCTTGTCCTTGGCGATATAACCAGCAATTCCGCACATTGGACATTTACCTCAATGAAAGCCTCGTATTACCTTATGAGGCTTTCTGCTAATCCACTGGAGCAGCAGGGGTAGGCGTTTTCATCAAAACAGCGACAGAACCTCTTTATGGGATCAATTCTTCAAAAGCCTCGGCAGCCTGCGCCCACCCCCATGAACGCTGATTTTCAAGACATGCTTTGTGCTGCTTTTCCCATAAATCGTCGTCATTTAGAATTTCCGCGGTGCGTTTGGCAAATAATTCGTCATCATTTGCAACAAATCCGGTTTTATCGTCGACAATGCGCTCAGTGACACAGCCAACATCCTGCACCACACATGGTATCCCCATAGCCTGAGCTTCGCCCAGCGCGAGACAGAAAGTTTCACCAACATCACCTCGATAAGGCATGACACGTGCGTGGCGCATCTCGTCCAAGAGTTGGCTTTTGGGCACGGGGCCCCGCAAAACAACACCCTTGTCGCGAAGTGTTTCAGCTTGATCAAGAATAACTTTCATCCGCTGCGCTTTTTCATCTCCGGCAGAACCGTAGGTTTGCGGCCCTGCAAAGACATGAAGTTCTGCATCCGGTGACAGTGGATGGATTTTTTCCGCCCACAAATTCACGAGCCAATCAAGAGAACGCAATGGATTTGATGTGAAAATCGCACGTTTTTTTCGAATTTCGCCGCCAACCTCTGCATTCATAAAGCGTTTCTCAATACCATAGGGGATAATGACCCGATCCCCGCAAGGTGCCCACCTTGGATAAGTCAGAAGATGATGCTGCCCCGAGAAAACAATGGCTGGTTTAATTTTCCATAAGCGGGAAAGATACCGCCATTTAAGCAAATACTTGGCCGGATTATGTATCCAGAAAATCGTGCGTTTTGATCTGGGCATGCAGCCCATCAATTCAAAGCCGCGATTGGCGATATAGAGATCAGCAGTGTCGGGAAAACCATCAGATAGCGGGCACCACTTCACCCCGTTATTTTCATGAGGTTCACCACACTTGTTAATGATTTTAACATCGTGACCACGCTCTGCCAGTGCCTCTGCCAAAGAGATAAATGCCGTTTCAGCCCCCCCCAAAGGGCGGTGTTCCAGCGTAAATCCATCAAACTCTATACCACCATCAGCCAGAACGATTGTTGCCATGAGATCAATTTTCCTCGTGTTTGGCTTTTAGATAAGAGAGCACAGGAAACAGCCCGGCAAAAAGGGCTATCAGAAAGCCAATACCACCTTCTTTGTATCCTTTCCGGCCGATGTAGCAGCGAATAAAGCGCGAGAAAAACCGCCTGAGATTATTTGAAAAACTACCTATTTTACCGCTATCACGCAAATCGGCGGCGCGCGCGGTAGAATAACTGTCCAATCGCTTAATCATATCCGAAATATTGCGATCCACGTAGTGCCGCACAGGGTGTATTAATTTGGGACCTTTTTCCCCTTGAAAAGAAAGAGCTGGATGAACTCTTTGAGGTCCCCAGGTTTTGCAACCTGCGCGAAACAAACCTGGATAGGCAGGTTTCCCAAATGACGCCCCCCAACCGTGCAGAACCAACCGATCTCCAACATAATTGTGGACTGTCAGGTGATGAAAACCAAATTTACTGGTTTTAATCACTTCGCGAATTTCCTGCGCCAATTCTTCTGAGACGTGCTCATCGGCATCGACCTCAAGAACCCAATCACCACTCACTTGAGAGAGCGCGTAATTACGGCGCTCTCCTTCAATACTCCAACTACCCACCAGCGTTTTTGCACCTGCCTGTTTGGCTATTTCCTCTGTACCATCGGTACACTTATCGCACAGAACAATGATTTCGTCGGCAAAGGCGACATGCAACAAACAAGAGGGCAGACGCTCTTCCTCGTTATGGGCAGTAATGACTACTGACAGTTTTGGCGTCGAACTCATCATCGAACAGATCCATCCTTGCGTGCAAGCAACTCTCTTGCGGCCTGAAAAACCTTCTCAACTGGTAGGCTATCCATTTGCGTTTCGTGGGAGCGCCATATCTCGCCGGCCTTCCAAATTTCTTCAACAGATTTGTCAGCTCGTACGTGCGCTGTAGTCGGACCGCAAGGCCCATAATTCTCTATTCTCGTCGGACCGAACAGACCAAGGGTCGGGATGCCTGCTGCTGCTGCCATATGCATCAAACCACTGTCATTTCCGACATAGAGATCACTACGTTCCAAACAGGCTTGAACTGTCAGCAAATGCTCATCGCCAAAAATCACTGTGCGATCTTCGGGTTTTAAGGAATCAATCACAGGCTTGGCCGCATCGCGCTCGTTCGGAGCCCCGACCAAAAGCAAATGCGCATTAGGTAGAAGGCCGTCACTTGCACGAATATATGCAATCAACTCGATGAAACGATCCGCAGCCCAAGTTTTCCCACCCCAGTTGGCAGATGGACCAATTGCTAGCACCTTGCGGCCATCATTAGGTAGCAGATTGTTAGCGCGTTCTCGATGCTCGCTTTTCGTCCATACCTTTGGATAAAGCCAATGTGCCAGACCTATTGTACTTGCCATCTGTTCAACACGATGCACGCGATCATCATTCCCCTGCAACACCAGCCGCTTCCACCCCGGCAACACATATGCTGTCGCGCTTCCCCGCAGGTCGACGATGATGTCCCACCAGTTCAGGACGACCGATTTCCAGAGTTTCCACCAATGGCCGCCGCGTTTTTGCTTTGGCATTGTGATGATGCGTTCAAGGTTTGGAACGCCCTCGAATATCGGTGCCGCGACTGGCCCGCAGGCCACGGTGACGCGGATTCCAGGATAGGTTTCGACATAGTGGCGCAAAACCGATGTCGAAAGCACCGCATCGCCCAGACGGTTTGACGTTATGAACAGCAGGCGCACGGCTTACAGTTTCTCCAGCTCGCCAGCGACATGGATCCATTCGCGGCGATCATTGCGTGCGGCTTCGGATTGGCTGGCAAAGAAGGACCGGTCGGTCAGAAGCTGAGACGTGATGTTTCCAAATGCGGCCTCGTCCGGCACGATGTAGCCGGTCTTGCCATCCTCAACCCGGCTTTTGGCAATACCGCCATAGGACACAACCGGCGTCGCCGCCCCCAGCGCATCGACAATCCACTGCCCGACATGATCCGTGCCGTACTTGCCGTGGTGCAGGAACGCACGCGCATTGGCAACGGTTTCGGCCATGTCGGCCTCTGGTTTCGGATGATGGACCCGAACCCCCTTGTCGATGGCCGATCGCACCATATCAAGCAGGTCGTCCGACACGCTGTCATTTTCGCCTGCCATGGCGCTAAACAGGTCGTAGGCATAGACTTCGAGGATCGCATTCGGCGCTTTGGGCGCAACATAGGTTTCCCAGATGCGAATGATCTGGGCGATCCCGGTCGAACTGTTGGCAACCGTTACGGCCAATTCATCACGCGATTCAAACGCCCAGTGCATGTTCGATGCCATGACAAAGGATGTTGTCGCACCCGGTTTGACCACAATCGGCTTTTTGGCAAGGTCGGCATCAAAGGCCTTTGCCTGCGCATCATCGGTAAAGATGACCTGAACTTTCTTTTCCTGCAGAACCAGACGCACATCATCGGCATTCAGTCGTGCCGGATCGCCATCGAACCAGAGTGCCACCGTCGCCCCCTCGGGCACCGAAGCGTGGCTGAGCAATGCCGGATCACGCCAGACAATCACGGTATTGACCGCATCACCGCCAAAGGGCGGCAGTTCGGCTTCAAGCTGTCGCCAGGCAACGCCATGCATGTCCTTGTCGATGCCACCATTACGGCGCGCTTCGACCTTGTGACCACGGGCAACAAGGGACTCTGCCAAGGCAATGAAAGCGCGCTGGCATGTTCCGAGCGGACGGGCTTCGCGATCTTTGGGATCAAAGCCGATGGAGTGATCAAGCATCAAGATTTTCATAAGTTTGGTTCTATCCGTTCGACGGCGTTTTATGAAGGGTTTTCTTATAGCTTACCCACCCTGCCTCCGCACAGACAGGTCTTGCGAAATTTGTGTGATTGCCCCACATTTCGCCCAAACAATTCCGATTTACCGGAGCCATAAATATCATGAGTGAGACTTTTTACGCCCTTTTGCCGGATCGCGCCGTGATCCGTGTCAGCGGCCCGGACCGGGTCAGCTTTCTGCAAGGGCTGGTATCAAACAATATCGAAACCATTTCGGCCGAGAAATCCGGCTATGGCGCGCTTTTAACGCCACAGGGCAAGTTCCTGTTTGATTTCTTTGTCTATCATCAGGATGAAGACAGCCTGCTGATTGAATGCGAGCGCGGCGAGAATGGCGAGCGTGCGGCCGAACTGTTCAAGAAACTTCGCATGTATAAACTCCGCGCCAAGGCCGAACTGACAGATGTCACCGACAACTACGACGTCATTGCCGTCTTTGGCAAGGATGCGCTTTCCGCCCTGTCGCTGGATGCAACACCCGGTGCGACCGCACATATGGCCGATGGCATCAAGGCGGTTGATCCGCGTCTTGCTGAAATGGGGGCACGTGTTCTTCTGCCGAAGAATGCACTGACCGAAATGGCCGCAATTGGTGCCGAGGAACGCGATATCGAAACCTACCACGAAATGCGCGTTTCGCTTGGCATTCCCAATGGCAGCGAGGAACTGGAAATCGAGAAATCCATCCTGCTTGAAAATGGCTTTGAAGAGCTTGGCGGTGTTGATTTTAAAAAGGGCTGCTATATGGGTCAGGAGCTTACCGCCCGGACCAAATATCGCGGTCTTGTGCGTAAACGTCTGTTGCCCATCAAAATTGACGGCCCGGCACCGAATGCCGGCACGCCGATCATGAATGGCGACAAGGAAGCCGGGATTATTCGATCTGTCCATGGTGACCATGGGCTGGCAATGATCCGGCTTGAGCGGATTGAGGGCGATGCAGAGCTCAGCGCAGGCGACGCAAACATCACGGTTTCTGTTCCCGATTGGGTTCAGTTGCCGGAAAACGCAGCCTGATCTCGGCGCCCAATTTCAAATTTACGTTTCTAACGGGTCCCGCCTTGCGGGGCCCGTTTTCGTTAAAACCTGTTGCAATGCCGCAAAAGCCCCTATGTTAAAAGAAAAGCAAAATCGGGAACTGCGATGAAACTGTGGAACAGGGTCCTTTCTGCCCAGGGCTTGATGGCCGCGCTTTGCGTGCTCGCCATGGTGCCTGCTATGGCCGTGGCACAGCAAGCTGCACCGGGCCTGAGTGATGTGCCTGTTTCCGATATGTCGATTGCCGAGGCAGAAAAGGAAATGGCCACAATTACCGAGGCCTATAACCGCAAGGGTCATCAGATCAAACAGATGGCGCTTGGTACGCTGCTTCGATTTTATCCGCAGAAGATCGTGCCGTGTGGCGCGATTGTCACCAATGTTCGCGACTGTCTGGACAATCACTGGCCTGATCTTAAAGACTATCCGGGGCACTTTCTTGGACCGAATGAGAAACCGGCACTGAGACCCACAATCGAACAGGCCCGCATGACCGAGGAAAACTACCTCGATGCGGTTGAACGGTTGAACATGCTGCTGCGTGCCGTGCGCTATGAAAGTACGCTTGCGCCCGAAGAACGTTTTCGTCCGCAGCTTGATGCCGTGATTACCCATCTGACAGAGATGCGCGAGGCGGAATATCACAATCGCCTTCTTTACGAGAAGCTTTTCAAGATCGGCGGCATCATCTTGCTGCTTCTGGGTCTATCAGTTGGCGGGATGCTGGTGATGAAACACCATGCCCAGCGCAACGATCCATCATCACCATCAGGCAAAAAATAACGGCAACGGGATGCCCGTTGCCGTCGTTATCTTCATTCGCAAACTGAATTCAATTGTGGCGATTACTTGCCGAGCACAGCCTGTGCGGCGGCAAGGCGCGCAATCGGCACGCGGTACGGGGAGCATGACACGTAATCAAGTCCCTGTGCCTCGCAAAAGGCGATTGATGCCGGGTCGCCACCATGTTCACCACAAATGCCAAGCTTGATGTCGCCACGGGTCGCACGACCACGTTCGGCGGCAATGCTGACCAGTTCGCCAACCCCTTCCTGATCAAGCGACACGAACGGATCACCGGCAAAGATATCCTTGGAGATATAGGTATCAAGGAAGCGCGACGCATCATCGCGTGACAGACCAAAGGTGGTCTGGGTGAGGTCGTTGGTGCCGAAGCTGAAGAATTCGGCTTCTTCGGCGATTTCACCGGCCCGAAGTGCTGCACGCGGCAATTCGATCATGGTGCCAACCAGATATTTCAGCTTGGCACCCTTTTCGTCTTCGACCTGGGCGGCAACCTTGATGATCGCGGCTTTGAGGATTTCGAGTTCCTTCTTGCCGACAATCAGCGGGATCATGATTTCCGGAATGACCGGATCGCCACCATCCTTGGAAACCTCGATCGCGGCTTCGAAAATGGCGCGGGCCTGCATTTCATAAATTTCCGGATAGCTGATGCCCAAACGACACCCGCGATGACCCAGCATCGGGTTGGCTTCGGCAAGATCAAGCAAGCGGCGCTTGACGATGGCCTCCGACACACCGGCAGCCTTGGCCACATCAGCGATTTCGGCATCACCATGCGGCAGGAATTCATGAAGCGGCGGATCGAGCAGGCGAATGGTAACCGGCAGTCCCTTCATGATGCGGAACAGGTCAATAAAGTCCTGACGCTGATAGGGCAGAAGCTTTGCCAGTGCGGCACGGCGGCCCTTCTCGGTTTCGGCCAGGATCATCTCGCGCATCGAGACAATGCGTTCCGGATCAAAGAACATGTGTTCTGTACGGCAAAGACCGATGCCCTCTGCCCCGAAACCACGTGCGGTTTCGGCTTCTTCCGGGGTTTCGGCGTTGGTGCGGATTTTAAGACGCCGCAAGGCATCGGCCCATTCCATCAGTTGCGAAAAATCACCCGAAAGATCGGGTTTCAGGGTCGCCACTTCCCCCAGCATGACTTCGCCGGTGGCGCCATCAAGGGTGATGACGTCCCCTTCTTTCAGGGTCACACCGCCAGACATCATGGTTTTGTTGGCATAGTCGATCTTGACCGCACCTGCACCGCAAACACATGGTGTGCCCATGCCGCGCGCAACCACGGCTGCGTGACTGGTCATGCCACCGCGTGATGTCAGAATGCCCTGGGCGGCGTGCATGCCGGCGATATCTTCGGGGCTGGTTTCGATACGCACCAGTACAACCTTGCGGCCTTTGCCCGCCCATTCTTCAGCAGCCTCGGCAGAAAAGACGATCTGTCCGGATGCCGCGCCGGGCGACGCCGGAAGCCCCATGCCAACGACCTTGCGATCTGCTTCGGGATCAAGGGTCGGGTGCAGCAACTGATCAAGCTGTGCGGGGTCGACGCGTCTGATGGCGTCTTCCTGGGAAATCACGCCATCGCGGCACATTTCAACCGCGATCCGCAATGCGGCCTTTGCCGTGCGTTTGCCCGCACGGGTCTGGAGCATGTAAAGCTTGCCGGATTCAACGGTGAATTCCATGTCCTGCATGTCGCGATAGTGGGATTCAAGCTTTTCGCGGATATCACAAAGTTCCTTGAAAACGACCGGCATGGCGGCTTCCATCGAAATCAGGTCCGAACCGGATTCCTGTTTTTCAATTTCGGTCAGCGGGGCCGGTGTCCGAATACCGGCAACCACGTCTTCGCCCTGCGCATTGATCAGGTACTCGCCATAGAAACGATCTTCGCCGGTCGACGGGTTGCGCGAGAAGCAAACGCCAGTAGCGCAGTCATCGCCCATATTGCCAAAGACCATCGCCTGCACGTTGACCGCCGTACCCCAGCTGGCCGGGATGTTATGCAAACGGCGATAGGTATTGGCACGTGCGTTCATCCAGCTGCCAAACACCGCACCAATCGCACCCCATAGCTGTTCGCGCGGATCTTGCGGGAAGGGTTCACCGAGTTCAGTTTTGACTTTTTTCTTGAACGCCTCGACAACTTCGGCCCAGTCATCTGCGCCCATATCGGTATCAAGGCTGACACCCTTGTCTTCCTTGACGGTCTCAAGGATGTCTTCGAAGTGATAGTGATCAACGCCCAGCACGACGTCGCCATACATCTGAATGAAACGGCGGTAGCTGTCATAGGCAAACCGACGGTCGCCTGACACTGTTGCCAAACCTTCGACCGTCTCGTCATTGAGGCCGAGGTTAAGCACCGTGTCCATCATGCCGGGCATTGATGCGCGCGCGCCGGAACGGACGGAAACTAAAAGCGGGTCCTTGGCATCGCCAAACTTGCGACCAACAACTTTTTCGACAGATGCCAGTGCGGTTTCGACCTCGGCATTCAGACCATCGGGATAGGCGCGGTCATTGTCATAAAATGCCGTGCAGACTTCGGTCGTAATGGTAAAGCCGGGCGGGACAGGAAGTCCGAGATTGCACATCTCGGCAAGGTTGGCCCCCTTGCCGCCCAGAAGTTCACGCATATCCGAACGGCCCTCGGCGCTACCGCCACCGAAACCGTAAACCCATTTGGTCATCTTGCCTTTTCCTCATCTGGTCGAGGCCCCGATGGGCCTCCCCGGATGGGGAAAGCCCCGCAACCTTGACCTGTTTTATGATTCGATTTTCGAGAAGTCGGCAATATCGTGCAGCGCTGTGCGAATTTGTGCCAACAGCTTCAAGCGGTTGGCACGTTCGTCAGCATTGTCGCTATTGACCGTAACCTTTTCGAAGAATGCATCGACCGGTTCACGCAACCGCGCAAATTCGGTCATTGCCGCGGCATAGTCCTCGTCACGCAGAAGTGGCAAGGCCTTGTGCCGGACATCAATGAGCGCCTCATACAGCTTGCGTTCTTCTTCCTGGCTCAGAAGATCGGCGGAAACGTCCGCTTTATAGGACGTATCGTCCTTTTTCTCTTCGATGCGTAGGATGTTTGACGCACGCTTGTATCCGGCCATCAGGTTGACGCCGCTTTCGCCAGAGACAAAATCGGAAAGCGCTTCAACACGGGCCAACAGGCGGACAAGATCGTCCTCGCCATCCAGTGCAAACACGGCCGACACCAGATCATGGCGCACACCCTGTTCACGCAGATGGACTTTCAGGCGGTCTGCAAAGAAGGCCAGAAGGTCTTCAACCGCCTCGTCACGACGAATATTTGCCGGGTACTGGGAAACCGCGAATGCAAACAGACGCCGCAGCGGCAAACGCAATCCGTTTTCCAGAACCAGACGAATGACACCCAGTGCCGCACGACGCAAAGCAAACGGGTCTTTTGAACCGGTCGGCTTTTCATCAATCGCAAAGAACCCGGCAAGGGTATCAAGTTTCTCAGCCAAGGCGAGTGCCACCGAAACCGGTGCCGTCGGACACATGTCCGACGGGCCGGCCGGTGCATAATGCTCGGCAATGGCGTTGGCGACTTCCGGGGCTTCGCCGTCATTTTCGGCGTAGTATTTCCCCATCAGTCCTTGCAGTTCGGTGAATTCAAACACCATCTGCGACACCAGATCGGCCTTGCCGATTTCTGCTGCGCGGTCGGCCAGTTTGACATCACACCCCGGAATTTCCGCAGATACTTCACGCGCGAGGCCACGCAGGCGCAAGACGCGCTCGGCCAGCGAGCCAAGCTTGGCGTGGAAGACAATGTTATCAAGTTTCGGCAGACGCGATTGCAGCGTCACCTTCCGATCCTGATCCCAGAAGAACTTGGCATCATGCAAACGGGCACGCAAAACACGCTCGTTCCCGGCGATGATTTTTGCGTTGTTGTCTGCGGTGATCATGTTTGAAACCGTGATGAAGCGCGCGGCAAGCTTGCCAGCCTTGTCTTCGACCACGAAGTATTTCTGATGTTCACGCATGGAGGTTTCAAGAACCTCGCGCGGGATATCCATGAACTGGTCATCAACCTTGCCCATAACCGGGACCGGCCATTCAACCAGACCACAGACTTCTTCCAGAAGACCATTGTCTTCCAGAAGTTCAAAGCCCTCGGAAGCGGCAAGTTTCTTGGCACCCTCAAGGATGACCTGCTTGCGCTCTTCACGGTCAAGCATGACCTTGGCTGCGCGCAGCTTTTCCTTGTACTCGGCCGCGTTCGATACGCTGAATTCAGCCGGAGCCAGGAAACGATGGCCACGGGTGGTATCGCCTGCGGTGACCGGACCATAACTGACCGGAATGATCTTGCCATCAAACAGGCACAGAATACGGTCAAGCTGACGCACCCAACGGATTTTCTGATCTGCCCAGCGCATGGATTTCGGCCAGGGCAGTTTGTTCATCGCATCTTCGATGATGTCCTTGATGACCTCGGACGCCGCACGGCCTTTTTGTTCGACAATGGCAAACAGGAAGACGCCCTTTGGCGTTTCGCGCTTTTCACACTGATCAAGGGTCACACCGTTGCCGGCCAAAAAGCCATTGATGGCCTTTTCGGGGGCATCAGCACGCGGACCACGGCGTTCTTCGCGCAGGTCAGGCTGTTTTTCCGGTAGACCATCGACAATTAGGGTCAGGCGACGCGGGGTCACCAGTGCTTCGATCTTGTCAAACCCAAGGTCGGCAGCCTTCAGGCCGTCGGTGACCAGTTTGGTCAGGTCTTCGGCGGCACGTGCCTGCATGCGGGCCGGGATTTCTTCGGAAAACAGTTCAAGAAGTAATTCGGCCATGACTTATGCCTCCTCATTCAGATGGCCGCGCGACCGCAGCCACGCTTCGCAGCAGGATTTCGACATGTCACGAACACGGCCAATATAGGCCGCACGTTCGGTCACGGAAATCACACCGCGCGCATCAAGGAGGTTAAACAGATGGGATGCCTTCATGGCCTGCTCATAGGCCGGCAGGGCCAGACCACGTTCGATATTCACAGCACACTCGGCCTGAGCATCCTTGAAGTGCTGGAACAGCATTTCAGTGTTTGCGACTTCAAAGTTATAGGTCGACTGTTCTTTTTCATTCTGAAGGAACACGTCGCCATAGGTCACGCCATTGCCGTTGTAATCAAGGTCGTAAACGTTTTCGACGCCCTGAATATACATCGCCAAACGTTCCAGGCCATAGGTCAGCTCGACCGGGACCGGGTTACATTCAAAACCACCGACCTGCTGGAAATAGGTGAACTGGGTGACTTCCATACCATCAAGCCACACTTCCCAGCCAAGCCCCCATGCGCCCAGCGTCGGGCTTTCCCAGTCATCCTCGACAAAGCGGATGTCGTGGGCCATCGGGTCAATGCCCAGATGTTTCAGCGAGCCAAGATACAGGTCCTGTGAATTGGCCGGTGACGGCTTCATCAGCACCTGGAACTGGTAATAGTGTTGCAGACGGTTGGGGTTCTCGCCGTAACGACCATCGGTCGGGCGACGGGACGGCTGCACATAGGCTGCATTCCAGGTTTCCGGGCCCAGCGCGCGCAAGGTCGTCGCGGTGTGGAAGGTACCGGCACCGACTTCCAAGTCATAGGGCTGCAGGATGACACATCCCTGATCGGCCCAATAGCTTTGCAGTCGAAGAATGATTTCCTGGAATGAAGGGGGACGTTGCGACCCGTCGAGCGCCATGGCGCGAACTCTCTATTACTGTTGTGTGTAAATTTAAGGCGGCAAGCTACCGCCCTGCCCCCGCGCGGTCAAGAAGGCAAAAGCCCTGAGACGCGCTGAATTTGCAACCCTTGTATCCCGCCCTTCGCGATCATGCCGCATTGCAGCAACATTGATCATCGATTATCGGGAAAAATCCAAGTCAAATTCGCGCGGATTGCCCCAAAGTCGAATGCCGCACAGGCGCTTTGATCAGAACCTGGCTTTTATCGCTGAAACGGCTTACCCGTCACAGCGATGCGCATTGCCTTCGGCATGGTAAACGCCGCAATGCGGGCATTTTTCCAGTTCATGGGCAATCGGCCTGGTTTGCTTTTTCTTTTCCTGGCCGGTTTGCTTGGGCTGTTCGTTGCTTGAAACCTGTTTGCCGCGATTAAACAGCTTGAAGCCTTGCCAGACGACAACGATGATCAGCGCGGTGAAGAGGATTTTCGAAAAACTCAGCATATCAGGTCCCAAAGCACGGATTTATCTGCGACATCTGTCGCAGGCATGTCGTTCTTATATTGAAGTTTGACCGAATTAGAAACCGGGCAATGCCATAGGGTTGCGCAAAAGGGTATCGGTTTGCGGCAAATAGGCCCCGCCCTCATCGTGCAAAACGATCCCGCGCCGCATGGTTAATGGCGACGCAACGCCTTTACGCGCCGAGACGATCACACGCAAGGGCGCGTCGGCATCAGACTTGCTCCAGATCGGATAAACCGTCATGTCACCGGCGCGGCCATGCAACAGACCAATAATCCGGTCCAAATGGTCCGCACGGTGTACTAGCGTAATCCGTCCCTTTTGCCGCACCATCTTAAGACAGAACGCAATCCAGTCCTTGAGGTCTGCGGTGCCTTCCTGATGGGCCTTCGCACGGCTTTCATTGCTGGGCCGCGTGCCCCCGGCATAATAGGGCGGGTTGGAAATGACCTGATCAAAGCTTTCAGCCACCAGCGGCAGGCGACCATCATTGATATCGCCATGGATGGGCGTCACACGCCCCGCCAGATCATTTTCCATCACGTTGCGGCAAAACAGCGCATACAGATCGTCTTGCAGCTCGACACCGGTCACCTTCGCCGTTTCCAGACGACGGGCAACGCAAAGCCCGGCCGTACCGACAGCCGCACCGACATCAAGGACCTTTTCATCACGACGGGAATTGATCGAAACCGATGCCGCCAGCAACACAGCATCCACCGCCGCCCGATAGCCGTCGACAGGCTGCTTGAGCACCACCGACCCGCCAAGAAGAAAATCATGGCTGATGCGTTCTTCGGGGAAGTCTGGCACTTCAATGCGGGTGGCTGCATTCACCATCGATTATCCTGATCTGTTGTTTTGATCTGATTGCCCTGTTACTCGGACGTCATCGCGTCCGACGCATCACGCTTTGCGTTATGCTCATCCAATTCGCGTCTGGCAACATCAAGAACGTATTTCGCACGACTTTCCACATCACCATCCACCATCAGACGCCGTGGCAAGGCGCCGATCGATCCTTCGATAATACTGGCGTGGTAGTCAAAGATAAGGCTGTCGATGCCCTCATCGGCCAGAACAGCCTGTGCCCAGCTCAGTTCGATGGGATCGTTACTGCGAAAAAGTTCGATCATCTGCATTTTCCTTCAAACTGTGATCTGGTTTTGCATACGCTCTAAAATAAGAAGAAATCCAAAAAACGATAATATCTCTATAATGTAGGCGTTTGCGGTGATGGTTTTCAAAACCTGTGCGATAAAACTGTGAATTGCCAACGATCAGGCGTGTGTCTGCACCGCATTTGTCCACTTGACCACAACAGCTTGGCCTATCTATGTTGAGGCCGCCTGCTGTTATTTGCAATCTTCGCCCACGCAGGCAGCGAAGATGCCATTTGAGAAGTCGGAATACAGCGTGACCAATACCGCACCGCAGCCAAAGACTCAGCCGAGCCTTGATTCACTGGTCAACCTCGTTGATGGCGACATGAAGCGCGTCAATCAGGTGATCATCGACAACATGCACAGCGAAGTCGCCCTGATTCCGCAATTGGCCACCCATCTTGTCGCGGCCGGCGGCAAACGCATGCGCCCGATGCTGACACTGGCGTCAGCACGGCTTTGCGGGTATGGCGATGGACCGCATGCCGTGGACCTTGCGGCCTGCGTTGAATTCATTCATACCGCGACCCTTCTGCATGATGACGTGGTCGATGAAAGCCAGCTGCGCCGTGGCCAGGCATCGGCAAATGCCCTGTTTGGCAACGAGGCCAGCGTTCTGGTCGGTGACTTCCTGTTTGCGCGCGCCTTTGTCGTGATGGTCAAAACCGGGTCGCTGCGCGTTCTTGATATTCTGGCACAGGCATCTGCCGTCATTGCCGAGGGCGAAGTTCTTCAACTTTCGACCGCCAATGACATGGGCACATCCGAAGAAGCCTATCTCGAAGTGATCACCGCCAAGACCGCTGCCCTGTTTGGCGCGGCATCCCAGATTGGTGCGGTCATCGCCAACCGGTCGGCCGAGGATGAAGAAGCCCTTCGCCTGTATGGCATTTACCTTGGCACCGCCTTCCAGCTGATTGACGATGTTCTGGATTATTCCGCCCATCAGGCAACCCTTGGCAAAACCGTTGGCGATGATTTCCGCGACGGCAAGGTGACGCTTCCTGTAATCATTGCGTACGCCAATGGCGATGAAGACGAAAAGGCCTTCTGGCGTCGTTGCATGGAAGATCAGGACTTCCAGGACGGCGATCTTGACCGTGCGCAAACACTGATCCGCAAATATGATGCACTAGATGCATCGATGGACCGCGCCCGCGAATTCGGTGAAAAGGCGATTGCAACCCTGTCCCGCTTTGACGACGGCGCGATCAAGGATGCAATGGTCGAGGCAGTCGAATTCTGCATTTCGCGCCCATACTAATCGATATTCCCTTTGCGCATGCCGGGGTCACACCCGGACGGCGCAAAAATATCTTGCGTCGCCTGCGATAAACCATTATCACCCGGCTTCGCAGAATGACGGAGCGTAGCTCAGCCTGGTAGAGCACTGTCTTCGGGAGGCAGGGGTCGGAGGTTCGAATCCTCTCGCTCCGACCATCATTCAAAGGCCCTGAAACGTTTATGCGTTTCGGGGCCTTTTGCGTTTCAGTCAAAGATGCGTCGCGCTCTCATCACCTGCAGGGGCAGGATTTTCAATCGCTTGTTAAACTGCCCGTCCCGCGCACGCCTACACTGACATTTTTTCCGCCAAAACGACCGGTTTATGCTTGATCCACGCCAAAAGAAGGGATAAACCTCCGCCCACTGACGGAGCGTAGCTCAGCCTGGTAGAGCACTGTCTTCGGGAGGCAGGGGTCGGAGGTTCGAATCCTCTCGCTCCGACCATCAGTCGGGCGGTCTTTCATTGAAAGGCCGCCCGTTTTCGTTTTCAAACGATTTCTTCCCCTGTGTAACGATTTCTTCCCCTGTGTTACGGCGAAAATGACGCCATCTGTTGCATTTGCAATATCGCAAGACAGCATCGTTCGCCTGAATTGCAGCAAAAATCACCCGGACATGCCCGTGGCGTCACACAGAATCCCGGGCACGAATCCCCCCACAGTAATTAGGGTGATAAAACCAAAACCCCCTAAGCCGCGACGATCATGCAGCTTTTTGACGCGTAATTTTCAAACGGCATGAATGAACACCAAATGCGCATTCCCGTGCGGAATTCCTGCTTTCCACGCCTGACACGAAGTTTTCTTTTCGCACTGCAAAAGGATATTTTCTTTCGCAAACGGTGAAACAAACTTGCTCATCCTTGCGAAATACGCTTATGCTTCGCCCTGCAACATAAAAATCGGGGAGAATACCACCCAATAATAAAAGCAAAAGGTGGTGGTCGGCCTCACGTGGTATTACCAATTTCGGACTTCTTAGGGAGGAAGACGAATGACTTTTTCTAAAATGCTTAAATCCGCAACTTGTGCGGCCGTTCTTGCTGCGGTCGCGGTTGCGGCAGTACCTTCTGATGCGGATGCCCAGGATCGCGTTCGCTGGAAAATGGGCTCGACCTATCCGGGCAGCCTGACCCAGCTTGGCACGCTTGGCAAACGCGTCGACGAGAAGATCGACCAAGTTTCTGGCGGCAATATCAACATCAAATTCTATGAGCCGGGCGCACTTGTGCCGGCACTGGAAGTTTTCGATGCGGTTTCGACCGGCTCGATTGATGCGGCCTTCTCCACCCCGGGCTACTGGGCAGGTAAGGTTCCGGCCCTTCAGCTTTTCGGTGCCGTTCCGTTCGGCCCGCAGGCTGGTGAATATCTGGCATGGGTCAAGTTTGGCGGCGGCCAGGAAATCTTTGACAAGCTTTATGCCGAACATGGCATTAAATCGCTGTTCTGCGGCCTGATCGCACCGGAAGCATCTGGTTGGTTCTCCAAGGAGATCAATTCGCCGGAAGACCTTAAGGGTCTGAAAATGCGCTTCTTCGGTCTTGGCGCGAAAGTGATGGAAAAACTTGGTGTGTCCACCCAGCTTCTGGCCGGTGGCGACATCTATCCGGCACTTGAACTTGGCACGATTGATGCGACCGAGTTCTCCATGCCGGCGATTGACTTGAAACTCGGCTTCCACCAGGTCGCGAAGTACTACTACTTCCCGGGCTGGCATCAGCAGTCGACCCTGTTCGATCTGATGATGAACAAGGAAAAATGGGATGCGCTTTCCG
Organism: Thalassospira sp. CA1; assembly: GCF_059052855.1. NCBI lineage: Bacteria > Pseudomonadati > Pseudomonadota > Alphaproteobacteria > Rhodospirillales > Thalassospiraceae > Thalassospira > Thalassospira sp. CA1. The sequence goes on from NZ_JBZCIA010000011.1 coordinate 152,831, forward strand.
ATACCCAGCGTGCCCAGATCGAGTCCGTTTGTAACGACAACCTTGCATATGGCTTTGCAGAAGGTGAAGCGATCCAGTTCGACGCCCTGAAAGAACTTCAGGAAAAAGGCGTGAACATCAAGAAGTGGTCACCGGAAATGCTTGATGCCATGCGTGGTGCCTGGGAAGAAGTCGCAGCCGAGCTTTCAGCTGAAGATGCGAACTTCAAAATGGCTTATGAAAGCCTCCAGAGCTTCCGCGAAAACTACAAGATCTGGAAAGACATCGGTTATCTCGATTAATCCAACAGGTCTGAACGACTGTTAGGTCAGTCGACAAAAACAAGTCTCGGCAAGGCCGGGTGCTCCGTGCCCCGGCCTTGACCGCGATAAGAAGACCCGGGAGACCTTCTATGGAAGCGCTACTGAAATTTAGTGACATCATTGATGCCATCGTGACCCGCGTGGGAAAGTGGGCAAGCCTGCTTGCGATACCATTGATGATTGTCATCCTGTACGACGTGATCCAACGTAAATTCGGCGGTCAGGGATCCATCAAGCTCCAGGAGCTTGAATGGCACCTGCATACCGGCCTGTTTATGCTGTGCTTTGGCTTCGCCTATATTCGCGATGCACATGTTCGTATTGAACTTATCCGCGACAACCTTCGCCCCCGTACCCGTGCGATTGTCGAGATGATCGGCGGCATCATTTGCGTGCTGCCATTCTGTGCTTTGGTGCTGTATTTCGGGTTTGATTTTGTCGCCCGTTCATTTGAAAGCGGCGAAGTATCGGCTTCAACGACGGGTCTGACCCATCGCTGGATCATCAAATCAACCATTCCCATCGGCTTTGGCCTTCTCGCCATGGCGGGGCTTTCGATCTTCCTGAAATGCTTCGTCTATGTCTTTGGCCCGTCCAACCTGCATAAGCGCGCAGGCTATTACGTCGGGACCCACCATCTTGAAGAACTTGGCACTGCCAAGATCAAAGACTGAGCGGAACGGGGATAATTCCAAATGGATAACTTCTATATCGAAGACTGGTTTCCGCTGTTCATGTTTGCCTCGCTCGGCATTCTTGTCTTCACGGGACTTCCGGTTGCTTTCGTCATTTCCGGCATCGGGATCGGCTTTGGCTTCCTGGGCATGGCCTATGACGTTTTCTCGTTTATTGAATTTTTCAATATCGTTTCACGTATCTGGGGCGGCATCTCCGAAAACATGGTGATGGTTGCCGTGCCGATGTTCATTTACATGGGCACGATGCTTGAAAAAAGTGGTGTTGCAGAAGATCTTCTGGAATGCCTCAACATGCTGCTGCGTAAAGTGCCGGGCGGTCTTGCACTGTCGGTAACCCTGATGGGTACCATCATGGCGGCAACCACCGGTATTATTGGCGCATCGGTTGTCATGATGACCCTGCTCGCACTGCCAGTGATGATGCGTCGTAATTATGATCCGTCACTGGCCACCGGGACGATTGCGGCATCGGGGACACTCGGCATTCTGATCCCGCCATCGATCATGCTGGTTCTGATGTCCGACCTTCTGTCGGTATCGGTTGGTAACCTGTTCCTGGCGGCGATCCTTCCGGGTCTGATCCTGGCGGGTCTTTATACCGTCTACATCTTTGTACGTTGCCAGTTAAATCCGTCGCTTGCCCCGCCGCTTCCAGAAGGCGAAGCAATCCATGGCAAGGATCTGGCGATGATGGTGGTGCGCAGTTTCGTGCCGCCAGTGTTCCTGATCGTTCTGGTTCTGGGCTCGATCTTTGCCGGTTTCGCCACACCGACCGAGGCCGCAGGCGTTGGTGCGGTTGGTGCGACCTTCCTGGCACTGGTCAAGGGGCGCCTTAAATGGCCGGTCCTTAAGGATGTCTGCGAACGTTCGGCACTGACCGGCGCGATGCTGTTCTTCCTGTTTGCAGGTGCGACGGTGTTTTCGTATGTGTTCCGTTCGCTGGGCGGTGATGATCTGGTAATTGACCTTGTCGAAGGTGCTGGTCTGGGATCGTGGGGCATTTTGCTTTTGCTGATGCTGATCGTCTTTATCCTTGGCTTCTTCTTTGACTGGGTCGAGATCACCCTGATTGTTCTGCCGATCTTTGCACCGGTCATTGCCCAGCTTGATTTTGGGCATCACCTTGATATCGGCGGCCTCGAAGCCACCGAGGCACAGGTTCTGACCTGGTTTGCGGTCCTTGTGGCGGTGAACCTGCAAACAAGCTTCTTAACGCCACCGTTTGGGTTTGCCCTATTCTATCTCAAGGGTGTGGCGCCGAAATCCATCACCATCCAGCAGATCTACAAAGGCATCATTCCCTTCGTACTTCTGCAGGTTCTGGGTCTTATCCTCGTGATGTATTTCCCGGAACTGGCACTTTGGATGCCCAATACGCTGCTTGAATAGCGTGGCGTTTGGATAAGAACTGACAAAGGGCGCTGCCGGCATGGCAGCGCCCTTTTTATTTGGGCAACGAAGGCCCAAAAGAAAACCGCCCGGATTACACATCGGGCGGTTTTGACTTCAAGATCATCGTGCTGACAGGCGAGATCAGTGATGCAATGCCCGTTCACCCGGAAGCTGCAACATACGGCCCATCAGATAATCGACGTCATCTGAATCGAACTCGACCCCAAGATCACCATACTGGGTCAGGACCCGTTCGATCATCCGGCGCGAATAGCGTTCCTTGTCATGTTCTTCACCATCAAAGGAAGTCTCGCGGGCAACTTCAATCGCCGCACGAACACCCGGGAAGAAATGCTCTGGCATGCCGGCCTTGTTATAGATCGCTTCAAGGCCGAACGGACCACTGTCATGAATAAGAATACGGGTATTGATCAACGAGACACCCGCACGTTTCGCCAAGGCGGCCTCGAAGAAGGATACATCGCCCATGCAAAGTGCGCGCAGGATCAAACCGCTGGTCAGACGCTTGTTGTTATAAAGATGTTCGACAAGCAGTTCGACATCGCGTTCCTCGACACCATCACCAAGAAGCCCGATGGTCGCGCTTTCCTGCGACTGGGTCATGACGGCGTTAACGATCCCTTCGGGGATGTGGCCGCGCGAAATCAGCTGTGAACGCATCCGTTCGGACACGAGTGTCACCATGCGTTCGGCAATCGTGATTGGCAGATGATTGCGTTCGATCATCGGTTTCTGGATGCGTTCGTTGTCGCCAAAATCATCAACGACCTTTTGCAGGGAAACCTCGCTGATTTCGGCACCCTGGTTTGACATCAGGTCGACCATCACGTCTTCATGGCCGATATCGACCAGCGTTGCCGAAACGACTTCGGAAACATATGACCGCGAAGCGATCGCACGCTGCTTTTCGACACTATCGGCATTGTCACCGATGATGTCGACAAGGTCGTCGTCATTGAGAACTTCGGAAAATTCAAGAACCGGAAGCGCAACTTCGTCCACATCGCGGGCCAGCGTCGCGGCAACATCGTGGGGCACCAAAGGCGTCTGGGCGAGGTTCTTGGCAAGGGCCTTGCGCACGCGGACTTCCGCGTCACGGATCATCAGACGGAAAATATCTTCGGCCAGAACACGTTCGCTGTCAGTCAGGGTCTCGGTCGTGAATTCACGACTGATCTTGTCGGCCGTGTCCGCGCGATTTTCCCCTGACGGGTCCTGAACCAGCTTGCTCAGATCTTCTTTGGTGATACGTGGCAATAGATATCTCCTGGCACGCTTCTGATATGGCTGCCAAATTTCTGCGCAACATTATACTTCTGGCAGGAATTCGACAAACATATTTTCCTTAGTTGGGGCACAAGGTCCTGATTTTCAACCATCCTGTTGATCAATTGTCGAACCGGGATACTCCCCGTCCCTGATGGATTTCATCAAACCTTCTGCCACAATGGCAAAAACAAACTATTTCAGTCTTAGGCCTTACACCAGCAATCAGAAGCATCTGAAATCTGGCAAATTTCTACAGCTCAGCCGAAAAATTGACTAAACTCAAATTTTTCACCATCACACTATGATAGATCTGGTTACCAGTTTTTGAAGATCAAGCGATCTTGTACTTGTTCGACGCATAACAATATCCCGCGTTGACCTTGCGTTTACCCACAGATGCGCCAGAAAGTGGTGCATTATCCCGATCACCGGGAACATCGAACTAAGAGAGAGGCTCAATAATGACGTTTTCGCGCAAACTGGTTCTCGTTGCCAGCTCCATCGCCTTCCTGTCTGCCGCCCCTGCGATTGCTGGTGATGCGGAGAAAGGTGAAAAACTTTTCAAGCGCTGTGCGGCTTGCCACAGCCTTGAAGCTGGTGTGAACAAGGTCGGCCCAAGCCTTGCGGGTTCGTTCGGTCGTGAATGCGGCACGGTTGAAGGTTTCAAATACGGCAAGGGTTATCTTGCTGCCTGCGAAAAAGGCTTTGTTGCTGACGAGGCGTTCCTGACCGATTACCTCAAGGATCCGTCCGCGAAACTGAGCGAAATCGCGGGTTCCAAGGAACGCTCCAAAATGGCGTTCAAACTCAACAAAGATGAAGATGTTGCCGACATCATCGAGTTCCTGAAAGCTCAGTAACACTTTTACGATCTCGCAATACGAAATGGCCGGAGCAAACTGCCCCGGCCATTTTTGTTATTGGCACTCTGTTTGTAAGCTCTGGCAATGCGTCCTGGGTATTGCAGATACCTGTTGCGCAGGCACGCTATGCCGCCTCGCGCCGACGCAGAAGTTCTTCGCCGACCGAACGCATCTGCTCCACCGTTGCGACATCCAGGGTCGCAGTGACTTCAAGATCACGATCCTCATAGACGTCACGGTCCGGGTGTTTTTGTGCCCAATCGGCCACCGCCTGATCGCGTTCGCGGATCAGTTGTTCAATCTGCGGCCGGAAAAGTACCATCATGCCCGATACCCATCGATTGACCGGCCAGGACGGCTGGGCATGGTCGATGACAAAACCATCAAGCATGCCGATGACGTCTTCGGCGTCATACCAGACTTCGCCGGTAACCCAGCGATTGGTGGTAAACAATCGCTGGCAAAAGCCGAACTCATCCATCGAAAACGCGATCAGGTGCGAAAGTGCGTCGTTCGGCCCCTCGGGATAGGCGAACCCTTCGATCTGCTTGGGTTTGCAGCCATCGGGCATCCCGCGCGGACGCATGAATGTATGGAAATGTCCGTGCTCGTCCCAATCCCGGCGTTCTTCCTTGGGATGGGCGTGATAATAGAACTGCGCATGTGACTGGCGATCATAGACATCGCCCTCGGGGTAGTGGTTCCATTCATAGAACGTCCCCGATCCCTTGATCAGTTCACCGACGATGTTATCGCCCGTCGCCGTCAAAACGCGGTGACATTCCATAACATCGCGTCCCGCGGCCAACATCTTTTCAAGCTGATCTGTCGGGATAGACGCCAAATCGAGTTTGTCTTCAGTCATTTCTTTACCAACATCGTTGCGATCCACCCGTTATTCCTTTTGCACAGAATAAGGCGGTTTGCGACCGATCACGCCAATAAACCCCTTTCAACAGTTAGTGATTTGATGGCGCTTTGCAACAATCGTCTCGGGCGATCAGTGATCGCGCATCACCCGGAAACCAATCAGGATGTGCTTGAGATATTCCGGGCGGGCGTGACGGGCGGCCGGCCGACAAACCCCGCACCCGCGATCATCCCATGATCCGCCCTTAACTGTGCGATAGCCTGGCTGGGAAGACGAAGACGTCCATTCAAACACCTGCCCGACACCGTCAAGCACACCATATGGCCCGGCCTCGAACTGGCCGACCGGCATGGTATCAAACGGTCCGCTATCAGCACTGTTCAGGCGGCTTGCATCGAAAATATTTCCCCAAGGGTAGAACGTACCATCCGGGCCGCGCGTCGCCTTTTCCCAATAAAGCTCGTCGGGCAAGTGCCAGCTTTCACCCGTCTTTTCGCTCAGCCAGCGGGCATAGGCGTCGGCATCCTGCCAAGACACCAGAACGACCGGATGATTACCGCGCCCGCGCGGGGGACGACCATCGTTCCAAAGAAACGGCACGATGGTGTCATAGTTATAAATCAGCCCCTGACGTTCCCAGTCTTCCTGGCTGATCGTCGGTGCGGGATAGCCAGTTTCTTCGACAAAAACCGCATACTGGTCATTGGTTACCGGCGTTTTACCGATATCATAGCCCAAAAGATGGACGCGCCATTTATCGGCTTCGAGATCATACCAACGATTGCGACGGCTGATATCGTGGCCATAGACCTGCTCGTCAATCTGATAGGCATATTGCCGTTCGACTGAATCGGATCCCTGCCAGAACCAGCCAGACGGAATGTCGAGCGTCTCGGGAATTCCATTACCTGCCGCCTCTGCGTTTCCCGCAAGGCCAACAACGCACGCAACAGCGCAGAACTTCCAGATTTCTGCGATACGATCCCCGACTATCATACAAACTTCCGTCCTGATGGGCGGTGCGGCTCACGCTTTATTCAAACGAAACCCCAACTTATGCCCCCTTTATAACTGCCCCCAAGATGCTGAACTTTTGCCGCACTTTCAATCGGTTTGACAGTTTTCAGCCGGTATTTCTGACATGCATTTTCTCTAATGGGCTTCTAATCAATTGTAGGCAAACACCTTTTTGAACACGATGGTCTCACACAACAGTGAAACCATGTGACGCCGCTTCGGTGAAGAATTGGATCATAGTGCGCTTACCGATGGGCGATGGAACGCCCCGGATTGAACTTACCGGATCTTCAGAGAGGCACGACATGACCAAGAAATCCATGACTTTCGCACAAAAGGCACTCATCCCGGCAATGGCAATCGGCACCAGCCTTGCCATGGCAACACCGATGGCGATGGCCGCCCCACTTCCGGCACCGACCGCCGAAGTGGCAAGCTGCGCACCGTGCAGCCCATGTGCTGCCAATCCTTGTGCCGCAAACCCGTGTGCTGCGAACCCCTGTGCCGCCAAAAAAGTGGTTAACCCGTGCAGCCCGTGTGCTGCCAACCCGTGCGCAGCTAATCCATGTGCTGCGAAAAACCCGTGTGCGGCCAATCCATGTGCTGCGAACCCGTGCGCAGCAAAGTGATAATTTGATACGTCCCAACGGCAACGGGGGCGATGCAGTTGCATCACC
>NZ_JBZCIA010000012.1:0-140099 GCF_059052855.1 Thalassospira sp. CA1
GACATATATTGTTCCACTTAAATTATACGATGTGAAACTAGGTTTCAATCCGCGTATTCTATCTGTAATGAATTCTACCGTAAAATTCTAAGGCATAGAGGGTGCCGAACCCAGCACCGCGATATGCAGTCACGGGAGCTAGAGACCATACAAAGGCAAAACCCCGCCAGAGCAATCCGGCGGGGTTTTGTTCCGTTTGTCAGGCATCACGCGACATCAGTTTGGGAACGCCTGCGATTGCGCCCATTTGGAAAGCCGCGCTCAAACTGTTGGTGGTGAACGCGTATCAGACCACGTCACGTTTGGTCGTGGCATTTGATACGTCATGGGTTTCAATCAGGCGCGCTTCGTGACGACCAAGCACATCCTTGGCACGTTCCTCGGTTTGCGGATCTGGTGTTCTGACCCACAGCAACAAGGCGCCTTGATCAAGCTCTTCTTGAAGTTTGGTGGAGTACTTTTTGCCAACCATTGCGGCAATCACCCCGCCTGCCGCGGCACCAACGCCGCCCGCACCGAGGATTGCCGAAATTGTCAGGGCAATCGGGCCACCCGCCGCAATCACGGCACCGGCGGCACCAAAGGCCGCCGCATACATCGGGGCACCGATCAGTGCACCTTCGGCATTGCCAATCGGTGTCGGCGTTGTATAGGCCAGTGGTGGCATATCAGGATCGTTGTCGACATCCTCGGCCTTGCGATAAATATGGCCAAGCTTGTCTTCGACGGTTTTCTCGCTCGCAAGAAGGCTAAGTTCCTTTTGCTGATCAAACCCGGCTTGCGCCAGATCATCTGCCGTCTGTTGGAGTATTTTGATGTCGTCAAAAACACCAACGGTTTCGCGATGTGTTTTGGTCATTTGGGCCTCCTTTTTTGTTGAAAGGCTCATCTGTATTGAACGTAACACAACGCGGATTGGTTCCATTTTTTGTTGGATTTCAATGCGCCCAAATGAAAACGGCACCCAAAAAGGGTGCCGTTAAAAGCTGTATTCTGGTGCCTTAACTTACCGCTCGGTAATCTTGAACTCGATGCGGCGGTTACGGCGATAGGCGATTTCGTCATCGCGGTTATCAAGCGGCTGATATTCGCCAAAGCCTGCAGCAACCAGACGGTTCGGCGGAACACCCTGATCAATCAGGAATTTGACCACCGAAATCGCACGCGCAGCCGAAAGCTCCCAGTTTGAGGCGAACTGAAGGTTTCGGATCGGTACCTTGTCGGTGTGGCCATCAACGCGCATCACCCAGTCGATATCATCGGGAATGTCGGCGGCAATCTTGGTCAGCGTTTCGCCCAGTTTGGCCAACTGATCCTTGCCTTCTTCGCCAAGCTCTGCCTCACCCGATCCAAACAAAACTTCGGACTGGAAGACAAACCGGTCCCCGACAACACGGATATCCTGACGATCACCCAAAACTTCACGCAGGCGGCCAAAGAACTCGGAACGATACCGCTGCAACTCGGCAACCTTGGTGGCAAGGGCCGCATTCAGGCGATTGCCAAGATTGACGATCTGGGCGTCTTTTTCCTCGTTCTCGCGTTCGGACGTTTCAAGAGCGGCTTCGATCCGGGCCAGTTGTTGCCGGAGTGCCAACATCTGCTGATTAAGCGCCGCGACCTGTGCCTTGGCTTCGTCACTCAGGTTCTTTTGTTCTTCCAACTCGGCTGCGCGCGATGCCAGAAGGGCCGAAAGCTCGTCAATACGGGTTTCCTGATCAGTGATCTTTTCGCCCGTGGTTTCGCGAAGCTCGGTCAGTTCGGCTTCCTTGTCTTCAAGCGACGCAAGGGCTGCCAGAAGTTTCTGCTCAATCTCATCCGTTGAAAGTTCAGCTGCCGCCAACTGATCGGCAAGGGTGGCCGCACGTGCACGCAGATCATCACGCTGATCGGCGGTATTGGAAAGCTCGGTCGTCAGCTGGGTGAGTTCGAGTTCCATACGCTGGTTGTTGCCACGTTCAAGCGACAGCAAGTTGGTCAGCTCGTTAACCTGGGCGGTCAGATCACTTAGCGCCTCGTCACGCCCGGAAAGGGCCGCACCCAAATACACCTGCGCAATGACAAAGATCATCAGAAGAAAGATGATCACCATCAAAAGTGTGGCAAGCGCATCAACAAAGCCCGGCCAGGTATTTACATCGCGGTTACGACGGCGCGAAAGCCCGATCATTCGATCAGCCCTCCTCGGCGATGGCGGCGATGGTACGGGCGAGGAGCTTGATCTCGCTTCTGATTTCCTGTGTGGATTGCTGGCGGCCCATAGTCAGTTCTTCGCCAATACGGCCAAGCGTATTATCAAGCGAACGGATGTGGGCGCGGGTATTATCATCAATCCCGAAGCTGCCCATTTTCATAGAATCTGCCAACTGATCAAGGACCGGTTTGAGATGCATCTGGTTTTCCGCCAGCTTGACCATCAATTGCTGTTCGGCCTTCATCTGATCGGTCAAGGTCGACAGCTTATCCGCCAGATCAATCAACGTGTTATGCGATTTGATCTGTGAACTTTCCGATCGCTGGATGGAGTTTTGCAACCCTTCCATATTATCGGCCATCTGTTCGATCAGGGCCGAAAGATACGCCGGAACAGACTGTTCACCATCGGAAATGCCGCCACCCGAACCAAGGCGTGTAAAGCTTGAAAGCCATTCTTCAAGGTCGTTAAAGAAACGGTTCTGCGCCTGACCGGCCTGCATGTCGAGAAGACCAAGGGCCAGCGATCCCGCAAGACCAAACAGCGAGGACGAAAACGCCGTGCCCATGCCGCTTAGCGGTTCGGACAGGCCGTCTTTAAGCTCGGAGAACCAAAGGTCCATGTTGGACCCGCTGCCGACATTGACGTTGCTGATCACACCGGCAACCGAGTTCACGGTCTGAAGCAGGCCCCAGAAGGTGCCGAGCAGACCCAGGAACACCAAAAGGCCAACGACATAGCGCGACAATTCGCGGCTTTCATCAAGGCGGGAACGGATCGAATCAAGGATGGTCCGGGTCGAGGTGGTCGAAAGCTGCGGGCGATCGCGGCGCTGTTCGGCCATCATGCTGGCCATCGGGGCCAGAAGTTTCGGCGGCACCTGCGACGTCAGGCCGGGGCGGGACCGACGAAAATCCTCGATCCACGTCACTTCGGGTGAAAGGCTTGCGGCCATCCGGAAGGTATAAATAACCCCAACCACAAACACGCCAAGGATCAGGCCATTAAGAACAGCATTGGCCATAAAGGCATCAGACAGCGCCGGGAACAGCAGGGCGCCAACCCCGGCGATGATGGCAACAAAGATTGCCATACGTGTCAGATAACTACCGGGTTTGGTAATAGGCGGGAGGGATCCCGTACCACTGGCCGAATTGCTGCTCATAGCGGATTAATCCTAGCGTTGAACGGTTTTGATATCGACGCGATCTGCGGGGCCGGACGGAACATTCGCACCCAGGGCACGAACATCAATGCGCGTGGAGCGCACACCCCTGTCAATCAGATAGGAACGCACCTGAAGCGCGCGTGACAGCGACAGACGACGCGCCTTGGAGGCATTCGCCCCATCACCTTGCGCATAGGCCTGCAACTGAATTCGAAGATCTTCATCCTGCCCCATCGTTGCGATCACGCTGTCGAGCTGGCTTCTGGCAGCTGCACTCAGCTCGAAACTGTCAGCGGCAAAGCCAAGGCTGTATTCATCGCCACCGGTGGCCGGCATTGCAGCCGGCGCAGAGGTTTCTGGCGGGATGGATGCTTCTTCAGCCGGGGCCGGTGGCACAGTTGGCGCAGGCGCCGGTTCTGCCATCTCGGTCGCAGGCTGAGTGGTGTCTGGTGCAGGTGCCGCCGGGGGCGCAGGTGTGTCGGAAATTGGTGCGACTTCCGGTGCTGCCGGTGCGGGTGCTGCGTTGTTTTCTTCGACCGGGGCAGGCGGTGCTACAGGGGCATCAGATACTTCTGCCGTCTCGGTTGCCGGGGAAGTGGTCGGGGCCGCCGGGGTCGGCTCCGGTGCCGCCGGTGCAACAGTCGGCGCAGGCTCCGGTGCCGGAGTAGGCTTAGTCAGCGGCGTCGGTGCGGTCGAAGCGCTGCTTTCGGTTACAGGTGGTGCAACCGGTTTGCTGCGCGGTGCGGCGGTCGGTTCGGGCTGGGTCAGCGCAATGGTCTGGTTTGCACCATCATCCATGTCCGCGACACGCTGGGTTGCATTTGGGACGACGCCGGGAACGCCATAAAACTCTGATTGGGTCGGGAAGGCATTGCCGCCGCCGCTTGATCCGTCGATGACAACGGTTTCAAACCCGCCGTCATAGCCAGAACTGCCTGTGGCACTGGCAAATTGTTCAGCGGCGAGGAATGTCGATTTCGGTCGGGTTTCCGGGAAAATCAGATCACCGCCCGGCATGACGATATGATCGCGTGAAACGGTCGGAGACAGATACTGCGGAACGGTCGGCTGCCCGCCATAGCCATCTGCAACGTCCCAGTTTACCTGAACGCTGCTGTCATTCGAAACGGGGGAGTATTGTTGCGCCGATGCATCTGGCGCAAAGAACACGGTTGTGCCCAGTGCAGCCGTCATCGCAAGCACCGAAATCTTGGAATACCCCATCATCAAATCGCAGGCCCCTTAATACCCTGTGTTTGAAATCGTTTGGTAACGTTGTTCTATTTCACACAGTTTTGTGTCGATCATTAGGCACCCGCAAAACTTTCCGAATGCCCCCCCTTTGGTGTCCGTGGGCCCGCAATCAGACCGCACAGTCCCAAGCACCATAGCTTAGAGACAGATGATGGACAACCGCTTTGACCGAAAACGCAAAAGGGGCGCTTCGGCAAATTGCGAAGCGCCCCTTTCAAAAAACAGTAACAAAAGCCGGGTGTTAGCCCGTGATTGCCTTTTTAAGCGTTTTGGCCAGCACCGGCTGGATATAGTCATTGGCCGCAACGACGCTGCCGGTAGCAAGCATGTTGGTGCCGCCTTTGTCATCGCGGATATATCCGCCAGCTTCGGAGATCAGGATGATCCCGGCTGCGATATCCCAGGCATTGAGGTGGGATTCCCAATAACCGTCATAACGACCAGCCGCGACATAGGCCATATCAAGGGCCGCTGCCCCCATACGACGTACACCGGCACAACGATCCATGACCGAGTGCAGCTGCTTTTCAAATGCCGCGTGATCACCATGACCAAGATGCGGAACACCGCATGCCAGAACGCATTCGTTCAGACGACGACGGCCCGAAACCCGCAGGCGGCGGTTGTCAAGAAACGCACCAACGCCCTTTTCCGCCCAGAAGCATTCGTCCTTGGCGACGTCATAGATCATGCCGGCAATGATTTCGTCACCCTTCTGCAGGGCAACCGAAATCGCAAAATGCGGGATGCCATGCAGGAAGTTGGTGGTGCCATCAAGCGGATCAATGATCCAGCGGTGCTCAGGATCGGTGCCCTTGATCTCGCCACCTTCTTCCATAAGGAAGCCATAACCGGGGCGGGAACGCTCAAGCTCTTCACGCAGGCGTTTTTCGGCACGGTGATCAGCCGCAGATACGAAATCTGCCGGGCCTTTCATCGACACCTGAAGGTTTTCGACTTCACCGAAGTCGCGTTTCAGTCCGTAGGCTGCCTTTTCGACAGCCTTGTACATCACATTGATGTTCGCAGAACGACGGGCGGCGCCTCGCACGGCATATCTCCCGGTGTTTGAATTAAAATGAAAACCAGAGGGCGGGGTTCGCCCTTAGTCCTTGGCACGCTCGATATAGGTGCCTTCAACAGTGTTCACGACAATGCGCGTACCCGATTCAATATGCGGGGGCACCATCACACGAACACCGTTCTCAAGAACAGCCGGTTTGAAAGAAGAAGACTGGGTCTGACCTTTGACAACCGCATCGGCTTCGACAATCTGGAAGACGACATGCTCGGGAAGGGTCACACCAAGCGGCTCACCTTCGAAGGATTCGATGGTCACAACCATACCATCCTGAAGATAGACAGCCGCTTCGCCGACAAGGTCGGCATTTACTGTGATCTGTTCATAGGTTTCGCTGTCCATGAAGGTGATCATGTCACCATCGGCGAACAGATAGGTGTATTCTTTCTGCTCAAGACGAACCTTTTCGACGGTTTCCGAAGCGCGGAAACGCTCGTTCAGCTTGGTGCCGGTACGAATGTCTTTGAGTTCAACCTGGTTAAAAGCACCGCCTTTACCCGGCTTCACAGCCTGGCATTTTACTGCACGCCACAGGGCACCTTTATGTTCGATAAGGTTACCCGGACGGATTTCGTTGCCGTTGATTTTCATGGCACAAACCGTTCTTTCAGATCACAGATTCACAATGCAATAAGGGGCAAGCGCCCCATTTCAGGCGCTCTACCTACCAGTTTGGCTGTTTTGCTGCAAGCAGATTGATCCGGGTTTGCACGCATAACGCCCCATCATTCGCGCATGGCTGGACCAATGAGAGAAATCAGATCTCGGTTGCCGCAATCGCTGCCTTGATGGCCTTCGCACCGGCCTCTGGCCCGTCCGGATGGTTCCAGACGCCACCGGTGACAGCAATGAAGTCGGCACCTGCCAGAACAAGCGGTGCAACATTATCAGCCGTGATGCCACCAATCGCCACACAGGGCACCGTGGTAAAGGTCGTCCAGATTTCAAGGATTTCAGGGGTGACGCTGGTTTTGGCTTCTTTGGTTCCGGTCGGATAGAACGCTCCGAATGCGACGTAATCAGCCCCTTTGTCACCAACGATCATCGCCTTATGGCGACTGTCATAGCACGACACACCGACGATATGTTCTTCGCCCATGATGGCGCGTGCTTCGTCGTAACTTGCGTCTTCTTCGCCGACATGCACACCGTCACAGCCCGATTTCTTGGCAATATCAGGACGGTCATTGAGGATCAGCGGAATGTCACGATCCGCACACATCGGAAGGATGGTATCAATCGCCTTGCGGATTTCATCATCGCTGACATTCTTCAGGCGCAATTGCAGGCAATCAACCGCACCGGTATCCAGCACGGATTTCAGCTTCTCGCCAAAGGGTGCAAGGTCGATTTTCGGCGGGGTCAGAAGATAAAGACCGGCAAGTTCGTCTGAATTCACGATGATAATTCCTGATGATTTCCTGCGTGTTATGTAACCTTTGACGCCGGTTTTGGCAATTGCCTAGGGCATCTTCGAACCAAGGCCATCAATATGCGCGCGCAACCGCTTGTCCAACTCGTGATCGGGCAGCAGGTCATCGGCCATCTGATAGATCGTATCAGTTGCTGGTAAATCGGTGATGACACTGCAATTGGCCTGACGCGCCATATCCGCCAGTTTTTCAATCCGGGTATCTGATGTGGGCTCGACGATTACCGCGTCCAGGCCCAGCTCAATTGCCGCCAATGCCCCGGAAACCCGCCCACGGCAATCAAGAATTGCCGTGAAATCACATGCCGGAAAGTCTTCACGCACCAGCGTGACCAGATCGGTAAACCACAGTGCCCCGTGCGTTTGTGCGGCATGTTCCGGCGACAGCAACCCAAAGGCACGATCCCCCATCACCCGGCAGGCTGATCTGGCGCCGGTAATGCCATGAATGCGAATGACGGGATCGGGCAGGGGGCTCATTTGCGTGGTTCTTATGCTTTGGTGCGCGCGACATAGACCGTGTTGATATCTTCACGGTCAATCAGCGGATGTTTGAATTTAATGACATCAGCCCGGATGGTCTCGAACGCGGATTTGAGGTTTTCTTCAAACCACGGTTCGGGCATCTCGGTCGACCACAGGGCAAAGATGCCGCCGGGCACAAGATGTTTGGCAAGCTTTGCCAAACCATCCTTGGTGTAAAGGCGCTTGTGATCTTCATGCAGGACATTGCCCGGCGAATGATCAACATCGAGCAGGATCGCGTCATGCAGTTTTTCGGGTGCATCCGGGTTCATGCCCGGCGTATCGGAAAGTGAGGCAGCAAAGAAATCACCATGCACCAGCGCACAGCGCGGATCGTTTGAAAGCTGCTCACCCAGTGGCAGCAACCCTTGCTGATGCCATTCAATCACCTCGGGCAGGGTATCAAGAACGGTCAGTTTGCCGGTCTTGGGATTATCAAGGGCTGCTTTGGCGGTATAGCCAAGTCCAAGCCCGCCAACGACAACATCAAGGTTGTCGCGATCAAGCTCCGCCAGACCAAGGTCGGCCAGCGCAATCTCGGCGTCGGTAAACAGGCTCGACATCAGATATTCTTCATCAAGCTTGATCTCGTAGACATCGATATCAAGGCTCAGCTCACGTCGGCGACGCAGGCTTAATACTCCCATCGGTGTCGGGCGATAATCAAGTTCCTTGAAAAGAAGGCTCACGGGCCGGGCTCCTGTTTGTCTTGATAGGCGTGTCACCTAGACAGTGACGGAAAGAGGCGCAAAAGAAAAGTGCCCGAAGCAGAACTTCGGGCACTTCGAAAATCTGGGCCTAAGCGATGCTTAGAGGAACTTCGCCATGGCGACAGCGGTGTCGCTCATACGGTTGGAGAAGCCCCACTCGTTGTCATACCAGGACAGGATACGAACGAAGTTACCGTCCATGACCTGGGTCTGGGTCGCATCAAAGGTCGAGCTGTTCGGGTTGTGGTTGAAGTCAACCGAAACCAGCGGTGCTTCGCAAACACCAAGAACGCCTTTGAGCGGGCCGTTTGCTGCTTCCTTGATGGCTGCGTTGACTTCGTCAACCGTGGTGTCACGGCCTGCAACGAAGGTCAGGTCAACCATGGAAACGTTTGGGGTCGGGACGCGGATCGCGGTACCGTCGAGCTTGCCTTTGAGTTCCGGAAGAACAAGGCCAACAGCCTTTGCCGCACCAGTCGAGGTCGGGATCATCGAAAGCGATGCCGCACGCGCACGACGCAGGTCTTTATGCAGGCTGTCCACGGTGTTCTGGTCGCCGGTGAAGGCGTGAACGGTGGTCATGAAGCCCTTGGTGATGCCAACGGTTTTGTTGAGAACATCTGCAACCGGTGCAAGGCAGTTGGTGGTGCAGGATGCGTTCGAAACAATCACGTCATCAGCGGTCAGGGTGTCAGAGTTAACACCGTAAACAACGGTCTTGATGTCGCCCTTTGCCGGGGCGGAAATCAGAACGCGCTTGGCACCTGCGGTCAGGTGTTTGCCAGCACCAGCTTCGTCAAGGAAGATACCGGTGCACTCAAACGCGATGTCAACTTTGAGGTCAGCCCACGGCAGGTTCGCCGGGTCACGTTCGGAGCAAACCTTGATCGTCTTGCCGTCGATGACGAGGTTTTCGCCTTCGGCTTTGACGTCATTGGCCAGAACGCCATGAACGGAATCATATTTCAGAAGATGTGCGTTGGTGTTGACGTCACCCAGGTCGTTGATGGCAACAACTTCAACGTCGGTGCGGCCGCTTTCAACGATAGAACGCAGAACCAGACGGCCGATACGGCCAAAACCATTAATCGCTACGCGAATAGCCATTCATCCCTCCAAAATTATAATGATTGGTACCTGGGGAGTATCAATCACGGCTTAGGGTAAAGAACCCATAGAAAAAAGGCCGGATCGGCATGTTACCGATCCGGCCCTGTAAATTAAACCAGTTCCTTGGCCGCTTTGACCAGCGCATCGGCGGTGATGCCGAAATGCTCGTAAAGGACCGGGGCCGGTGCCGAGGCACCAAATCCGTGCATGCCGATAACCTTGCCGTTATCGCCAACATATTTTTCCCAGCCAAAGACCGAAAGAGCCTCGATGGCAACGCGCGGGGCGCTGCCCAGAACGTCCTTGCGGTATTCCGGCGACTGGGCGTCAAACAGTTCCCAGCTCGGCAGGGACACAACAGCGGCCTTGATGCCGTCTGCCTTGAGTTTCGCCTGCGCGTCCATTGCGATCTCGACTTCCGAACCGGTCGCGATCAGGGTGACCTGACGGTCGCCATCGCAATCGGAAATCACATAACCGCCACGCGCGACAAGGTTGTCTTCGCGGTATTCGGTGCGCAGAACCGGCAGGTTCTGACGGGTCAGAGCCAGAACGGTCGGGCCGGTTTCGTTGGTGATCGACATTGCCCATGCTTCGGCAGTTTCAACCGCATCGGCCGGGCGGATCACGGTCACGTTCGGCATGGCGCGCAGCGACGCAACATGTTCGACCGGCTGGTGGGTCGGGCCATCTTCGCCAAGACCGATGGAATCATGGGTCATGACGTAAACAACGCGCTGGTTCATCAGCGCCGAAAGACGGATCGCCGGGCGGCAATAGTCGGTGAACACCAGGAAGGTGCCGCCATAAGGCAGAACGCCACCATGCAGAGCCAGACCGTTCATGGCCGCTGCCATGCCGTGTTCACGGATACCGTAATAGATGTAACCACCTTCATAGCCGCCATCCGCGGTGATCGGCGCCTGAACACTGGTCTTGGTGTTGTTCGACCCGGTCAGGTCGGCAGAACCGCCGATCATTTCCGGGATCGCCTTGGTCAGCACTTCGAGAACATTCTCGGATGCTTTACGTGTTGCGACTTTCGGCTTGTCTTCGGTGATCTGCTTTTTGTAGTCGTTGAAGGCTTCGATCCAGTTTTCCGGAAGCTTGCCTTCGATGCGGCGCTCGAACTCGTCTTTCAGGGCTGCTTCCAGACCTTCGAAACGCGAACCCCAGGCATTGAAGGCCTCGGCACCGCGTGCGCCCGCAGAAAGCCATGCGTCACGGACATCTGCCGGGATTTCAAACGGCTCGGAATCCCAGCCGAGTTTTTTGCGTGCACCAGCAAGTTCTTCGGCACCAAGCGGGGAGCCGTGCGTTGCCGAGGTGCCACCCTTGGTCGGTGCGCCAAAACCGATTTCGGTTTTGCAGGCAATCATCGACGGTGTGTTGGTGGTTTTGGCTTTGGCAATGGCTGCTTCGATTGCGACCGGATCGTGGCCGTCGATCTGCTGAACGTCCCAGCCAGCAGCTTCAAAGCGCTTCTTGTGATCTTCGGAGGTCGAAAGCGAGGTCGGGCCATCAATCGAAATGCCGTTGTCATCGAACAGAACGATGAGTTTCGACAGTTTCATGTGACCGGCCATCGAAATGGCTTCCTGCGAAATACCTTCCATCAGGCAACCGTCACCGGCAATCACATAGGTGTAGTGGTCAACAACGCTGTCACCAAAACGGGCATTCATGATGCGCTCGCCAAGGGCGAAACCGACCGAGGTCGCAATACCCTGACCCAGCGGGCCGGTGGTGGTTTCAATGCCTTCGCCGTGGCCGTATTCCGGGTGGCCCGCAGTGCGGTAGCCCATCTGACGGAAATTCTTGATCTGATCAAGATCGAAGTCTTCATACCCGGTCAGGTGCAGAAGCGAATAAAGAAGCATCGAACCGTGACCTGCGGACAGGATGAAACGGTCGCGGTCCGGCCAGTTCGGGTGCTTCGGATCGAATTTCAAGAATTTGGTATAAAGAACAGTCGCAACGTCTGCCATGCCCATCGGCATGCCCGGGTGACCGGATTTGGCCTTCTCAACAGCGTCTGCCGAGAGGAAGCGGATGGCATTGGCCATGCGGTTGTGTTCTACTTGCGTCGTCATGTGATGCGGTTCCTGGGGGTTTCGCGGTCGGGCGATGAAAACACTTTTCCATTTATTAACGGAATTCGCGCGGAAGATGCCCTTACAGGGGGCATACGTCAACCGCTTCTATCGAAAATCTGCCATGTTATCTTGATTCAGATTAACCACGCTGCCCTTCGCCATCGCAGATTGGCCGTACTGTTGACCAGTTTAGCGCGCCAGTTCTATGTTTTGAACACGGGCAGGGGATCGGGCATCGTTGATGCGGTTCGACGTCGCCGGGGCAAAACGGTTGTTGATCGGAATCTGTGATGTTAAATCAGCCATGATCATGACATCTTCGACAGGTCAGATCGGTTTTCGATGAGTCGCCGCAGACAATCAATGTCTGCGTTCTTTGGGTAAACAGCAAACATTCGGGTAGGGTTATGTCGCGGTTGCAACAGGCAAGTGATCGGCTGAAAGCAGCATTGGAACGTCTGGAAACGGCTGCGGAGTCGGCAATCGAAGCCAAAAGCCAGGCTACAGACGCTGACACGGCAGAGGTCGAAACCCTGCGCGGGCAACTTTCGGCACTGCGCGAAGATTACGTCCGGCTTTGCCGCACCACCGAAACGGTTTCAAACCGCCTTGATGGCGCTGTTGATCAGCTCAAACTCGTCCTTGATGAAGAACCCGCAAAGAAACAGGCATAATTCATGGCACAGGTTTCCATTCGTATTAACGGTCGCAGCTACGACATCGCATGTGACGACGGCCAGGAAGAACGCATTCACGCGCTTGCCAGCTATGTCGACGAGCGGGTCAAGGAAATCTCCGACGCGGTGGGCCAGATCGGTGAACAGCGTCTGCTGGTCATGACAAGCCTTCTCATTGCCGACGAGCTCAGCATGGCACAGGAAAAACTCAATACCGGCCAAAGCCCGGCGGTTGCAGAGGTCGGCAGCCTGTCCGCCGCCGAAGGTGACGCACTGGCAGAAAATATCGAAAGCATGGCCGAACGGGTCGAGGTGCTTGCCGATCGTCTTGGCAAAGGCTGATCAGGCGACTGTTTTCTGCTGCATGGCTGGTCTGATCACGGGCTGAATTCATGCAATCTACTTGAAATTCAGCTGGTCGAGGACTAAGTTCCGGTCGCTGACAGTTTGCGATGCGTCGTTCGCGGCGATCAAGAACCCAGCACAAGGGAGCTGCCCTGTTCGTCAGGTTCGCTAATTCCCGGGGCCGATGCTCATTTCTCTAGGGAGCTGTCCCTGTCGAGGCCGTGGTCTCGTTATACGGCGCCCACCTGCACTCGCAGGTCACGAGGAATTACCAAATGGCCAACGGCAGTGGTGGCTCCCGCTTATTCTGCTAAAACTCCCTTTTCCATTTAGTGATGCCGGTCATGCGTCCCGGGGCAGGGTGCATTAAACGAAACATGTCTGCCTGCTGGCTGACGCAATACAGGAAGCACAATGCGTTTACTTCATCTTGGCGACGTTCTGGGGCAGTCCGGTCGCAAGGCAGCGCTTGAAGCGCTCCCGATGCTACGTGATCGGTTGTCGGTTGATATCGCAGTGGTGAATGTCGAAAACGCAGCGCACGGCTTTGGCGTCACGGCGAAAATCTGCAAGGAATTCTATGACGCGGGGGCCGATGTCCTGACCACGGGCAATCATGTCTGGGATCAGCGCGAAATCATCGCCTATATCGACGAAGATGAAAAACTGCTGCGTCCTTGGAACTTCCCCGATGGGACGCCGGGTAACGGCGATTATGTCTTCAAGACCAAGTCGGGCAAGAAGGTCTGCGTGATTAACATGATGGGACGTCTGTTCATGGATCCGTTGTCCTGCCCGTTCCAAGGCGCTGACAAGCTGTTTAACAAGCATAAGCTTGGCAAGAATGTCGATGCCGTGATTGTCGATTTCCACGCCGAAACCACCTCGGAAAAAATGGCGTTTGGCCATCATTGCGATGGGCGGGCGTCGCTTGTACTGGGCACGCACACCCACGTGCCGACTGCCGATGCCCAGATCCTGCCAAATGGTACCGGCTATCAGACCGATGTTGGCATGTGCGGCGATTTTGATTCCGTCATTGGCATGAAAAAAGAAAACTCGGTTCGCAAATTCATCACCAAGATGCCGTCCGGCCGGTTCGAACCGGCAGAAGGCCCGGCAACGGTGTGTGGCGTCTATGTTGAGACCGACGACAAGACCGGCCTGGCAAAGCGGATTGAAGCGGTGCGTATCGGTGGCCGCCTAAAGGGAAGCTGGCCCAGCGCCTGACGCCCAAGGCAATAATCAATCGATCAAAGAAAAAGGCCCGCCAGATGACGGGCCTTTGTCGTTTAGATGTTGGTTGAAAATTACGCTGCGCGGTCACGGGCCTGCTGACGCAGATCATCAAGGATGACAGTAATGCGCGTGCGCAGTTCACTGACTTTCTCGGATGCCGAACGCGACGTGTTCAGGACTTCACCAGACAGCTGGCCGGTGCGACCGGTTTCGTTGGCAACCTCGGCAATCGATGCCGACACAGCGCGCGTTCGGTCCGCCGCACCACGCACGTTGCGGGTGATTTCGTCAGTTGCGGCCCCTTGCTGTTCAACCGCGGCCGAAATCGTCGTGGCAATCTCATTGAGACTATCAATGATCGAGCCGATCTCGCCAATGGCAGTGACAGACTCACCGGTCGCTTTCTGAATGCCGGAAATCTGGCCCGAGATTTCCTCGGTCGCCTTTTCGGTTTGGTTGGCAAGGTTTTTGACCTCTGCCGCGACAACCGCAAAGCCCTTGCCCGCATCGCCGGCACGTGCCGCCTCGATGGTGGCGTTCAGGGCCAGAAGGTTGGTCTGCTCGGCAATGTCGGTGATCAGTGCGATCACCTCGCCAATGCGACTTGCCGACTGCGACAGGCTGTTGACCAGTTCGTTGGTGTGTTGCGCGCGTTGCGCGGCTTCGTTCGAAATACGCGTGGTTTCCGCCATCTGACGGTTAATCTCCGCGTTCGAACTTGAAAGCTGCTCGGTAGCCGAGGCAACGGTTTCGACATTGCCGGTGGCTTCATCGGCAGATTTCGACACCTCGTCACTCTGACCTGACACCAGTTCGGCACTGTCGGTCATCTGACCGGATACGCCTTGAAGCTGTTCGGCAAGGGTGGCGATTTCAGTCACCGCACTTTCGACCTCACCCTGAAGGGTGTCGGCAAGTGAAAGCAATTCATCGCGCAGTGCCTCGTTGCGTTCACGGTTCAGGCGCTCTTCCTCGGCCTGCATGTCGCGGACCTTGATCGCGTTTGCCTTGAACACATCAACCGCACGGCCCATGGCAGAAATCTCGTCACTGCCCCCTGATGGAACGGCCGCGTCAAGATCGCCATCCGCCAGCGAAATCATCGATTTCTGAAGACCGGCAAGACGACGCAACAGGTTGCCACGCACATAAACCAGATAGATCAGAAGCGGAATAATGATCGCCGCAGCACCAACGCCGTACATCACCAGCGAGCTTTGCTGGGTCAGGGTGCTTGCGGTGTCGGCTGATTTGTCGACGCCGGATTGAAGATCGGCGACAAGCGCGTTCACACCATCTTCCATCGCGGCGGCAAATTCCGCACTGTCTTCAACAATGTCGATCTGGTCGTCGGCCAGTTTAAGTTCTTCGCTGCGCAGGGATGAAATGCTTTTGCGGCCCATCGACAGCTTTTTGATATCGCCAAGCAGGCCTTCATAGAATTTCTTGAGCTTCTCGTTCTCAAGTTCGCCAATGGTATTGGCAACGACACCAACCGCCCCACGGACCTGAACGCCCATAATGCGAAGCTGCATGCGATCATCTGATGACGCGGCGGACAGAACGGTATTGCTGATTTCAGCACCACTGTTGGCAAGCTGCAGGATCGGGGCCTGGGCGGCCATCAATTCATCAAGTTTGAACAGAAGTCCCTTGGTTGAGGCTTCCTGTTCATCGGTCAAGAAGGCGCCAGCCTGACGCAGATCATGGACCTGACTGGTAACTTCGGTGATTTTGGTTTGGGATGCCGACAGGATCGGCTGGATCATCGAGTTGTATTTGCCGGTCAGTTGCTGGAACTTGGCAAGGGAATCCGAAAGTTGGCCTGCGACCTCGAAACGTTCAATCGTCGTGTCATGAAGTTCCTGAAGCGACTCAGCAAGGCTTTGGCCATTGGTTTCGATCACCGACAGCGTTTCTTCCGGAAGGCCGGACTGGCTCAGCACCGCAAGATTTTCCTGCAAGTTCGCAAGCATCACATCAAGATCAGCCTTGACCGCCTGTTCTTCTTCAACGGTGGATGCCGCGATAATGCGTGGTGCGGAGGCCACAATTTTCGCACTGGTTGTTGCAAGCTGCTGGGCAGCAAACATTGGCGGAAGTTGCTCGTAGGCAATCGTGTCAAGCTGGTTGCCGAATTTGGTAAAAGAGAAGACCGATACGGCCGCAGCCAAGATTGCAATCAGACCGACAAGAAAGAAGGCACCAGCCAACTTTTCACGTACGCCAAGCCCTGCTTTGTTCGTCTTTGTTGAGTTTTTCTTTTTTGACGATGACGGCTTTGCGCCGCGCTTGAAACTTAAACCCATAATTAAACCTACCCCGTAGACCAAAGAGACAAGCGTCGCCACATGTGGTGCCGACGCATGTATGTACGTCGTCTGAACGTTTGTTCCCAGCCAAGCCACTTTGGGGAATACCCGATATCCGACCCTGAAAGGATCTCGGGAAATTTGGGGCCTGATCTATTATTATTGTTCTCCGATATAGCACAGGAATCGCATCAGGATCATGAATTTTCGGCCAAACCTGTACGGCTGTATAAAATTCAGGGTCGCGCAAAGTGGCATCTCGCAGCGACTGCGCTTTATTTCGGATCGAAAGATGCTGCTTTCAATGTGACCATCAAACAAAAAGGCCCGCCATTGGCGGGCCTTTTGTCATCAAGTTTTGCCTGTGATCAGGACGCTGCGCGATCATGTGCCTGTTTGCGCAGATCATCCAGAATGCCGTTGATCCGCGAACGCAGGTTTTCGACCTTCTGCGATGCATCCTGTGCAGTTGCCAGAACCTGACTGGACAGTTCGCCTGTCTTGCTGGTTTCATTGGCAACTTCGTTGATCGAGGCCGAAACAGAACGCGTGCGATCCGCAGCCCCGCGCACGTTGCGCGTGATCTCGTCGGTGGCGGCACCCTGTTCCTCGACCGCAGCCGAGATGGTGGTCGCGATCTCATTGATGTTTTCAATGATACGGCCGATATCGCCGATGGCATTGACGGACTCACCGGTGGCTTTCTGAATGCCCGAAATCTGGCCAGAAATTTCCTCGGTGGCTTTTTCCGTCTGGTTGGCAAGGTTTTTGACCTCGGCGGCAACAACCGCAAAGCCCTTGCCCGCATCCCCGGCACGTGCCGCCTCGATGGTGGCGTTCAGGGCCAGAAGGTTGGTCTGCTCGGCAATGTCGGTGATCAGTGCGATCACTTCGCCAATGCGGTCTGCAGACTGCGACAGGCTGACCACCAGTTCGTTGGTTTCCTGTGCACGGTTGGATGCTTCGTTCGAGATACGGGTCGATTCCGCCATCTGACGGTTGATTTCCGCATTCGATGCCGACAGCTGTTCGGTCGCAGCAGCAACCGTTTCAACGTTGCCGGTTGCTTCCTGTGCAGAGCTTGCAACTTCTTCGGTCTGACCCGAAACCAGTTCCGCACTTGACGTCATCTGACCGGAAACGCCCTGAAGCTGATCTCCAAGGGCCGCGATTTCGTTCACGGCACTTTCAACTTCATTCTGCAGGGTGTCGGCCAGTGCCAGCAACTCATCACGAAGTGCTTCGTTACGTTCATGGTTAAGGCGTTCTTCCTCGGCCTGCATGGCCTGGACCTTAAGGGCGTTGTCCTTAAAGACATCAACCGCACGGCCCATGGCGCTGATTTCGTCATTGCCCTTGGACGGCACGACGACATCAAGATTGCCATCA
The DNA here is from genome assembly GCF_059052855.1 of Thalassospira sp. CA1. Lineage (NCBI taxonomy): Bacteria > Pseudomonadati > Pseudomonadota > Alphaproteobacteria > Rhodospirillales > Thalassospiraceae > Thalassospira > Thalassospira sp. CA1. The sequence continues at coordinate 17,533 of NZ_JBZCIA010000012.1, forward strand.
GCAAGCTGAACCATGGTTTTCTGCAAACCACCAAGGCGGCGCAGAACGTTGCCACGCACATACAGCACATAAATCGCAAGCGAGATAATGATGGCTGCGACGGCGACAACAAACAGGGCGGTCAGGCTCTGTTTCTCGACAACCTTTGCCTGGGCGGCGGCATCATTGACTTCTGCATTCAGACCGGCAACCAGTTCGGCAACGCTGTTACGCATTGCGTTGGCATATTCGCCACTCTGCACGACAAGCGCCTGGCTTTGTTCGGTTGCCTCAAGTTCACGTTTGCGCAGTTCAGGCAGGCTGCCTTCACCAACCGACAGCTTCTGCATCTTGTCGATCAGATCGACATAGAACGCCTTGAGGCGATCATTATCAAGCTCATCGAGCTTGCTCAGCGCATCGGTGTACGTTCCGCGAATACGCACCGGAATGATCGACAGGCGGACCGCCTGCGTTTCCGTGGTGCTGGAAATGATCATGTTTGATGCGGCAGAACCCAGACGCTCGATATCAAGGATCGGTGTACGCGTCTCGATCGCTGATGCGAACTTCTGGAAGGACTCAAGAATTTCTTCTTTGTCCGCGCTGTATTTCTTTGAAGGGTCTTCCTCAAACGACGCGGCGTATTCGCTGCCTTGGGCGATGTCGTTCTGGGTATAGGACAGCACCGGTTTTAAGGTGTCACCATAGCGTTTCGCCAGATTCTGGAACTCTTCGAGTTTCGCGGCTTTTTCGTCGCTGATCTGGAAACGTTCCTGGGTCACTTCGTGCAGCTGTTTGAGGTTATCCTCAAGCAGGGCGCGATTGTCGTTGATGCTTGCAATTACCGCGGGCATAAAGCCGGTCGCCTCAATTTCGGCGATGCGGACATTAAGCTCTTCAAGACGAACCGCAAGTTCATCGTTAATCGCGGTTTCTTCTTCCGGATTGGCAGCGGCCACGATGCGCGGCGCAATGGCGACAATTTCTGCACTTCCGGTTGCCAGTGACTGAGCCGCGGCAATCGGCGGAATCTTTTCTTCGGTAATGGTATTAAGCGCACTACCGAACTGATTGAAGGAAATAGCACCGACAATGGCAGAAATCACTGCCATCAATCCGACCACAGCAAACGATATCAAAAGTTTGCTTTGGACCCCGAATTTAGTTCCCATTCTATCTAACCTTTTTCCTGGCTGTTTCCGTATGGCTTCTTTGTCCATTCCGGTTGTTTATGGCACCGCAGGATCATATGCAGTCCTGCGTTAGGCGACAGCTTGGCCCTAGAGAGTATTCTTCTTTAGTTTAATATCTACACCAGAGAACATTAATGAAAGAATATCAAGACGTCTGCAACATCTATCCGCGTATAGTGCACGACTATCCCCGGATAGGTTGGTCATGATTTTGGTGCATTAATCCCGAAAACCTGACCCTTGTCCCCAATATTTGGCGATCTCGCCAAGCATGGCTGGACCTTGCTGGGTAAACAGGATATAGGAGCGGTCGAAATTTTCGTTCGCGTATGTCGCAGATATGAATGTGTCATCCTGTACATGCCCGGACGGGCTGGTCTGTCAGGGAACGCCCGTATGACCGGCGTGGTATCACCCGATACCGTTCCACTTCGAATTCATTGACGACAGGTTACAGGTTATGGCCGGCCATTCCCAATTTAAGAACATCATGCACCGCAAAGGTGCGCAGGATAAAAAGCGCGCCAAGATCTTCACCAAACTCGCGCGTGAAATCACTGTTGCCGCGAAAATCAGCGAAGATATCGACAGCAACCCGCGTCTGCGTGCGGCGATTTCTGCGGCTCGTGCCCAGAACATGCCCAAGGACAACATCGATCGCGCCATCAAAAAGGCGACCGGTGCAGGCGAGGGTGATAACTATGAAGAAGTCCGCTACGAGGGTTATGGCACCGCTGGTGTTGCCGTCATCGTCGAAGCACTGACCGACAACCGTAACCGTACCGCGTCCGAAGTACGTGCTGCCTTTACCAAGCATGGCGGCAACCTGGGTGAAACCGGTTCGGTCGGCTTCATGTTCAACCGTGTCGGCGAAATCGTCTATCCGATCGACAAGGCCGATGCTGACGAAATCTTCGAAGCAGCCCTTGAAGCAGGTGCTGCGAATGCGGAGTCCGATGATCAGAACCACATCATCGATACCGAGATCGAGGACCTCAACGCTGTGCGCGAAGCCCTGACCGAAAAATTCGGCGATCCGGAAAGCGCAAAGCTGGTCTTCCGTGCCACCACCGAAGCCGACATTTCGGTCGAACAGGCGCAAAGCATCATGAAACTGGTCGATGTGCTTGAAGATAACGACGACGTCCAGAATGTCTGGACCAACGTTAACTGGACCGACGAAATCGTCGCTGGTCTCGATAACTAATTAATATTTGCCAACACCCGCCTTTCGCTTTTGAATGGCGGGTGTTTTGTATCTGGAACCCGCTTTTTTGGGGGATGTAGTGGTCAGAGTGCTCGGGATTGATCCCGGTCTGCAACGAACCGGTTGGGGCGTCATTGACCTCGATAACAATCGTATGCGCCATGTTGCCAATGGCGTGGTGACGTCCACCCAGTCATTGACCCTTGCCGAACGCCTTGATCAACTGCACACCGGCCTGATCGAAGTGATCCGGATCTGGACACCTGACGAGGCCGCGGTTGAAGAGACGTTCGTCAATAAAAACCCGGTTTCGACCCTGAAACTGGGGCAGGCGCGTGGTGTTGCACTGCTTGCGCCTGCGCGCAGTGGCATTCCGGTAACGGAATATACACCCAATGCCGTCAAAAAGACTGTGGTTGGTGCCGGTCATGCTGCCAAACAGCAGGTCGAAATGATGGTTTCAACCCTGCTGCCGGGATGTGACATTGCCGGGCCGGACGCCGCTGACGCCCTTGCGGTTGCCATATGCCACGCGCAACATGCCGGGAACCGGTCGCTTGCCAATTCGATGGCAGCACACCCAACACGAAACGGGAGAAAATACAGGTGATCGCCAAACTGCGCGGAATTGTGGATTTCATCGGCGAAGACAGCGTCATTATCGATGTCAACGGTGTGGGCTATCTGGTTTTTGCCTCGCGCCGCACGCTTTCGATGCTGCCGCCCAAGGGCGGCGATGCCGGCCTGATGATCGAAACCCACGTTCGCGAAGATCACATTCATCTCTATGGCTTTGCCGATAACGCCGAAAAGCAGTGGTTTGCCTTGCTCACCACCGTTCAGGGTGTCGGCGCAAAAGTCGCGCTGGCGTTGTTGTCAGTTCTGACGCCCACCGATCTTTTGCGCGCACTGGCCGCCCAGGATACCACAGCCCTTTGCCGCGCACCGGGAATCGGCCCCAAGGTCGCAACCCGTATTGTTGGCGAACTGAAAGACAAGGCCGCAAAACTGAACCTTGGCCCGGTTGCGGCCCCGGCGGCCCCCGCCGTCGAAGACGCAAAACCAGCCGCAAAATCCAAGAAATCAGCCACGGCCACCAAAGATGTGAGCATCGACACAGCGCCAGCCGAACCGGTTGTGGATGATAGCGTCGTTTTGGCAGACGCGGTATCGGCACTGGTCAATCTTGGTTATGGCCGGTCCGAGGCATTTGGTGCGGTGGGCAAGGCCGCCCAGCAGGCAGGCGATGACAAGTCGATCGATACCCTGATCCGTCTGGGACTAAAGGAGCTTAGCGCGTGAGCGAAGAAGAAGACCGTCTGCTCAGTGGTGAGCGCCGAGAAGAAGATCATCAGGATGGATCGCTGCGTCCCCGTCGGCTTGACGATTTTACCGGCCAGAAAGAAGTCCGTGAAAACCTTGATGTCTTCATCAAGGCCGCCAGTGCGCGCGAAGAAGCCATGGACCATGTCCTGTTCTTTGGTCCGCCGGGGCTTGGCAAAACCACGCTTTCGCAAATTGTTGCCAGTGAACTTGGTGTTGGCTTTCGCGCAACATCCGGCCCGGTGATTGCCAAGGCGGGTGACCTTGCAGCCCTTCTGACCAACCTTCAGCCGCGCGATGTTTTGTTCATTGATGAAATTCATCGTCTGAACCCGGCGGTGGAGGAAATCCTTTATCCAGCAATGGAAGACTTCCAGCTTGACCTGATCATCGGCGAAGGTCCTGCTGCGCGCTCTGTGCGGATTGATTTGCCGCCCTTTACCCTGGTCGGTGCCACCACGCGTTCGGGTCTTCTGACCACGCCGCTTAGGGATCGTTTCGGTATTCCGCTGCGCCTTCGGTTCTACGAGCCCGAAGAACTGGTCAGCATCGTTGCCCGTGGTGCAAGACTCTTGAATTTCGACATGACCGAAGAAGGCGCGATGGAAATCGCCCGTCGGTCACGCGGCACCCCGCGTATTGCCGGTCGTTTGTTGCGTCGCGTACGTGATTTCGCGGCCGTGGCGGAAAAATCGCCGGTCGATAAATTCATTGCCGATGCGGCCCTGACCCGGCTTGAGGTCGATAACCTTGGTCTTGATAGCCAGGACAGACGATACCTTAATTGTATCGCCAGCAACTATGGCGGTGGTCCGGTCGGGGTCGATACCTTGGCCGCCGCCCTGTCCGAAGAGCGCGATACCATCGAAGACGTGATCGAGCCTTATCTGCTGCAACAGGGCCTGATCCAGCGTACCCCGCGCGGGCGCATGCTGGGCGTTAAGGGCTTCAAGCATCTTGGTCTGACCCCGCCGCGTCAAGCGGGCGGGATGCCGCTTTCCGATCTGTTTGACGGGCAGGCGGGGAAAGAATCCTGATGGCCCAACAAGATCACGACGCCATTCTTGGCCGCTTCGAAGGCAAGCGGCATATCTATCCGCTGATTGTCTATTACGAGAACACAGATGCCGGTGGCGTCGTCTATCACGCCGACTATTTAGCGTTCGCCGAACGGGCACGTTCAGCGATGCTTAACCTGTTGGGCTTTACCAATCGAAATATTGCAGAACGCCACAAAGTTGCCATAGCCGTTCGACAGTGTACGCTCGACTTTCGACGTCCTGCACTTTTGGAAGACCGTATTTCGGTCGAAAGCCGGGTGATCAAGGTCGGGGGCGCATCGCTTGGTTTTGAACAAAAGATTATGCGGGGCGACGACGAACTGGTGGTGATCGAGATTTATCTCGCCTGCATGTCGTTGGAAGAACTTCGGGCACAACGTCTGCCCGACGAACTAAGAACAGTATTTAATAGTTGTCTTGATGTGACAAAGGACTGACGGGAATATGGAAAATCAAGTGGTCGACGCGGTAACGCTGGGGCAGTCGGTCATGGCACATGATATGTCTCTTTGGGGACTTTTCATGCAGGCTGGGCTGGTCGTCAAAACAGTGATGATCGGTCTTTTGCTGGCTTCTGTCTGGGTTTGGGCGATTGTCTTCGAGAAAATCCTGCGGCTGCGCAAATTGCGCGCCCAGGCTAACACCTTCGAAGAAGCCTTCTGGTCGGGGGGATCACTTGAAGATCTGTATGACCGTATCGCCGACAAGCCGCGCGATCCGATGTCAGCCATCTTTGTTTCGGCCATGCGTGAATGGCGCCGTTCGAACGCAAAGGGTGTCCATGGTGACACCATGCGTGCCCGCCTTCAGCAGCGCCTTGAAAAATCCATGGAAATTACCCTTGGTCGTGAAATGGACCGGGTGGAACGGTATATGACCTTCCTGGCGTCTGTTGGCTCGACCGCACCGTTTGTTGGTCTGTTCGGCACGGTCTGGGGCATCATGGTTTCGTTCCAGTCGATCGCGGCATCAAAGAACACCTCGCTTGCGGTTGTCGCACCGGGTATTGCCGAGGCTCTTTTTGCAACGGCCATGGGCCTTGTTGCTGCGATCCCGGCTGTGGTTGCCTATAACAAGATTTCCAGCGACCTGAACCGTTACAGCAACCGCCTCGAAGCTTTCGTGGACGAGTTCTCCTCGATCCTTTCGCGCCAACTTGACGACACGAGAGACTGATTATGGGCGCACAGCTTGCCAAATCAGGCGGAGGACGCCGTCGCGGGCGCCGGAGTAACCGGCGGGCAGCGATGAGTGACATCAACGTCACCCCGATGGTCGACGTCATGCTGGTGTTGCTGGTGATCTTCATGGTCGCAGCCCCGCTGATGACAGTCGGGGTCGAGGTTGATCTGCCGGAAACCAGTGCCGCACCGATGACCGGTCAGGATGAGCCGCTGGTGGTGTCGGTCTCTGCCGAAGGCACGATCTACATCATGGATAGCGAAATCGCGCAGGACACCCTGACCGAAAAGCTTGCCGCCATTACCGACAACAAGGCCGATACCCGCATCTTTGTCCGCGGGGACAAGACAATTGATTATGGCCGTGTGATGGAAGTCATGGGCCTGATCAAGGATGCCGGTTTCACCAAAGTCGCCCTGATCGCCGAATTGCCGGCAAAGGGTTCGTAAACGAATCATGCTGCGTTACGCTCTCATATCGCTTGGTCTGCACGCTGTCCTGTTTCTGGTGGCGTGGCTTGGGCTGCCCGATCTGTTTGATGAGACACCGTTGGAATTGCAGTCCATTTCGGTTGAAGTCGTGACAGTGGACGAATTTTCCGCAGCCCCCACCAAGGCTTTGCCAAAACCGGAACCCAAAGAGGAACCGAAACCAAAGCCGACCCCGAAGCCGGAACCCAAGCCCGAGCCGAAGCCTGAGCCGAAACCGGAACCAAAGCCAGAACCCAAGCCCGAGCCGAAGCCTGAGCCGAAGCCGGAACCAAAACCGGAGCCCAAGCCAGAGCCAAAACCGACACCAAAGCCGGAACCGGTTCCGACGCCAGACGTTAAAAAAGAGCCGGAGCCAAAACCGGAGCCGACTGAGCTTGCTGCTGTAAAGCCGGAATCCAAGCCGACGCCGCCGAAACCGGAACCGGTCAAAAAGCCGGAGCCAAAAAAGGAAGAGCCGAAAAAACGCGATCTCATGAGCGTTCTTAAGGATGTCAGCAAGCTCAAGGAAACGGCAGAAGCCACACCGGAGCAGCAGCCAGACGAAACGCCGGAAGAAAATGCCAGCGAGGTTGTCGCGACCAGGCTTGATGCCAATCTGACCATGAGCGAGCTTGATGCCGTAAAACGTCAGATCGAAAAATGCTGGAGCCCCCCGGCAGGGGCCAAGGAAGCGGGCAACTTTGCGGTTGAAATTCATGTCAGCGCAAACCCGGACGGAACCGTCCGTTTGGCGCGGATTAGCAATCTGAACGAAATCCAGGGCGACACTTCCCGCCGTACGATTGCAGAAAGTGCGCTTCGAGCAGTGCTAAATCCGCAATGCAGTCCTCTAAAACTGCCGCTGGATAAATACGAAATGTGGCGCACATTCACGTTCAATTTTGACATGCGTGAAATGCTGGGCCTTTAACGACCAAGTTCTTGAACACGCGTGGAAAATAGCGAGGCAGGATGACGATCAAGACCAACGCAATAAAACGATTTTGGGCTAAAGGCAGTGTCGCGGCACTGTGCGCCCTTGCCGTTGTCGCTGGCCTGAATGTCGGGTTCATGTCGCCGGCAAAGGCGGAACTCCGGATTGATATCACCCGGGGCGAACTGAAACCGATGCCAATTGCCGTCACCCGCTTCCCGGGCGAAGGCGTTGCCGAAACCGAGATCGGTCAGAACATGACCCAGGTGATTGCCGCAGATCTCGAACGTTCGGGCCTGTTTGCTCCGATTGATGAAAAGGCATTCATTCAGAGTGCTGCATCATTGGCGGTGAACCCGAACTTTGCCGAATGGCGGGCCATCAATGCGCAGGCCCTGGTGAACGGTCGTGTTGTGACCGAACCAAATGGTCTTCTGCGTGTTGAATTCCGCCTGTGGGATGTTTTGGCAGAAACCCAGATGTCTGGCGTTGCGTATCGTACGCAGCCAAACAACTGGCGTCGGATTGCCCACAAGATTGCGGACGAGATTTACAAACGTATCACCGGTGAAACCGGCTATTTCGATACGCGCGTTGTCTACGTCTCGGAATCCGGTCCGGCCGATAACCGGACCAAACGACTGGCCATCATGGATCAGGATGGTGCAAACCACCGGTTCCTGTCTGATGGACGGTTCCTCGTGCTGAACCCGCGCTTCTCGCCGACGGCACAGGAAGTGGTTTATATGTCGTACTTTAACGACAAGCCGCGCGTTTATGTTTTGGATATTGATACCGGCGAGTTGGAATTGCTGGGTGATTTTCCGGGGATGACCTTTGCGCCCCGATTCGCGCCAGACGGGAACTCGGTTGTGATGTCACAAGCGCTTGACGGGAACAGTGAAATTTATGGACTGGACCTGCGCACGCGTGAAAAGCGTCAATTGACGCGCCATCCGGCCGTGGATACCTCGCCTTCCTATTCTCCGGACGGGTCTCGCATTGCGTTCAACTCCGACCGCAGTGGGGCACAACAACTTTATGTGATGAATGCCGATGGTGGGGGCGTACAGCGCATCAGCTTCGGTGGTGGACGCTATGCCACCCCGGTCTGGTCGCCGCGCGGAGACCTGATCGCATTCACCAAATCCGAAGGAGGTCGTTATTATATCGGCGTCATGCGGCCAGACGGCAGTGGAGAAAGGCTGCTGGCCGAGGGTTACCTCGTTGAGGGACCAACATGGGCACCGAACGGTCGAGTTTTGATGTACTACCGCCAGCACCCGTCCAGGGACGGGACCAAGGATCGCTATCGTTTGTATTCGATTGATCTTACCGGTTATAACGAGCGAGAGATCGTTACACCGGCGGATGGGTCGGATCCTGCATGGTCGCCCTTGATTCCCTGATATCTCAAGAGTATAGTCATCGCGAAGCACTGAATGCGATTCGCTTTAATCGCGGGCATTTTCGGTGTCGCGAGACATGGAAAACACCAACCTCGGGCGAATGCGTCCGGTGTTAAGGGGAAAACTTAAATGAAACTTCGTATTCTGAGCGTTTTTGCTGCTGCCGCTCTTCTGGCCGCTTGTGAAACTGCACCTGATAGCACGGCAACCACTGGTGGCGACGGTGCAAGCACTTCTTCTAGCGCGTCGTCTTCGACCTCTTTGGCTGAAAGCAGCCCTGAGTGGTTCGCTGTCAACGTTGGTGACCGCGTCTTCTTTGGTTTCGACAAATACGATCTTGCTGGCGAAGCACGTCGTACCCTCGAACTGCAGGCCGCTTGGCTGAAGAAATACCCGCAGTACAAAGTTGTTGTTGAAGGTCATGCCGACGAGCGCGGCACCCGTGAATACAACCTTGCACTCGGCGAACGCCGTGCGAACTCGGTTAAAGATTACCTGATTGCTCTGGGCATCGACCCGTCGCGCATCGAGACCATTTCTTATGGTAAAGAGCGCCCGGTTGCTCTTGGCCATGACGAAGAAAGCTGGGCTAAAAACCGCCGCTCTGTATCGGTTATCCGTTAAGCGCGTGCAGGTGAAAGCCTGACTTGAAGATCAAGGCGCCTGTCCCGTTTGGGGCAGGCGCCTTATTTTTGCCGCCTGAAAATGTTTGAAAGTCACGACAGGTATTTCCATAGTGAACCTTCAAAGACTGAATTGACGAAAAAGGACCCGAAAATGATCCGCGTTCGATCCGCCATTTCGCCAAAGAACCGCAACATCCTGATGGCCCTTGCCGTCGGAGCTGTGTTTGGCATGACATCACTCGGGTCCCAACCGGTTCACGCGCAAGACGCCAACATGTCGCGTCAGGTAGAACAATTGCGCAAGGACCTCGATCTTTTGCAGCGTTATGTCTATCGCGAAGGCACCGGTGATGCCGCACAGGCCGCTGTCTCGTCTGGTGATGGCGGTGGGGCTGCAACCCCGGCTGCCGCACGCCAACAGGTCCAGATCAGCGCACTGGAACGCACAACCACCCAACTGACCGGTCAGCTTGAAGAATTCGACTATCGCATTCGCAAGATGGAAGACCGCCTGGAACGTCTGGTGGCCGATATTGATTTCCGTCTCAACCAGCTTGAAAGTGGCGGCGTTGCGACCAGTGGCACAAATGCCGGTGGGGCAAATGCACCGCTTGCTGCGGGAACGGCCACGCAGGGCACCAATAACTCTGCCGCCAACAGCGCACCGGGGGCTGCCGGTTCGGGCGAGCCCCTTAATGAACGCGGCACCCAGCTGTTTGGCGTGATTGAAAACGAAGGCCAGCCGCCGCAAATTCCAAGCGGGGCTGCTGCCTCCAACGCATCCGCACCAACCCAGAGTGCTGCGGCAACCACCGGCACGCCTGAAGAACAGTATCGCGAAGCCTTTGGCCTTCTGCGCAAACAGGATTTCCAGGCAGCCGAACAGGCGCTGGGCAATTTCGTCAGCAACCATCCCAACGATCCGCTGGCGGGCAATGCGCAATACTGGCTGGGTGAAACCTATTACGTGCGTGGCCAGTATGAAAATGCTGCCATCGCCTTTACCGAAGGTTTCCAGACCTACCCCGACAGCACCAAGGCACCAGACAACCTTTTGAAGCTCGGCATGTCGCTGGCCAATCTTGGCAAGAACGAAGATGCCTGCACGGCCTTTGGCCACCTGATCGACAATTTCCCGAACGCCTCGAACGTCGTTCTGGATCGGGCCCGTCAGGAACGCCAGAACCGTGGATGTCCGCAGTAAACCCTGCGTATGGCAGACCGATGATCGGCAACCTTACGACATCAGAAAATCAAAACACGGCGTCCGGTGGAACTCCACTGGACGCCGTTGTCTTTGATAGACTGATGATGGCGTTTACCCCGTTTGAAACCGCCCCTGAAATCCTTGTTGGTGTTTCGGGCGGGGCTGACAGCATGGCGCTTGCACTGCTGGCCCATGACTGGTGTCAGGCACAAGGCGGACGCGTGGTTGCCGTTACGGTTGACCATGGTCTCCGCAAGGCCGCCTCTGACGAGGCCCGCTGGGTTGCTACCGAACTTGCCCGCCATAACATCGAACACATCACCAAACACTGGCAGGGGGAAAAGCCAAAAGGTGCCGTGCAGGAAAAGGCGCGCCAGGCCCGCTATCAGATTTTTGATGACCTGATGCGTGATACCGGCATTTTCCATCTGTTGGTTGCCCATCACGCAGGCGATCAACGCGAAACCATTGCCATGCGCCGCGATCGCGGCACGACCCCGATTGGGCAGGCCGGAATGTCTGCGCGCCGCTACCTGCGACATGGCCGGGTGCTGCGTCTGCTTTTGGGTGTTGCCAAGACTGACTTGGTGGCGACCCTGACGGCACGCGGGCAGGCGTGGATCGAAGATCCTTCCAACATCGACGAAAAGTTCGAGCGCGTGCGCGTGCGCAAGGCGTTTGCAGCGGGGGCATCACGCCCGCCCGATATAACCGGCGACGCATCGGCGCGCCGCGCCCTTGAAACGGGCATTGGCCGATTGTTGGCCGGGGCGGTGACCCTGCATGCGAATGGGGTTGCGATCCTTAATCCGGATGTGCTGCTTGACCCGGAGGCTGATCGCAACGCCGCGATCCATGCACTGGGGCAGGTGGTGCGTACGGTGGGGGGTGCCGGATATATGCCTGCGCTGGATAAACTGCGCGGTGCGCTGGATCGCCTTGGTGCGGATAAAACAGCCCGCATCAGTCTGGGCAGCTGCGTCTTGCACGGTCGGAAAGGCGGGATTTGCGTTTATCGCGAATTTGGCCGAATGGCGCAGGATCCGATTTCGTTGGATGCCGAATCACTCACACGATCTTTGGTTGTGCGGTTTGATAATCGCTTTGAATGGCAGGCAGATGAGGCTGATCTGTCGGGGCAAATTGGACGTTGGATCGCCCCGCTTGGCCTTTGTGATGTGTTTCACACGAAGTCTTTTCGCGCCGCATTCGGCGAAATTGCACCATTTATTGGTAATTTACCGCGCGCGGCCCTTGCATCCATGCCTGCACTCTACGATAAAGAAGGCTTGTTATCTGTTGGCGGGCTTGAGGTTTCGGAGCTTTCCGACGTACTATCCGCCGCCGGTTGCGGACGGCCTCTGGGCAGGGGCCTGATCGCGTCTGGTGGCAGTTGGCAGTTTGCGCCGCAAGTACCTTTGTGGGAAAGTGGTTTCAAATCGTCACCGAAACCCGACAACCTACTTGCGTAAGCGGGGCTTATGACTATTTGATTGTCAGACCCTGCGCAGGAAGTTTTGCGTCACGGCACACACAAATTGCGACCAGTAGCTTGGAATGAATATGGGAAAAAATCTCGCACTGTGGGTTATTATCGCCATCCTTTTGGTGGCGCTGTTTAACCTGTTTCAGTCGCCCTCCGGACGGTCCGGTCAGTCGTCGCTGGCATTTTCGGACTTCCTGGCCGAAGTGGATTCAGGTCAGATTTCCGAAGTCACCATCCAGGGCAACAACCTGACTGCAGAAACGCGCGACGGTCGCTCTGTTAATGTTTACACCCCGGATTATCCGAACCTCGTTGAAAAGCTGAACGACAAGGGCGTGCGCATCATCGCACAGCCTGAAGAAAGCCTGTCTCCTTTGATGAGCGCTTTGATCAGCTGGTTCCCGATGCTTCTGATCATCGGTGTCTGGATCTTCTTCATGCGCCAGATGCAGGGCGGCGGCGGTAAGGCCATGGGCTTTGGCAAGTCCAAGGCCAAAATGCTGACCGAGAAGTCCGGCCGCGTGACCTTCGAAGATGTCGCAGGTATTGAAGAAGCCAAAGGCGAACTTGAAGAGGTCGTCGACTTCCTGCGCGATCCGCAGAAGTTCCAGCGCCTTGGCGGTAAAATCCCCAAAGGCATGCTGCTTGTCGGTCCTCCGGGTACCGGTAAAACGCTGCTGGCGCGTGCGATTGCCGGCGAAGCAAATGTACCGTTCTTCACCATCTCAGGTTCTGACTTCGTTGAAATGTTCGTTGGTGTCGGTGCATCGCGTGTGCGTGACATGTTCGAACAGGGCAAAAAGAACGCACCTTGCATCATCTTCATCGATGAAATCGACGCTGTGGGCCGCCATCGTGGTGCCGGTCTTGGCGGCGGTAACGATGAACGCGAACAGACGCTCAACCAGCTCCTCGTTGAGATGGATGGTTTCGAAGCCAACGAAGGCGTGATCCTGGTGGCTGCAACCAACCGTCCGGACGTTCTGGATCCGGCATTGCTGCGTCCGGGTCGTTTCGACCGTCAGGTCGTCGTACCGAACCCGGATCTGGAAGGCCGTGAACGCATTCTTGGTGTTCATGCGCGTAAAGTTCCGCTGGGCCCGGATGTCGATCTGCGCACGGTTGCACGTGGTACCCCGGGCTTCTCGGGTGCGGATTTGGCAAACCTTGTCAACGAGGCAGCTTTGCTGGCCGCCCGTCTTGGCAAGCGTGTTGTCACGATGGCTGATTTTGAAAACGCCAAGGACAAGGTCATGATGGGGGCTGAACGTCGCTCCATGATCATGACCGATGACGAGAAGAAGCTGACCGCCTATCACGAAGGTGGCCACGCACTGGTCGCACTCCATACGCCTGCGTCTGATCCGATCCACAAGGCCACCATCATTCCGCGCGGTCGCGCGCTGGGTATGGTGATGCGTCTGCCGGAACGTGATCAGGTGTCCAAATCCTACGAACAGCTGATTTCCGACCTTGCGGTTGCCATGGGTGGCCGCGTTGCCGAGGAAATCATCTTTGGCAAGGACAAGGTCACCACGGGGGCATCTTCGGACATCAACATGGTGACGCAATATGCGCGCAAGATGGTGACCGAGTGGGGCTTCTCCGACAAGCTTGGTAACGTCAAATACGTTGATAACCAGGAAGAAGTGTTCCTTGGTCACAGCGTTGCCCAGCACAAAAACGTTTCGGAAAAAACTGCGCAACTCATTGACGAAGAAGTCCGTCGTTATTCCGACGAGGCTTATGAATTCGCCAAGCGCGTTCTGACCGAACATCTTGATGACCTGCACAAGCTTGCAAAAGGTCTTCTGGAATATGAAACCCTGTCGGGCAAGGAAATCGACGCGCTGCTGCGTGGCGAGGAAATCAACCGTCCGGGCCATACTTCGGGTGGCGGCAAGGATGCAGGTGGCGGACGTCGCTCTACGGTGCCAAGCACCGGCGGTGCCCGCAAGGATAACCCTGGTGACGGCGGCGGGGACCTTTCCCCGGAACCGCAACCGGGAAGCTAACAGAAAGAGACTGATGGACGAGATCAAACGATCGGTCCTGCGAAGCCCCGCCGATGTGCGGGGCTTTGCCGATTTTGAAGGACCGCTTTACTACGCACCGACCGGTTTCATCGACCATGCCGATGATCCCAATACCTTGCCACTCGCCGGATCACGCCGGGGGTTCTCGGCACTTGAAATCATCCGCCGCCGCGAAGGTGGTGGGGCTGAAAGCATGATCCTGCCGCTCCTCGCCCTTGAAGGCTGGGTTCAGAACAGTGGCCGGGTTGATGAAATCAATGCCGTTCTGGACCGCCTGATGGCCAAACGCCAGGATTATGCCGGGCTTGATATGGCATCCTGCCATGTGATGGGCATCATCAATGTCACACCCGACAGCTTTTCCGATGGCGGCGATTACAACACCACCGAACAGTCTGTGGCGCGCGCCATGGCGATGATAGAGCAGGGCGCATCGATCATTGATGTCGGCGGCGAATCAACCCGTCCAGGGGCTGATACCGTGTCCGAGGACGAGGAAATCAATCGTGTGGTCCCGGTGATCCGCGAACTGGCATCCAAGGGGCACATCGTTTCGATTGATACCCGCCACGCTGGCGTGATGGAAGCCGCGATTGAGGCCGGGGCTGCCATCATTAATGACGTTACCGGTCTTGAGGGCGATGAACGCTCGATGGAGGTTGCGGCTGCATCTGGCAAACCGCTGATGCTGATGCATATGCAGGGCGAACCGGGCACCATGCAGGCCGACCCGCAATATGATTGTGCGGTGCTTGATATCTATGACTATCTGCTCGATCGCATCGAAAGCTGCGAGCGGGCTGGTATTTCACGCGATCGCATCTGCATTGATCCGGGCATCGGCTTTGGCAAGACGCTGTCGCACAATCTTGAACTGCTGTCGCGTCTGGCCATTTTCCATGGTCTGGGCTGCCCGATCCTGCTGGGGACCTCGCGCAAGTCATTCATCGGCAAGATTGATCCCAAGGCCGATCCCAAGCAGCGTCTGGGTGGTTCAATCACGTCTGCGGTCAATGGATGGCGTCACGGGGTTCAGATGATCCGCGTACATGATGTGCCTGAAACGGTGCAGGCGATTTCTGTGGCCAGTTCCACATCTATTGTCTGAAGATGTATTTTATGCACTCTCTGCACGTATAACTTGTCATTTTATCGACATCGTTTAAAACATGGCTCGCAATCGCAAGGAGGCTTGGCTTCTGATCGGTTGCGAGCTTTTTTGCGGCAAGTTCGATTCTGGCATTTTCTGACCATTTACGGTTGATACTTGCAGAATCGGTTCTTTGACCACATACCAATACGTATCAAACAAAAGTGACACCAAAGTCACAGTTGATGGTTGGACAACAAGCGAACGCGAAGGTCTTTAGATGAACGAGATAGGCGGTCTGACGCAGCCGTTCCCTGCTGATGTCAGGTCTGGCTGGAATGCTATGACGCACTGTGTATATGTCGTGGAAGATAACACCGATCTGAACAAGGATCTTTGTGAGTATCTTGAGATGTGCGGTTTCGATGTCGTCGGTTGTGAAACCGGTGCTGCATTTTACCGCGCTCTTGCTGCGCGCAAACCCGATGCGGTCATTCTTGATATTATGCTGCCCGACGCGGATGGCTATGAGCTGGCCCAGCATGTCCGCAAAACCGTTGATTGCGGCATCATGATGCTGACCTCGCTTTCGGGAATGGACAATCATCTGACAGGCTACAAATCCGGTGCCGATGTCTATCTGACAAAAGACAGCCCGCTATCGGTGATCGAGGCCGCCCTTAAACCGCTTCTGCGCCGCGCGTCACGTTCAGATAACGAAGCGGCGGCTGAAACGGCAATTCCCGAGGATAGCTGGGTTCTCGATATGCTTAACTGGACCCTGCGCAATCCCCAAGGCAATGAAGCCAAACTGACAGCGACCGAACGTACCATCGTCAAGATCCTGATTGATGCCAATGGGGCATGGCTGACACGTCCTGAAATCGTCGAGGCGCTCGGCAAGGCCGACACGGCGGAAAACTGCCGCAATCTGGATACGGCAATCCGGCGCGTGCGTCAGAAAATCATCAAGGAAATCGGCGAAGAACTCCCTGTGCGAACGGCGTATGGTCGTGGCTATGCCTTTACGTCACCCGCCGCCATTGCCGGCGAGGCCGAGGCTTCCTGATCCGTCTGTTTCCCACCCGAATAAACAGCGGCCAGCTACTCGCACGGTAAAAGCAGGCAAAGCTCGATGCTGCGTGCGCCTTTCTGGCGCAGGGTGATCGATCCCCCATGGGCAACGACAATACGTTGCGAAATATGCAGCCCGAGTGCGCGCTGCAATGACTGGCTTTCCATGTCGCGCCGGAACAGCGCATCGGAAATCATGGCGATCTCGTCTTCATCCAGTTCTTCACCGCGGCAGGGGATGCTGATTTCAACCCGCATCTCGGAATGTCGGTGAGTACTGATGTGGATCGGTGCTCCGTGCGCAAAGCGCCGTGACGTTTCAACCAGGTTCGTGATCGCAAGTCCCATCAGGGTTTCGTCGATAAAGACCTCGATACCCGTGGTCCGGCTCAATACCGCCTGAACTTCGGCACCTTCGCGTGTGGTCTGGGCGACAAATTCCTGAAGGAACCGGTTGATCGGAACTGTCTTGCGCGCAAGTGACAGTTCCTGGGTATCGATACCATCCTTGGTCAGGAAAATATCGACAAGACGCGCCAGTTTCTGGGCTTGAAGCTGAATGCGTTGCAAACGTTCAAGAACGTCATCCTTATGGTTTGTCAGACGCAGCATCAGCATTTCCGATGATCTCTGTATCACCGCAAGCGGCGTTCGGAATTCATGCGACAGCATCGAAATCAGCTTGCGCTGTTCCTCGACCAGCGAGGTGGTTTCTTCTGCCTTACGCACGACTGTGACACGTTCCTTGTCCATGCGCGACAACCGCATCGTCATGATGATGCCCATCCCGACAAGGTGGAACATCAAGGTGTAGCTGTGCAGTTCCAGACGCAATCTGGTCGCATCGATCACCCCAGAAAGGGCAAGCTGGATCATGATCGCCGCCCCGGTCGGGACGGCCAAAACCACAAGGAACGCCCAGTAACGCGGGTTGTGGATGTCTTCAAACGCCCGTTTGATCAGGATTGCGCACATCGTGGCCATAAAGACCGAATGGCTTGGCACGATATAGGTGCCAAAGACGGTGTACAGATCGGTCGTGGCCCCGGCCGCAAAGGCAAGAATGAAAAACCCGTACGCGCAACATATCTTGTAGGCCAAAGGATGCTTCTTTTTGGCATCGATGATGTAGAGCCACAGGAACACCGTCACGCCATAGGTAATGATGTTGGCTGTTCCCAACAAAAAATCATTCACCCACGGTATTTCCGGTCGTAGCTCGCTTAAGACCACGCCATTGACGACGGCCGCTGTGACACCGATTGCCAGGACCCAGATGCTGTACAGAACGACAATCCGATCCCGCGCAATCAGACCAAGCGCCAGATAAGCCAACCCCAATGCCAGAATGAAGCCAAAGAAAACATTCGAAGCCAGATAACGGAAAGACAGCGAGGACACCAGGTCGGTTGCTGGCCAAAGTGTCATCCAGATCAGATTGGCGCTATTGCTTTGCGACCGGACATAAAGGCGATAATCGCCCGGCTGCATCAAGGGCAGGGCTGCAATATGTGCTCGTCCGCCATATTGGCGGGCGCTGGCCGGGACATGATCGCCAAGACGGGTGTGCCAGACTGCATCACCCAGTCCATCGGGCACCAGAAACACATCAATGAAATTCAGATAGTTCGGCCCGACTTCAAGCAGGGCGCGTTTCGTCATGTCATTGCTGATGGTGAGATCAAGCTGATGCCAGATCACATCGCGGGTATACCCAAAGGACGGTATGGCAGATGACTGCTGAAAGGCCGCATCTGGCAGGGCCTGGATCTCTTCAAAGCCAAGCTTGCGTGTGGTGTCGGCAAAGGACGCAACAAACCGGGTGATCTCAATCGGTTCCGTGACATTGCCTGGCAGAACCAGATGTTCCTCATCACCGTCCGGCGTCACCGAAGACTGCGCGTTTGCACCGTGCCATGGCATCAAAACCACGGTTGTGATTATGAGCAGCACCAATGCCGCCGCCAAAGCCACGGCGGACAGGGAATGTGTCTTTGGCAGAGTGAACAGCCGCGATCTGATCGTCATGGCCGCTCCCCGTCATGGGACGTCTCGGTATAACCAAGCGGGAAGCCTGCCCTGTTTTCGTTGTTCCTCAGTACCGTCATGTCGCGGTCATAGGGCAGTTTGATCAGGATTGTTGTTCCGCCTTCTTCGCCAACACTAACCGACAGGGATCCGTCATGGGCCTCGATGATGCGTTTGGTCAGATGCAATCCAAGCCCAACACCCTGGATTTTGACCGAATCCCGTCCGCGGTAAAAGGCATTCAAAACATTCTGCAGATCGTCGGCAGCGATGCCCGGGCCCTCGTCGACAACCCGGATATAGACATAACCATTGGCCGCCCGTTCGGCTGAAATCCAGACGGCAGCCCCCGGCGCATATTTTCGCGCATTCTCGATCAGGTTGATCAGTGCACGTTCCATCAGGATCCGGTCAATCTCGACGATCACCACCTCGCTTTGGATCAGGCTGATATTCTGGCCGGGGACCTCGCGTTGGCGCTGTGTAATCAAATCGCGCAGAAACGCATCGATGGCAACCGCTTCGCGCGTGGTGGTGAATGTCGCGCTATCAAGGGTCTCCTTGGTCAGGAACGCATCAACAAGGCCCGAAAGCTGCCGGGCATTGGACTGGATCGTCGACAGCCGGTTCAAAACGCTTTCAGGCTCTTTTTGCAAATGTAAGCCAAGGATTTCAGCAGACCGCTGAATGATCGCAAGCGGTGTGCGGAATTCATGTGACAGCATGGTGATAAAGGTGCGCTGTTCACTGGCAAGCTGGTCGGCCCGCTGGCCGGAGGCAAGGGCATCAACACGCCGGTTGATCACGCCATAGGTGCGATAGGCCATCGCGATGGCCACCAGCACAAGCTGAATAAACGAACTGAGGGCAAAGATGCTCGTGGTAAATCCGTTGACCGGCAACCACCCGATCAGCAACAGCAAATGCGCCATTGCCCCGATGGTCGGAACACCAAGCGCGACCATCAAATAACTCATCTGGAATGTGTGTTTCTGGCGATATCCGCGATACATCAGATTGATCAGCAAAACCGCAAGCAGGAATATCTGAGGCCCGAAAAACACTTTGGCATACAGGATATACCAGTCCGATGTGGCGGTCAGAAAACCTGCCATCGCCAGAACCGAATACCCGACCATGACCCGAAACAGCGGCCGGTTCTCGCGATCAAGACGGGTCATATAGCTCCACATCATGATGCTTGTGCCAAGGGCAAACGCCGTTCCGGTTCCCGTCACGAAGTCGGAGGCCAGCGACCAGAACGGTTTGAAAATCAGTTGTGCGTAACCCGTCACCCCGAACGAAATTAGAAACAGCGAAAAGATATAACCCGAATACCAGAGAACAGAACGATCCCCCGACATCACGCCGAACGCGAAATAAATCCCGAATGCAAGCAGCAGAACACCAAGGGTTGCCCCCTTGATAAAACTGTTGCTGCCCGATTTGGTGATAAGCGCCGTATCAGGCAGGAGTTCGGCCTCAAAGACATGCGCGCTGTTGGTATGGACCGCGATAACCAGCCAATATTCGCCAAGTGACAGTTTCGGCCATTCGGCAACATGCGAAAGATTTTGCAAGCCACCCTTGGCTCTTGGAATTCGGTCGCCGAGATGTTCCTGCCAGATGATCTGGCGCGCGTCATTTGACAGGATGCTGATCTCGATATCATTCAGATACACATGTCCGATATCGATAAAGGCGCTTCTTCCCGTTCGTCCGGGTTGATCAACGATTTTGACCGGCGCGCGATACCAGATGGTGCGATCCGTATAGCCCGGACCGCGTGCCTCAAGGACAGAGGCGAACTCAGATTCGGCAATCGACGGGATTTTAAAGGCGCTTTCCACTTTGCGGTCTGTCACCAGACGCGTCAGATAGCGGTTCAGATTGATAACTTCCGCAGGTCCGCTGGGGGGCAGGACGAGTGTTTTGGCAACCTCATGCGCAGCGATTTTGGGTCCGTAAACGGCAAAAATGCCGGACGCGGTCACAATCAACATCGCAAAAAGAAACATATTCAAGCGGATGCTGCGCAAAATTCCCCCGGTTTCAGCCCCTTAGCCCCTTCATCTTGTGATAGCGGTTTTTTTACCGAAGGTCATCGCTTTTATCCGAATATCGCCGTGTTTGCCTGTTAACGGATTGATTGCCAGTTTGGCACTAGAATAGGCGCTGAAATATGCCGATTGCCGGTGGCATTGCGCCACCACTTTGATATAACCGGCAGTCAGAATGAATTGACCGGGCATAATGCCCGCAAAGCAAGCAGAGACACAGAATATGAGCCGCAAGTATTTTGGCACCGATGGCATTCGCGGAACTGCCAATACAGCGCCGATGACCGCAGAAGTCGCCCTGAAAGTCGGGATGGCTGCCGGCCATTATTTCACCCGTGGTGATCACCGCCACAAGGTCGTGATTGGCAAGGATACCCGACTGTCGGGCTATATGCTTGAACCGGCCCTTGTTGCCGGTTTTACCTCGATGGGGATGGATGTCATGCTGGTCGGCCCGATGCCGACCCCGGCGGTGGCCATGCTGACCAAATCGATGCGTGCTGATATCGGTGTGATGATCTCGGCCTCCCACAACCCGTTCCAGGATAACGGCATCAAGCTGTTTGGTCCGGATGGCTTCAAGCTGTCGGACGAGGTTGAACTTGAAATCGAAGCCCTGATGGAAAGCGACCTTTCGGGCAAACTGGTACCTGCCAATGCGCTGGGCCGTGCCAAACGCATCGATGATGCGCCGGGCCGTTATATCGAGGCCGTCAAATCATCCCTGCCGGGCACGGTCACGCTTGAAGGTCTGCGCATCGTGCTTGATTGCGCCCATGGTGCCGGATACTCCGTCGCGCCCAAGGTTCTGCGTGAACTGGGGGCCGACGTGATTGAAATCGGCACCAGCCCGAATGGTCTGAACATCAATGATCAGTGTGGTTCGACCTACACCAAAACCATGTGTGACCGGGTTCTGGCCGAAAAGGCCGATGTCGGGATTGCCCTAGATGGCGATGCCGACCGTGTCCAGATGTGTGATGAAAAGGGACATCTGATCGACGGTGACCAGTTGATGGGCCTTGTCGTAACCCACTGGAAACGCACCGGTCAGCTGCGCGGCAACGCGCTGGTCGCGACCGTGATGTCGAACCTTGGTCTTGAACGCTACCTTGAAAGCAACGATGTCCGTCTGATCCGCACCAAGGTTGGTGATCGCTACGTTGTCGAACAGATGCGTGCCCTTGATTGCAATGTCGGTGGCGAACAGTCCGGCCATATCGTTCTGTCGGACTTCGCATCGACCGGCGATGGCCTGTTGGCAGCCCTTCAGGTGCTGGCGGTTCTTGCCAGCCGCGAAGGCCCGGTTTCCGAACTCAGCCGTGTGTTCGAACCGTTGCCGCAGATCCTTAAAAACGTGCGCTACAGTGCCGGTTCTGATCCGTTGGCACAAAGCAGTGTCATCGAAGCCATTTCGTTGGCCGAACGGGCCTTTAACGGCGATGGTCGTATCCTGATCCGTAAATCTGGCACCGAACCGCTGATCCGTGTCATGGCCGAAGGCGATGACGCGATTAAGGTCGAACAGATCGTTGATGGCATCGTTGCCGAAATCACCGCCGTTGCCGGTTAACCGGTCATTGTGACGAAAACCTGATATCTGCAGGATAAGGAAGGGTCGTATGAAGGGTCGTGTCTTGATTATCGCCGGGTCGGATTGTTCCGGTGGAGCCGGAATTCAGGCCGATATCAAATCGGTGACGGCCCTTGGTGGCTATGCTGCAACTGCGATAACGGCGCTCACGGTGCAAAATACCACCGGAGTCTTCGACGTTCTTGGCATCGATCCGGACATGATCGTCCATCAGGCCACCGTGACGATTGATGATATTGGCGCAGATGCGCTTAAAACCGGGATGCTACATTCGGTGCCGGTCATTACCGCCGTGGCGGAATTCATCAAATCAAAGGCGGCTGGTATTCCGGTTGTTGTAGACCCGGTGATGGTATCTCAAAGCGGTTCACGCCTGCTTCAGGAAGACGCGGTCGAAGCGCTTATGACCCATATGGTCCCGCTTGCGACCGTGCTGACACCAAATATTCCAGAGGCCGAAGTATTATCAGGTATGAAAATCACCAGCGAAGCTGATATGATTGCTGCATCGCACAAAATTGGTGGTCTCGGTTGCGAGGCCGTCCTGATAAAAGGTGGTCACGCCGACGGGGACAAAATCGTCGATATATTGTGGCGCCGGGATCGCGATATCGAAGGTTTCGAAGATACGCGCATTCCGTCTGAGAATAATCATGGTACGGGCTGCTCGCTTGCAAGTGCCATTGCAACCGGGCTGGCTCAGGGCATGGGATTAAGTGATTCCGTTGCCCGTGCGCGGGCATATGTCCGTGAAGCCATCCGAACCGCACCGGACTTTGGCAAAGGAAACGGTCCGCTAAACCATGCGCATCCTGTGACCGGTTGAATAATTCAACACGAATGTGACAGGGCGCTGAAAGTTGGGACACTTAAAGCTATGCCGGGCACATCGTTTTTCCATCAGGCGCGTAACAACGCCTGGTCAAATCACCGTTTGTATGGGGTCTGTCAGAAATTGACAGATGGCGAACTCGCCTCCAAACGAACGCCTTTTTCCGCCTCTATTCTTGAAACGCTGAACCATATCCTGACCAATGACTGGTATTATCTTGATGCGCTGGTCGATGGCAGGCGTGGTCGGGCGTGTCTTGATACTGAAATGCCGTTCGGTGCCATCGATAAACTGGCCGCAGCCCAGCGTGATGCGGATATGCGTTTGATGACGTATTGTGAACAGCTCAATGACAAGGATGCCATCCGGGCGGTCGAACTGGTCCGCGAAGACGGCACCAAGACGCTTGAAACCGTGGCCGATATTCTGTCACATCTGTTTGTCTATCAAACCCATCAACGCGGGCAGGTGCATGCGCTTCTGGCCGTCACCGGTCAGGCACCACCAATCCTTGATGACTACCATCTTGAATATGATGCGCCGATGCCAAGCTTCGATTTTTCGGCCCTTGGCCGCAAAGGCGCATAAAGGATACCGATGAATACAAGAATGCTGCGCCGTGCGATTCTGGCTGGCGGGATCGCCGTTCTGGCCGTCGTCAGTTTCGGCAACCCGCATCGTCATGTTGCCGATCTTTTCTGGCCCGATGATGCCGCACCCTGGGAACATGTGACTGCGGTTTATGTCCCCGATATCAGTCAGCCGACCCGGGTCAAGATATCCGAGGCCACCTATGACGATCTTGCGGCCTGCCGCGATCACGTCATGGAACAGGCGGCCGCGCAAGGCGACCCCAATCTTGAAAAGGGCCGCTTTGAATGCGCCATCGGATTTTATGCCGACAAGGATGATGGCACCGGCGGCGAATACCGCCTGATCGTCAAGTAATCAGTTGTTCTGTGCGCTCAAAGGCTACAGCACGTACCAAAGCAATGCGGGCAGGGCGATGGCAGCAAGGAAGCTTGAACTGATTACAACGCCAGCGACTTCTTCCGGCTCGCGGTTATAAAGCTGCGCAAACAGATAGCAGAACACCGCAACCGGCATCGAACATTGCAGGATCACAACCCCGCGTTCCATGCCGGTCAGTCCCATGACTTCCGACAGACCCAAACCAACCCCGAAACCCATGCCAAGGCGCAGCACACTCAGTGCCGTGCTGCGTGCAAGGCTGACCGGGCGCAGCTTTGCCAGCGACACCCCAAGGGTAAACAGCATCAACGGAATGGTCAGTTGCCCGATCAGGTTGGTGGTGTTGTAAAGCCATTCGGGCACCGGCGTTTCGGTGGCAAGGAACCCCGTGGCAATCAGGGTTGCCGGAATGATCGGCATCTTGGCCAGCGACTTGATCGAAAAGCTGCCCGATACGAACGCAACACCGATGGTCAACTGGATCACGACATAGGCGGCAAAGAACGCCACCGAAAGGGCCAAGCCTTCCTGCCCATAGGCCAGCATACACAGCGGCAAGCCAACGTTGCCGACATTCGGCCAGGTCAGCGATTGCAGATAAGTGCGCGGCGACAGGTTAAAGACCTTAAGCACCGGCCAGCCGATCAGGGCAAAGATCACATTGGCCGCAAGGGCGGCTGTCCCCATCAGAACCAGCGTATCACCGCCAAGCTCCACCGTCGCAAGGGCGGCAAAGGTCAGACAGGGTGTCGCGAAATAGGTGACGATGGATGTGACAAGGTTGGTGTCAAAATGTTTGCCAGCACGGGCCCAGAAATATCCCAGTCCGGTGGTGATGAAAACCGGGGCCAAAATCGCAAAAATATCGGCAAACATCAGACGCTTTTCCTTGATAGGTTCTTCTATGGGGCGTGAACTTGAACCGAAATTGCACGTCCCCCGGTTGCTCTGCAAGCGAATAATGGTAATACCAATTTCTTTTCCGCACTGTGCAAAAGTCGGTTGTGGCTTGTGAAGACTTGCTTTTGCAAAGGCCTTTGCGCCATTGTTGGCCAAATTTGACCATGTAAAAGGCCCTTTGATGACAGGTTCTTCGAACGAAACTGTGAAGCGTCACCTGATCGATCCGGCGCCGCGCTTTCGCGATCAACGCAACCCGGTTCCGGCTGTCTTTCTGGATCGGGACGGGGTGATTAACGAGGAAGTCCACTATCTGTCAGATGTTGCCGATCTTAAACTGATCAACGGCACGGCAGAGGCGATCAAACGCCTCAATGATGCGGGCATCCCGGTGATTGTTGTCACCAACCAGTCCGGTGTCGCGCGTGGCTATCTCACCGAAGACCAGCTTTTGGAAATCCACAAGGCACTGGTTGCCATGCTGTCCGATCATAAGGCATCGGTACAGGGCATCTATTATTCGCCCTATCATCCAAGCGGGCAGGGCGATTACCGCCGCCAAAGCACGTGCCGCAAACCCGAACCCGGCATGCTTCTGGCTGCAAGTGACGAGTTTGCCATCAACCTCTCAGATAGCGTTCTGGTCGGTGATCGCATCAATGATATCCGCGCTGGTCATGCGGCGGGCACAAAGGCGATCATGGTCCGAACCGGACACGGTGCAAAGGAAGCCATCCTGCCCGAGGCCCAGGAAGCCGATTTTATTGCCGATGATCTGGCAATGGCTGTTGATCACATCCTGAAAACGCGGCAATAGGGCGCGTTTCAGGCCGTCTGTGTCTAAGCGTTACCAAGGCAAAAGTCCTGCCACATCTCCCGACAGGCTTCTTCGAACTCTGCCGCCACAGCAGGCGCGTGGAAGGCACGGCTGCCGCGAATGCGTTCACGCATGTTTTCGCGGATGCTCGCCAACGCCTTAAGGTCGGATGCCAGCATGATGCATTTATCGACAT
Organism: Thalassospira sp. CA1; assembly: GCF_059052855.1. Classification (NCBI taxonomy): domain Bacteria; kingdom Pseudomonadati; phylum Pseudomonadota; class Alphaproteobacteria; order Rhodospirillales; family Thalassospiraceae; genus Thalassospira; species Thalassospira sp. CA1. The sequence goes on from NZ_JBZCIA010000012.1 coordinate 43,212, forward strand.
AACCCTTTTCGGTTTCGGCACACAGCGCGCCAAGCCCGATATCGCTTAGAACTGCAAGGCCAAGCCTTGAGCCGGGCCGGTCATCGGCCAGCGACACAAACGGAATGCCAAACCAAAGCATCTCGTAATAGTTTTCAAGACTGATGGCCGGAAATGGTGCCAGGCCGATATCAATCTGGGCATAAAGGGCCGGTCGATCCTGTGGCTTTACCTTGCCCGCCAGATCAAGCCGGTCGCGCTTGATCCCGGCCTGCCGGGTGCGATCAAGGAACGTTTTGGCGGCATAGGAATCTTCAAGCACCTCATCCTGAATGACGATGCGGCTGTTGGCGACCTTGTTTAATATCCGCGCAAAGCAATTAAGCGTCTCATTGCTGATATTGGCCAACCGGTCGATGCAGCCAAACCGGATGATTTCATCACCAACCGCCGCCGGAAGCGGGGCGAGGGGCAAGGCGTCATCAAGTTCCGCCGGAAGGTAGGGGCCGATTGCCATCGGACAGGGGCGCTCGGAAAACATCTTGTTTTCGCCAAGCCCCCCGCCAAACACCTCCTTGTGCCCAATCAGGTAATCGATCTCGGCAATGCCGGTGGTGATCGCAGACAGGCTGGCTTGCACAGGCGCGGCCTTAAGGGCAAAGACCTCAATCGGTTGGGTCGGATGAATACCACAGACATCGATCAGGATATCGACCTTGTCCTTGCGGATGCGATCAGCAATCTGCATCGGATCCTGCCCGCAAACCTCGCGCCAGCCATCGGCCATCACCTGCCATTGCCGGGTGACGTCGTCCGGGCGCGGGGTCGCGGAATACAAGAATAGCTCGATCTCATGCCGGTTCAGATGGCGGGCAAGCGCACTCAAAAGGCTGGATGATGCATGCTTGCAAAAGAACGGCGATAACCATCCGATGCGCAGCCGCTTGTCTGATTGTCGGGTATTGGCAAAGGCCGGCTTGGCGGCAATCGGCATATGATGCTTGGCCCATGCCTTGGCGGCCTTGCAATGTGTGGTCGCATCGGTTGTGCCAAGCTTCGCACGCGCCCGGATCAAAAGCGCATCGGCTGTGGCATTATCCGGTGATGTCTCAATCAGGGCATCAAGTGTCTTTATTGTGCTATCGAGGTCGCCACAGCGCAGCGTGATGTCAGCCAGAACCAGATCAATTTCAACGGTGTCCTTGGTCAGGCGGCGGGCGGTCTTTAAAATCGCAATTGCCTTGGCATATTGCCCCTGATGGGCCAGTGATTGCCCCAGTCCGCGCAAGCCCGGAACGTATTTCGCATCGATGCTCAGCGCCCGCTGATAAAGGTTCTGTGCCAGTTCCGGATAGCCAAGACGCAGGAAGGCTGACCCGGCGCGGCAAATCAGTTCCGGGGAAATGCCCGCAGCCTCGGCGGCATGTTCAAGCGATTTAAGGGCGGCTTCTTCCTGCCCCAGATCATGCAAGGTCTGCCCGAACAGCAGCAATCCTTCATAATGATTTGGCTTCAGGCCCAGCAACCGGCCCAATAGATCCATCGCCTGACCCAAATGGCCGCGCGGAATTTCAAGCCGTGCCAGATGATAAAGGGCGGTGGGGAAATCCCCGTGGTAACTGAGCGCCTGCTTGAACTGGTCAATTGCCTTGTCTATTTGACCCGAACTTTCCAGCGCAATCGCATAGTTGCATCGGACCGCCGGGTTGGCAGCAAAACTCGTCAGGCAGTTCTCAAAAAGCTCAATCGCCTCGTCATGGCGGCCAAGGCCGGTCAGAAGGGTGGCAAGAAGATGCTCCGCCTCCGCATTGCCCGGTGACATGGCCAATGCCGCACGATAGATTTTCTCGGCTTCTTCGGGGCGATTGCCCTCATGCGCAGTCAGTCCGCGACGCAACAGTGTCTTGAGTTGGTCGGACATGGGGTTGCGGATCTCCACCTGATGGTCTGGATAAGGGCCTCTGCCCAAGCAGTCTTGCCTGACATTAAAGGGTTCAGCCCGTCCTTTAAAGCATGCAGTTACCAGATCGCGGATTACCGCCTGAAATGCCGGTAAAAAAGAACCCCGAACCTGTATGAGGGTCCGGGGTCAGAATGGGAGTGGGAGAATCGCCTGGCGGCGATAATCCCCCATACGATATGTGTTGTTTGGTTAGAGGTCGCCTATTCAATGGAATAGTTTTCCGGGTATTTGGGATAGGTCGGATGGTCAATCGTCGCAAAACCTGTGAACTGGCTCACAAAATTGTACGCTCACACTGGTGAATGGGCGTTTTCAGGCAAACTCTGAGGATAGAAAGTGCTGCCAAAAACGCGTTCGCAGTTCGCGGGCAAAGTGATGCGCGTGTAGCAATCGTACCGAATGACGGATTTTGGCGAAATTTTCGGGCAAAAAACTGTCAAAGCGCGCGAATACTGTGCTAGAACGCACCTATATACAAAGGGCATCGGGGATGCTGACCCCGTACCCGAAAGAAACGCCACCAGTGATTTAAAGAGAGGTTCCTTCCATGCCGGAATATCGGTCCCGTACAACAACACATGGCCGCAACATGGCTGGTGCGCGCGGCCTTTGGCGCGCCACTGGCATGAAAGACGAAGACTTCGACAAGCCGATCATTGCGGTCGTCAACAGCTTCACCCAGTTCGTGCCCGGTCACGTGCACCTCAAAGACCTCGGTCAGATGGTCGCCCGCGAGATCGAGGCATCCGGCGGTGTTGCCAAGGAATTCAACACCATTGCCGTGGATGATGGCATCGCCATGGGCCATGACGGCATGCTTTATAGCCTGCCGTCGCGTGAAATCATTGCCGATTCCGTCGAATACATGGTCAATGCCCATTGCGCCGATGCGATGGTGTGCATTTCCAACTGCGATAAAATCACACCCGGCATGCTGATGGCCGCGATGCGCCTGAACATTCCGTGCGTCTTTGTGTCCGGTGGCCCGATGGAGGCCGGCAAGGTCACCATTGATGGCAAGGAACATCACCTTGATCTGGTCGATGCCATGGTGCAGGCCGCTGACCCGAAAATCTCCGACGAACAGGTCAAAACGGTTGAACGTTCGGCATGCCCGACCTGTGGCTCATGTTCTGGCATGTTTACCGCCAACTCGATGAACTGCCTGGCCGAGGCGCTTGGTCTTGCCCTTCCGGGGAACGGTTCGGTACTGGCAACCCATGCGGCGCGTAAGGAACTCTTCCTTGAAGCGGCGCGCACCTCGGTCAAACTGGCACGTCGTTACTACGAAGAAGAGGACGAGGGCGCGACCCCGCGCGGTATCGCCACGTTCGAGGCGTTTGAAAACGCCATGGCGCTTGATATCGCCATGGGCGGGTCGACCAATACGGTTCTGCATCTTCTGGCGATTGCTAAGGAAGCCGAGGTTGACTTCACCATGTCCGACATGGATCGCCTGTCACGCAAGATCCCGTATCTGTCCAAGGTCGCACCGAACCACCCGATGTTCCACATGGAAGACGTCCATCGGGCCGGTGGCATCATGCGTATTCTGGGCGAACTTGATCGTGCCGGTCTGCTGCATACCGATGTCTCCACAGTGCATTCCAAGACCATGGCCGACGCCCTTGAAAAATGGGATATCAAACGCACCGATAACGAAGCGGTTCGAAAATTCTTCCGCGCCATGCCGGGCGGGATTCCGACCCAAACCGCGTTCAGTCAGGAACGTTATTGGGACGACCTTGATCTCGATGAAAAAGAAGGCTGCATTCGTGATGTCGCCCATGCCTATAGTCAGGATGGCGGTCTTGCCGTTCTGTTTGGCAACCTGGCCGCCAATGGCTGCGTGGTCAAAACCGGCGGTGTTGATGAAAGCATCCTGAAATTCACCGGCCCGGCCGTGATCTGCGAAAGCCAGGACGAGGCCGTTGCCAAAGTGCTGGGTGGCGAGGTCAAGGAAGGCGACGTTGTCGTCATCCGCTACGAAGGCCCCAAAGGTGGTCCGGGCATGCAGGAAATGCTGTATCCGACCAGCTACCTCAAATCGATGGGGCTGGGCAAGGCCTGCGCACTGGTTACCGATGGCCGCTTCTCTGGCGGGACGTCGGGCCTGTCGATCGGTCACGTATCCCCCGAAGCCGCCGCTGGCGGTGACATCGCGCTGGTCGAGCCCGGTGACATGATCGAAATCGATATCCCGAACCGTTCGATCCGCATTGCGGTCGATGATGCGGTTCTGGCCGCCCGCCGTCAGGCGATGGAAGCCAAGGGCCCCGAAGCATGGCGTCCGGCCAAGCCACGTAAACGTAAGGTCTCAACCGCCCTTCGTGCCTATGCCGCCATGGCAACCAGTGCCGATCAGGGTGCGGTCCGTGACGTCACCCAGGTCGAATTCTGATCTACGGACAGTCAGCCGCAAGATAACCAAACAAAAAGGGCGCCAAACGGCGCCCTTTTTTCATGATCGGATTTGGTGGTTCAGGCCAATGCGCTTTCCAGTGGCAGGTACTCATAGCCAAGTGCATCTGCCACGGCCTTATAGGTGATCTTGCCTGCATGGACGTTAAGCCCGGCCGCCAGATGCGGATCATCCTGACAGGCTTTCTTCCATCCCTTGTCGGCAAGCGCCAGCGCAAAGGGCAGGGTGGCGTTATTGAGCGCAAAGGTCGATGTGCGGGCAACCGCACCGGGCATATTGGCCACGCAATAATGCACGACATCATCGACGATATAGGTCGGGTCGGCATGGGTGGTTGCCTTGGATGTTTCAAAACATCCACCCTGATCAATCGCCACATCAACAATCACCGATCCCGGCTTCATGCGTGACAGTTGCTCTTTCTTGATCAGTTTTGGTGCGGCCGCACCGGGTACAAGCACCGCACCCACCACCATGTCAGCCTCAAGCACAAGCGCCTCTGTATCATCAATGGTGGCGTATTGGGTTTTGATGCGTGGGCCATACAGATCATCAAGATAGGTCAGGCGTTTGACGTTTTTATCAAGAATGATCACATCCGCCCCCATGCCTGCGGCAATGCGCGCGGCATTGGTACCGACCACACCGCCGCCAATGACAACGACCTTGGTCGGCGCAACACCCGGCACACCGCCAAGTAACATGCCCCGTCCGCCATTGGCTTTCTGAAGGGCGGCTGCCCCGACCTGCGGGGCCATGCGACCAGCCACTTCTGACATCGGTGCCAGCAAGGGCAAGCCACCTGCGCGGTCGGTCACAGTTTCATAGGCAATTGCGGTGACACCCGATTTGACCAGACCGGCGGTCTGATCCGGGTCCGGTGCCAGATGCAGATAGGTAAACAGCAACTGGCCTTCGCGGAGTTGCTCATACTCGACCTTCTGTGGTTCCTTGACCTTGATGATCATCTCTGCACTGGCAAAGATATCGGATGCGCTGGCTGCAATCGTCGCACCGGCGGCAACATAATCATTGTCGGCAAAGCCGATGCCAGCACCGGCCATGGTTTCGACCTGTACCTTGTGGCCGTGTGCGACCAGTTCGCGGACCGAACTTGGCGTCAGTCCGACACGATATTCGTGGTTTTTGATTTCCTTTGGAACACCAATCAGCATGTCGTTTCCTCCCGACAAAATCGTGGTAATCGGGGGAACTCCCCGGCGTTTCCGGAGTTTCCCGGGCGGTTGGAATACGATGCCGCCTCTTTTGTTATTATTCTTGAATGATACCCTAAAAATTGGGCAATTAATCTTCATTTCAAGGGGCTTTTGATGATATCATTGCTATATAATTCAACAGAAACACCATGACGTCGGAGGATTATGCGAATGGAGATGGACGAACGGGATCGGATGATTCTGCGTTTGCTGCAGAAAGACGGTCGCATCAGCAATGCCGAACTTGCTGAAAAGGTGAACCTGTCGGCCTCTGCCTGCCTGCGCCGTGTACGGCTTCTTGAAGAGGCAGGCTTCATTGATCACTACACCATGCTTCTTAATCCCGCGCGGATCGGCAAGCCGGGCAATGCCTTTGTCAATATCGCGATCACCCGCCAAACCCGTGAGGCACTTGAAACCTTCGAGCTCGAAATTCAAAAGGTACCCGAAGTTGTCGAATGTTATTTGCTGGCCGGGCAAAGCGATTATCTTGTCCATGTCGTCTATAGCGACACCGCCGACTATGAACGCATCCACAGCGAAGTCCTGACCCAGCTTCCCGGTGTCGAACGTGTGCAGACCGTCATCACGCTCCGCGAAGTCAAACGCACCACCGAACTGCCTGTCTGAGCTGTGATCTTTCGTCGGGTCCCGGTTATTTCACGATATGGAATGTCATGAAGTGATGCCGAGCCAGTGGCGCGGGGTCATCATCCCGGCTGGTGGGGCGGAATGCGACTCGAACAAAAAACTGTACGATATTTGTGGTTTTGTTCAGAATGCGTTATGGTGATTGATTGTATGTGACCGGAATTCATCTAAATTGGTCTATATTTGGTCAGAAAAATGTATGCGTTTTCAATGCTTCATGAATTTTGTCCAGTTATTCCAATCCTGCAGTTTGACTTTTAGGTGAATTAAAATGCAATAATATGCCCGGGGAAAATACGTTGGGGGAAATTAATCAAATGGAACAAGACAATCTTGTTCGCGCTCGTAGTCATGAGCAGAAACTAAAACGCCGTGCTGATATTCTCGAAGCTGCCCGCAAGCTCTATCTCGAAGGTGATGGAACCCTGCCGTCGGCGGCCGAGGTGGCACGCAAGGCGAACTTGGCCAAGGGCACGCTTTACCTTTATTTTTCAAGCAAGGAAGCATTGTTTCTTGAAGTGTTGCGTCACTTCCAGAAAGAGTGGTTTGAAAACAATCTTGATGTGATTGATCAGGAAGCGCTGCGTCGGCCCGAAGAACGGGATTCGACCCGCGTGGCCCGCCAGTTCGTGCAATATCTGGTCAAGAACGACAAGTTCCTGCATCTCGCATCACTGTCGCAAGGTGTTCTGGAATCCGGCTCGGACGATGAAATGGTCGTCAACCAGCGCCGCTTCCTGGCATCCATGGTCAAACGTACCGCTGATGCCCTGGCAGAGCTCTATGAAATCACACCTGATGCCGCCAGCAAGCTGATGCGTTCTTCCTATGCGCTGGTTCTGGGTCTGTGGCAGATGTCGCAGTTGCCTGACCGCGTCATCAAGCTGATGGAACAGAACGCGCTCAATAACCTGATCATTGATTTCGAAGAAGCTGCCGAAGAGGCCGTTGTCTCGTACTGGCAGGTTTCGGCACCCGGCATGAAATGCCGCGAAATGATGCGCAAGGCGGCCGAAGGCAACTGCTGAGTCGACGGCTCGACAAGCCCAATACAAAACAGCGCCGGATGAGTTTCCGGCGCTGTTTTTTTGTTGTCTGCGTAAAGGAAGCGGGCACCAAAGTGCCGGCTTAGTGTTGCGCGTCCGCCCCGGCAGAGGCGCGGCTGCGCATTCGCTCGGACCGCAGGATCATCAGGCTGGCAATTACGATCATCACCGACACCGCCAGAATGATCAGGGTTGCCAGTGCGTTGATTTCCGGCGAGACACCCAGGCGGACCGATGAAAAAACCTTCATCGGAAGCGTGGTCGATCCCGGACCGGCAACAAAGCTTGCAATCACCAGATCATCCAGCGACAGGGTGAAGGACAGCAGCCACCCGGCCAACAACGCTGGCAGGATCATCGGAAGCGTGATGACAAAGAAGATCTTGGCAGGCTTAGCACCCAGATCCATTGCCGCTTCTTCGACCGAGGTATCCATCCCCGACAGGCGCGACTGCACGACAACCGCGACATAGGCCGCGCAGAAGGTCGTATGTGCAATCGTGATCGTCGAAAGACCACGCCCGGCTGGCCAGCCAATCATTTGCTCAAGCGTTACAAACAACAGCAAAAGCGACAGACCGGTAATAACCTCTGGCATCACCAGCGGGGCGGCAATCATGCCTGAAAAAAGCGTGCGTCCCTTGAACCGGCCAAAGCGTGACATCACAAGCCCCGCCGGGGTGCCAAGTGCCAGGGCGAGGGTCGCTGACATCACCCCGATGCGCAGGCTGTTCCAGGCGGCATCAATCATGCCGTCATTGGAAAACAGCGACACATACCACTTGGTCGAAAAGCCCGCCCAGACGGTCACAAGCTTCCCTTCGTTAAAGGAATAGATCATGACAAGCAGGATCGGCACATACAGAAAGGCAAAGCCAAACACCAATGCCGAAATCAGGAAGGTTGAACGTTTGCTGCTCATTGCTGGCCTTCCTCCTGCTTGGTCTGGATATGCTGGAACCACATGATCGGCACGACAAGGAACAGCAGCATCGCAATCGCCACGGCTGATGCAATCGGCCAGTCACGGTTGGCAAAGAACTCGTTCCAAAGGGTTCGACCAATCATAAGCGTGTTCGGACCGCCCAGAAGTTCCGGGATAACGAATTCACCCACAGCCGGAATGAACACCAGAAGCGACCCGGCCAGAATCCCCGGCATTGAGAGTGGTAATGTGATCTTGGCAAAGGCCTGCCAAGGCTTGCAGCCCAGATCAAGGGCGGCTTCCACAAGGCTGACATCCATTTTTTCAAGCGTGGAATAAAGCGGCAGGATCATGAAGGGCAGGTAGGTATAAACAATCCCGACATAGACCGCGAATTCCGTCTGACGCATGATCAGCGGTTCGGAAATGATGCCGGTCCACATAAGAAACGCGTTGATCAATCCTTCACGGTCAAGGATCCCGATCCAGGCATATACACGGATCAGGAAACTGGTCCAGAACGGCAGGATGACCAGCATCAGCAACACACTGCGCATCGATCCTTGGGCGCGCGCAATGCCATACGCCATCGGATAGCCGATCAGAAGCGTGATGACGGTTGATATCGCCGCAATCCGGATCGAGTTGAGGTAGGCCGTGACATAAAGGCTGTCAGATAGAAGGAACAGGTAGTTCCCGAAATTGAGCGTGACCGTGATGCCTTCATCGATCCATTCAAACAGCGGCGTATAGGGCGGCTGTGCGTATTCGGCGACGGAAAAGCTGATCTTGAGAACGATCAGGAACGGCACAAGGAAGAACAAAAACAGCCAGAAATACGGGATACCAACCACCAGTACCCGGCCATGTTTGATCATCCAGCGATCAAAACGTTGTTTGAGGGTCAAGCTGGCCTCTTGCTTGTCACTGCTCATTTGTTCAGTACCGAAGCAGCCCCGGCCTCCCACGATACCCAGACAGTATCTTCCCACGTGTAGCGCGGCTCGATCTGGCGGGTGGAGTTCGGCTCGGTCACCTTGATGCGTTTGCCGCTTTCAAGGCGCACGTGATAGGTCGAAATACCACCAAGATAGCCGATCTCTTCAACCTTGCCCGACACGCAATTGTATTTGGTATCTTTCGGCGCTTCCTTGGTGATGCGAAGCCGCTCGGGGCGCAGCGCCACCCAGAAGGTCATGCCTTCATGGCCCTGAACAGCATGATCGATATAAATCTCGCAACCGGCCTCATCCGATTTGATGACGGCATATTTTTCATCGTCATCGACCAGAACACCTTCGATCAGGTTGACCTGGCCGAGGAAGTTGGCGGTATAGCGGCTGTTGGGATATTCATAAAGTTCGAACGGGGTGCCGGTCTGGTTGATCACCCCTTCATTCATCACGGCAATGCGCGATGCCATGGTCATGGCTTCTTCCTGGTCATGGGTCACCATGACAAAGGTGGTGCCGACCTTTTCCTGAATGTTGACCAGCTCGAACTGGGTCTGTTCGCGCAGTTTCTTGTCAAGCGCGCCCAGCGGTTCGTCGAGCAACAGCACCTTTGGCCGTTTGATCAGCGACCGTGCCAATGCAACACGCTGGCGCTGACCACCCGAAAGCTGATGGGGCTTGCGTTTGGCAAATTTGCTCATCTGCACAAGGCCCAGCATTTCCGCGACCAGTTCCTTGATCTCGCTGCGCGAAACGCCATCCTGCACAAGCCCGAACGCGACATTCTGTTCCACGCTCATGTGCGGGAACAGGGCATAGGACTGAAACATCATGTTGGTCGGGCGCTCATAGGCCGGAACACCGGCCATATCGACACCATCGATGTAAATCTTGCCAGATGTGGGTTCCTCGAACCCGGCCAGCATGCGCAACAGCGTCGTTTTCCCGCAACCGGACCCGCCCAGAAGGGCGAAAAGCTCGTGGCGATAGATATCCAGGGAAACATCATCGACGGCATAGAAGTCGCCGAATTTCTTGGTCACATTCTCAAAGCGGATATAGGGAACCGCGTCCGGATTGTTCCAAGGTTGCGTCTTGTGCACATCCTCGTGCACGCGCTCCAAAACCGCCTCTGACACCAGCATTCTCCCCTGTTTCAATGTCAAGATGAACCGCTTCAATCAGACGTCAGTCCCTGATGACCTGATGTGCACTCTTATAATGGTGCAGCATTGCTGAAAGGTCGGTTCTTCCTGATAACAGGATGAAGCAATTCTGCAATCTGTAAAGAGGGGTGTGCGATATTTTGAACAACAATCGCCATTTGATACCTAAATTGGCAGAGAATCGGTATGTGGTGTTCAGAAAATGTGCATTTCTGCGGAAGGGTCCGGTTGTCAGAAACAGGCTGGCTGCAACCAATAAAGCGCCGTGATCACGAGTCACAGGCTGCCTGGCCGCATCGTTTCGCACGACTGAAAAGCAAAAGGGCGCAACTAAAGTCGCGCCCTTCGCAAGGATCAGGGATCGCAATCCGTCAGGATCGCTTTCGATCACTTACTGACCGGTTTTAAGCTTCGTCCACAGACGGGTACGGGTACGCAGCAGGCGAGAACCCGGTTCGACTTTCGAACGCAGGCGTTCTTTTACTTCCTGCGGCGGATAGATGCCCGGATCTTCCAGAAGGGACGGGTCAACCAGTTCCATCGCGGCAAGGTTCGGGGTTGCATAGGCAACATAGTTCGCGATTTCAGCTTCGACATCGGCACGCAGCACATAGTCGATGAACTTGTGCGCCAGATCCGGGTTCGGTGCATCTTCCGGGATCATCATCGCATCGAACCAGATCAGGGTGCCTTCCTTCGGAATGACATACTTGATCTCGTTGCCGTTGCCGGCTTCTTCTGCGCGAAGGGCGGCCATGCCGACATCGCCCGACCAGCCAACAGAAATACAAACGTTACCGTTTGCAAGGTCGTTGATGTACTGGGAGCTATGGAAATAGGTCACATGCGGACGGATTTTCTCAAGCTGCTCAAAGGCGCTTTCGATCGATTCCGTGGTCGGTTCGCCTTCCGGCACATTGCCAAGATAGAAGTTCACCAGCGGTACGATCTCGCCCGGATCATCCAGAAGCGACAGGCCGCATGACGACAGCTTTTCGGCATATTTCGGATCAAAGATCATCGCCCAGCTATCAAGCGGGGCGTCGTCACCAAGAACTTCCTGAACTTTGGCAACGTTATAGCCAAAGCCGTTGGTACCCCAGAAATACGGCACGGCATAGGTGTTGTCCGGATCGTATTTTGCCTGCTGTTCAAGGATCACCGGATCGAGGTTGCCATAGTTCGACAGTTTGGATTTGTCGATCGGCTGGAACAGCTTGGCTTTGATCAGGCGTTCGGCATCGGCAAGGGTCGGCACCACGATGTCATAGCCGGAATTACCCGCCAGCAGCTTGGCTTCAACCAACTGGTTGCTGTCGTAAACGTCATAGTTGACCTTGACGCCGTATTCCTTTTCGAAGTTCGCAACGGTTTCCTCGCCGATATAATCCGACCAGTTATAAACGTTGAGAACTTCCTGTGCCGATGCACCAGTGGCGAAGCCAGATACGGCAGCCGCAAGCACAACCAGGCTTGATGTTTTAAGAAGAGATTTCATTTCGCTGAGCCTCCCATGTGGCAGCGTTTGAAAGTTTACCGGTTCTGTTTTGGTCCCCCAGAACCCGGGGCTTATCGTAATATCCTTCGAATGCTTCAGGATATTGTCAAATACAAGATGGAAAAATGTGCATATTTCGCATCATGTAAAAAATTGTGCATTTAACATGCAACAATCTTGCGCCGGGCAGCAAGTCCCGGCGCAAAATTCGACAGACGTCTTTTAAACGTTCAGCAACAGGTGCTCACGCTCCCAGGCGCTGATCACGGTCTGATAGGCATCCCATTCCGCTTCCTTGACCGCAATAACGGCGGCAGCGAACTCTTCACCCAGCAGTTCCTTAAGCGGCTTGCAACGATGGAACTTCGCAAGCGCTTCATGGATGTGACGCGGCAGGGAATGCGCACGGTCATAGCCCGAACCTTCGATCGGGGCCGTCGCATCGACTTCCTCGATAATGCCAAGCAGGCCACAGGCAAGCGATGCCGCAACCGCCAGATACGGGTTGGCATCTGCCCCCGGAAGACGGTTTTCAATACGGCGTGCGGCGGGCGGGCCATTCGGCTGGCGCAGGCCGACCGTACGGTTATCAAGTGACCAGTGCATGTTGATCGGGGCATCCGACCAGGGCTGCAAACGGCGATAACTGTTCATGTTTGGCGCCAGAAGCGGCATGGCTGCCGGCAGGTAACGCTGCAGGCCACCGATATAGTTCAGGAACAGTTTCGAGTTTTCCCCGTCATCATCGGCAAACAGGTTCTTGCCGGTGTTGATATCAAGAAGACTCTGGTGAATATGCATCGAGCTTCCCGGCAGGTTGCCCATCGGCTTGGCCATGAATGTGCCATAGACACCGTGTTTGAGTGCCGTTTCACGCAGTGTGCGTTTGAACAAAAAGGCCTGATCGGCCAGTTCAAGCGGATCACCATGGTTAAAGTTCATTTCAAGCTGGGCCGGACCCGACTCGTGGCTCATGGTATCGGCGTCGATATTCATGGCCTCGCAATAGTCATACAGGTCTTCAATCAGCGGATCGAACTCGTTGATGGCATCAATACCAAACGCGTTTGATGCGCGTTCCGGACGGCCGGAACGGCCAATCGGCGGCTCCAGCGGGTTGTCCGGATCGGTGTTCTTTGCCACCAGATAAAATTCAAGTTCTGGCGCGATAATCGGGCGCATGCCGCGTTCTTCAAATGCCTTGAGAACCCGTTTAAGTACGCCGCGCGGCGACGTCGAAACTTCTTCGCCGGAAAAATGGAAACAGTCGCAGATGATCTGGGCCGTCGGCTCCTCGTACCACGGCACAACGCGCACGGTTTCCGGGTCGGGAACCATCGCCACGTCCTTTTCGGCCGGGTCAAGGAAGGCATCGGTTTCTTCCGGGTAGCCGCCGGTAACCGTCAGGCAGAAAATTGCTTCGGGGATGGCAAGGCTTTTGGCCTCCAGCCCCTTAAGAAACTTCTGTGTCGGAAGAACCTTGCCGCGCGCAACGCCGGACATGTCCGGAACAATGCATTCGACTTCTTCGATTTTTCGCTCGGATAGCCACGTCTTGAGATCGGTGCTCATGTGTAGTCGGGCGCTTTCACGCCAGTCCTTCAAAATTGCATTTTCTTGCGTTTTTCGGGCCATTCCCGAACAAATTCACAAGAAAGGATGTTTGTCTTCGAAGACTATTGTATTTAATTTCGTTATTGTCGTGTTTATTAGAATTATAGACGAATTTTCGGTTGGATCGTCGAAGATATCGTTTCATATCTCTGGAACGATCCTACCAGATTGCGCTATAGTCGCGCCACAATATTTAAGAGCAGCGTTTGGATGCTGGTCAAGGAGGTATTATGAAAATCGCACATCCGTATCTTATGTTTCTTGGTGACGCGCCGGACGAACTGGCTGCAAAAACCGCAATCGGCATCAAGCAGTGGCGCCCGGAATGGTGCGTCGGTCAGATGAGCCTGCCGGGCTGTCAGGCGGACCTTGGTCTGCCGGAAATGTCGATCGCCGAAGCAAAGGCAGCCGGCGTTAAAACCCTGGTGCTGGGCGTTGCCAACCGTGGCGGGATCATTGGCCCGGCATGGATGGAAACCCTGCTGGCGGCAATCGATGCCGGCATGGACATCGCCAATGGTCTGCACACCCGTCTTTCGTCGATTCCGGAATTGGTCGATGCGGCCAAGGCCAAGGGTGTCAGCCTGTTTGACGTGCGTCACTTCGATGGCAAAGTTCCGGTCGGTAACGGTGAAAAACGTTCCGGCAAGCGCGTTTTGGCTGTTGGTACCGACTGTTCGGTCGGTAAGATGTACACCGCCCTTGCAATCGACGCAGAATTCAAAAAGCGCGGTATCAAGTCCGACTTCCGTGCAACCGGCCAGACGGGTATCTTCATCGCTGGTGAAGGCATCTCGGTTGATGCGGTGATTTCCGACTTTATCTCGGGCGCTGTTGAAACCATTGCACCGGCCAATGACCCGGATCACTGGGACGTCATGGAAGGGCAGGGCAGCCTGTTCCACGCATCGTTCGCCGGTGTTTCCATGGGCCTGATCCACGGCTCCCAGCCGGACGCCCTTGTCGTCTGCCACGAGCCGACCCGTGCGCACATGCGTGGTCTGCCGGGGTACAAGCTTCCGGATCTGAAAACCTGCCTCGACGTCAACCTGTTGCACGCCAAACTGACCAACCCGGATTGCAAGGTTGTCGGTTTTGCCATCAACACCAAGGCGCTTGATGACGCAGCGGCCAAGAAACTTCTGGCTGACATCGAAGCCGAATTCGGCCTCCCGGCAGTTGACCCGGTCCGTACCGGCGTTGCGTCGCTGGTCGACAAGCTGCAGGAGATCTAAGTTGCCAAAACTCACTGTGATTTCCGAAGTCTTCCCCCTCGCACAGGTCTTCAAGATCTCGCGCGGGGCCCGGACCGAGGCACATGTGGTCAAGGTGACGCTCAGCGACGGCACCCATACCGGGCAGGGGGAATGCGTTCCCTATGCCCGGTATAATGAAACGGTCGAAGGTGTCATTGCCGACATCGAAGCACAGGCAGACGCCCTTGACCGTGGCATGACCCGCAAGGAACTCCAGGATGCCATGAAGGCCGGTGCTGCGCGTAACGCAGTCGACTGCGCCTATTGGGATCTGGAAGCCAAGCGTATGGGACGTCGCGTATGGGAATTGATTGGCCACAAGGCGCCCGAAGGTTTGATCACAGCCGAAACGCTGTCGATCGATACCCCGGACAATATGCGCGAAGCCGCCCGCAAGATCGCCCATGCCCCGTTGCTGAAGGTCAAGCTCAATGGCGAAAACGTCCTTGAGTCGGTCCGCGCTGTGCGTGAAGGTTCGCCCAAGGCCCGCATCATTGTCGATGCCAACGAAGCCTGGTCACTTGATCTGCTCGAAGATATCGGTGCCGAACTTGATGGTCTGGGTGTCGAGATGATCGAACAGCCGCTGCCCGCCGGGCAGGATGATGGCCTGATCGATATCGATTGCCCGGTGCTTCTGTGTGCCGACGAGTCTGTTCATACGATGGCCGACATTCCGCGTCTGGCCAATCTCTATGACATGATCAACATCAAGCTCGATAAGACCGGTGGTCTCACCGGCGCGCTTGAGTTGGCCGAGGCCGCATCCAAGGCCGGCATGCAACTGATGACCGGCTGCATGGTCGGAACATCGCTTGCCATGGCACCGGCCATGATCACCGGTGCCATGTCGCGCATTGTTGATCTGGATGGGCCGATTTGGATGGCCAAGGATCGCGATCATGCTCTGACGTTTAAAAACGGTGTGATGGGGCTGCCCGATCGCGAACTCTGGGGTTGATAAGGCTAAACGCTATACAACGGCATAATCGCCCTGTTATCGGGGCGATATAAAACGGCGCATCGGCAAACCGGTGCGCCGTTTTTATTTCCAATGTAAAAAAAACCGGCACCCGAATTTTCGACCCAAGGTAGAAAAGCTAAGGGAAATTTTTTTTACAGCCAGATATGGTGGGTTGCGGGTTAACTTTTTGTTTACGAATCAACATCTTGCGGTCGGTCTTGAGCGTTTTAAAGCTCCATTTCGGCCCATCTGCTGCATGACGCCACCCTAATGTATAGTTGTGTCTTGGACCAAATAAAGGAACGATGAGACATCTATATAAAGGGCCTGTGTGGCCCGCTTAAATCTGGTTGGAGCGGTTCGCGTGGATTCAGGCCCTCAGGAAAATAGCAGTCCGTCAAAAAAGACGTTTCGATGCTGCTATCGGGATTTTCTCTACACGCCACGGCATGCAGAACTCCTGCATCTGCGCCGCAAGGAATCGATCCAGCTTACCGCCCGTTTCGCCGCCCTTTTCGTTCTTGTCCTGACGCTTGCCGTTCCGTTCTGGGACGGGGCCTTTGCCGCTGAAATGTGGTCGTCGCAGACCTTTATCCTGCGGCTTCTGGTCGCGGGAGTTGCGCTTGTGGTTCTCACCAACCGCGCGGTCAGTGCGCGCTTGCGCCGACGCTTTCCGTACCTGCCGATGCTGATGCTGATTGTCGCGGCAAGTTTGCTATGTGTCTTTGCCGGCAATGACCCGCTTGCAACCGATTACATGCACAGTTCGCACAGCTTCCTTCTGATCGGTCTGGTGATGATGATTGCCATCATGCCCGTCACCCTGGTCGAGGCCGCCGTTCTTTCAGTGCCATTTGCCGTGTTGCTTGTGATTGGTGCGCAAAGCGGGCTTGCGACCGGGTTCGTGCCGTTTGAAATGCTGCTGGCATTCCTGTTGCCGCTGGCGCTGGTATCGGCCCTTGTGCAGCTTTATCGCACGGTTACCGCCGCCCATGAAATCGCCATTGATCCGCTGACCAACTGTTATACCCGTGCCTTTGGCATGGAGATGATCCGGGTCAGCTTCGAAGGCGCACTGCGCAAGAAGGTGCCCTATACCGTTGCCTTCATCGATCTTGATGATTTCAAGCAGATCAATGATCGCTATGGCCATGATTACGGCGACCGCATTCTGGGCGAGGTCGGCAATAACCTGATCCATCGTTTCCGCCGTTCTGACATGGTTGTTCGGTGGGGCGGCGAAGAATTCCTGGTGCTGTTGCCCGAACTGGGCCGTGCCCGCGCTGTCGAGGTGCTTGAACGTGTGATGGCGCCGGGGCTGGCAAAGCTTGAAAACGGGCAGGTGCAGCGCGCCAGTGTCGGTCTTTCCGAACGCATCGAAGATGCCATTGCCTTGCCGCAAAACCTGATCGACCTTGCTGATCAGCGCATGTACGAGGCAAAAAAACGCCAGGACCGCGATGATCTCGTCGCACAAGGCTATTCCGGGCGGCGCAATACGGTAAGCGCTCTGGCGTCCCCGTCGACCACCAATGCCCCCTCGGTTGATCGCAGCGTAAACTAGCTGCCTATTGTGAGCCCTGACTGGGCTCTGTTGCCCAATAATCAATGCGTCCGGTCGCGACGCTATTCCTCTCCTGATCCATAAAACCCTGTCTGACGGATATCATGGCGGCGCATTCCAGCGTCGATCACTGTTGAGGCCTGTTCTGTGCAGGGTAGAATCGGGCTAGGGAAAGGCGTGGAATCGGCTTCAACTTGCGCAAGGTCAGTTCGGATTCGCGTCGATTCTCTCAGCTTTTTCGAAAATTCCATTTTCTTCGGTGATCAAAAAATAGCCGCGAGATGTGAAATTTGCGGGCGTTTGGGGTGCAATGCCTCAAAATAATGCACAAAAAAGAAGCAGTAATATTTCTGACAAAAAAATAGTCAAAAAGCTGTTGCGTCCTGTCCGGTGAATGGGTAATGTTCATTTGTGCGCTGCGGTAGGACGCAGTGCATTCCGGCGAGCGACTTGTCGCTCGTTTCTTGGACGTTTCCTCCCTAGACTTGGGCCGCTGTCACAGGCGGCCTTCTTTTTTGCCTAAATTCAGCCCTTTAGCCCAATCTAAAGCATCTGCTCAGCGCCTGAACATCTCATGTGTTTTGGAATTGTTGGAATGGTGCGGTGCAAATCAACTTGGGGTAATCGCGGCGCGCAGATACGCCAAGGGCGCTGCCCGGCAAAATCAGGAAGCGCCCTTTAAAATCCCTTTGGACTTCTTTTCGGCTATTTTTCGCGCGTTGGATTGCCATCGGGGATATTGCCATCCCCGTCACCCAGACCGCGTTGCATGATCACGCTATCGACCCAGCGGCCCATTTTAAAGCCCGCCGACTGAAGCGTGCCCGCCACCCGGAACCCCAGACGTGCATGCAGGCCGATCGAAGCGACATTGGCGCTATCGCCGATCACGGCAATCATCTGGCGATAGCCAAGGGCGGTGACGCGCTTGATCAGTTCCGCAAGCAACGCACTGCCAGCACCCTTGCCGACAACTTCGGGTGCGATGTAAATCGTATCCTCGACCGTAAAACGATAGGCCGGGCGGGTCCGGTAGGCCCCGGCATAGGCAAATCCCTCAACCCGGCCATCGACATCTGCCACCAGATAGGGCAGGCCGCGTTCGCGCACATGTTGCCAGCGCGATGTCAGTTCGGCGATTTCGGGGGCGCGTTCCTCAAACGATGCCAGGCCATGCAGGACGTGATGGCCGTAAATCTCGGTGATCCGTTCAAAATCTTCGGGTTCTGCATCGCGGATGACCAGATCGCTTAAAACGTCACTGGTATCGATGGTATTGCTCATTAGAACGGGTTCCCGTCGAGATCATGAAAGCGCGATATCAGATCGGTCATCTGATCGCGCAGGGTGTCAAATCCGCGATGCGGGCTGATTGTCGTTTCATCCATATAAAGCGCACGAGAAAGCTCGATCTGAAGGCTGTGCACATGTTCTTGCGGGCGACCGTAATGGCGTGTGCAATAACCCCCGGCATATGGATCATTGTGCGCGGGCGCAAAGCCCATATCGCGAAAACAATCGTCCACAAACCGCGTCAATGACGGGTGGCAGGAACTTCCATAGCAATCGCCAAGCACCAGATCAACGCGGTTTTTTGCGCTGTCGCACGAATCCCCGGGCATCGAATGGCAATCAATCAGAATGCAATAGCCAAACGTCGCCCGCGTCAGATCAATCAGCTTCTGCAACGCCGTGTGATAGGGCCGGTAATAGGTATCGATCCGCGAAAGCGCTTCTTCGGCGGGCAGGCGGGTTTTGTAAATCTCGACCCCGCCGCTGACCACGCGCGGGATGGAACCCAATCCCGAAAGGGCGCGCATCGAATTGATCTCGTTATCATCGGGCAGATCGCCGTCAAACATCCGCGGATCAAGTTCCATCGCCGCCCGGTTTACATCGACATAGGCGCGCGGAAATGTCGCACACAGCAAAGGCGCGCCCAGTTTCGGGGCGGCCGTGAACAACTGATCGACAAAGGCATCTTCAGACGCGCGCAGCTCAAACGCGCCAATGCGTGCGCGTTCAATCAGATCCTGCGGGTAATGGCGGCCTGAATGCGGGGATGCAAACACCACCGGCAGGGTTTGCCGTGGTGGCAGGATAACGGTGGCGGGGCCAGTTGAGGCGATTTCCGAAGGCAACTGGTTCATTGTCTTTCGTAATGTCCATCCCTTATGACACAGCGTCAGGTTTGTGTGGGTGTTATCAGGCTCCTGCGATCCATTCGCACCATACCCTCTAGCATATGGGAATTGCCACGGATTTGATGAACATTTTTTGTCAAAAAACCATTTCTGGGGTTGCGCCAAGGTCCGCCTTGGGCTAAATACCGCCTCGCCGACGCAAACGGCACAGACCGGTGTTTTGGTTACAAAGCTTCGGTCTTTCGAAAGATGGATTTGCGGGCCTATAGCTCAGTTGGTTAGAGCGTTCGCTTGACATGCGAGAGGTCACAAGTTCGAGTCTTGTTAGGCCCACCATTCCCACCCCGCCGGGTTCCCGTGCGGGGTTTTGTGTGTCCGGACCAGGCCTTATCGCATCTGCGCGATACTTTTCCTGAAACGAAGCGCACTAAAGGCAAAGAAACCAACCCCGATCGCAAACACCAGCAGGAATTCCGGCCAGACAACCTCAATGCCAGCCCCCCTGAACAGGATCGCCTGCGCGTATTTGACGAAATGGGTCGCGGGGGAGAACTGCATGATGTTTTGCAAAGTCTCGGGCATGCTTTCAAGCGGCGTGCTGCCGCCCGAAAGCAATCGCAACGGCAACACCACCAGAATGAACAGCAGGCCAAATTGCGGCATGGATCGCGTCATGGTGGCGAGGAAAATGCCAAGGGCCGTGGCAAAGAACAGATAAATCACCACACCGCCCATGAACAAAAGCTTCGATCCGGCAATCGGCACGCCCAGCACCAGCTCGACCACGAAAATAAGCGACAGCATGCAGGCAATCAAAATCACAAGCCCGTTGGCCCAGACCTTGGCCAGCATGATCTCATAGGGATCCACCGGCATCACCAGAAGATGCTCGATCGTGCCATGTTCGCGTTCGCGGATAAGGGCCGCACCTGAAAGAATAATCGACAGCATGGTGATCGCATTGATGATCTCCATCGTGCTGGTAAACCATTCGCTTTGCACATTCTGGTTATAGGCATAACGCGTCACGATGGTTGCGGCATCAGACTGGTTCTGCCCGGCCCAGGCCGATTTACCGCCAAGCCAGGTCGAGACTTCCTGTGCGATGATGTTGCTGACATAGCCTTGGCCGATCCCGGCCTGCATCATCGCCGTGGCATCGATGTTAAGCTGCACTTCCGGGTCGCGGCCCGAAACCACATCGGCCTCAAACCGCGGCGGGATCACCAGCACAAAGGTAAATTCACCACTATTCATCGCCGCATCAATATCGCGTTCGGCAATGCGGACCGGTTCCTGAAAATACGGGGCCAGAAATGCATCTGAAATACGCAGCGAAAGTGCCGATCCATCCTGATCGGCAATCGCGATCGATCCACGGCGCAAATCATGCGAAAAGCCGGTGGCGGCGTTGTAAATCGCAAAGGAAAACGCCCAGACAATCAGCGCCATAAGCACCATGTCACGTCTGAGGCTGAAAAGCTCCTTGATACCAAGGCGATAGATATTGCTGATCCGTCTGCCAAGCATATCCTTACACCTCCTGCTTTTTGAGAAGCAGCATCGAAAGAACGGTCAATGCCGGGAAGAAAATCAGAAGGCTGATCAGTTCGGGATAAAGCTCTGCAAAGCCCAGCGCCTTGGTAAAGGTGCCGACACTGATCGACATGAAATGCGATGTCGGGATGATGGTCGAAAGCACCACCGGCGCGCCTTCAAGCGAAGATACCGGCTGCATCATCCCCGAAAACATCACCGATGGCACCATGGTGGCGATTGCTGTGCCAAAAAGGGCCGCGATCTGCGTACTGGTAAAGGACGAAATCAAAAGCCCCAATCCCGTGGTCGCCGTAACAAACAGGATCGCCCCGACCAGAAGGGTCAGGCCATTGCCGCGCAACGGCACCTCAAACCAGAACAGCGCCATCGCCGTCATCAAAACAAAGTTGATCAGGCCCAACCCGATATAGGGCAATTGTTTGCCCCACAAAAACTCAAGCTTGGAAACAGGCGTCACATAAAGGTTGGTGATCGATCCCAGTTCCTTCTCGCGGACCACGCCAACCGCCATCAAAACCGCCGGGATAAACATCAAAAGCAACGCAATAACCGATGGCACCATGGCATAGATGCTTTTGAAATCCTGATTATAGCGGTACCGCGTTTCAATGCGCATCGGCTGCCCTGAATCGGCACTACCGACATCGCGTTTCCGATGTTCTGCCAGATATTGGTTATGAATGCCTTCGACATAGCCGTGAATGGTTTCGGCGCGAAATGGCATCGATCCATCAATAAACGCCCCGATTTCCGGGCTGTCGCCGCGCGCAACATCGCGCCCGAAGCCGGGCGGGATTTCAATCGCCAACGCAATGTCCCCAGAAAGCAGCCGTGCCTCAAGCTCGTCATTGCTCAGCAACGGTTCCTGCGCCTCGAAATACCGCGATCCCGAAAGGTTTTCGATATAGGTCCGGCTTTCGGCGCTTTGGTCACGATCAAGCACCGCATAGGTCAGGTTTTCGACATCAAATGTAATGCCCCAGCCAAACACCGGCATCAGGATGGCCGTGCCAATCAAGGCAAACATCAACCGGATCGGATCGCGCACCAGCTCCATCGTTTCACGCAGGGAATAGGCCCATAAACGCCGGAAGCTGAACAGCGATGCTCGCGCCGGTTTCCAGTTGGCCTTGGCATCGTCGTCCGTGGCAAGGGCATCTGCGGGGGCAGGGGCGTCTGGCGCGCCTGCATTCGCGCCATCCGAGCCCTCCGCTCCATCCGGACCTTCCGCTTCTTCCAGATGGCTGATAAACGCGTCTTCAAGAGTGTCGCAGCCGCGCCCCTTGGTGATGGCGCTCGGCGTATCGCTGATCAACACCTTGCCTGCATGCATCAGCGATATGCGATCGCACCGCTCTGCTTCGTTCATGAAGTGGGTGGAGATGAAAATCGTCACCCCCTGATCGCGCGAAAGCTCGACCAGCAATTCCCAGAACCCGTCACGTGCGACCGGATCAACACCCGATGTCGGTTCATCCAAAATCAGGATTTCCGGGCTGTGAATGATCGCAACCGCCAGCGACAACCGCTGACGCACGCCAAGTGGCAAGCGTTCACTCAGATCATCAAGATAGGGGCCCAGCCCGAACCGTTTCGAAAGTTCCTCGATCCTTGGTTTGATCTTGTCCTTGGGTAAATGAAACAGATGCGCATGCAGCTCCAGATTCTGCATCACCGTCAGTTCGGAATACAGCGAAAAGGCCTGGCTCATATAGCCAACCCGATTACGCAGCGCGATATCCTGCCCATCGACCGGTTTGCCAAACAGTTCGGCTGTGCCCTCAGACGCATTCAAAAGCCCTGTCAGCATCTTCATGGTCGTGGTCTTGCCACAGCCGTTGGAGCCGAGAAATCCGAAAATTTCGCCTTTCTCGATCCGGAAGCTGACATCATCGACCGCGGTAAAATCGCCAAACTTCTTGGTCAGGTGCTCGGCAACAATCGCTGGCGTGTCGCCATGAATGGTGCGTTCAGGAATGTTCAGTTCATGATGACCTTGGCGTTCTTCCTCGGGCAAAAGCGCGATAAACGCGGCCTCAAGCGTATCAGTCCCGGTACGCTCCAAAATCTCGTCCGCTGTGCCGGTCGCCAGCACCTTGCCATCATTCATCGCAATCAACCGGTCAAAGCGCGCCGCCTCATCCATATAGGCGGTGGCGACCAGAACCGTCATCTCGCTTTGGGTTTGGCGGATGGCATCGATCAATTGCCAGAATTGCTGCCGCGACAGGGGATCAACCCCGGTGGTCGGCTCATCGAGAATAAGAATATCGGGATCATGGATCAGAGCACAACAAAGCCCGAGTTTCTGTTTCATGCCCCCCGAAAGCTTGCCTGCCGGGCGCTCGGTAAACGGATCAAGCCCGGTCGCGGCAACAAGCCTTGCAATGCGTTCATCACGCTCACGCTTGCCCTGACCAAACAGGCGGCCAAAAAACTCAAGGTTCTCGCGCACCGTCAGGTCCATATACAGGTTCTTGCCAAGCCCCTGTGGCATATAGGCAATGCGCGGCAGGATCGCGTTGCGGTGCTTGGCATCTTTCATCGATCCGCCAAGCGTCTCGACCGTGCCGTCCTGCACCTTGCGCGCACCCGAAATCAGGGCAAGCGCACTTGATTTTCCCACCCCGTCCGGCCCGATAAAGCCCACGGTCTGTCCGGCCGGGATTTCAAGGCTGATCCCGTCAAGGGCGGCCACCTTGCCATATCGCAGCGTGACATCCTCAAGCCGCACGGCGACTTCTGATGTCTCTCGGGAAGTGCTGGTGTTATTGCTGTTTTCGGTGCTGTCCACCATCTGGGCGCGCTCTATTGCGTGTTCTGACGCAGGGTGGCGTCATCAGGCACATTCGGGGTGAACGCCTCCGGCCAGTCGGTATGATCGGCCAGCATGATATAGGCCTCACCGGGCAGGCCGGTTTTCACCCGTTCGATATGCTCGGCCAGTAATTCCGGGTCGATCCGCACCTTGACGCGAAACATCAGTTTGTCGCGCTCGGCCCGTGTTTCGACCTCGCGCGGGGTGAATTGTGCGTCATCGGCGACAAACGATACCTTGGCCGGAATGACAAAGCTCGGTGCGGCATCCAGAACAATCCGCGCTTCATTGCCAACAAACGCCAACCCCGCCTGACGGGTCGGCAGGAACACATTCATATAGACATCGGTCAAATCAATCAGGGTGATGACCGGGCCGCCACCAGCCAAAACCTCGCCCGGTTCGGCAAGGCGGTATTGCACCCGGCCATCGCGCGGGGCTTTCAGGACCGAATCATCAATCTGCACCTGAATGCCTTCAAGGGCGGCCGATGCCGCCGAGACATTCATGCGCGCACTGACAAGGCGCGCCTGGGCCGCGGTAAGGGCTGCTTTTGCGACATTGCGATCAGCACGTCTCTGATCAAGTTGTTCGCGTGAAATGTTGTTGTTCTTGACCAGTTCCTCGGCACGCGAAAGCTGCTGCTCGGCAAAGGAAAGCTCGCTTTCGCGCTGAACAATCAGGGCCTCTGCCTCGGCAATGCCTTGCTCGGCACTGGCAAGTTCCGCACGGGCGCGCGCACGGTTGGCAACCAGTTCGGCGGTGTCCATCCGGGCCATGACCTGACCTGCGGAGACCTGATCACCTTCTTCGACCAGAACTTCCTCAACCCGGCCGGCATATTTGGTCGCCACCCGGATTTCCTCGGCCTCAATCCGGCCATTGCCCGATGTGATATAGTCAGGCAGGTCTGATTGCTGTGACTGCCAATAGGCATATCCACCCCCGGCGGCAGCGGCAACCCCCACAAGAACGATCAACACGGCACGCAAGCTTTTCATTCCATTCTCCGACGACGGGGCGGACCAAGGCAGGGCACACGGACAGGGCACGACGCGACTTGGTCAACAATTTCAACGAGTATTGCTCTTGCAATTGTGCAACGCAACACTCTCTGGAATGATCCTAGATGATCGAGATTGGTCGGGCTTTGATGTTGCGCAATCTTTTTTGAAAACCAATCACCTGTTTCAGACGTTTAAGTGAATGGTTGCGATTGTTCCGCTCGTTTCGGCTATATTGCGCGACGCCTCATTTGTTTTCAAAGGATTGTCTGTCCGGTGCTGTTTTTTCACATCAATGTCGCTCTTGCCTGTTTGTATGTTCTTGTGCGTCACGTGCGCTATCTGGCATGGCCGCGCTGGGCAAAGATCAGTTTTGGCGTGCTTTTGCTGATCGGCTCCCAGCATCATCTGTATTCCCGCATCGCTTTTGGCAGCATGTTCTTGCCGGAATTCCCGCAGCCGATTGTTGTCGCCATCAACGTGGCATTCGGCGTGATTTTCTTTCTGGTGTGGTTCCAGCTGGCCTATGACCTGATCGGTCTTTTGCTGCGCTGGGTGATCCTGCGCCGTAAGCAACACCCGCCAAAAATCCTGCGCACCGTCATGTCCTTTGCCGCCATCGCACTGGCCTGCTTTGGCGTGGCAGAGGGCATGCGCGTGCCCGACGTCAAGGAAATGGACGTCACCATCCGCGACCTTCCCGATGCGTTTGATGGCTATCGCATCGTTCAACTGACCGACCTTCATATCAGCAAGCTCTATGAACGCCCCTGGGTGGCGGAGGTGGTTGAAAAAACCAACGCGCTTGAGCCGGACCTGATCGTGATCACCGGTGATCTGATCGATGGTGAATTGCCGCTGCGCTATGATGATGTGCAACCGCTTGTTGATCTGAGCGCGCGCGACGGGATCATCACCATTCCGGGCAATCACGAATATTATTTCGGTTATGAAAACTGGATGCGCCACTATGGCGGGCTCAATATGCTCACCCTTGAAAACGACCATATCGTGCTGGATCGCGATGGTGATCAATTGACCATCGCCGGCGTCACCGACCTTCGCGCCGGCAACACGGACCGACCCGAACCCGATGTCGCCAAGGCGCTTGCAGGCCGCCCGGAAAATGCCCCGGTGATCCTGCTTGATCACCAGCCGAAAATGGCCCGCGACGCAGCACCGCTGGGTGTCGATCTGCAACTTTCCGGCCATACCCACGGCGGCATGGTATGGGGCTTTGACAATATCGTTGCCATGCTCAATGGCGGCTTTGTATCGGGCATGTATGACATCGAGGACATGCAGCTTTACGTCAATAACGGCACCGCCCAATGGCCGGGCTTCGCCATCCGGGTTGGCGTGCCGGGTGAACTGACCGTGATCACGCTCCGCAAGGGCTAAGCGCCAAATCTCAGGTGCCCAACCCTTAAATCACGCCGCCCTCGATCAGGGCGGCAAAGCTTTTGGCTGCTTCGGGCTCGTCACAATGGCCCGACAGCATGGTCATGGCAATCGCCTCTCCTGCGCCAATCAGGCCGACGCACCGCCGATGTAATTCATCATTGGGGATGGGGCTGTAGCTGGCAAGCGTGCTGGCGAACAGGGCGGTGTAGTCATCAAGTAATTCCTGATGCACCTGACCCAGCGCACCGCTCCCGGCCAGTGCTGCGCTAACGGCATGCCATTCCCCGCTACTGTCGGCGGAACAATGCATATAAGTTTCGGCCAACAGCTTTGCCGTCTGCGTCAGATTGCGCTCCCCTTCGGCCAAAGCTGCCCGCAGGGCAGTGCTTTGTTGCGCGTCGAGATGCCGATATAACGCATCGAGCAACCCGGTCCGCGTGCCGAAATGGTCGTACGCAATGGGCTTTGATACCCCCGAACATTCTGCAACATAGGCCAAAGTTAGCCGATCTGCACCTTCTTCACGAATGATATCACGTGCGACATCAAGCATCTGGCGTCGTCTGTCTTCCCGTGATAAACGGCGGTTTTCCGGCCGGTGTGCTGATTCCAATGCAGGTTTTCGCATGATTTTTCCATGATTCTTCAGTCAGGGGCTTGCGTAAGTTACCATAAGTAACTTACTTAAGGTAACTTACGTTTAGTAGCTTATGAAAAGTAAGCGACTTCTGCCTCAAATGAAAGGGTCTAAAATGTCAAATGCACCAATCCTCTTGCTCGGCGGTGCCGGAATCGTCGGTCGTCACACTGCGCATTATTTGCGCGATCAATTTCCGGATGTCCCATTGCTTATTGCCGGTCGAAATCTGGATCGGGCGCAAGCAATGGCCGATCAGCTCGGCAATGCCACGGCAGCAAAGGTCGATTTGTCGCGCGATGATTTGGGGCTCGGCGATCAAGCTGTTTCGGCGATGGCTGTGCTATTTACCGACACCATGGGCACGACGCTTCGTTTCGCGCAAAATCGCGGTATAGGTCATATCAGTATCTCGCCCGGCATTATCGAATTGGGTCCGGATGTTGCGGCTTACATAACGTCACCCGATATAT
This sequence comes from Thalassospira sp. CA1, assembly GCF_059052855.1. Taxonomy (NCBI): domain Bacteria; kingdom Pseudomonadati; phylum Pseudomonadota; class Alphaproteobacteria; order Rhodospirillales; family Thalassospiraceae; genus Thalassospira; species Thalassospira sp. CA1. The sequence continues at coordinate 70,470 of NZ_JBZCIA010000012.1, forward strand.
CGCCAGTGGTTCTCGGCACCGAATGGCTTGTCGGGGCAACCACCATTCCGACCCTTGAAATCGCCCGGCAGTTCGACCGGATTGACGATATCGCGATTGGTGCCTTGCTAGACGAGCAGGATGATTTCGGCCCGGCTGCCGAACTTGACTATAATCGTCAAACCCAAACCCTGTCGGCCGCACTCGCACGGGTCGATGGTGAATGGCGGTGGTTTGTGGGGGAGGATACCAATACCTGTTTCCGAGCCATGGATGGCACCGAGATTTCCGCCAATATCTTTTCGCCAAATGATGTATTGGCCTTGGGCCACGCAACCGGGGCGCCCAACGTCCATTTTCGTCTGGCACTGGGAGAAAGCTCATCGCGTCGGACTGGCAAAGCACCGTCGACCGAGATCATCATCGAACTTGCCGGCATCGATTTGAATGGCAAGCGTCTAAAAACCCGTCATGCCGTTAGTCACCCCAAAGGTCAGATGCCGCTGACCGGGTTGGGGGTGGCCCTGGTGTTGGAACGTTTGGCTGGATTGGATGGCAATCCACCTACTGGGTCGGGCCTTTATTTCCCCTATCAGCTTTTGGACCCAACCCGTTATTTCGCACGCTTCAAGGCGATTGGCGGTCAGTTGACAAAACTCGCAGACGTTTGATTTTTAAACAAAGACAGCCCCGGCCTTTGTTGCCGGGGCTGTCTCGCATTGTTGTTATAACTTAGCGTGCGTCAACGCACGCCTTTACGGCATCGCCAATGATCGAAATGCCCTGATCGAGTTCCTCGGAACTGATGGTCAGCGGCGGGGCAATGCGGAACACACCACCCATGCCCGGCATCTTGACGATATTCATGCTAAGCCCGCGCTTGAAGGCCTCGGCCATGATGGCCGCCCCCATTTCATGATCAGGCGCGCGGTTGCCGGTTTCCTTGATGATCTCCATGCCCAGAAGCAAGCCGCGCCCGCGCACATCGCCGACACAGGCATATTGATCCTTGATGGAAGACAGGCCTTCAAAAAGCTGCGCGCCCATCTGCTTGGCGCGCGCCACCAGCTTCTCGTCGCGCACCACATCCAGCACCGTCAAACCAACCGCGGCGGGCAGGGGGTCGGACACATGGGTGGTGTAAAACAGGAAACCCTTTTCATAGGCAGCCTGCTCGATCTCGGGCGTCGTCATCACGGCCGAGAGCGGTAAGCCAGCCCCAATGGTTTTCGATAGGGTCAGGATATCGGGCGTGACCCCATCGCGCTGAAACGCAAACATGTCGCCGGTGCGCCCGATGCCGGTTTGCGCCTCATCCAAAATCAACAGCATCCCGCGCTCTTCGCATTTCTTCTTAAGCGCGGCGAGGTAGCCTTTCGGCAGTTCAAGGATCCCGCCGCTCGATAAGATCGGCTCGGCGACGAACGCCGCCAGATTGCCCGTCGATTGCGCATCCAGAAGCTCAAACGCATCATCAAGCTCCGTCTGCCAGTCAAGCGACCCGTCCGGATGCTTGAAGCGCGGGCGAAACGCATTGGGTGCCGGAATGGCAAAGGATCCGACGGCGGCCGGGCCATATCCCTTGCGCCCAGCACTATAGGTCGCTGATGCCGCGACCCCGGTCATGCCGTGCCAGCTTTTGGAAAACGCCACGATCTCATGCTTGCCGGTGACAAGCTTTGCCATGCGAATGGCGGCCTCGTTGCTTTCGGCCCCGGTCGACAGGAACAAAACCTTTTCCAGCCCCGGTGCAAGGGCGGCCAACCGTTCGGCCAGCTCCACCACCGGGCGGGTCAGCATGCTGCTAAACAGGTGTGCGACGGTTTCGACCTGCCGCTGTACGGTCTCGACAATGCGCGGGTGGCCATGGCCCAGAACCGCCGACATCTGGCCCGATGTAAAATCAAGGATCGCCCGCCCATCGGCGTCATAAACATATGATCCCTTGGCACGTTCAATGATCGCCGGATCAAACGGGCTGCCATACCGGATCAGGTGGTTATTTGCGCCTTCCCAAAAGGCGGCATCGTCGTTGCGTGACATGGTTTTCCCCTGTGCTGATCGCTTCATGTGATGGGAAAAGCCTATCTTGTGGCGCGAAAGCGGTAAAATTGATAATGCTTGCACTCCGATATCAAAAATATTGATGGCTGTAATGGACGGAGCCCCCACATGCAGGCACTGCTTGATCTCAAACTGCTGACCACCTTTGTTCGGGCTGCCCATGCCGGCACACTGAGTGCTGCGGCCATTCAGGTTGGCAGGACGCAATCAACTGTGACGATGCAGATCCAGCGCCTTGAAGACGCGCTGGGCCAAAGCCTGTTTCATCGTTCGGGCAGTGGGGTGCGGCTGACCGGGGCGGGGGAACGGTTTCTGAGCTATGCCGAAGGCATCTTGCGCCTGCATGATGATGCGGTCTCAAGCTTTTCTGATCAGGGATTACGCGGTGCCATCACCTTTGGCTGCCCGGAAGATTACCTGATCGCCTTTTTCCCGGCCTTGCTCAAAAGCTTTGGCGCGATCCACCGCGATATTGAAATCCGGGTGGTGTCGGCCCCGACGCCGGAATTACAAAAACTCCTGCATGCCCGCCAGATCGACATGGCGCTGGTCTCCACTCCGGATATAGCGCCCGGCGGTGACTTTATCCGCACCGAACAACTCGCCTGGGTCGGCAACAAACCCACGCTGGAACTCCATGATTTCAACCAGAATACCGACCCGCAAAGCCCGATCCCGCTGGCATTGGCCGCCGCCAACGCGCTTGATCATCGATCTGCCCGTGATGCGATGGATAGCGCCAAGCTGCCCTATCAAATCGCCTATGCCAGCAACAGCCTGGCTGGGCTGATTGCGGTGACCCGCTCTGGCCTTGCCATCAGCGTGATGATGCAAAAGGCGGTGCCGAGTGATCTTTTCATCCTGAAATCGCCGCTGCCACCTTTGCCGAAACTGGGCCTGCGCGTCCTGAGATCCGAGATTAATCCAAGCCCGGCCACAGACGCGTTTGCTGATCACATCACCAAGATGCTGCCGTTTCTTTAATGGAGGCGGTGGGGCAGGTCAGGTTTGCAAACCGGCACAACGCGCGGTGTTGCGGACATGGGCCTGCATTTCACGCCGCGCACGTTCGGCGTCATTATCGCGCAGAGCCTTGATGATCTTGCGGTGTTCGCCAATGGAGGCGCGCATGCGTTCGGGATCGGTGATCGGGATCGGCTGGCGCTGGGTTTCGGTGATTTTGTCGCGCACCGCCTGATAAAGTTCGCGCATCATGCTGTTCGAACATGCCTCGACGATTGTCGCATGGAATTCCAGATCGGCCTCGACATTGGCAATCAGGTCCTGCTCGGCCCAGCATTTTTCCATCCGGTTGGTGGCGTCTTCCATTGCCTCAAGCTGGGTCGCAGTCAGGCGGCCACAGGCCAGCGCGGCAATCTCGCTTTCAAGGATCATGCGCGTCTGGAACACGTCAAAAACACTGTGGCTTTCCGAATAGCGCCAGGGTGCCATGTCGGCTTTGGCGCGGCTGGCGGGGTCGGTGACAAAGGTGCCGCGCCCGGCTTCGGTCTTGATCAGGCCAAGGGTTTCGAGTGTCAGAAGTGCTTCGCGCAAGGAAGCCCGGGAAATGCCGAATTTCTGCGCGAATTCGCGCTGGGATGGGATTTTGTCGCCCGGCGTCAGTTCCCCGTTCTGGATCATGTCCTGAATTTGGCGTGCGACCGTCTGCGGCAGCGGCGTGCGGTTGAACATTCCCTCGTGTCCTTCTTGCGTATTTTTTGCTCAGTTGTCGGTATCAAAGCAAATCTGACTCATTTTTGCACAAACAATCTTGCACGTATCATCCAAATATGTTTGTCTGGCCTGACTGGTCTGACCAGTTAGACCAGAAGTATCTCAGGGTAGGCTAAAAACACAAGGAAATCATAATGAAGTTTCTCAACTTTCTGACGTCCAGCGTCGTTGGCGGCGTTCTTGCCGTGTCCTCACTGGCATCCGCAAACGCAGCAGACCTGACCGTTGGTGCCAATATCGGCAACGTGCCGTGGGAATTCGAAGAAGCTGACGGCACCGTGGTCGGTTTCGAAGTCGATCTCGTCAATGAAATCGCAAGCCGCCTTGGCAAATCGGTCGAGTTCGTCAACATCCCGTTCAACGGCCTGTTCCCGGCGGTCCAGTCGGGCCGGATCGACATGGCGGTCTCCTCGATCACCATCACCGACAAGCGTCTTGAGTCTGTCACCTTCGCACAGCCTTATTACGACAGTGACCAGTCCCTGACCGCCACCGCAGAAGGCGGCGTTACCGGGCTTGCTACCATGGATGGCAAGGTTGTTGGTGTTGATACCGGATCCACCGGCGATATGTGGGTCACCGCAAATGGCGGCGAATACGGCATTGCCGATGTCCGCCGTTACGAAGGCCTGTCGCCAGCCATGCTTGACCTGCAGGCGGGCCGTATTGACGGTTACGTAAGCGACATCCCGGCATTGCTCTATTACGTCAAGGACAAGCCGGCCCTTAAAGTGGTCGAGCGCATCACCACCGGTGAAAAATACTCGATCATGTTTAACAAGGATGCGGCCCTCGCAACCGAAGTTAACGATGTTATCACCGAACTGAAAAAAGAAGGCTTCATCGCCGGTCTGCATGAAACCTGGTTCGGCGCAACGCCAGAAGACACCACCTCGACCGTTCAGGTCCTTGATATGCCGACCCTTAAATAATCGCGCATATCGCTGATCATCCCTGCCGACGATACCAATCCTTTTTCGGTGTCGTCGGCGGGGCAACCTGACCGGGTGGTAAAATGGATTTATTTTCGACTTTCTTTAACATTCCCGTCCTGATGCAAAGCCTGCCGCAACTGATGAACGGCTTGCTTGTCACCATCGGGATTGGCGCAACCAGCATCATTGCCGGTCTGATCGGCGGCCTGTTTCTGGCCGTGCTGCGGCTCTATGCCGGGCCGGTGGTGACCGGTCTTGTGCGGGCCTATATCGATGTCTTCCGCTCGATCCCGCTTCTGGTGTTGCTGATTATTGTGTATTACGCGCTGCCCTTTGTCGGCATCAGGCTTTCGCCCTTCTTCTCGGCCGTCACCGCATTAACACTGGTGTCCGCGGCCTACACCGCCGAAATTTTCCGCGCCGGGATCGAAGCCATCCCCAAGGGCCAGTTTGAAGCGTCCGCGGCCCTAGGTCTGTCCAACCGCTACATCATGACCGATGTCATCCTGCCGCAGGCCATCCGCATCGTCATTCCGCCGCTGACCAATAACTGCATCAATGTGCTCAAAGACACCGCCCTGGCATCGGTTGTCGCCATGCCCGACCTGCTCAAACAGGCGACCCAGGCACAGGCGCTTTCCGCCAACCCGACGCCGCTGATCGGTGCTGCCGTGATCTATCTGATCCTGCTTCTGCCGATGGTGCGCTATGTCGCGCATCTTGAAAAACGTTTTAGCCGCGGGAGAAGCTGATGAAAGCGCCATTGATCAAAATTTCCAACCTGCGCAAGACCTATGGCCAGTTCACCGCCCTGCATGGCATCAACCTTGATATCGCGCAAGGAGAAGTGCTGTGCGTTGTCGGCCCGTCGGGTTCTGGCAAATCAACGCTTATTCGCTGCATCAACCATCTCGAACCGTTCGAGCGTGGCAGCGAAATCACCGTTGATGGCATTCCGGTGCGCCCGGGGCCTGACCTTGATCAGGTCCGGGCCGAAGTCGGCATGGTGTTTCAGTCGTTTAACCTGTTCCCGCACATGACCGTGCTGCGCAATGTCATGCTTGCCCCGATCCGGGTCCGCAAAATGTCCGAAGCGGATGCTGAAAAACGTGCGCGTGACCTGCTGGAACGTGTCGGCATTTCGGTTCAGGCCGACAAATACCCGGCCCAGCTTTCAGGCGGGCAGCAACAGCGGGTGGCGATTGCCCGTGCCCTTGCCATGGAACCGCGCGTGCTTCTGTTTGACGAGCCAACCTCCGCCCTTGATCCCGAAATGGTCGGCGAGGTTCTCGATGTCATGAAAAAGCTCGCCGGGACCGGGGTCACCATGGTCGTGGTCACCCATGAAATGGGCTTTGCCCGTCAGGTCGCCGACCGCGTCCTGTTCATGGATGGCGGCGCGATTATCGAGGCCGGAACGCCCAGCGAAATTTTTGATGCGCCGAAAGAAGAACGCACAAGGAACTTCCTCCACGCCGTTCTCGACCATTAAAATAAAAGACAAATCAACCGGAGGATGCCTTCAATGGCAGATCAACGTACCCTTGATATGGACTATGTCCACAGCCAGTTTCCCGCCCTCGCAAATGGCTGGACCTTTTTTGACAATGCCGGCGGCTCGCAAATCCTGTCCAAGGCACTGGACCGCATCAATGCGTTTCTGATCGAGCGCAATGTGCAGATCGGCGGCTCCTACGAAGTCTCGCAAAAGGCTGCCGAAGCACTTCTCGATGCCCGCAAATCCGCTGCCCAGCTGGTCAATGCCACGCGGCCTGAAGAAATCATTTTCGGCGCCTCGACCACGGTTCTTTTGCAAAACCTCGCGCGTGCCATGCGCAGCCAGTTCAAACCGGGTGATGAGGTTGTCGTCACCATCGGCGATCACGAAAGCAATATCGGCCCGTGGGTGGCACTCGAGGAATTCGGTGTGAACATCCGTTTCTGGGAACCCGATGTCAAAACCGGCCGTCTCAGCCTTGATGGCCTCAAGGCTGCAATGAGCGACAAGACCAAACTGGTCTGCGTCACGCACGTGTCCAACATCATTGGCGAAATCAACCCGATCCGCGAATTCGCCGATTACGCCCACGCCAATGGTGCGAAAATCTGTATCGATGCCGTGGCCTATGCCCCGCACCGCGCGGTGGATGTGAAGGCCTTTGACGCGGATTATTATGTCTTTAGCCTCTATAAAACCTACGGCCCGCATGGGGCCATGATGTATGGCAAGTATGACCTGCTGCTCGAGCTTGATACGCTGTACCACTACTTCTACGGCAAGGACAAAGTCCCCGGAAAGCTTGAGCCCGGCAACCCCAGCTATGAAATGGCCTATTCGGTTTGCGGCATCGTCGATTACCTGACGGAGCTGGGCGAACGGGCCATGGGAGACAAGTCCGGCACCGGCAGCACACGCGATAAAATCGTCGCCGCCTATGACGCCATCGCCACACAGGAAAATGCCCTGACCGAACGGTTGCTGACTTACCTGCGCGCACGCAATGACTGTGTTGTCATCGGGCAGGACACCAACCGCGATGGCACGCGCATCCCGACCATTGCGTTCCGCTTTGATGGCCGCAATGCAGAGGACGTCTGCAAGATCATTGACCGCGAAAAGATCGCCATTCGCTTTGGTGATTTCCATTCCCGCCGTCTGGTCGAATATATGGGCCTGTCTGATAATGCTGGCGTTTTGCGTGTGTCGATGGTGCACTACAACACGATTGAACAGGTGGACCGTCTGACTGCGGCGTTTGACCGCCTGCTTGACGCGACCGATCAATAAGGGGGGCAGGCCACATCATGCAGTTTGACCGCATCATCAAAAACGGCACCATCGTTACCGCCAGCGACACCTATGTTGCTGATCTGGGCATCAAGGATGGCAAGATTGCCGCCATCGCCGATGCCCTGACCGGCGCGGACGACATCGTTGATGCCACCGGGCTTTACGTCATGCCCGGCGGGATCGACAGCCATGTCCATATTGATCAGCCATCCGGCGATGGCATCGTCATGGCCGATGATTTCGAAAGCGGCACCCGTTCGGCCGCGATTGGCGGCAATACCTCGATCCTCGCATTCTGCATGCAGGAAAAGGGCGACAGCCTGCGTCATTCGCTTGATGTCTATCACGCCAAGGCGGATGGCAATTGCCATATTGATGTGGCCTTCCACCTGATCGTCACCGATCCGACCCCGTCCGTGCTGGGCCAAGAACTCCCGGCCCTGGTCGAGGACGGCTATACCTCGTTCAAGGTTTTCATGACCTATGAAAACCTGCGTCTGCGCGATGATGAAATTCTCGATACCCTTGACGCGGCGCGCAATACCGGCGCGCTGGTGCTGGTGCATTGCGAGAACGAGGACGCCATTCGCTTCCTGATCGGCCAGCACGAAGCCGCCGGTGAATTCTCCGCCAAATCCCACGCCACAACGCGGCCCATCGCGGCCGAACGCGAAGCCACCCATCGCGCGCTGTCACTGGCCGAAATCGTCGATACCCCGATTGTGATTGTCCATGTCTCCAATCAGCAGGCGATGGAAGAAATCGAACGCGCGCGCGTGCGCGGGTCCAAGGTTGTTGGCGAAACCTGCCCGCAATATCTCATGCTGACCGCAGATGATCTTGATCAGGATGAGCTTGAGGGCGCGAAATTCGTCTGCTCCCCGCCGCCACGCGACAAGGAAAGTCAGGACGCCTGTTGGGATGGTCTGGAACGCGGTGTGTTTGACCTGTTCTCATCCGATCATTGCCCGTTCCGCTTCAATGACCCGGAAGGCAAGCTCAATGAAAAGGGCAAGAAAAGCTTCCGCTGGATCCCCAATGGCATCCCGGGCGTGGCGACGCGTCTGCCGATCCTGTTTTCCGAAGGCGTGCAAAAGGGCCGCATCGACCTCAATCGCTTTGTCGCACTGACGGCCACCAACCACGCCAAACTGTACGGCATGTACCCGCAAAAGGGCACCATCGCCATTGGCTCGGACGCCGACCTGGCCCTTTGGGACCCGAATAAAAACGTCACCATCACCAACGACATCCTGCAACAGGGCTGCGACTACAGCCCCTATGAAGGCCTTGAAGTCAAAGGCTGGCCGGTGCACACCATCGTGCGCGGCAAAACCGTGGTCAAGGACGGCAAAGTCACCGGCCAAAAGGGCGATGGCAAATACCTGCCACGGCAGAAATCGAATTTGGTGACCTCAAAGCCGGTCTGATTAGACCGGCGCAACCCGCCACCATCACCACACCGCCACCACCCCAAACCGTCATTCCCGCGAAGGCGGGAATCTCGCACCACACGCACCAAAACCAAAAGGCAGTACCATAAATAGGTGCTGCCTTTTTGCGTTTCTTGTCTTCTGCAAAAACAAATTTAAGTGCAGTGACCGCGAGGTTTTGGGTTTGGTTAAACTACGTAGCTTTAGGTTCCTGTCTTTGGGGGCGAGTTTTAATAAATTGCGCGAATAAACAACTAGGCCTCTTACAAGAAATTTGAGTTTCTACTTTAACTAGTTCTTGTATAGGCAGTCCGCCAAATATTATACGTGTTGGTGGGTGTTGAATTAAAGGGGTCGCAGTTGGCTATTGGGTTCTCAATTTTATCTAAGGCTGTCGACGTATATAAATTTGTGACCGATTGCCAGGAGGCGGCTGATACCGAGAGGTTGGCGCTAGGTTTTTTGCCAGAAGCTGCTTACCAACAAGCTGCAGAGCAGGGAAAGCTATTTGTAGCTGTTTCCTCAAGTGGTGCTTACCTTGGCCATTTGATGTTTGGCGGCGTTTTTCCTTACGTAAGGGTTATGCAAACCTATTGCGTCGCGGAATGTCGCCATCTGGGTGTAGGGAAATCCCTAATCAGTACTCTTGTGTCTTGGGCGGAAACTAGAGGGTATCTGAGTATTACCGCCCGGGTGGCATCTGACCTTGTTGCCGCAAACAAGTTTTATGAAAACTCAGGTTTCGAAACGGTTCGATCAGAAAGAGGTGGGAAGGTCCGCAACCGCACCATTTTGACGAAAGTCCTAGACCTTGATACTCCCAATTTGTTCGATCTAATGGGAGATCAACGCCAAGCTTCGGTTCCAAGCCTTGGGTTGAAAAGCGCTTTTTCGGGAGCAACGCCTCTTTATGCGATAGACTTGAATGTTCTTTTTGATTTTAGCAAAGGGCGACCTCGCGAGAAGGAGGCAAAGGCAGTTCTTAAAGCTGCTCTAAATCATGAGTTTCAAGCAGCTTTGACTGATGAGTTTCCGAAAGAGCTCTTGCGCACAAGCTATAATCCCGATGACGATACTATGCTGAAGCTATGTGCCCTATTCTCTGAAATTCCGGACGTAAGGGATAAAGACGAGCTAAGGAAACTTAAAGGTCTTCAGAATGACCTTGCCAGATTGGTTTTTCCAGATCGTGCGCGGTCGGCAACTTTAACTAAGCAAGATATTTCCGACCTTAGGCATTTGTCATTGTGCATTATTCACGCTGCTAATGGCTTCATCACTAGTGAGAAGGCAATTCTGAGAGCGCGAGACCGTCTGCTGGAAAACTATCAGTTGGACGTCTTGAGCGTCAGCGATTTTGCTGAAAGCCCCGACGACGAATTTAATCGGGGACTAGAGTTTCGCTCAGACGAAATCACCAATGTCGAAATCTCTATCGTTGATGCTAAGGCTGTGTCCAAGGCGGAAGTAGAAGGCTTCTTTGATATCGTATTGTTAAGTGAAGGTCTTCGATCCGCCTTGCTAAAAGGTTGGACAGGACTGACAGGAGCGCATTGTCAGGCTGTTAAAGAAGGTAATAAGCTTGTCGCAATGATGACTTGGAAAGCTGAGCGGCGCGGGCCATCTGCCACATCAGTGAAATTAGTTGCCAGCGAAACTTCCGGAAATACAAAAGCTGTCGTTGATGGCCTACTTGGAAAACTTTGTGAGAACTTATCTAAGCATGCGCCGGCAATTCTTGAGCTGGAAATACCTGTAGGGCATGCGAAAACACGTGAAGTCGCTCTCTCACTGGGATTTCGCCCCGACGATGAAGATAAAACCTCTAGAACAGTTTTCCATAAAATTTCATACGGCAAGGTCATTACAAGTAATCTCTGGTCTCAGTTCAGGGCCGACTTAATTGCTCTCGCCAAAATAAAGTTGCCTGAGCAGCCACCGAAGTATGAAAGCGCCAGTCAAGTAATTGAGTATCGTGACGCAGAGGATAACCTCAATCAGTTGTCTCTCGCTGAATTTGAGACGCTGTTGTCACCTTTAATTCTTCTTTTGCCGCATCGCGATGGATTGATTGTACCAATCCGAAGATATTATGCGGACGACCTGCTTGGGACTTCTGATCAGCTCTCTTTGTTGGGGGATCACTCCGCTTCGATTCACAGTTCACGCGTTTATTACAGTAGGCCGAATAAAACTATACAGCCCAATAGTGTGATTATTTTTTATGAGTCGTCTGCCGGAAATGGGCGAAGCAGTGCAGTCGCAATTGCAAATGCAACACAGGTGCGAGAGCTGACATCCGCACAGATTGCAGTTGAAACCAACCGATTTGGTGTAGTGCGGCATTCGGAACTTAAGAACATTGGCAAAAGTCCGCGCAAGCTAACTTTGCTTTGTAGCAGTATAGTGAAATTTAACGATATCGTGTCATACAGCAAACTGTGTAAGCTCGGATGCAACAATGGTGCGCGGTTTGTTACCGCAACACGTATTAGTCATAACGAGCTACTTAAAGTGGTTGCTGCAGGGGGATTGAATGGCGCGAACGGATAACATTCTTATCTCAGTCGAAGACCGATATGTTCGCCGAATGCTTCGCGGAGAAAAGAAAGTAGAGTTGCGCCGTAAAGCTCTCAACCTTGTGCCAGGCACGCACGTCTGGATATATAGCAAACTTCCAAAAGGCGAAGTTTGCGCACTTGGTGTAGTGGACCGGGTCGCTGAGGCGAGTCCAGATGGCATCTGGGAAGAATTTTCTGACGTCAGCGGCGTTAGCGAATTTGAATTTAAAGAATATTTTTCTGGCGCGACCAAGGGCTATGCAATTGTGTTCGAGGACGTGTTTCCTCTAGGGAAAGGCCTATCGTTGTCGTCAATTCGCTCCAAGGTGGGAGCTTTCCAGCCACCACAGTTCTTTAAACGATTGAATGCGAGCGGCCCGGAGCTGTCATACTTTCAAACAGCTTTGTCTCCAGAGTACGCTTAGTTTAATAGTCACTCCTTCACCGCTTTTACCAATGCTCTACCGGATACTAAGCAAGGCTTTACTCTTACAATATCGCAGAGTAGCTGACAGCGGCGGCGATAGACTGTGAGCAGGCTGTTCGAGCTCAAAACCGAACGACTACGCTGAGGTTCCAACAACCAGATCAAACACCACCAACCCGGCGACATCACCTTCCAGCAGCCCAACCAACTGCCCACCCAAGGCTTTATGTTCTGGATGTTCCAGATAGGCGTCGCGTGCCGCCGCATCGTCAAAATCAATTGAAAATCCGTGGCGGAAGCCTTGTTCCAGGCCCTCCGGGCTGACCGACACTCCGCCATCAAAGCCGCGCATGCCGGGGATGTGGCTTTGAAGGTCCGCCAACTTGGCAAACAGGCTGTCGATTTCGGCCTTGGTGACCTCGGCCTTGAATTTGGTCAGAACGATGTGACGGATCATGGGGTTTCCTATGCAATAAGTTTGGCGAGGTATTCGACCGGATGCTGCGGCTTCACACCTTCATAGCGGTCCACCTGACAGCGGCAGGAATAGCCGGTCACCAGCATGTTTTCAGGCCCCGTCGCATCGACCTTCTTTTTCCAGCTAAGATCATACAATTCGCGCGAGGTTTCCAGGTGGCGGGTTTCATGGCCATAAACACCGGCCATACCGCAGCAGCCGGTTTTTTCCGTGGTCAGTTTAAGCCCGAACGCGGCAAAGATTTTCTGCCATTTCACGCCGACATCGGGAAGCGACGTCTTTTCCGTGCAATGGGGGAACAGGCTTGCCGGGGTATCGGTGGTGTTGATGTTAACGCCGTTATCAATTTTCGGCGGGGTGTGGCGGCCGTGCTCGATCTCGCCCGCCAGCCATTCATGGAACAGATGCACGCGATAATCCGGGCGGTTGCTTAGTCGCTGGGCGTATTCCTGCCGGTAGGTCAGGGTCACGCTGGCCTCGATCCCGATCATGGCAACGCCGGTTTGCGCGATTTTGCCCAGCACAATGTCATTTTGCATCGCCTGATAATCAAAACGTTTCAAGAACCCCTTCACATGCATCGCCTTGCCATTCGGGCGGTAGGGCGGCACGAACACGCGATATCCAAGGCGTTGCAACAGGTCGACATGGGCCAGCACCACATGGGTGTCGTAATGCGTGGTAAAGCAATCCTGCACCAGGATCACCGACTTGGCCTTTTCATCCGCACTTAAGGCCTCTAGCTCCGCCTGCTTGAACTTGCCAATGCCACGCGCGCGGAGGCCGGATTTAAGGCTCTGGCGATGGAGTTTCGGCAAATCGGTAAGCCCGATGAAGCGTTTGAAGATCCATGGCATCGGCGGGATGGATTGCAACGCGTTAAACAGCCCCGGTGCCTTTGCCAGAAGGGGGGCGATGTTTTCAAGCGATGCAATCACATGGTCCTTGATCGGGCGCTTGTAGCGCGTGTGATAGGTCTCGAGAAACCGGGATTTCATTTCCGGGATATCGACCTTGACCGGGCATTGCCCCGCACACGCCTTGCACGACAGGCAACCGGCCATCGCCTCATAGACGTCATGGGAAAAATCCCGGCCATTGATCACGGCCAGATCCTTGTTCATCGGATCGGTGCCGACCGAAAGCTGTCGGATCCATTCGCGGATCATCCCGGCCCGGCCCTTGGGCGAATGCACGCGCGATCGCGTGACTTTATAGGACGGGCACATGGCATCCATCAGATCCCAGTTAAAGCACGCCCCGTTGCCGTTACACCGCGTCGCGTTCAGGTATTCATCACGCAACGCATCCTCGATCTGGCGGTCAAACTGGCCGCGCATGGGTGCTTCGTCAATCGCCGTTATGGGTGTGTTTTTGGAATAAGGCGAGGCGATCTTGCCGGGGTTAAGCTGCCCTTCGGGATCGAACGCCTCCTTGATGCGACGCAGAACATCATAAAGCTCCGGCCCGAAATAAACGGGGGAGTATTCGCCGCGGAAGCCCTTGCCATGCTCGCCCCAGATCAGGCCGTTATAGCGTTTGGTAAGTTCCGCCACCGCGTCGGAAACGCGGCGAATGCGGGCCTCGTCCTCTTCATCCATCATGTCAAGCAGCGGGCGGACATGCAGGCAGCCGACATCGACATGGCCAAACATGCCGTAATCAAGCCCCTCGGCATCCAAAAGTGCTCTGAACTCGGCAATGAAATCGGCAAGGTTTTCCGGCGGTACGGCGGTATCTTCGACAAACGGGGTGGCGCGGCGTTTGCCCTCAAGGTTCCCCAGAAGTCCCACCGATTTCGCCCGGATCGACCAGATGGCGGCGATCTGGCCCGGGTCGGTCGCCTGCACAAAGCCGATGGGGGCAAAGTCTTCCGTCGGGTTGGTATCGAGGTAGGATTTGAGTTCCGCCTGTTTGGCCGCGACCTCGGCCTCCGTCTCGCCAACGAACTCGACGACGTTAAAGCCGCGTGTCGGCGTGCTGCTGTTTTCCGTGCCGAGAAGCTTGCCCAGCATGTGCCAGCTTTCATCCTGCTCGGCCAGTTTCATGACCTTGTCATCGATGCTTTCAATTGCCACCGGGTCAAACTGCACCAGCGTTTTGACGTGACGAAGGGCACTGTCAAAGCTGTCATAGCGCACCACCGTGACGGCCTTGTGCTTGGGAAGTGGAATGACGCGGAAGGTAATTTCCTTGACCATGCCAAGGCTGCCCTCGGCCCCGGCAATCAGGAACGACAGGTTCATGTCCCCGGTGTCAGATACCGCTTCCTTAAGGTTATAGCCGGTCAGCCCCCGGTTCATTTCCGGGAAGGTTGATTTGATCTGATCCCGCCGGGGCGCGATCTCGTCATGGACCTTTTTATAAAGCTGACCAACCCGGTCTGCCCGTTCCATGGTGTCTTGGGCCTCAAGTGCGGTCATCGCGCGGGTATTGAAATCCGTGCCATCGATCAGGACCGTGGTCATGTCATGGATATAATGGCTGGTCTTGCCATAAATCCGCGATCCCTTGCCGGAGCTATCCGATCCGATCATGCCGCCCACCGTGGCGCGGCTTGCGGTGGATACTGCGGGCGGGAAGAAATAGCCGTATGGCTTTAGCCAGGCATTAAGCTGATCCAGCACCACACCGGGCTCGACATGGACAAGCCCGCGCTCCGCATCAAAGCCCAGGATATTGTTGAGGTGTTTGGAGGTATCGAGAATGATGGTGTTATTCAGCGACTGGCCATTGGTGCCGGTGCCCCCCCCGCGCGGGGTGATTTTGACCTCGGAAAATTTCTCGCGCCCCGCCAGTTCCATCACGACATTGATGTCATCGCGCGTCTTGGGCTGCAGCACGGCGGTTGGCATCACTTGATAAACGCTGTTATCGGTGGCATTGATCAGCCGGGTCGGGAAATCGGCATGGATTTCACCCTCAAACTTGCCCTCGGCCTCCAGCGTTTTAAGAAAGCCCAGCGTCAAACTGTCCAGCGACCGATCCGGGGTCAGGGCCGGCAGCTTTTTGATCACGCTTTTGTTTGACGCGTTGGTAACCGGAATGGCAGCCGGGGCAGAAACGGACATCAGGCTCTCTCAATACTCGTATGATAATATCATATGCTTTTATCGGGTTTTTTCCGGTGCGGGCCGGCACCCCGATCTGGCATGCAAACCCATTTGACCTGATCGCGATTGAATAGACAAATCGAAAATTCCGAAAGATTATTCAAAATAAGTGAATAATCAAAACGCCCGGCAGGGTACTCAAAAGCGCCGGTCAAAATGCACCGCGATGACGTATTTTCAATCCTCATACAATTCGACTTTTTGGAGGATTCAGGGTTGGATTTCTTTGAGGCGTTATCTGACTTGCAGACATTTATTGGTTGAATTTAATTGCTCGTTAAAGTTGTTCTGTGTAACTATGAGTTCTCTTTGGATCCAAGAATGCCCTTTATGGGCAATGCATAACGGGCAGGGGGCGATAATGACGTCTATTTCGGGATTTCTGGCAAACAGCTATTCCTATCTGTCCCCCAAGTCAGGTCAACGATCGGCTGTTGGGGCAAAGTCCGACGGCAGTGCCGCCCCAGCCGGCCAAGCGACGGAGCAGGCGCCAGCCAAACCGACCGCCACCCACGGCACGCTGGCCGGTGCCGCACTAACGGCGCGGGCGAAAATCGATGCCGGATATGCCAAGCTTGGCAGCGCTGATACCGCGCGTATGACGTCAGATGATTGGGATACGGTTGGTTTTCCCGAATTTGATCGCCAGATGCTGTATGCCATTCAGACCAATGAAGGCGGGCTTTTTTCCAACGCGGAAGTCAAGGCGGCCAAAGACGAAGTGGCGAGCCGAATTTCCGATATCGTCCAATCAAGCGGCCCAGACGGTGATTGGACTGAAGTCCATCGCAAAATGATCGAATTCTATGACGTGGCAAGTGATGCGGAAAAGGAAACATTTGCCTGGGCAGAGGCACGTGCCTCGCATCAAACCGCCTACATGCTAAGCGGTGGAACCGAGGATGTCCGAACCGATAATCCGGTGGTCAATAAATTGACCCAGGCCTGGGATCAGGTCATTGGCAGTAACGGCACTGCGCACGACCTGCCGAATATGCCCGCCTATCGCGAAGCGCTGATGTGGTGGTCGGACGCCAATGGTGGTGCGCGACATGTGGATTTGAGTGCTTAGAGCGTTCTCCTCTGCACCGAGATTTTAGTTCCCGTCTTTTCCAGATATGTCGCCCGAGCCGCGCGGCATCATGCGGTTAGGAGCGGGAATGTGCGGGATTTGCTGTGAGCCGCACATTCCCTGTGCCTGAACCTGTCGGGTGGTGGCAAGTCAGGCAGGTGTTTGTTTTTGTCGCTTTGTTTGCGGGGCTTAGGCCGATTTGCGCTGGTTGGCGGCGTCTTCAGCCTTGATCGCCTCTCAAATCTTCACGTTTGGGGTGGCGCTAGTTGACGAACGGTGGTCATAAAACGTTCTTTGGGATTACCTCGTTGGGGTAGGTTCTGCCCGTAGAGTATAGCCAACAGAAACCTATGGTTATTGTTGGCGTCTTCTTTATCAATCGATTTCAACTTTCTGTGACGCTCGTCACTTTCGATTTCTGAATTTTGTCTTAGCGAAGAAAAAATGACGCACAGTCATTTAAATCAGAAAAATCTGATGTTGCCGTTCATTTTTTTGATCTGAGTGCAATCGCTAAGTACGATGAATTCGAACGCCGTTAAATGTGGTCGGCAGACCGAACACCTAGTCCGCAAGTTTAATCGGATTAACCCTTCCGTGCGTCGAAATTTTGTTCGCCGCTGCATATGGGGGGGCGTACTGCTTTCGGCCAGCTTGGTGCTGGTTTCGGCACATGCCCAAACTGTTCCTGACGCGGTCAACAGATCAATTGAACAGGAACAGTTGCGCCAGCAGCAGAGAGACTGGGATTTTGGGCGGCAACCACAACGCAGGCCCGATATCCGGCTGCAACCGGAAACGTCTGCGCCCACCGTTCCGGACGACACAGATCAGCCTTGCTTTGCAATTCAGTCTACAGAGATCGAAGGGTTGGACGGTTTTGAGGTTGTGCCCGACAACTTCGACCGACTGAATGGCAAATGTGTCAATCTCAGTGATCTCAACGCCTATTTGAATGATATGAACGCGTTCTATTCGGATCGCGGCTATATCACGACACGCGTTTATTTGCCGGAACAGGATCTTTCAAACGGCATCCTCAAAGTCCTGATCATACCCGGGCGTATTGAGGGGTTTGACTACGAGTCCGGGGACGATGCGGACTCCCGTATTGTGGGGGCCTTTCCCACAAGCGAAGGGGACATCGTCAATTTGCGCGAGATCGAGCAAGCGTTGGAAAACTTCAACTCTCCGCGCTCGCAATCGGGAAAGTTCAAACTTTACCCCGGAGAACGGCAAGGGACTTCGATCATTCGTCTTTCTGCGGTGAATGAACGACCTTATGGCGGAACGCTGACCTTCAACAATTTCGGCTACAAAAATACCGGGCGTCAAAAGATCGGCGGGAACCTGTATTACGATAACCTGCTGAATCTTAATGACACGATTCAGTTGAATGCCTCTTCTACGAAGAAGGGTTTAACTTCGAGCGATACATATTCCAGAACGGCGAGCGGAAGTTATTTTGTACCGTTCGGCAACTGGAGTGTCAGCGTTGGCGCCGGATATAGCCAATACGGCTTTATTCTTCCGGCAATCAACGAGGACTTGCCCGTATATGGGCGCAGTCACTGGATTTCCACCGATCTCCAACGCCTTATCTGGCGCGGAGAATCTTCCAAATTCTATGCAGTCGCCGGTATTGAAACATCCCGTTCAAGAAACTTCCTGGACGAATTCGAAGTCGTCGTTCAAAGGCGATTTTCGACCAAGTCCAAGTTCGGTGTGAATGGGCGTTTCAATTTTGAGAACGGCTACCACGACTGGTCTGTCAACGCCATTCGCGGACTGAACGCGCTGGGGGCGGAGCCGCCACTGGACTCCGACATTGATCCAGAGCCATTGCTGTTTACGGCGAGCTCTGCGCTGCAAGCCAGCTTTGCAGAGGGGCTTTTGCGTTTGAGCCACCAAATCAATGGTCAATATTCGGAAGATAATCTTGGGAGCTCCGACAAGTTCGCCATCGGGGGTGGATATTTTAGCATCCGTGGCTTTCGAGAAGACAGTCTTTCCGGAAGGTCGGGCATTTCGACGCGCAACGATCTGAGCTACCGGGCATTTCAGGATGAAGATGCCAGCCTGGACATCGTGCTTGGACTTGATGCCGGTTATGTCGAGCTCAGCAAGGATGACCGAGAGACTTATGACGCCCCGTTTCTGGCAGGAGCATCCGCCGGAGTACGGGTCAATTTCCTTGGGATTTTCAATCTGGATCTTGTGGTTGCCCGGGCGCTTAAGCGTCCCGAAGCCTTCACGGATTCAGGAATAATCAGATACGCGCAAGCGTCTTTTTCGTTTTAACGGGGCCGTTGGGACATAGATCATGCAGTACATCAGCAAACTTTTGCCGGGTCTTCAGAAAAGTTCAGCTTTGATTGCAGCCGTGCTTTACACGCTTTCACCTGTTGTTGCGGGCGCACAGCAGGCGGCAAACACGGACCGTTCCGCTGTTGACCAATCGCGAAACGGATTGACGATCTATAATATCAATACGCCCAACGCCAAGGGCCTGTCGAACAACATCCATAACAGTTTCGATATTCCCACCCGTGGCGCAATCGATAACAACTCTGCGACGATAACCTATTCCCAGCTGGAAAAAGGCTACATCGAAGGTAACCCGAACCTGAGAAGCGGGCAGGAAGCGTCAACGATCCTTCATCAGATCATTGGCGGGTCGCGATCCCAGATGAATGGTCTTCTGGAGGTGGCAGGCAAAAAGGCCCAGCTTGTCATCGTCAACGAAAATGGCATCACGTGTAATGGCTGCGGTTTTATCAACACCAGCAGAGCAACCCTTTCCACAGGTGCGGCCAATATCAACGCCTCAGGGGAGCTTGCCGGGTTTGATGTGACCCGCGGTGATATTTTGATTAATGGCACGGGTTTGGATGCGGTCAGTGGCAATCAGGCCAGTGATCAGATCGACCTGATTGCAAGAACCGTTGCCATTCGCGATGCCGCAAAGCTCAAGGCAAAGCAACTTAATGTCATCACCGGCAGTAATTCTGTCGATTATGTCGGGCTGACCCATGGCGAGATCGCTGGCAGTGGTGCTGTGCCTGAAGTCGCCTTGGATGTGGCAGCACTTGGCGGCATGTATGCGGATTACATCAGCCTCATCGCAACCGATGACGGGGTTGGGGTGAATATGAATGGTGCTGTGGCGTCAGCAGGCAACCTCACCCTTGATGCGAATGGCAAAATCAGCTTCGGCGCTGCGTCGAAAGTTTCATCGGGTGCTGAAACAACAATCACCACGACCGAGGATTTCGAGGGCGCGGGCAGTGTGAAATCTGCGGGTAACCTTAATCTCACCGCCAAGAATATCACAAACAGTGGCGAGCTGAATTCGGGTGCAAGCGTCAGCCTTGAAGCGCAAGAGCAGATCACATCGGGCAAAACAGCCCTGATCCGATCAGAAAGTGACACGACCCTGAAGGCCGGAACCGGCATCGAAAATAACGGCGTTGTCGCGGCCTATGGCAACCTTGATATTGACGCGCCCGATATCCGCAATGATGGCGGTATTTTGTGGGCCAATAACAATGTCACGATCGGCTCCTCCGAGGTTGCGAACGGGCGTGCCGATTATGTCCTGAACCGCAATGGCCGCATTGAAGCGTTCGGGGGTGACCTTGAAATCAAGGCCGAGAATATCGTCAACCAGGGCACCGCGCCGACGGCAAATATCAAGGACAACATCTATCAGTTCTATGAAACCCCGGGCCCGGTTAACCCGAATGGCGATATCAAAAGCCGCCTGCTTTCTGCGACATATCTTGCTGAAGACGGCACAGTGCGGCCGGAATATACCGAAAGCTATGTCGCGCTCTGGGAACAGCTGTTTTCTGACGAGTTGAATAGTGCAACAGAACTTGACCCGGAGCTCCTGCTTCTGTTGCAGGCCTCGGCAATTGGTGGTGACGGAAAAACACTTGGTTCATCCTGGGTTACATACTTTGGACGTCTGTCAGGTAAGGCGTCCGAGGCAGGTGTGCCGTCCCTTGTCGAATTCATGCGTGACCTTATGGCTGATAGCGCGCGTGTTGAAGAGGTCGTTGCCGAGCCTGAAACCACGGAGCCGGGCGGAGCAGGGGGCTCGTCAGGTGCGCCGACAGATCCGGAGCCGGTTGTGGAAGGTCCTGAGCCCGGCTCTATCAAGGCGGAGTATCTTCCGCAATATCTGGCCCTTTGGGAAAGCCTGTCGTCTGGTCAGGCCATAAGTGCCGATACGCTTGCAGCCCTTAATCCTTCTTATGTCAAGGACGGGGCCGTCCTGCCGGAAATCAGCAATCTGTGGAATTCTATTCGGGCGGGTTCGGGCGCTGGATACACGATCCTGGTGACGATCACCCAGGATACCCTGAATGACGATGGCGTTCTGGCGGAACTTAAGGCAGGCAAGAACATTCTGCTTGAAGCCAAAAATATCAACAATGTCTATGGTGCTATTCAGGCGGCGGGCGACCTGGACATCACCGCTGAAAATCTGACCAATACGTCGTTTGGGGCCAGTCAGTCCCGCCATGAAGTGCATAAACGCGGCTGCTTCACCTGCCACGAAGGTGTGCTTGATTTCGCGGATACATTTGGCGGTGTGATTCAAGCACATGGAAATCTGAACATTTCGGTGACCGATTCACTCAAGAACATGACGATCGGCAGCCGAAGTGCGTCTCAGTTGCTGGCCGATATCGGCGTGCATCTTCAAAGCACCAGCAACCGTCTGAACGCAGAGGTTCCAAAACCGTCCAAAAGCACCGTTGCACCGACACCGGAAACATCAACGCCAGGTGCGGAAACGTCGACCCTGGTTAACCTGATCGCCGAACTTGAAGAGGTTCTTGAAGAGGCACACGAGAATTTCGAAACCCCGGAATCCGGTGAACTCGATGCCTTCATGTCATCGCCCTATCTGTTCAGCCGACTTGATTTTGAGCCGCTGATCGAACAGAACGAACTGCGCGCCTTTGAAGTGCTGTCTTCCAATGACCCCACCGTACGCCAAGCCTGGGCGACCCAGCAAATTCGCACGGCCCAACTGCTTGGCGGGGATGGTGCCGGTCAGACACGCAATGACGTGATCAGTGATCAGCTTGAACTTGCGTTGGCTCTGCCGACTTCAAGCGATAATGGGGCCAAACCGCTTTCTGCGGTGACTGCCTTCCTTGATAAACGCAACGGGGCGCTGATTTCTGCTGACAAGGTGGATATTGCTGCCGGTGAGGTCAAGCAAATTGGCGGTGGGCAGATTGTCAGTAACAGCGAAACGACTATCACTGCTGATCGGATTGACCTTGAACGCGGCGATCTGAAATCGGATGGCGATATCAGCCTTTCGGGTGACGAGGAAGTCCGCCTTGCGGCGGTGGATATCGAGGCCGCAAACGACGTCACGCTTAAAAGTGACAGTGGCGATGTTTTGGTTGAAACCATCGAGGAGACAACCAACTTCACCCGCGCTCTCTATTCCGATGTTCGGGTTAGAAATCCCGATTGTTCATCAAATGATGGCGATTGTGAGAAATACACGACCAAACGCGTCAAAACCGGCAGCGGCAGTGGCACATCTGTTACCCATCAGGGCGGCACGCTTAATATTGGCGGTAACCTGACGGTTGAAGCAGCCAATGACGTGTCGGTGGTCGGGACTGATGCAAATGTTGATGGTGACGTCAAACTGGCAGCGGGCGGTGACCTTTTGGTCGGCTCTGCGCGCAATGTTTATGATTATTCGCAAACCAGTGGCAAGTCATCATCCAAGGCACATTCCGAAGAGCTCCTGACGTCGGCGATCAATGCCGGTGGCAATATTGCTATGACCGGCACCAACGTGGGGATCGAAGCATCCACCGTTTCTGCTGACGGCAAGCTTGATGTCATGGCCTATAACGACCTGTCGGTTACGGCAGGTATGGAAAACTCAAGCTATTCCTATAAGTCGAGTTCTGGGCGCGGCGGTTTCTTTGGCAAGAAGAAAACCGAAAGCCTTAACGAGAATCACCTGACCTATCAGGAAAGTGTGCTGTCTAGCGGCGATGACATGTCGCTCAATGCCATGGGCAATATCGGCATTGCCGGGTCCGAAGTCGAAAGCGGCGGCGATATTGACATTACTGCCTTTGGCGGGCTGACGATTACCTCGCTTCAGGAACAGCATCACCGTGAACACAAGGTCGAGAAAACAGGCCGCTTCGGCGGGATGTTCGGTGGATCCAGCTCGCGCACGGAAATCCGCGATCTGACCGAGATCAAGGGGACGGAAATCACGTCGCTTACCGATCTGACCACGCAGTCGGGATCGGATACCACCATTCGTGCCAGCCGGGTTTCGGCCGGGGGCGATTTGAACATCAGCGTCGGCAAAGGTCCGTTTGCCGATCCGGATGCCAAATTGTGGCTTCTGACCGACAAGGAACGCGATTACCTGTCGGTTTCGGAATATGAGGGCGGCACCCTTAAATGGACGATGACGGAATATGGCCACGAAAAGGAAGTGGTCCGTCATGCCATCCTTGAATCGGGTGGGGATTTCATCATCGAAAGCCCTGGCGGCGTGGTGGTTGAATACCGCTCCACCGGCGATTTTGCCACTGACATCGCCCAGTTGGCCGAGGCACCGGGCCTTGAATACCTTGCTGACCTGCAAGGCATGGAGAATGTCGACTGGCAGGGCGTCGAGGAAATCTATGAGACCTGGTACGACCAGAGCTCTGGCCTTGGTGGTGGTGCAATGGCACTGATTGCGATTGCGACGGCGATTATTACTGCCGGCGCAACTGCTGCATTGTCAGCCAACCTTGTCGGGGCAGCCGCCCTTGAGGCAGGTGCGACGACAACTTTGGCAACAGCATCTTTTAATGGCGTTATATATGCAGGAACAGCTGCACAATTAACGACCATGACCATGGTTAATGCCGCTCTTGCAAGTGTTGCGGCAACGGCAGCGACCTCGATTGCCAATGGTGCTGTTTCGGGTGATATGCGTGGGGCCTTTCAATCTATTTTCTCCAGTAACACACTCCGTGGCATCGTAGTTAGTGCCCTGACCGCTGGCGCTACAGATTCAATTAACCTTGATACGTTCGGGCTTGAGCAGCTCGGCGAAAATTCTGAATTCATTACAACGCTTCTGGAAAATAGCATCGACGGTGTCATTCGCTCTGGTGTGGACAGCGCGATTACTGGGGCTGATTTCAGCGATACGCTGGTCGGAAATTTGCGGCTGGCGGCGGCAAGCACGATTGGCGCGTCGCTGGCGGCTGAAATCGGTGCCGAATACAAGGCGATGATGACCACCAACGCCGATGGGACAACCAGTGTCGATCCGGGAACCTGGCTTTGGCACAAGGTCGCTCATGCGGCACTGGGCTGTGCGCGGGGCGAAATTTCGCAATCCGGTGGTTGTGCCGCCGGTGCTGCTGGAGGTGTTGGTGGCGCGGTATCAGCCGAGCTCTATCAGTGGCTGACCGAAGAAAGCAAACTTCAAGAAATTCAGAACTTTACCAAGATTGACCTGGATAAACCCGAAGAGATCACGCCAGAACAACGCGACACCATGAATGCCATGTTTGAGGAGTGGCGCCAGAATGGAGTGGATGTCGGGCGTCTTGCCGGTGCGGCGGCGGCGGCCTTGATCGCGACCAGCGGTAACGAGGTCTATATCGGGGCCGATGCGGGCGAGAGTGTTGCAAATGACAACATCTTGCCGGCGGTAGTGTTGCTATTCCAAGGGGCGATGGTCGCATGGACGGCTTATGAGCTGTATGACAATGCGACAACTGCATATGAACTGGTTGATGCGTATATCAATGGAGAACTGACCGACGAGCAGTTTGAGGATGCCATTCTGGAGGCTGGTCTAAATGTGGCCATCGACGTTACCCTTGGCAAACTCAAGATTCTTGAGAAGTCCTATGAACTTGCCCGTAAGGCAGGCCTGACGGATAAGGCTGATGATCTGCTCAGTAAAATTGCAAGCCATAAGAATGGTGCTATAAGTGGGGCAAACAAGACATTCGACTTCGCCAACGACACTGATAGCTTTGTGGAGGAAATTATTGATTTCAACCGCACGACAGATGGCGGAGGAAATTTGTTTAGTGGCGACCTTCACTCAATTTTGCAGAGCGCTTCGTACTACGATTTACCATCAGAACAAGGTGCGGCAATTTTCCGTTCGATAATAAAAAACCACACTTTTGAAAACGGAAATAAGAGAACTGCTATCGCAGCATATAAGAGTTTTGCGGGAAGAACTGGGTTAACTGTAAATCTTACAGATAGTCAAATGTTTGAGCTAACTCTTAGAGTCGAGAGAGGTGACTTAGTGGAAGTGTCAGACATTGCAAATGCGTTGAGGTGAAAATGGACATCGCAAAATCTATAGCGGAAGCCGGAGTCTTTTCATTGGATGAGTTGGAGAGACTGTTTTCTGAACTTGCGAACAATGGGTGTTCTCTGATGATCCGTTCTGACGTGCAGCGCCTTGGCAATTTATACACCTGTGCTATTGCGGTTAGAGAAAATCCTGAGAGATCTGTTCGGAGAGATGCTGCGACGTTGAATGAAGCGGTTATACTCTGCCTTCGTGGCTATTTGATAGAGCCCGACTAATGCAACAAAAAAAGGGGACAGTTTTATTTTTAGGCACCTTCAAAGTGCCTCTTAATGTCGGCCATCAATGCCGAGACGGAGGTCTCTGCTGTCCCTGCCGAAGGTAAGCTTGATGTCATGGCCTATTATGACCTGTCGATTGCGGCAAGTATGTAACCTTCAAACTATTCCTATAAATCCGGTTCTGGTGGCGCTTGCTTCTTTGGTAAGAAGAGAGCCGAAAGTCTGACGGAAAATCACCTGACTATAAAAGTCGGGAATGTGCGGGATTTGCTGTGAGCCGCACATTCCCTGTGCCTGAGCCTGTCGGGTGGTGGCAAGTCAGGCAGGTGTTTGTTTTGCCGCGCTTTTTTGACGGCTTTAGGCCGATTTGCGCTGGTTGGCGGCGTCTTCGGCCTTGATCGCCTCGTCATGCATCAGCGACAGGATGGTGCGTTTGTAATCCATGAATTCCGGGCTTGTGAGCGCATCGATGTGGCGGGGGCGCGGAATGTTGATATCAAGCGACTGCTTGATCAGGCCGGGGCGCGCCGACATCACGTGCACTTCGTCGCCCAGGAAGATCGCCTCGTCAATGTCATGGGTGATGAAAAGCACCGTCTTGCGGCGGCTTTGCCAGACATCAAGCAGGAGTTCCTGCATCATTTGGCGGGTCTGGCTATCAAGCGCGCCAAACGGTTCATCCATCAGCAAAATGCGCGGATCATTGGCCAGCGCCCGGGCAAGGGCCACGCGCTGGCGCATGCCGCCCGAGAGTTCCTTGGGATAGGATTTTTCAAACCCGTCAAGATGGACTGCCTTGATCAGATCATCGGCGATGTCTTCGCATTCGGATTTTGAAAGGCCCTTGAGCTTCGGGCCGAACATGACGTTTTCACGCACGGTCAACCAGGGAAACAGGGTGTAGCTTTGAAACACCATGCCGCGATCGGCCGACGGGCCGTTGATCGGTTGGCCATCGAGTTCAAGGCGCCCGGATGTCGGCGTTTCAAGCCCGGCAACAAGGCGGAGGAGCGTTGATTTGCCACAACCCGACGGGCCGACAATGACGGAAAAGGTATCGTTGGCAACATCAAGCGAGACGTCGTCAAGGGCCAGAACCGGTGGTTTGCCCTTGGGTTCGAACCGTACCGTGATGTCACGAAGGGAAAGCATGCTCATGACTGTATCGCCCCTTAAAAATCGGCAGACCAGGGCAGCAAACGCCGGCGTGCCCATTTAAAGAAGAAGTCGGTGATCAGGCCCAAGATGCCGATGGTAAAGACACCAAGCAAAATTACATCGGTAAACAGCCCGCGCATGGCGTTCAGGATCATGTAGCCAAGGCCGGTATCGGCCGCGACCAGTTCGGCCACCACCAGATAGGTCCAGGCCCAGCCCATGGTAACCCGCAGGTTATCCATCACACCGGGCATGCAGGCCGGCACCAGAACGCGCGTGACGACACGGCGGCGATCCGCACCCAGCGTATAGGCGCAATCGATCAGATCCTTGGAAATCCGGGCCGACACATCGGAAATCAGAATAAGCTGCTGGAAAAAGGTGCCGAGGAAAATCACCATGATTTTCTGTTCGATCCCGATGCCGATCCACAGGATCAGAAGCGGGATCAGGGCCGAAACCGGGATATAGCGCATGAAACCGGTGATCGGTTCAATCAGCGCCTGCACCGCGCGGAAACTGCCCATCAGGATGCCGATCGGAACGGCAAAGATCGAGGCCAGGATAAAGCCCGACAGGATGACAACAAGGCTTGCCCACATATGTTCAAACAAAGACATATTGGCCATGCGTTTGATGCCGGCTTGAACCACCTCATGCGGGGCGGCAAGGAAGTCCCGGGGCGTGATCCCGCCATAGGTGAGCAAGCACCACAGGGCCAGGATAATAGCAACCGAAATCAGCGACAGGGTGACATAGGTTCCCTTGTCGATATCGGTCTTGGGCGAGAAGAGGGATCTGGTCCACATGATGCTTGCTCTTTTAAGCTTAGGTGTTGTTCACGTTATTTGACGATGTCCGCAGCCAGCAGGCTTTTCGGATCGGCGTCCAACGTAACCATGCCGCTTTCCTTGCCAAGGGTCATGGCGTTGGAAATGGTGCCGACAATGCCGTCTTCGTTGGCCGGATCCATGAAGGTCTTGTTCATTGCGTCATCATAAAACGCAATGCCCGCACGGGTTTCCGCAAAGACCGCCGGATCTTCAAGCCAGCCGCCAACACCCATTGCCATGATCACGTCGGCTGCTTCTTCGTTGGCTTTCTGCCAGGCGATTGCCTTGGCCCATGCACGATAAAGTGCTTCCATTTCCGGGCGACGGGCTTCCAGGGTTTCCTCGGTCGTCACCGCGATATCGGTGATCAGGCCGGGTGCCTTGGAGCTATCGATCAGAAGGTGACCATGTTCGGTATCCTTGCCGCGTGTCAGCCACGGCTCCCACGTAACAGCCGCATCAACGCGCTTGGCGACAAAGGCCGCACCGGCATCACCGGCCGACATGTTCATCGAATTGACGTCAGAAAGGCTCATGCCGGCTTCCTTGAGAAGAACGCTCAGGAAGAACTGCGAAACTGACCCCTCGGTATAGGCGACGTTTTTGCCCTTGAGGTCTTCGATGGTTTTGATGTCGGCATTGGCAACAATGCCATCACCGCCACGTGAATCATCAAGCGCAAACAGATAGGTCAGCGGATGGTCATCGGTGTAAAAACCAAGCACGGTATCAATCGTGGTGACGGCAACATCAATCCGGCCAGCCGCCAAGGCCGGCATACGGGTTTTGACGTCTTCCATAACCACAAGTTTGACATCAAGGCCTTCTTCTTCAAAGAAGCCCTCGTCCTGGGCGATATAAAGCGGGCCATAGCCAACCCAGGTCGAGTGGGCGATGGTCAGTTCCTCGGCCGAGGCGGCGGTGGAAAGCGAGAAGGCGGTTGCGAGGGCCGCACCCGACAGGCAGATTTTCGAAAGAATGCGTTTCATGGATGGTGTCTCCGGTGTGAGATGCTCTCTGATTTAGACTTTGGTTTCTTTGATTTGGCCTTAGCCCGATTTTCGGTTCGGGTTTCTGGTGGCGTTTGACCCGGCCAGCACGCACAGCAATTCATACATCAGCGAAATGCCAAGCCAGGCTGTTCCTCCCGAAGGATCGAAGGGGGGCGAGACCTCGACAAGGTCTGCACCCACAAGGTTTAGACCGGCTAACAGCCGGATCATTTTTTGCGCCTCGCGGCTGGTGAAGCCGCCGATTTCCGGCGTGCCGGTGCCCGGTGCAAAGGCGGGGTCCACAGAATCAATGTCAAAGCTGACATAGGTCTTATCCATGCCAACAATTTCGCGCGCCTCGGCCATCACATCATCAAGGCCGCGATCAATGACTTCTTCCATGCGGATGATGCGAACGCCTTGGGCCAGGCCCCATTCAACATCTTCGCCGTCATACATCGTGCCGCGAATGCCGATCTGAACCACGCGCTTGGGATCAAGGTAGCCGTCCTCGATCGCGCGGCGGAACGGCGTGCCGTGGGTGTATTTGAAACCGTTGAAATAGCTGTCAAAAAGGTCGGTATGGGCATCGAAATGCACCATGCCAAGCGGGCCATCGGATGCCAGTGCCCTGAGGATCGGATAGGACAGCAAATGATCGCCACCGGCACTAAGTGGGCTGATGCCCTTTGATTTCAGCTTGGCGATAAAGCCCGTCACACTTTCCAGCGTATCCATGATGTCGGCCGGATTGACCTGCGCGTCGCCCAGATCGGCGATGTTGCGGTCTTCAAACGGGTTCTGGCTGGTGACCGGGTGTTTGGGCCGGATCATGGTCGATAGATCGCGCAACTGGCGCGGGCCGTGCCGCGCACCCGGACGGTTGGTGGTGCCGCCATCCCATGGCACGCCGACCATGGCGATATCGACGTCACGTGTTACCGGGTCATCAATCGACAGATGCGGGGCGCGCATGAAGCTTGCCACCCCGGCATAACGCGGCAGGGTCATCGCCGAGGGCGGTACAAAGGAAATAGCGGACGCAGTATCAGGTTTGTCAGCAGTGTTGGGCATGAGGGCAGATCCTGGCGCGATGGCGATGGTGGCGATGGTGGTGGCATGCCGTCGCGGTCGGGTGGGGTGACGCGCGGACACGGCAATTATCTCAAAAGCTTGGACGAAGATTGCCACGCGGGGACGTGTTCAATAATATGAAACTTTCAAACTAAACGTCTGATTTTTTCAACGTAATGCTTTCACGAAGGTCAAGCGCCGATGTCAGTAACACTTCCGCCGCTCAGTGATGTCGATTTCCGCCAGTTGCGGATTTTCAGAACCATCGTCGAAAGCAACGGTTTCACCGCCGCCCAGGACGAGCTTGGCATTTCAAGATCGACCATCAGCACCCAGATGTCCGCGCTTGAAACCCGGTTGGGGGTCAAGCTGTGTCGGCGCGGGCGGTCGGGCTTTTCGCTGACCGAACATGGGCAAAAAATCTATAGCGAAGTGATCAAACTGTTTGCCGCGGCCGACTCATTCCGGGCCGAGGTCGGGGCCATTCGCGGCAATATGGTGGGGGAACTTCGCATTGGGGTGGTCGATGCCATGGTCGAAAACCCCAATTGCAAACTGGATCGGGCGATTGCGCTGTTTCATGAACGGGCACCCGGCGTACATCCGACTTTTGTTGTCGTATCGCCCAACCAGATTGAAAACGCGCTGCTCAGTCGGCAGATGGAAATCGCCGTCATGCCCAACCAGCCGATGAATGCAGCCGTGCAGATGCAGCAGCTTTTTCACGAAGAACAGACGATGTATTGCGGCAAGGAGCATCCATTGTTTGAAAAGGCCCATGAAAAAATGCCAATCGAACAACTGGCCGAACAGAAATACGCCCGTCGTGGTTATTCGGTGGCGCTGGCGTTCCAGTCCCTGTTCAAACATCCGCCCAGTGCGACGGCCTATGACATGGAAGGCTTGGCTTACCTGATCCGAAGCGGCAAGTTCGTCAGTTTCCTGCCAACCCACTTTGCCCGGCAATGGGTGGAACGCGGCGAAATGCGCGCCCTTCGTCCCGATCTGCTCAGCTTCAAGATCGCCATGTGTGTCGCCAACTTCCCGCAATCGGTGATGTCACGCATGGCGCGCGTCTTCCGCGAATGCCTGATCGAGGTGCATCCAACCGTGACCGCAATCAAGACTGTGCCGCCGACGCTTGAAAAGACTGCTGCGACGTCATCCCAATAACCGTTTTCCCAAATCCGGTTCGGGCGCTATGCTCTTGATCGGGCAGGGGAGTTAACCGGAACGGACGATCAAGACCATGCTGTCATCGCTGAATATCCGTCATATGCGCGTGTTTGTCGCAGTTGCCGATCAGGGGAATTTTACGGCTGCGGCCGGGATTTTGGGCCTTGGGGTGCCCGCGGTTACCGCAACCATTCGCCAGTTTGAGGATGTGACGGGGGCCGCCCTTTTTGATCGGACGACACGGCAGGTGGCGCTGACCCAGACCGGCGAGCGTTTCCTGCCGATTGCGCGGCGGTTGCTGGCCGATTTTGAAGAGGCGCTTGGCGATCTGGATGCGCTGTCCAAAGGTGTCGGTGGCAAGATTACGATTGCAGCGGCACCCTCGGTTCTGACGCGTATTTTGCCCGCCGTGATTTCCGAATTTGTTGCTACCCATCCCGATGCGCGTATTCGCCTTGATGAACGCAATGCCGGTGAAGTGCATGAAGCGGTGGCGAATAATGCCGCCGATCTCGGCATTGCCGGGGAGTGGCAGGCGTTGCCCGATATTGCCTTTCGCCCGCTGTTTTCCGATCGGTTTGGCGTGCTGTGCCGGGCCGATCATGCCTTTGCCCAAAAATCTGTTTTGCGCTGGTCGGATTTGACCGGTGAGAAGCTTGTCGGGTTGGGGCCGGAATCCGGGACCGGCGCGATGATGGCGCAGCCCGGTGTGACCAGCGACCTTTCAAGCGATACCATGCCGGTCCTGAGCCCTGCTGTGCGCGATGCGGTGGCGGCGGGCATTCCGGCGGCGAAAACGGTTCTGGCCCGCGCGCAGAAGGCGATGCGGGCCGAGGAAAAGGTGCTGCGCTCACTCGATCCGAACGCCAGCAGTGCAGAGGAAGGCAGCGATATCGCCTTGGGCGCAACCGGACCGATCCTGCCGCGTCCGATTGTTGAAACATCCAACACCATTACGCTGGCGGCCATGGTCGCCGAGGGGGTGGGGATCACGGTTCTGCCGGAACTGGCCGCCCGTGTGTCGGATATGGCAGCACCCGAAAAGCTGGTGTTTGTGCCACTCACCACCCCGGAACGCCATCGCCATATCGGCGTGATTACGCGCAAAAGCAAAAGCCTGTCACCGATTGCGCGCCTGTTCCTTGATCAGGTGATTGCGCTGGCCCCCAAGCAGGACCTTCCGGCCAGTTTGACGTGGTATAAGACCTAAACGTTATTAATGGTTCTCGTTTTCTTGTTAAACACGGTTCGGATAATGCTTGATCGTGACTTTCAGTGACAAAAACGGAGACCTAGTTTGTGGCTCGCCAGCTACCAAACTTGTCCGGCACCATTCGCAAAATTGTGAAACATAGTGCTCGTAGTGTTTGCTCAGTTGATCAAATTCATTGGTGTTAAAAAATGCCTCTAGTCCCGAAAACATCTGTTTTGAATCATTGAATGGGGATGGTTGAGGAAATGCACACCATATTGAGAGCACAGACCAAACTCGCGCCAAAATCTTAATGTCATTGTCAAAATCGGACCAGCTTGGAGTGAATGTTGCCTCATTGTGAGCAATGGTCTTGTTGCGAAACCGAATTGCTTTGGAGCTTTCATTCGAGAAGTACGTGTTGGTTCGCATTAAGTTGTCTAATTTCTTCCATTCCTCGGTCGAAATTATGCCGGACTCTTTAATTGCTTGATTACATTTTTTCCAAGCGGATTTAAGAGAGTTATCTCGACTATGTTTGTTTGTAAGTTTACCAATAATTGTTGCGACAAGGTAGCCTGCGGATACTATCCACATTTTGAAAAAGGGTAATTTTTCGAAATGGCTATTCTCAGATTTTACCTTCTCAAAGGCAAATACCATTGATCTGTATTGAATAAGGCCTAGCATAAGTTCATCTATACCTTGTGGTTGGTCTAATGTGCGTAGGGGCGCTTCCTCCAGGTGTTCTTCCAACATTTGGATTTGATCTGCTAGGCTGGCTTTTTCTAATCCGTTATCTGTAATTTCATATAAAGAAACTAACTTTCTCAACCGCTCTCGAATTGTTTGCTCATCTTCAATTGCAGCCATTTGAGAGCAAAGCCACGTTTTTAGCTCCTCATCGTTCATACGGGTACCTTCCATAAATGAATGTTTTTACCTCGAAGTGTACTGAGTTGCCTTTTTTGTATGTGTAATTTTCAACTATAAGGAGATAAAATCGATCTTTTATTCCTGTTTTATTGTATGGAAAAAGACACCGAGCCACAAGCGCCGCCGGAGTATTTTCGGGCTATCTTTGCTTTGTTGCCAAAAATTATTTGGTCTTCGCGCAGATTAAACAAACATCCAGAGAAGGCGCAAAATCCAAAACAGGTTTGATGTATGAGAGTATCCCGCCATTCGATAAAGATTGAGAAGCCTAACCTTCCTTCGGTGATATCATTGCTGGCAGATCGCGCTGTTTGCGACATATCATGACCAGTGATCCGAACATTATGACCCAGGTGCAGGAGATGGCATGAGCGAGCGTGCGAAGCAATCGACGGCGACCAACCGCAAACAGATCAACCTTGCCCTGCAGGGCGGGGGATCGCACGGGGCGTTTACCTGGGGCGTTCTGGACCGGTTGCTTGAGGATGAAGAGATCGAGCTTGAGGCGATTTCGGGCACATCGGCGGGTGCGATGAATGCCGCCGTGGTGACGTCGGGCTTTTGCAAGGGCAAATATGACGGGGCGCGCGAGGATCTTGAGCGGTTTTGGTCAGCGGTATCGGAGGCCGCGCGGTTCAGCCCGCTGCAACGTTCCCCGATTGATGTTTTGTTTGGCAACTGGTCGCTTGGCAATTCGCCGATGTATCAGTGGCTTGATATGAGTGCGAAACTGTTTTCGCCCTATGACCTTAATCCGGCGGGGGATAATCCGCTGGCGGCGCTTTTGAGCGATGTGGTCGATTTTGATTTGCTCAACAAAAGCCCGACCAAGCTTTTCATCACCGCGACCAATGTCGAAACCGGGCAGGCACGGGTGTTTCGCAACCCCGATATCAGCCTTGATGTTTTGCTGGCCTCGGCCTGTTTGCCCAATATTTACAAGACCGTCGAGATTGATGGCGTGCCCTATTGGGACGGGGGATATTCCGGCAATCCCAGCCTTGGCCCGCTTGTGCGGGAATGTTCGGCCAATGACACGGTGCTCGTACAGATCAATCCGGTCAAACGGCCGGGGATCCCGAAAACCTCGCACGAGATATCAAGCCGACTTAACGAGATTTCGTTTAACAGTTCGCTGGTCAAGGAGCTGCGCATGATGTCGGTGATCCGCAAGGACATGCCGCCCCATCAGTGCGAAGCCAGCAGTTGGGGCACCATGCGCATGCATCTGATTGCCAGTGATGTGATGCTTGAGCTGGATCACACGTCCAAGATGAATGCGGAATGGGATTTCATGACCATGCTGCGCGACAAGGGGCGCGAGGCAGCGGGCGTGTTCCTTGAAAAACATCGCGGCGATATCGGCAAAACCCCGACGCTTGATCTTGAACAGTTTGCGCCGGATTACGTTTAGGGCGTTGTTGTCGGCCCGTCAGCCCGATTTGCCATAGCGCAGGCCATCAATCATCAGATCCAGCATGCGATAGGTATGCTGCATGCCTTCATGATGTTCGGGATCGTCGCCCGCTTTGCCCCCTGAGGTGCTCCCGGCACTGGCAAGGTTGCCAATGGCGCGCAGCAGATCATAGGCATCGATGTCTGATCGGGCTTCGCCCGCCTTGGCCGCCGCAGAAAGCAGGTTTTGCAGGGCCGGTTCAAAGTTGCTGCGGAAGTAATGGGGCAGGGCATCAAAGGCCGGGTCGCCGGAATGAAGTGCCGAGGCCAATCCCTTTTTCGTGACAATAAACTGGCAATAGCGCCTGAGCCAGCGCGACAGGGCCTCGCCCGGCGGGTGGTCCTTTGCGAGCGTTTTGGCATCTGCGGCACAGGCATCAACTTCGCGTTTGAAGACGGCAACGACCAGATCGCTTCGTTTGGGAAAACGACGATAGAGCGTGCCGACCCCAACCCCGGCGGATTTGGCAATTTCACGCACCGGCGCATCGACGCCCGCGGTGGCAAAAACCGTCTTGGCGGCTTCAAGCACCGCGTCTTCGTTGCGGGCGGCATCAGCACGGATGCGTTTTTTTGTGCCGGTGGTTTCTTCCTGCATCGCTTTGTTATTCCACAATAAACCAGCGTGATCGGACGCGGACGGAGTCCGGGTGTTGAATTTCACACTTGATAAACGGAACATTGTTCCGTATTTGAATCGACAACAGGAACGTCGTTCCGTTTGTTGGTTTATAGGCGAAATCGACGGTTTCGCCAAGCAAAACAAGGATGCTTTTCATGAACAATCTGATCACCAGTGCCCGTCATATTCCGGTTCGGGATGCGGTGCCGACCCTTTCGATCTGTCCGGTGATTTTGCCGGTTGCTGATCGACCACAGCCGATTGAGATGCGGATTACCCTGCCTGCGGTGGGGGATCATTTTCCGATTATCCTGTTGTCGCACGGGCATGGGCCGTCGCTTTATATTCCGTCGATGAATGGCTATGGCCCGCTGGCACAGTTTTATGCAGAGCAGGGCTTTGCCGTGATCCAGCCGACCCACGGCAATTCGAAAGTTGCCGGGTTCGGGCCGGACGCACCGGGGGCACCGTTTTTCTGGCGGTCGCGGGTCGAGGACTTCAAACATATCATTGATCACCTGTCCGAGATCGAAGCCGCCCACCCGATCCTTGACCGGCGACTTGACCATGACCGGATTGCGGCTGTGGGGCATTCACTTGGCGGGCAGACGGTGGGAATGTTACTCGGCGCGCGGTTGACCGATACCGCCGATCCGGATGCGCAGGATGTCAACCTTCTGGAGCCGCGGATCAAGGTCGGTGTGTTGCTGGCAGCGCCGGGCAATGGCGGGGAGAGCCTTAGCGAGCATGCGCGCGCGAACTATACAGCACTCAATCCCGATTTTTCCCATATGACGACACGCACCCTTGTGGTGGCGGGGGATGAAGACGATAACCCGCACCTGACCACGCGCGGGGCGGCATGGCATACCGACCCGTTCCATTGCAGCCCGGGCGGTGATTATTTGCTGACGCTCAAAGGCGGCAAGCACGGGCTGGGCGGTATTGCAGGCTACGATGCCAAGGAAACCGATGATGAAGATCCCGATCGCCTTGCCGTAACCCAGCGGATGAGTGCGGCCTATCTGCGCAGTGCATTTGATGAAAGCGACCCGGCATGGGCAAAGGCGTGTGATGCGCTGGCAACCCATGGTGCGGAACTGGCGCATGTGACGGGCAAGTAAAGTTCGACATGCTTTGTGGGCCATGGTGGTCGGTGGTGTTAACGGCGGGGTGCTGTGCAGATTGCAGTTACCCGCAATCGGGCGTAACGTGAAGACCGTCCTGAACAACATCCCTGAACATCATGGCCCAAAGCGAACTTGAAAAAATGCAGGCCGGTGACTGGTATTCCTGCCTTGATCCGGAACTTACCGTGATGCGCCATCGCGCGCTTGAGGCCTGTCATGAGCATAGCGTGCTCTATCCTGCAGAGCGCGGCAATATCGGGCCGAAACTGCGCGCGTTGTTCGCATCATGCGCGGACGATGTGCGGATCGAGGCGCGGTTTCATTGTGCCTATGGGGTGAATATCCATCTGGCCGCCGACGTGTTTTTAAATGTCGGTTGCGTGATTTTGGATACCGCACCCGTGAAGATCGGGCGGCATTCGATGCTGGGCCCGAATGTGCAGATTTACTGTGCCGATCATCATCGCGACCCGGAACTGCGCAAACAGCATCTTGAAATCGGGCGGCCGGTGACGATTGGCGACAATGTCTGGGTCGGCGGCGGGGCGATTATTCTGCCGGGAATCACGATTGGTGATGATGCGATCATTGGCGCCGGGGCCGTGGTGACGCGCGATGTTGCGGCGGGTGCGACGGTTGTTGGCAATCCGGCAAAGCCAATTGCACGCTAAGGACTGTTTCCCCAGAAAAAAGAGGCAACCGGCCAGGGGTGGACGCGGTTGCCTTGAGTTGGGACAAACCTTAATTCAGGATGTCAGGGAAGCATTGAGGGCGTGAAGGTCGTAAAGTCCGGTCAGGAAATATCATCCGTTGCCGGGTGGCGTTTGCGGCCCGTGATCATGGCACGCACCAGATTTTCGTGATGGCGGATGCTGGCGAGCAACACGCCGCCAACATGCAGCAGCACCAGGAACAGAAGGCCGTTTGCCAGCGCCTCGTGGGTTTCTTCCACCCATTCAGAGCCCCAGAACATGGTGGTGGTGTACATCCAGCCCGTCAGCGCGCAACCGGCCATGGCCAGCATCAGGGCCACGATCATCGCCGCCCCGGCCGGGTTATGGCCGAGATAACGGGGTTCCGTGCCACGCAGGATATCGCCAAGATATTTAACCGTTGCCGCCGGGCTTTTGATGAACTGGGTGAAGCGGGCATAACGGGTGCCAATCAGGCCCCAGATCAGGCGCAGCGCAATCAGGGCACCTGCGGCATAGCCCGCCCAGTGATGCAGGCTGTCCCATTCATCGGCCGTGATCCAGGCGATGACGAAACTTGCCGCCAAGCCCCAGTGGAACAGGCGGACAAACGGGTCCCATACTTTGACAGACATGATGCGTGCTCCTGACGGTTTAATGCGGTTTTAGGTAACTGGTTCGGAGAGGCGGCTTTGACCGAGGACACCCGTGCAGGCAGGCACGGGGCCGGGGGACAGACTTTCGGTCAAAGGCGCACGCAGCCGAGGGAGGACCGATTAAAATCAGTCGTCTTCCTTGACGAGCTCAAAAGTCGCCGGGTTGAAATAGGCTTCAACCTTCTTGCCATCGGCCTTGACGGCATAAACTTCGTAGCAGCCTTCATCTTCCTTGATCTTGCGGACGTCCCAGCCCTCGGCGGTCAGTTTTTCCTTGAGCGCATCCATGCTCTGCCATTCGGATTTCGGCACGTTGCAATAATCGTCACTGGCCTGTGCGACATTCGCACTCAGGCCAAGAGAGGCAGTGGCAAGAAGCGTGGTCGCAAACAGGCCAAAGGCGGCTTTCTTCAAAACAGTGTTTTTCATGGCTCGGTTCCTTCATAAGATAGGGGATATGTCAAGATCGGTGCCGAGTATGGCGTGCTTCCCTGACAGCAACCTGAACCGGATATTTTTCGCCGTTCAGCACATTGTCAGGAAACGCCCTTAACCAAGGCCGATTGTGCAAAGTTTCGGGATGAGGTTGGGGTGCGTATTCTTCTGGTTGAAGATGAATTGATGCTGGCAGAGGCGGTGCGCGATCATTTACTGGCAAGCGGCGAGGCGGTCGATCACAGCGCAAGTGTGATCGATGCCGAGATCATGCTGCGCGGGACCAACTATGATGTGTTGCTGCTGGACCTTAACCTGCCCGATGGCAAGGGACTTGATCTTCTGCGGGGTCTTCGCCGCCAAGGATCGGCGACACCGTGCATTATCCTGACCGCACAGGATCAGATTTCGGACCGGATCGAGGGGCTAAATGCCGGGGCGGATGATTATCTGGTCAAGCCGTTTGATCTCAATGAGTTATCCGCACGCCTGGCCGCCGTTTCGCGGCGCTATAGCGGCAATCCCAATCCATTTGTGGAACTGCAGTGCGGGGTCGAGGTCGACCTTGCCGGGCGGTCGGTGCTGCGCGATGGCGAACATATCGATCTGACATCGCGCGAATGGGCGCTGTTTGATCAGATGGTCAAACGGCCGGGCCAGACGCTTTCGAAACGTCAGCTTGAAGAAGCGCTTTATGAATTCGGGGCCGAGATCGAGAGCAACACGGTCGAGGTTTATGTCAGCCGTTTGCGCCGCAAGCTTGGCAAAGACGTCATCAAAACCGTGCGCGGTGTCGGCTATCGGGTTGAGGGATAATGAAGATCAGGGTGCAAAACAGTCTTCAGTTTATTCTGACCAAACGCCTGACGCTGATCGTTGCGGTGTTTTGGGTGATCGGCGCACTGTTTGCGGCCTATACCGCCCGCCATGAGATGGAGGAGGGGGCGGATACCGCCCTTGTCGAGACATCACGGCGGACCTCGACCCTTATCATCGATTATCTTGAAAACCATCAGGGCGCGGGCGGGATTGTTGTCTTGCCCGAACCGGGCTTTGACGCTGTTCATGATGATGACGACGACAGCGATCATGACGATCATGATGGTGATTTCGACGATTTCGATGACTTCATGCAATATCAACTGCGTGATGCAAAGGGTGACGTTCTGCTGCGGTCGCAAAATGCACCGGAAACGCCGTTTGATGCGCCGCTTGAGCCCGGTTTCAGCGATGGTGATGAAGTGCGCGTTTATACCAGTGTGACCGGCAATGGTGATCTGTTCATGCAGGTGGCCGAACCGACCGAGCATCGCAATGAAGCGATCATTGAAACCATGGTGTCGCAATTTACGCCGCTGATTTTCCTGATCCCGGTGACCATCCTTGCGGTGGTCTATAGCGTGACCCACGCGCTTGCCCCGGTGCGGCATGTCCGCAACGAGATCGAAACGCGCGGCGAAGGCAACCTGACCCCGATTGCACAGGATGACCCGATCGAAGAAATCAGCACCATTGTCACGGCGGTCAACCGGTTGATGGCAAAGCTTGAGGCGGCACTCAGTGTCGAGCGCAGCTTTACCGCCAATAGTGCGCATGAACTGCGCACCCCGATAGCCGTGGCGTTGGCGCAAACGCAAAGGCTTCTGGCGGAACTGCCCGAAGGTCACGCGGCCCGCAAACGTGCGGTCCAGACGGAAGAGGCGCTTAAACGCCTGTCGCGGCTCTCAGAAAAGCTTTTGCAGCTGGCACGCGCGGAATCAAGCGGTGGCTTTAGCCCGACGGGGCATAATCAGGATCTTGGCCCGACGCTTAATCTGGTGATTGAAGACCTCAAGCGGGCCGGGATGGAAGGGGCGCATATCCGCTGTGATGCCGACAATCTGGCGACATTATCGGCCAATATTGACCTTGATGCCTTTGCGATCTGCATGCGCAACCTGATTGAAAATGCCCTGAAATATGGTGGCGATGAAGAACCCGTCGACATCCGCGTGATCGAGGGGCACATCGTGCAAGTCGCAAATGGGGGTGCACCCGTTCGCCCGGATGAACTGGATCAACTGACCACCCGGTTCAAACGATCGAGCAGCAAGGCCGATGGTTCGGGCCTTGGGTTGGCGATTGTCGAGGCGATTGCACGCAACACTAAATCCGAGCTCAGGCTTTATTCCCCACGCCCGGATCATGCGGACGGCTTCATGGCCGAGCTTCGTCTGCATCAAAGCTGAAGCGAGACAGGCTTATTTGCCCACCCCGACCTTGATGGCGAGTTTGCGAAGCGGGCCGATGCGGTTAATCGCGGTGAGGCCGGCATAGCGCAGGTCGCGGAGGGTCTTGGGTTCGAACATCGATGCGCGGTTAAGCAGATCAATGCCGCCGACCCGCATGACGGTTTTGGGAAGCTGGCGACGTTCATAGGATTTCAGGAGCGGGGTCGCGCCGATATCCTCATTATGCAGTTTGGCCTTGGCCATCAGTTCGGCCAGGGTTTCGATGTCATGCAGGCTCATGTTCAAGCCTTGCGCGCCAATTGGTGGCACGACATGGGCGGATTCTGCGATCAAGGCAAGGCGGGCGGCAATCAGGCGCGATGGCACTTGCGAGATCATCGGCCAGACGGCGCGCGGGCTTGCGACGGTCAGCGGGCCAAACAGGTTCATGGTGTCGTGGGTGATTTCGGCGGACAGGGCCTCGTCACTCATGGCGTTGAGTTCATCGGCGCGGGCAGCTGGCACCATCCAGACGACGGACGAGCAGGGCTTGCCATCAAGGTCGGGCATGGGAACGAGTGTTAGCGGGCCGCCGGTACGGTGGATTTCGGTCGAGATGTTGTCATGTGGTTTGTTGTGGGTGACGACAAACACCAGCGCACTTTGATCATAGGCCCAGCGTTTGTGTTTGATCCCGGCCATGTCGCGCAAGGATGAATTGCGGCCATCAGCGGCAATGACGACTTTGGCCCGTACGGTCTGGCCATCCGAAAGCGTTACTTCGCCATAGCGCGAGGTGCCTTTGAACGCCGTCACGGTGGTGGAAAAGCGGAAATCGACATTATCAAGTTCGGCCAAGCGCGCCATCAGGGCCACCCGGGCGGCCTTGTTTGAGACATTCCAGCCAAAGAAACCGTTCTTGGTTTCAGAACCATCAAAGTCGGCAGTTTCGCGCGGGGTGCGTTCGGTACCACCGGCATCAACAATACGCATGACGCGAAGTTCGGCCCCGGTCGGTTTGATGGCATCCCAGACGCCAGCTTTTTTAAGCGTCTCAATACCCGGCTCAAGGAAGGCGGTGGTGCGTAAATCCGTGCCTTCGCCGATGTCAGAGGGGGCCGGGTCGACAATCACGATCTGATGGCCGTCGGCGGCAAAACGTGCCGCGGCACTCATTCCGGCGATCCCGCCGCCTGCAATCAGAATATCGGTTTCGATCATGACTGTTTATCCCATTCTCTGGCCGGATATCACGCGCACATCTGTGCGGCTATGACCGGCAAATCGTTGCGGGCAATGTGCCCTGTTGGGTCACTATACGCAACGATTTTGCCATCCGTTTTGATCCAGATTACGGCAAGGCGATTTTGGTGGGGGGCGATAAGGCGGGCGCGGGGATTGCCCCATAAGGAAAATTGGGCCATTTTGGGAGTGCCTTCCGTCAGGAGCGCCTTCCGCCACCACCCCAAAAACAAGGAATAAGATCATGCTCGCCTGGGTATATCTGTTTATTGCGATCAGTCTTGAAGTGATCGGGACGATATCGCTTAAATTCTCGGATGGATTTACCGATTGGCGTTTTACGGTGTTAAGCCTTGGCGTTTATGGCCTGAGCTTCTGGTTTTTGTCGATGACGTTGCGCATCATTCCGGTCGGCACGGCCTATGCGGTGTGGGCCGGGCTTGGCACGGCATCGGTCGCCCTGATTGGCTGGTTGTTCCTGAAGGAACCGATGACCGCAGTTAAGGCGGTATTGTTGCTGATGATCATTGGCGGGGTGGTCGGGCTCAAGACCATCAGCACGGAAAGTTAATATCGTTAACTGTGGGCCATTGTTGCAGCGGCACAAGCCTTGATGTCCTGTTCGATATCACGGTGTTTGGGGTCCCAGCCCAGTTCACGGATTGCCTTGGCGCTGCTGAGATGTTGATGATGGCCAAGTCCCTCCGCCCAATTCCCAAGACGGCTCATCGCGGTTTGTTTGCTGATCGTTTCAAACTGGCAGTCATCAATGGCGAAGTGGCTCGCGATCAGCTTGGCAACGGCGTCATTTGAAACACCGTTGATCGCAACCCCAATATAGCTGGAACCGGGGTTGGCATTGGTGAGCGCGCGGTAATAAAGATCGGCCAGATCATCGGTGTGGACCATCGGTTGATCAATATGGTCACCGCCAACAATGGTAATCACCTTGTTGCTTTGGGCGGATGTGATGGCGCGTTCAAACAGGCCGGTATGCCCACGGCGGCCGGTGGCATAGACGCATCCGGGATGAATGACGATGCCGTGCAGTTTTTCATCGCCAAGAATGCGGTTTAGCCCGGCAATCATCCAGTCAAATTCCGGTAAAGTGGCAAAGGGCAGTGTTTCATCGCCGATCTGTCCCGGTTGGGTTTGCGGGTAGCTCCAGACGCCGCCGGTATAGAGAAAGCGCACCATGCCTGGTATGCGATGAAGGGCCGGGATCAAGTGATCGAGCAGATTGGCATCAATGCGCGGCATCTGATCGGAAAAATCACAGGCCGTGTGAATGACGGCATCAACATCGGGCAGGTCGTTGACCCAAGCGGTCGGGTTTGTGATATCGCCCCGGATTGGCGTTGCGCCGAGATCGGCCAGCATTTTGTGGCTGGCGCGTGATCGGGCAAGTGCCACGACATCGTGTTGATGGCGGATCAGGTTTTCAACGATGGCCGATCCGATCAGGCCGGTTCCACCTGTGACAAAGACGCGCATTCTGTTTCCCCAAATGGATGTGATGCGATCCTTGTCCGACCTCAACCGGGGTTGAGGTCAAGGGGATTTTAGAGCCACATTGGAATGATCGAGGCGATCAGAAGTACGCCAAGCGTCACATTGACCGTGCGCCACTGCCAATCCGATGTCAGCAACAGCGAGAGGCTTAAGCCCAATGCGCACCAAAGCGCCATCGACAAAAAACCGGAAAAGGCAAAGGCACTGCCTAGAATAATGGCCAGTTCGGTCGGGTCCTGTGCGATGGCAGAAAAGGATGCCGCCGCGCCGATGGTGACAGCCCAGCCTTTCGGGTTCAGCCACAGCAGGCCGAAGGCGCCAAGAAACGGGATGGGTTTGCTGTCTGTCGGGGTGTCCTGATCAAGGTTGCGCGCAATCGTCGAGGTGGGTGGCGGCGGGGCCATGGCGATCTTGACGGCCAGCCACACCAGATAGCTGGTGCCGATCAGTTTGGTGATGAGCTCAATCGCCGGAAAGGCGCGCAGCAAATTCGCCAGCCCAAGCGCGCCGGCGGCTGCCAGTGTCAGCATGCCGATTGAAATACCCATGATGAACGGCACAGAACGGCGAAAGCCGAATTGCGCACCCGATGCGGTGGCAAGCGTCGTTGCCCCGCCGGGCGACAGGGCCGCGGCCAGGGTAAAGGATAAAACCGGCAGCAGTGTTTCGATCATTCTATCGTCCTGTGGTGGCGCGTTGCCCGGGCGGTAGGAACATCAGAAAACAATTCTTTGCATCAGGAAAGCGAATGTTCATTATGGATGGCATTACGTTTGTTAATGCTGTTGATCATGTTGTAGCCGGATCGGTAGGGATATCATGCGAAACCTTGATGTGGCGGTGTTGCGCGCCTTTGTGACGGTGGCGGAAACCGGCAGCATGACCGGTGCGGCGGACGTGCTTAACCTGACGCAAGGGGCGGTCAGCCAGCAGATCAAGCGGCTTGAAACCGCATTCGGGTGCGGATTGTTTGAGCGCGCGCGCAAGGGATTGCGCCTGACCCAGAATGGGGAGCAATTGCTGCGCAAGGCGCAAAGGATGCTTTTGCTCAATGACGAGATCTGGCAGGACATGACCGGGGCGGGCCATGTCGGCAAGCTTACCGTTGGCATTCCTTATGATCTTGTTGGCACGTTTATGCGCACGCCGCTTAGAAAATTTTGCGATCACTATCCGGGGATCGAGCTTTCACTGCGGTGTCATAGCTCCCAGGAACTGCGGAGCATGGTCAATAGTGGCGAGATTGATATTGCCCTGGTTGAGGAGCCGGTCGGGCAGATGACGGGTGATTTCCTGAAAATTGCGCCGCTGGTCTGGGTCGGGGCGAAATCGGGCAAGGCCCAGACAAAGCGCCCGCTTCCGGTGTCGCTCGTCAGTCGTGAATGCGCGTTTCGACCGGCAGTGATTGATGCGCTGGATCAGGCAGGGATAGCCTGGCGCAGCGTGTTTGAAAGCGGCAATATCGAAGCAACCGCGGCAACGGTGCGATCGGATTTGTCGATCACGGCATTTCTGGTTGGCACGATCCCCGATGATCTTGAAGCACTGGGCCGGGATGATGCATTGCCGGAATTACCGAAATTCGCAATCAGCCTGATGGAAAAACCCGGCGCACATAACGAAGTGCGCGACGTGTTTGCCGAGATGGTGCGAACCCATTTCCATCAGTTGTAACGCGCAAAAGAAAACACCGACCAGCGATGCTGATCGGTGTTGCATTCAGGCGGCTGATTGAAAGATCAGGCGACTTCGAAAATGCCATCAATTTCAACCGCAACACCGAGCGGCAGGGCGGCGACGCCAACAGCCGAGCGCGCATGTTTGCCCGCATCGCCAAAGATTTCGACCATGGTGTCAGATGCGCCATTGACGACTTTCGGCTGATCGGTGAAGTCGGGGGCGGAATTAACAAACGCATTCAGTTTGACAACGCGGGTGACCTTATCGAGATCGCCGATGGCGGCCTTGAGTTGCGCAACAAGGTTGAGTGCGCAAAGGCGGGCGGCCTTCTGACCGGTTTCGACGTCATAGTCGGCACCGAGTTTGCCGATAAATTTCAACTCGCCGTTTTCCATGGTGATCTGACCGGAAATATGAACCAGCTTGCCCGAGATGACATAGGGCACATAGTTCGCAACCGGTGCAGTCGCAGTCGGCAGGGTGATGCCGAGATCGGCAAGATGAGCGTCGATTTTACCAGCCATGATGATCCATCCTTTTGCTTGGCAGATGTTCAAATTTGCCCCCAACTTATCGGGGTTGCGGGGCAAACAAAACAGTTTCTTTGTATCGATGCAATCAAGCGCAGGGGCGGTGCGGCAAGTGTTTGTGCGATCCTTTCAAACAGTTGAATAAAATCGAATTGCCATAAGGGGAAAGGCCCGTAACAATGGGTTATCGGCAGCACGGCG
Organism: Thalassospira sp. CA1; assembly: GCF_059052855.1. Lineage (NCBI taxonomy): Bacteria > Pseudomonadati > Pseudomonadota > Alphaproteobacteria > Rhodospirillales > Thalassospiraceae > Thalassospira > Thalassospira sp. CA1. The sequence goes on from NZ_JBZCIA010000012.1 coordinate 115,405, forward strand.
AAAACCTGCTGCCTTGTTTTTGGGATTTTGATGCGGTGCAAACCGCGTAGGGGTTGGGTGAGATGACGTTGCGGGATCGGTTCGGGAGTGTTCATGGTGGCTGGATTGCACTTTTGGGGGTTGTGATCCTGTCGCCAGATGCGCTTTTGCTGCGTCTGATTGCGGCCGATGATTTTACAACCGCGTTCTGGCGGCTGGGCTTTTTGACCGTGGCGCTTTTGCTGGTGGCACTTTGGAACGGGGCCAAGCGGGGCGAGGGCATCGTGCAGTCGATCCGGCCCAACGGGTTCGAGATGCTGACCGGTCTGTTTTACGGCGGGACCTGTACGCTTTTCATGTTTTCGGTACGCAATACCGATGCCGCCAATACCCTGATCATTATTGCCGCCACACCGCTTCTGGCCGGGTTGATTGGCGTGTTTATCTTTAAGCGTTCCCAGCCGATCCGGACATGGGTGGCCTCAGTCGTGGTGTTTGTTGCCTTGCTTGGCATGTTCAGTGCCGGGTTTGGCGGGAAAAACGCGCTGGGGGATATGCTGGCCCTTGGGGCGGCGATCTGTATGGCGGGTTATTTCAATGTGCTGGGTGCCAAGCCCGAAGTGGACGCGCTTAAGGGCATGTTGTTTGGCGCGTTTGTCGTCACCCTGATCCTGCTGCCCGGTGCCGAACCGTTATCGCCAGTTGGTCTGGATTGGGTTTGGCTTTTGATGTTGGGCTTTTGGGTGTTGCCGGTGTCCTTCTTGTTGATCGCTTATGCATCGCGCAAAATTCCCGCCGCTGAGGTCAGTCTGATCATGCTTAATGAAGCGATCTTTGGATCGTTTCTGGTCTGGGTGTTTGTCAATGAAGTGCCCGACGAAATGACATTGATCAGCGGGACGGTGGTGATCACCACGCTTGTTATTCATAGCCTTTTGGGGCTGCGTGCCAGCAAGAGGGCCAACAAACAAGCAAGGGCGGCGGCCTGACTTGACGGATGGATCATTAGACATTCCGGGTGACTTCAGCTTGTTGTCAGCTTCGCACGGTATGCGAGGGGCATGGTTCATTGCCCCAAGGATGCCCGGATGCGTCGACTTCGTTCCTTTTTGCACCTTTCACCGATTGATTATCGATTTGGCCTTTTAACACTCGCGGTCTATTTCACGCTGGTTCTGAACTGGAAGGTCCTTAGCCACTTTTACGGCATTCTGGCAGGCCTTGGCGATTATGACGCGGGCTTTGCGATCAGTGCGCCGTTTGTTCTGATCTGTGCATCGCTTGTTGTTTTTACGCCGTTTTCCTGGCGCTATCTGTTCAAGCCGTTCTTTGTTTTCCTGATTATCACGGGTGCGCTGGCGCATTATGCGATGTTGAAATACGGCATCGTGTTTGACCGCGGCATGATCGAAAACGTGGTCGAGACCAATCAGGGCGAGGCGCTTTCATATTTGAATTTGCAGGCCGGATTGTGGTTTGCCGTGACCGGGCTTCTGCCGGCCGCGATACTGATCCTTGTGCCGCTTAAATTCCCGAAGACCGTTTTGCGCGGGATCGGGCAGCGGCTGGTTTTGATGGTGGTGCCGCTTTTGGTGTTGGGCGGGATCGGATCGCTTTATTTCAAGGATTACGCATCGGTCGGGCGCAATCACAAGGTTCTGGGCAAGGAGCTTGTGCCGTCGAACTACATCGCCGGCACGATCCAGTTGGTGAAGCGACGGTATCTGTATGCCGACATGCCGTTTCAAACCATCGGGCAGGATGCCCGCAAGGTCGCGCCGGACGGTGATGATAAACCGACATTGATGTTTCTGGTGATCGGTGAAACCGCACGCGCCCAAAGCGTCGCAGCCAATGGCTACACGCGCCCGACATCGCCCTTTACCAGCCAGATTGACGGCATGCTGGCGTTTCAGGATGTCTCATCGTGCGGCACGGCAACCGCAGTTTCGGTGCCCTGCATGTTTTCGCCGATGGATCATGCCGGTTATGACGGCGACGTCGCACGCCATAGTGAAAGCCTGATGGATGTGCTCGCACATGCCGGTATCGACGTTCTGTGGAAGGAAAATGACGAGGGCTGCAAGGGGGTGTGTGATCGGGTGCGCCATATCGAAATATCGCCCGATGACTTCCCCGATGATTGTGCATTGGGGACGTGCTTTGATGCGGTGATGTTGCGCGGTCTTGACGACGAAGTCGCATCCGGTGAACCGCACGACCAATTGATTGCCTTTCACCTGATGGGCAGTCACGGGCCGACCTATTACAAGCGTTATCCCGATGAGCATCGGGCCTTTGTCCCCGATTGCCCGCGCAGTGACATTGAAAATTGCAGCGCCGAAGAACTGATCAATACCTATGACAATACGATCCGTTATACCGACTATGTCGTCGCCCAATTGACCGAACGGCTGAAAGCCTATCAGGATGATTACAACGTGGTGTTGCTTTATGTGTCGGACCACGGAGAGTCCCTGGGCGAGGGCGGGTTGTATCTGCATGGTGCGCCCTACATGCTCGCACCCACGGAACAGACCAAGGTGCCGATGATGATCTGGATGTCGGATGGCTATGCCGATGCCAACAGGATCGAGACCGATTGCCTTGCAGCGCAGGCGCAAACGGGCCGCTTTTCGCATGACAATCTGTTTTCGACCGTGCTGGGCGCGATGCATGTTGCGACCGGACTATATCGCCCGGAAACAGACATCTTTGCTACCTGTCGGGCGCCGGTAATACACGCCGCACGCCGGTGAGGGCTTGGGCAGGAATTGACATGCGCGATCCGGTAATTTAAATGAGTGTACTCAGTGAGTGTGCTCATTTAAATCGGAGGCGTTGATGAATATTCGAGCTGCGCGACGTGAAGAAACGCGCCAGAAGATCCTTGATGCCGCGCGTGACTGTTTCTGTGCCGGGGAATTTGACGCTGTCAGCACGCGAGAGATTGCAAAACGTGCCGGCGTTGCCGAAGGAACGATCTTCAATCACTTCCCGACCAAGGAAGATCTTCTGATCTGCTGCGTTGGGCAACAGATGGCAGAGGCGATTGAAAAGGGTCTTTATACGATGGACCCGGAATGGTGCTTTGTGGACAAGATGATGCATGTTGCGTCCTATCGCTTCACGCAGGTGGGGCTTAATCCCGGCCTGTGGCAGGTGATCATGCAGCAGATTGTCTTTTCGCCAAGAAAGGGGGCGGTGCATGCCGTTATGGAAAGCAGCGGATTGATTGCAGCCATTCAGGCCCTGATCGAGGAAGCGCAGCTTTCAGGCGAGCTCAACCGTGATTTGCCGCCGGTTTTGATCCAGAAAACCCTGATGTCGTTGTTTTTGTTCACCATCCACGAACATTTCAGCACGCAGAATTTTGACTGCGAGGATATGTGCGGGACTTTGCGTGAATTGCTTGAAGTGCAGGTCAAAGGACTTTGGGCGTCCGAGCCGCACTTGGCGGCATAACGACATAATCGCGTAAGCCTATTCGCCGATCAGATGCAGGGTGACCTTGCGATGATGGGGCGCACGGCGATGTTCAAACAGATAGATCCCTTGCCACGTCCCAAGCACGGCGCGGCCGTTTGATACTGGGATGGTCAGCGACACATCGGTCAGGGCCGATTTGATGTGGGCGGGCATGTCATCAGGACCTTCGCAGGTATGGCGATAGAGGCTGGGATTTTCCTGCACCAACTGGCCAAAGAAGGTTTCAAGATCAAAGCGCACATCCGGATCGGCATTTTCCTGAATGGTCAGGCTGGCCGAGGTGTGACGGACAAAGATGGTCAGCTGCCCACGTGCCAGACCGGTCCCGGCCACCCATGACTGGATCGGTTCGGTGACTTCGTACAATCCCTGACCGCTGGTGGTGATTTCAAGAGTGATCTGATCTTGCGAAAGCATGGAGCCAATCCATCCTGCGATGACGTTGCATTTCCTGTGATCGTAAAGACCGTCGGCGTTAATAACAAGGGCAGCGCGTGGGCCCAAACAGGCGACCAAGCCGCGTGCCACAATATTGCCACTTGACGTTAAGGTGCGGCGGGCATAACGATTTGCCTGTCAACTTCTGAGTGGAAACCATTTTGCGCCTTATTTCCTGCACGCTTGTTATTCTGATTGCACTGACAGTCCTGCTGTCGGGTCAGGGAAGCGTGCATGCAGCGTCCGGCCAACCCGACGCAGGCCATCATGGTATGGTGATTGAAACCTCCTCGGTCGCCAAACCGATATCCCACGATCCGCATTCGTCACATGGCGATATTTGCGGCATGACCGTTTGTGGGCCGTATGTTGATCAACAGAACGGACTTTCAATGTTCATGCCGATTGTTTCGGCTGCGACATTCTGGATCAAGGATCGTCCGGTTGCGTCCGCGGATGCAGATGGCAACTACCGGCCCCCGCGCGCCTGAAAATAATCCCGTCTTTTTCTAACACTTGCCGTCGCTTGTCTGATCCCGTCGGGACCTGACAGCACCATGCGCGCCTGTTTAAGCAGGGCTGCGACGGCAATCACGTTCGATGATTATTTTCAGGAGCATGATATGCCCAACTTCAAAACGTCCTTTTTCGCCCGTATTGCAATGTCGACAACCATGATCGGCGCATTGATGGCCGCACCGGGTGCGCTGTTTGCAAGCCCGAGCCACGGTCAAGGCCATGGTCACGGTGCCGGACCGACAGTTTCGGAAATCGGTGCACCGGGCAACGCCGCAGATGTCACCCGGACCATCAAGGTGGTCATGGAAGACAACTTCTTTGATGCGGAAACGATCGAGGTCCGTGCAGGTGAAACCATCCTGTTCCAGATCGAGAACAAGGGCGAGTTTGTCCATGAATTCAACATCGGGACTGCGGCCATGCATGCCAGCCATCAGCAGGAAATGATGATGATGATGGAACATGGTGCGCTTGATATCGACAAGATCCATATGGACCGGATGAAAATGGATATGGGCAACGGCATGACCATGGAACATGACGATCCCAACAGTGTCCTTCTTGAACCCGGAAAAACAGCCGAGATCATCTGGACTTTCCCGGCCGACGCAGAGCTTGAATTCGCCTGCAATGTCCCGGGCCATTATGAAAGCGGCATGATGGGCAAGGTCCGTCTGCAGTCATAGGCCAGTTGGTTTGAAGTGCCAGAGGCGGGGCGACGCCCAATGCCTCTGGCGTTTCTGCAAGTTTTTGGGAATCCATAAAATGAAAACAAACTACCTCAAAGGCGTCCTTGCAGGGGCGTTGGCGATGGTTGCCCTGTCGACTGGCAGTCGGGCGGCGACCTATGACCTGACGGTCGATTATGTCACCATCGATACCGGTGAAAGCAAAACCAAAGGCATCGGTTATAACGGTGCATCACCCGGGCCGACCTTGCGTTTCAAGGAAGGCGAGGAAGCGGTGATCAATGTCACCAATAACCTGAAAGAATCGACATCGATCCATTGGCATGGCTTGATCCTGCCCTATCAGATGGACGGGGTGCCGGGCATCAGTTTCCCCGGGATCGAACCGGGCGAGACATTTACCTATCGCATTCCGGTCAAGCAAAGCGGCACATACTGGTTCCACAGCCATTCCGGTTTTCAGGAGCCGGACGGGGCCTATGGTTCGATCATTATCGAGCCGGAAAAACGCGAGCCTTTCAAGTTCGACCGCGAATATGTTGTGGTCCTGAAAGACAAGCATCCCCATTCGGGTGATCGCATTTTGCGCAATCTGAAAATGATGCCGGATTACTACAACCGCAAACAGCGCACGATTGGCGACTTCTTTGATGATGTTTCCAAGAACGGTCTGGGCGCGACGCTTTCGGAGCGTGGCGACTGGGGTGAGATGCGGATGATGCGGACCGACATCGAAGATGTTCAGGGCTTTGTTGGCCTGATTAACGGCATGTCACCCGAACAGAACTGGACCGGGTTGTTTACCCCGGAAGAACGGGTGCGGCTTCGTTTCATCAATGCATCGGCAATGACCTATTTCGATATCCGTATTCCGGGTCTTGAAATGACCGTGGTGCAGGCAGATGGCAATAACGTCCAGCCGGTCAAGGTCGACGAGTTCCGCATTGCGGTTGCCGAAACCTATGACGTGATTGTCCAGCCAAAGGACGACAAGGCCTATCCGATCCTTGCGGAATCGATGGGGCGGTCGGGCTATGCCTTTGCCACCCTGGCCCCGCGTGAAGGAATGCGGGCCGAAATGCCGGAATTGCGCACCGACTCACCGTTGCTGACCATGGCGGATATGGGCATGGCACATGGTGATATGGGGCATGGTGATATGGCCGGAATGGATCATGGTGCCGCAGACGGCGGATCGCAGGATGCAATGCCGGGCATGGATCATTCCAGTATGTCAGGCATGGACCATTCCAACATGACGGGAATGGACCATTCGAATATGGCTGGTATGGATCATTCGAACATGGCCGGGATGGATCATTCCGCCATGGCCGACAATGCCGATCCGTTTTATGCGGCGGGCAGTGGCCTTATTCCGGCGGCGGCCAATGGCGGCAAGTTCCTGTCATATGGGGATCTGAAAGCACAGAAGCCGCTTTATGCAGAACGCCCGGCAACGCGCGAGATCGAATTGCGCCTGACGGGCAATATGGAACGCTATAGCTGGTCGATCAATGGTGTGAAATACGAGGATGCTGATCCGATCCGCCTGAAATACGGCGAACGGGTGCGGTTCAAATTCGTCAATGAAACCATGATGACCCATCCGATGCATCTGCATGGATTGTGGTCGATCCTTGATACCGGGCAGGGCAAGTGGAACCCGGTCAAACACACAATCAGCATCAATCCGGGCACGACTGTCTATTCGGAAACTGAGGTCGATGAACCGGGTGAATGGGCATTCCATTGTCATTTGAGCTATCACATGGCAACCGGCATGTTCCGCAAGGTCATTGTTGAAGGCGGTCCGGCCATCACCCAGCTTGAGAACGGGAACTGATCGATCATGGAAAAACGTGACTTGATGATGATCGCCAGTGGTGTCGCATTGACACTGGGCGCCGTTCCGGGTGTTGGTCTGGCAGCTGAAGCCAGGGTTTACTATGGCTTTCAGGCAGAACAGCTTGAATACCGCATTAGTGATGAAAGCGAAAAGCGCCTCGTCTGGGATGCGGATGCCTTTGTCGGAACGGACGAACTCAAGCTGCGCTGGCAGGGGGAGGGCGAACGTGACCTTGATGCCGACAGTTATGAAAAGCTTGAGAACCGGTTTGTCCTGCAAACCCCGATCAGTGACTTTTTCGATGCCAAGGGCGGTGTGCGGATTGACACCCCCGAGGGCGCGGATCGCTGGTATGGCACGGTTGGTGTTGTCGGGCTTGCACCGCAGTGGTTTGAAGTCGATGCGGATCTGTTTGTCAGCGAGACGGGCGATGGCAGTGCGCGGCTTGATGTCGAATATGAAGGGCTTTTGACCAATCGGGTGACCCTGACGCCGTCGTTCGAGATCAATGCCGCCTTTTCCGAAGATCGTGAGATCGAGGTCGGGAAAGGCTTATCAAGTGCGGAGTTCGGTTTGCGTCTGAGCTACGACCTGATTGATCGCGCCATCGTGCCCTATGTCGGTGTTGCCTATGAACGGAAGTTCGGGGACACCGCAGATTTTGCCAAGCATGATGGCGAGGATTACGAGGCGACCTATCTGGTCACCGGGCTTCGCGTGATGTTCTAGACAAAAGGCCGGGAGATGAATTCTCCCGGCCTTTTTAATTTTGCGAAAAAGCGTGATCAGGCTGCGCTTTTGACATCGCCCTGGTCATAAAAACGAAGGGCGGTCATGGCAAGGTTGCCGAACTCGTAACTGTCATGGAGAAGATCGGGTTCGAAATCATCTGATGCAGCACCCAGCGCAACATAGAAGGGCATCAGATGATCGTCGTCCGGATGGGCCATGGCGGCGTGGGGGGCAAGACTTCTGTAATCAAGCAGGGCGTTGATATCGCGTGCCTTGATCTTTTCCACCATCCAGTTGGTGAATTCCTTTGCCCACGGGTCAATTGCGCCTTCGTTGCGATCAAGCGCACGCAGATTATGCGTCATCGCACCGCTTGCCACGACCAGAACACCCAGATCACGCAACCCGCGCAGCTTTTTGCCAAGTTCGAAATGTTCGCGCGGGCCACCGTGACCGAGCATGGAAAGCTGAAAGACCGGAATATCTGCATTCGGGCGGGCAAGGATCATCGGCATCCATGCCCCGTGATCAAGGCCACGTTTGGCATCGGTCTCACTGCCGATTTGTGCTGCGATTTGTTCTGCCAGTTCCGGGTCACCCGCCACATCGTAATGCAACTGATAAAGTGGCTGCGGGAAACCATAGAAGTCATGAATGGTTTCCTGGCGTTGCGCGGTGGAGATCGTCGGGCGTTCGGTCTGCCAGTGGGCCGAGATCATGACAATGGCACGCACGCCATCGGTCAGTTTCGAAAGCTCATCGACAAAGAAATGGAAAGCCGGGGTGCTTTGACGCGCCACCAGCATTGGCGAGCCATGGGAAATAAACATTGGCGCCAGGCTTTGTGCAGTGCTGTCGGTGTTTGCTGATGGATCAGTCATTGGAATACCTCATCGGGCTATTCAACCATTTGAATTGAATATGCGTGTCGCATCTGGCCTTGACCAGTCACTGTTCGTCAACAGTCTGTTGCCATTTTCCGGTTTTGTTTGTTTCAGGGAAACACTGAAAGGGGCCTTGAAGCCATATTTTCTGTGGCCTTGCGTCGCAAAAATGGGAAGTTCTGGGTGGGGTGCAAAGTAGGGTTACCCTATGCGTTGGCATAAGAAGCCCATTGAAAAGCGGGAGAAATAGGCGCAGGGTAAAAACAGGAAGAGTTTTCCACATATGGCTGTCAAGGTATGACGCATCAAACAAACCCCAAGTCTGCGCTGCTTGAAAGGTCGCGTTTTTCGCTTGGCGAGCTGCCAAGAGCAAAACAGTTCGAGATCTGGAAAGAAAGCATCAACTGTATTTACAGTGTCGAAATGGATCGCAAAACCCGCGAGGCAGGTTTTGTTGCGAACCTTAATTCATGGCGGCATCGCGACCTTTTGATGATCGAGGCGCAAAGCTGTTCACAAAGCTTTTCACGCACATCGCAAATGATCGCCGCCGACGGCATGGATCATTACAACATCCAGCTTTACACCGATGGCGGGGTAAAATCCGAGATCGGCATTGGCGGAGATGTTCTTCAACCCGGTGGGTTGCTGCTGCTTGATCTTTCGCAGCGGACCGAGGCCCAGACCAGCGATGGCTTCAAGTCGATGCATCTGTTTTTGCCACGGCATCTGGTCGAGGACCATCTGACCCATCCTGATGATCACAATCTGCGTTTCCTGTCAGAGCGTGACCCGCTGGTCAGCATCCTGTTTCAGCAAATTCTGGCTCTTAATCGCTATATCAACGAGCTTGCCGATCACGAAATATCGGTGTTGCAGAAAACGATCATCATGATGCTGTCAGCCTGCCTGAATGCCGCAGACGGAGGGACCCGTTCCACCGACGCAATGCGCCGTGATATCGAAAAAGGTGTGATGATCCGGCGATATTTTCGGCAAAATCTGTTCGCGGCGGAATTGACCGCAGACAAGGCCGCCAATGATCTTGGCCTGTCACGATCAAGCCTGTATCAGCTGTTTGAAAAACATGGCGGGGTTAAAAACTATCTGCGCGAGATGCGGCTGCGCCATGCCCTGAAACTGCTGGGCGATCCCACAGAACGGCGGCGGTCACTGTATGACATTGCGCTGGAATGTGGTTATGAAACCGATGCCGGTTTTATCCGGGCGTTCCGCGCGAAATACGGTGTTACGCCAGGGGATGTCAGGGCCGGACATCGACCGCATGCGCACCATGCTGGTGATGGTGTTGATAAGCGCTATGAGCACTGGCTGCATACGCTGGCGTAATGCGGCGGTCTGAGGAGGATAGAGAGGATAGGCTGGGACTTGTTGCCACTGCCCACGGGACTTTGCCAGTGGACAGTGGCGGAAATCTTATCGTTTGCCACCCATGATGAGCAACAGCAAGCCACCGATCGCGCTGGCAATACCGCCAATCAGATACCAGACCGTTTCGTCGGTATAGCGGCCAAGGAAAGTTTCCGAAAGCTGATCAACAGCACTTTCGGATGCGTTATAGCCCGTCACCAAAAGGGCAACACCGACTACAAGGGCGACAACGCCCAGAATACGGCCAAGGGACATGATGTTTGCTCCTGTCTTTATCTGTTTTGGTTGGCGCCGCCCTGTATAAGGGGGCATGGCAGCCGCCAACATATTGAACAGAAAAGATAACGCACGATCCCCATGCTTGTTCCCGACGGGGCACGTTCGATCAGGACAATTCGGAAATCACATCAGAACTCTGGGTCAGCGAACAATATTCCGAGGCCAGCACAGCGGCATAAAGATCAAACACGTCCTGTGCCGCGAAGGTCTTGCCGTTGGCGTCTGTCACATCAATCGCCGTGGTGCCATCCAGAACCAGCCAGTTTTCAAAGCCAAGGCAATGGGCCATGCGGATGGTGACATCCATGGAATTATGGATAACCACACCGGTAAAGATCAGGCGTTTGATGCCGCGGTCATGCAGATGTTTTTCAAGTGATGTGCCGACAAAGGCACAGTTTTGCTGTTTGGCAATGACGGTTTCGCCGTCGATGGGCAGGGCTTCGTCCTTGAACGGTTGGCCGGGGCCATCGACATAGAAGCTTGAGGCTGGGTTGGCTTCTTCGTGGCGCACGTGAATGACCGGCAGGTTTCTTGCACGAAATTCCGACAACAGCTTTGCAATCACATCGGCATAGCCGGGATTGTTTTTGGAATTCCAGCGCGGATCATCAATGGCCTTTTGCACATCAAGGACGATGAGTGCGGTGTCGTTGTGGAGGACGGGCAGGGACATAGGGATACTCCGTCAATAAAAGGGCCAAAACAAAACCGGCCGGGGAAATCCCCGGCCGGTTTGCTGATCACATCAGGTGTTCGGAAGGGACAACCCCTTAGGAGCAACCGGTGGTCGCGCCACAAGAGTCACATTTCAGGCAGGTGCCGTTGCGCACCAGGGTGAAGTTACCGCAATCCGGGCAACCATCACCTTCGTAGCCTTTCATGCGGGCTTCGCGGATCTGTTCCATCTTGGCATCGGTTTTGGCGATGACTTCTTCGCTGGTGGTCAGGATCGCATTGTTCTGCGGTGCTGACGGTGCAGCGGTGGTCGCACTTGCGGTGGTTTCATGGCTGTGACCATGACCGTCGGTGCCGGTGGATTTGACTTCCACGACGCGTTCTTCGGTCTGTACACCGCCATCAACCACATAGAGGTTGCGACGCACGAAGCCGCTTGATGCCACCTTGCGGATGGTTTCAATCGCCTGATCGCCGGTTTTCTTGGCTTCTTCACCAAGATCACCTTCGCTGACACCTTCGCCAACCGCATCCGGCAGGATGTCGGACGGCTGAACGTGGGCGAGGTCGTTACGGCCAAGATAGGAGATCGCCAGTTCGCGGAACATGTAATCAAGGATGGAAGTTGCCATCTTGATCGCATCGTTACCGGAAACCATGCCGGACGGCTCGAAGCGGGTGAAGGTGAAGGCTTCGACATATTCTTCGAGCGGCACGCCATATTGCAGGCCGATGGACACCGCGATTGCGAAGTTGTTCATCAGCGAGCGGAATGCAGCGCCTTCCTTGTGCATGTCGATGAAGATTTCACCAAGCTTGCCGTCTTCGTATTCACCGGTGCGCAGGTAAACCTTGTGCCCACCAACGGTCGCCTTCTGGGTGTAGCCTTTGCGACGGCCCGGAAGGGAGCGACGGTCGCCACGAATGACGCGTTCGATGATTTTCTCGACGATCTGCTCGGACGCCTGGGCTGCCTTGGCAGCGGTCGGCTGATCGGCGTAATCGTCTTCTTCAACCAGGGCAGAGTTCAGCGGCTGGCTGAGTTTCGAACCATCACGGTACAGCGCGTTGGCTTTGAGGCCGAGACGCCAGGACAGCATGTAAGCATCTTTGCAATCCTGGATGTTTGCGCTGCTTGGCATGTTGATGGTTTTGGAAATCGCACCCGAGATGAACGGCTGAGCCGCGGCCATCATGCGAATGTGGCTTTCAGCCGACAGGTAACGCTTGCCGATACGGCCGCACGGGTTTGCACAATCAAAGACAGCGAGGTCTTCGTCACGCAGATGCGGGGCACCTTCAAGGGTCATCGCACCGCAAACATAGGTGTTTGCCTGTTCGATCTGTTTTTTATCGAAACCGAGGGCGGCCAGCATGTCGAAGTCCATGCTGTTGATTGCCTTGGCATCCAGACCGAGCTGGTTGACGCAGAAATCATCGCCAAAGGTGTATTTGTTGAAGACGAATTTGACATCAAATGCGTTCTTCAGTGCACCTTCAACCTTGGCAATGGCGTCGTCGTCAAAGCCCTTGGCTTTCAGGTCATCATGAGTGATGGACGGCGAGCCAACCAGGGTGCCATGACCAACCGCGTATTTTTCAATGTCGCGGATCTGGTTTTCGGTATATCCGAGCGTTGCAAGCGCAACCGGAACGGTGCGGTTGATGATTTTGAAGTAACCGCCGCCAGCAAGCTTTTTGAACTTCACGAGTGCGAAGTCAGGCTCGATACCGGTGGTGTCGCAATCCATGACCAGACCGATCGTGCCGGTCGGTGCAATAACGGTGGTCTGGGCGTTACGATAGCCATGCTTTTCGCCAAGCTCGACCGCCTTGTCCCAGGCCGCACGGGCGGCAACCGGAAGATCGGCATAGGGGCTGTCAGCGGCAACCAGCGGAACCGGATTGATCGACAGGCCTTCGTAGCCTTCCTGTTCGCCGTAAGCGGCACGGCGGTGGTTGCGCATGACACGCAGCATTTCAGCTGCGTTGTCGGCATAACCCGGGAACGCACCCTGTTCGCTGGCCATTTCAGCCGAGGTTGCATAGGAAACACCACACATGATCGCGGTGAGGGATGCGCCAATCGCACGGCCTTCGTCACTGTCATACGGGATGCCCATGCTCATCAAAAGGCCGCCAATGTTGGCATAGCCAAGACCAAGGGTACGGTAACGATAGGAGAGTTCCGCTATACGGTCAGACGGGAACTGCGCCATCAGAACCGAGATTTCAAGAACAACCGTCCACAGACGGACAGCATGTTCGTAAGCCTCGATATCCACGCCACCGTCATCAGAACGGAAGTTCATCAGGTTCAGCGATGCGAGGTTACATGCGGTATCGTCAAGGAACATATATTCCGAGCACGGGTTGGACGCATTGATGCGACCCGAGTTCGGGCAGGTGTGCCATTCGTTGATCGTGGTGTCGTACTGGATGCCCGGATCTGCACATGCCCAGGCAGCTTCACCAACTTTGTCCCACAAATCGCGGGCAGAGATGGTTTTGGCAACTTTGCCATCGGTACGGCGGATCAGTTCCCAGTCACCGTTATCAAGAACAGCCTGAAGGAAGTCGTTCGACACACGAACAGAGTTGTTCGAGTTCTGACCCGAAACGGTCAGGTATGCCTCGGAGTCCCAATCAGTGTCATAGGTCTTGAAGCTGATTTCGGTGAAGCCCTGACGGGCGAATTCGATGATCTTGTTGATATAGGAATCCGGGATCATCACAGCGCGGGCAGCCAAGACAGCTTCTTTGAGCTGCGGGTTGGCGCGCGGTACAAAGCGATCATCGGAGTCAGCAGCACCGTCCCAGTTGGTGCAAGCAGCAAGAACAGCTGTCAGGTGCTTTTCAGCCAGTTTGGAACCGGCGACGAGGGCAGCAACTTTCTGCTCTTCGACGACTTTCCAATCAATATATTCTTCGATGTCCGGGTGGTCGATATCAACGACAACCATTTTGGCAGCACGACGGGTGGTGCCACCCGATTTAATGGCGCCAGCAGCACGGTCACCGATTTTCAGGAAGCTCATCAGGCCGGAAGAACGACCGCCGCCAGACAAGCTTTCGCCGCCACCACGTACGTTGGAGAAATTAGAACCGGTACCGGAGCCGAATTTGAACAGACGGGCTTCACGTGACCACAGGTCCATGATGCCGCCTTCGTTGACGAGATCATCGGCAACGGACTGAATGAAGCAGGCATGCGGCTGCGGATGCTCATACGAGCTTGCCGATTTGGTCAGTTCGCCGGTTTTGAAATCAACATAGGAGTGACCCTGTGCCGGGCCATCAATGCCGTACGCCCAGTGCAGACCAGTGTTGAACCACTGCGGCGAGTTCGGCGCACCCATCTGGTGGGAGAGCTGATAGCGCATTTCATCAAAGAAAGCCTGCGCATCGGATTCGGCGTCAAAATAGCCGCCTTTCCAGCCCCAATAGGTCCAGGTGCCTGCCAGGCGGTCAAAGACCTGGGTCGAGCTGGTTTCGCTGATGTAGCGTTTTTCAGCCGGCATTTTGTCAAGCTTGGCGGTGTCAGCGGTCTTACGCCACAGCCAGGACGGGACGTCCTTTTCCTTGACCGGTTTAAGGGCAACCGGAACACCGGCCTTGCGGAAATATTTCTGTGCCAGAACGTCACTCGCGACCTGTGACCAGGAGGCGGGCATGTCGATGTCATTCATCTCAAAAACAACGGAACCATCCGGGTTTTTGATGACAGATGACAACTTACGAAATTCGATGTCGGCGTAAGGGCTGACACCTTCCTGAGTGAATTTTCTGGTAATCCGCATGGTCTGCTCCGGTTCTGATCAGACGTAACAGGGCGCTATCTGGTGATGCGCCAACATCGCCTGACTTTATATAGTTTGCTCAATGCTCTTGCGCTGCCCCTGATGCCGATATTTTCCAGCATTTCCAGAGCCCGCAGGTATGGGTATTCGGTGGTTTGGTCCCCCCTTGGAACCATCCGGTCCGTGGGAAAGACTATAATGGCAAAATTTCGCCACAGTCCACTAATCTTTGTGGTTGACAGTAATTTTTACCACAACATGTAGTGGGTTGATTGCTGTCTTGTTGATTCGATGCTGGTGGGATTCTCGTTAACAATCTCTGAATCGGTCCGGGAGGCCCGGAAAACTGCGATTTGTTTCGCAGCGCGATTGTGTGTCGGTCCTAAGACTCGGACTACATATTGTGTGGGAACGCGTTAAACCCACCCAACGTTTGATCAAGCTAACGCCGTTTTCATTCCATTTCCAGTGCCAAGCTGAAAATTAGGCACCGCGTGGTTTTTCGTAGCATGGAAACCAATGATAACAGTTTGATATTTATATGAAAGTCTTGTTTCGGATCTGTGTGAAAAGGCAGGGGGAGCAAGCCTTCCGGCCTACTACATATATGGGGCGCATTGTGGATAAGGAGGTGGACAAAGCCCCCAGATGTAGATGGATCAAAGAGTCGTCGCCCTACAAGCAGTTGTGGGTTGTTTTCAGACGGAAATTTCCATCAAAGGCCGACGCTGATTTATTCGTGCGCGGGGCAGGGTGAGGAGGCGGTTTGCCAACAGATATAAATTGTCTTGGGATTGTTGAGGCCGGGGGCCCTGAAACATTGACTTTCCACGAACATCACGACATATAAGTCACTTGATTGACAGGTTGTATCACCAAACACGCTGTACTGCCTTTTGCCGCCATCGCGTAAAGCAGGCGGACAAACCAGATCTGGAGAGAGACCCAACATGGCCACCGTCGGCACCCGTATTTATACTGCGCTGTTTGGCAAGCGCGTTGGCGAAGACCGTTTCGGCAATACCTATTACACCGAAAAGACTCAGGCAAAGGGTCGTCGCACCAAGCGTTGGGTTGTTTATAAAGGTGTCGTCGAGGGATCCAAGGTCCCGGCTGAATGGCATGCCTGGCTGCATTACACCCTTGATGCGCCGCTGTCTGAAAAGGCCGAAGACCGTTATGACTGGCAGAAAGAACACCAGCCGAACCTGACGGGCACCAAGCATGCCTATCGTCCGAAGGGCCATGAATATAGTGGCGGCAAGCGTGCACCGGCGACCGGTGACTATCAGGCTTGGTCGCCGGAAGGCTGATTGATCCGAAAGAATACCGATTAACAGGCGGGCGCGGGGCAACTCGCGCCCGTTTGTGTTTTCGATATGTTTTGCCTGAATTCTGTTTCCCGATGGCCCGTTTGCGGCGGTTGTCTTTTGGGTGGTTGTTTTTCGAGGCGGGGCAATACAATATACGTCTCAAAGAGATACAGAACGGATAAGGTCGATGAGCAACAGACTGATTGAAACCATTGCCGGTGCTGCCGTGATCGCTGTTGCGGTCGGATTTGCGGCCTATTCCTATTCACGCGCCGGGATCAGTACGGTGGAAGGCTATGAAATCATGGCCAGCTTCAATCGCATAGATGGTCTTGTTGTTGGCAATGACGTTCGTGTTTCAGGTGTAACCGTCGGAACGGTGACCGCCCAGGAACTTGATCCCGATACATATATGGCGGTCGTCAAGATGTCGGTGCGGTCCGATCTGGCATTGCCGATGGACAGTTCGGCAAAGATTGCATCTGACGGGTTGCTGGGTGGCAAATTTGTTTCGCTTGAGCCGGGCGGGGATATCGACATGATCGAGGCCGGTGGCGAAATTGAATTCACCCAAGGGTCGGTAAACCTTGAAGATCTTATTGGTCAGGTTATCTATTCTTCGACCAACAGCGATAATTGATTGATCAGAGGCCCGCGACAAGCGGCCATGATTTTGCCGGGATTGCACAGCAAGGTGCGACGCAGAGAACGCAGCAAGGCGTCGGTCAAATTCGTAAGAGACCTGTCTTGCCCCAAATGTCGGAGCGGTTGATGAAAAAGACCGGAAATGTTGATCACTTTCCCACCTGGCAGGCCAGCGATGGCTCGCCGCTTTCATGCGTGGAAAAGATCAAGGTTCTCAATGACAATTTCGGCGAACTGCGCGAGATCATGCAGGACGCGCTTGAAGATGCGCTTCTGATGGGCTGTGACGAAGAACAGTTCCGTAATGTGATGCGCGATCTGGTTGCCGAACTGCATAATCCCTATAACAAAAGCGACGAACAGGACTGAAGACCACAATGAAACGATCCTTTGCGATTGCCGCGATTTGTTCGACATGTGCAATGATCGGAACGGCGTCTTCGGCGCTTGATTATCGCCCGGCCCCGGTTGCCCAGTTGCAGGGACTGGATAAAATTACCGCCCGCATTTCGACCTTTGAAGTGCCAGTAGGGCAGGTTGCGCGTTTCGGGACACTCGAAATCCGGGTGGATGCATGTTATCGAACACCCCCGGAAGAACTGCCGGAAAGTGCGACTTTCCTTGATATTGCCGACATTCGCGAAGATGGCAACACACCCCGCAAAGACCTGTTTTCCGGTTGGATGTTCGCATCAAGTCCCGGTTTGTCGGCTCTTGAACATCCGGTCTATGATGTGTGGCTGAAAGAATGTCTTGATCCGGCCGAGGGCGATGCCAGCGGCGGCGAATCCGCCCCGCAAGGCCAGGCCGCCCCGGAGCAGCCATAAATCCGATCATATCCAGATTGGCAACAAGCTGACCGCAAATGTGGTCAGCTTTTTTTCGTGGTGCGGCTGCATGATTTTGCAGGATTGGCGAAAAACCAACGGTATCGCGGCCAGCCGTTTCGGTGAGATTGGGGCTATATTGTCAAGAATATGGCGAATGTTTTTGTCATTGTTTCCAAAACCGAAAATATGTGTTGCGGTTTCGTTGGCTTGAGAGCGCCGGGTAGGCCTGTCATCCTCACTTCACGATTTATTGCGGTGCAATGAGCCTTTGCACCTTGTGAAAATGAGGGAATTTAAAATGTTTAACGCGATTAAAAAAGCTGGCGCAACGCTGGCAGTCGTTGCCGGTCTTTCCGGTGCGGCTTTCTCGGCCCAGGCGGCCGACACCTATAAACTGGATCCGACCCACACCAGTGTTCTGTTCATCGTGAACCACCTTGGTTTCTCCGATTATCAGGGCCGTTTTGGCGGTGTTACCGGCGAACTGACCCTTGATCGCGAAAATCCGTCGGCATCATCTGCCACCATCACGATTGATCTCAACCAGATCGACAGTGGTGTCGAGGCGCTTGATAACCATATGAAAACCGCCGATTTCTTCAATGTCGAAGAATTCCCGACCGCGACCTTTACCAGCACCTCTGTTGAGCTGGTTGGTGACAATGCGGCAACCGTCACCGGCGACCTGACCCTTCTTGGCGAAACCAAGCCGCTGGTTCTTGACGTTACCCTTAGCGGTGAAGGCACCCATCCGATGACCGGTGACGAAGTTGTCGGTTTCTCGGCAGACGGTGTTGTGACCCGTACGGATTACGGCATGGACTTCCTCGTGCCGGGCGTCGGTGACGAAGTAACGCTTCAGATTTCTTCGGAATTCCTGAAGCAGAAGTAATCCGGCTTTATTGGATTTCGGGTGTGCGCTGTGGCAAATTTGCTGCGGCGCACATCACATTTCAGACCCGGGCAAGACAAGGGCAGGCAGCAAGGAAAGCCGGTTATGACAATTCGCAGTACGAAGCACGCCTTTGGTGCGGTGACCAAGACCTTTCACTGGGTGATGGCGCTTCTTGTCATCAGCGTTTTCTCGATTGGCTGGTACATGGATTTCCTGCCACTGGGTATGGAAAAGCTGGAATGGATATCGCGCCACAAGTCACTTGGCATAACGGTCCTGGCGTTGGTGATCGTTCGCGTTATCTGGCGGTTGAGTGAACCGAGCCCGCATGAGCTTGGCAAATTTCAAATCGAACGTCTGGCGGCAAAGGCCGGGCATCTGGGATTGTATTTGTTGATGTTTGCCATGCCGTTGACCGGTTGGACCATGTCGTCGGCCGCGAACTTCCCTGTCAGCGTCTTTGGCCTGTTTACCTTGCCCAATCTTGTGTCGCCCAATCAGGAACTGTTCGAAACCTTGCGGACGGTGCACTGGTTGTTGTCATGGGCGGTTGCCGGACTGGTCGGTGTTCATTTTCTAGCGGCACTCAAACATCATTTTTGGGATCGCGACGCGACATTGCGGCGTATGTTGCCCGGCAAACTCGAGGAAAACTGACATGTTTCAGATGAAACGCAAAATGCTGCCTGCATTGGCAATTGCCACGACCATCGCCGGTTTTTCCGGGGCTGCACTGGCCGCCGACCAATGGGTGGTGGACGCCAACGAAAGCGAAATTGAATTTACCGGCACCCAGCTTGGTGCAGAGTTTGAAGGCAAGTTCGAATCCTTTGAAGCCGATATCGTTTTTTCATCCGATGACCTTGCCGGATCCTCGGTCGAGGTTCTGATTGATATTGCATCGGTCAATACCAGCAATGGCGACCGTGACAGTCAGATCGTCTCGCCAGACTGGTTTGATGTGGCACAATGGCCGACCGCGAAGTTCGCCACCAAGTCCTTTAGCGAAGTTGCGCCGGGCAAGTACGAAGCGGTTGCTGATCTGACGATCCGTGATGTCACTCGCGAAGTGATCTTGCCGTTTGATCTTGAGATCGAAGGCAACAAGGCCGAAGCCGAAGGGACGGTGACGATTAACCGCACGGACTTTGGTGTCGGGCAGGGCCAATGGCAGGACACGTCACAGGTTGGTGACGCTGTGACCATCAAAATCGAGATCGAGGCCATGCGTCCGTAACTCGGCACACGCTTGACCATCCGAAAAGAAAGCCGCCCCGGAGATGCTCCGGGGCGGCTTTTTTGCACGTGTCCTGAATTACTTGGTGTGTGCGTTTATTTGGTTGCGCTTTTGCGCAAGTTATCAAGGAAGGCCTCAACAGCGTCATCAAGGGCGACTGCCTCGGAGACCAGTTTTTCGGCCGTACTGGCAAGCTGGTTGGTACCGGAAGATACCTTGCCAGCGTTGCTGTTAACCGTCTCGATGCGTTCGGATACTTCGCGCGTGCCGTCAGCTGCCTGCTGAACGCTGCGTGAAATCTCGCCGATGGCGGCGTGCTGTTCTTCGACCGCAGCCGCAATCGCGGTTGAGCTGTCAGCGACCTGGGCGATGGTTTCGGAAATCAGACGGATGGCATCAACCGCCTCGGTGGTTTCGTTCTGAACGGCCAGGATCTGCTGGTTGATTTCCTCGGTCGCCTTGGCGGTCTGGTTGGCAAGGTTTTTGACCTCGCTTGCCACAACGGCAAAGCCTTTGCCAGCATCACCCGCACGGGCGGCCTCGATGGTGGCGTTCAGGGCCAGCAGGTTGGTTTGTTCGGCAATGTCACCAATCAGACTTGCGACGTCGCCGATCCGCTGGGCGGCCTCGGACAGGCCGGTGACGGTCTGGTTGGTGCGGGTCGCCTGTTCATTGGCCTGATTGGCGATATTTGCCGAGGTTGCAATTTGCTGGGCGATTTCATCGGAGGACGCGGACAGTTCCTCAGTCGCTGCGGAGACTGTTTGGACGTTGCTTGATGTCTGGGTGGTTGCCGAGGCAACAGCAGCCGACAGTTCGCTGTTCATGTTGGTCGCGCTGCGCATTTCATCGGTGGCCGATTGCATGTCCTTGATCGATCTGGAGATCGAACTGATCAGGCCCTTGACCTTGACGTCAAGAGAATCGGCCATTTCCATCACGGCCTTACGCTGATTTTCTTCGGCTTGTTCTTCAAGCGCACGCTGATTTTCCTGAAGCTTACGGTTTTCAAGCGCTTGTTCGCGGAAAGAGACCACGGTGCGCGCCATGTCGCCGACTTCGTCTGCGCGGCCCTGGCCTTCGATTTCGCCTTCGAGATCACCTGACGAGATAATCCGCATCCGGGCGGAAAGGGTTTTAAGTCCGCCGGTGATATCGCGACCAATGGCCAGTCCGGCCAGGGTCAGGATCAACAGAATGACACCGCCAATGATGACAACAAATGTTGCCTGTTCACGGAAAGCCGCATCGACGTCATCAATATAGATGCCCGTGCCGATGATTGAGCCCCATGGCAGGGGTTCGGCAAAGGACAGCTTTTCGAAGGTCAGTTTTTCATCTTCACCGGGTTTGGGCCAGTGATAGGACGAGAAACCACCGCCGGCCTTGTTACCGGACGCGATCAGATTGCGGATGAAATAATTGCCTTGGGAATCCTGCGCGTCATTCAGGCTTTTGCCGACAAGCGCTGGATTGGCACCGTGCATT
Organism: Thalassospira sp. CA1; assembly: GCF_059052855.1. Classification (NCBI taxonomy): domain Bacteria; kingdom Pseudomonadati; phylum Pseudomonadota; class Alphaproteobacteria; order Rhodospirillales; family Thalassospiraceae; genus Thalassospira; species Thalassospira sp. CA1. The sequence continues at coordinate 136,538 of NZ_JBZCIA010000012.1, forward strand.
TCGGTTATGCCGTTGGTCGCAAAGACAAAGAAATATCCGATCTTGCCGTCATATTTGCCAGCACCGGCCAACTCGTAGAATTGGCTGATCGCGTCTTCCTGACTGAGAAGACCAGCATCAACCTTGTCCTGATAGGACTGCGCGATTGAAGTGATGTAGTTGGTGGTGGACCGGATCTTGTCCTTGCGGTCTTCAAGGAGTGCATCGCGCAGGGTGGAGAGCTGAAGCCCGCCAACGACGATGACGCCCATGAGCGCGATGACAGACAAGATGACGATTTTGTAACCAATCTTTAGATTGCCAAGCATATGGTTTCTCCGCCAGACGAGGGCTTGTTGATCAAAATATACGAATATATTGGTGTAGTTTCAGATCATATGCAAGAGAGATTAGCCTAAAGTGTAGGTTTATGTATAGTCAAACGTCGAAGTAGCACTTACCGATGGGCTTGCAGTATCGGTTTAAGATATTGACTGAATGTCATTTCTAAGTTTCGGAGCCATCAAAAAAGGCCAGGGCATTTCTGCCCTAGCCTTTCGGATGGTTTGCGTGTTGATGCGGATCAGTCGGTTGCGCGTTTGCGCAGATCGGCAAGGAAGTGTTCAACCGCCTCATCAAGCGATTTTGCTTCGTCGACCAGTTTTTCGGCCGACTGGGCCAACTGGCTGGTGCCAGACGATACGCGACCGGCATTTTCATTGACGGTCTCGATCCGCTGGGAGACTTCGCTGGTGCCATCAGCAGCCTGCTGAACATTACGCGAAATCTCGCCAATCGCGGCATGCTGTTCTTCGACAGCGGCTGCAATCGCGGTTGAGCTATCGGCGACCTGCGCGATGGTTTCGGAAATCAGACGGATCGCCTCAACCGCTTCGCCGGTTTCATTCTGAACAGAGAGGATCTGCTGGTTGATTTCCTCGGTCGCCTTGGCGGTCTGGTTGGCAAGGTTTTTGACCTCGCTTGCGACCACGGCAAAGCCTTTGCCAGCATCACCGGCACGTGCCGCCTCGATGGTGGCGTTAAGGGCCAGCAGGTTGGTCTGTTCGGCAATATCCCCGATCAGCTTGGCAACATCGCCAATCTTCTGGGCCGCATCCGCCAAACCGGTAACGGTCTGGTTGGTGCGGGTGGCCTGTTCGTTGGCCTGATTGGCGATTTCCGCGGAATGGGAAATCTGCTGGGCGATTTCATCGGAAGATGCGGTCAGTTCCTCGGTCGCGGCAGACACAGTCTGAACGTTGGTCGAGGTCTGGGTTGTTGCAGATGCCACAGCCGCAGAGAGAGAGCTGTTGGTGTTGCTGGCTTCTTCCATCGAGGATGTGGCTTTTTTCATCTCGGTGATCGAGCCCGAGATCGAACGGATCAAGCCTTTGACACGCGATTCAAGGCTGTCGGCCATATCGGTGATGTCCTGACGGCGTTGCTTGTCGGCCTGTGCCTCAAGCTCTTGCTGGCGGGTTTGCAGTTTCTGGTTTTCAAGCGCCTGCTGGCGGAAGGCGACCACGGTGCGGGCCATGTCACCAACTTCGTCACCACGGTCCTGACCTTCGATTTCGCCTTCAAGTTTGCCACTGGCGATTTCGGTCATGCGGCTTGAAAGTTTGCTTAGTCCGACCGTGATGTTGCGGCCAATTGCAAAGGAAACAGCCAGCATGATCGCAATGACAATCGCGATGACGACCAGAACGAAAATAGCCTGTTCCCAGAAAGCTGCATCGACATCATCAATATAGATGCCGGTACCGATGACGTCGCCCCAGGGCAGTGTTGCAGCAAAGGACTGTTTTTCGAAAAGGTCTTCTTCGGGGTGGCCGGGCTTTGGCCACAGATAGGTGAAGTACCCACCCGCCGGTGCCTTGGCGACGTCGAGCATGTTCTGAATGATGAAGGAGCCACTCGGGTCCTGAAGTTTGCTAAGGTCTTTGCCGACAAGGGCGGGGTTGGCGGCATGCATCATGTTGACGCCCTTGCTGTCATAGGCAAAGAAATAACCCGTGCCATCGTCGAACTTGGATGCCGCAGCAACCCGGTAAAATTCTGTTACGGCTTCTTCCTGACTAAGGTCGCCGCTATCGACCAGGTCCTGATAGGACTGTGCGGCCGTCACAAGCATTGTGGTTGTGGCTTTAACTTTGTCCTTGCGGTCCTCGAGCAGGGCCTCCCGCAATGCAAAAAGTTCCAGCGCCGAGATTACAAGCAGTGCAACCAGTGACAGCAAGGTCAGGCTCGCGACCTTCTTGCTGATCTTGATGTTTTGTAACATGTGATCTGTACCCGTGTATGTTGCCATTTCAGCAGCGATGTCAGGGGGATGGCACCCTTTCCTTACCCCTTGATGCGCGTATATTTTAAAACAGTTACCTGTCGAAAAGTATAGTAATATTTAGCCCTGTTGAGGAAATTCACTAATCAAAAGTTGTGCCTGTTGCAGCGCGACAACACGGGTCCATGCAGGCGCAGACAAGTGGTGTCGCACAGGGTTCGGTCAGGAATCAAAAAAGGACATCTGCGATCATTGCAGATGTCCTTTTCAAATGTCTTGCGACGGATCAAACCCGTGGGATCAGGCAAGCACCTTTGTCAAAAATCCTGCGGCAATGCGAAGGCCTTCTTCGTCAATGCCATGTTGCAGGCCGGGCCGTTCATGAAGGCTGACTTCAATGCCATTGGCAGCAAGCGTTTCCTTGGCGAGACGCGATGCCTCAATGGGTACGACCGGATCGGCGGTACCATGGACCAGCACCATCGGCGGACGGGACCTGATTTCAGCACCAAAAGTCTGTTCGCCAAGCAATGCACCGGAAAAGCCGACAACGCCGGCAATTTCATTATCACGTCGGGGGGCGGTTTGCAGGGACATCATCGTTCCTTGCGAAAAGCCGACCAGTGCGACCTTGTCCGCAGACACACCGTGGGTTTCCATGACGTGATCGATGAAGTCATCGACATAGGCAGCACTTTTACGTGCACCTTCGGCCATGGCAGCAAGGGCGCCAGACATGGTTTCCGGCGCACGACGCAGGAATTCGGGATCATATTCGGCCAGACTGAACCACTGGCGTCCGAACGGCGACATTTCGCACGGGAAGGGCGCGTTTGGTGAATAAAAGGTGGTGTCGGGCAGGGCGCGTGCCAGATGCGGCGCCAAACCGATCAGGTCATTTCCATCCGCGCCATAGCCATGCAGAAAGATGACAACGCTTTTGGTGGTGCCCGAGGCAGCCGGTTTGGCCGGACCAGATAACAATGTGTCGGTGCTCATGCGTGCTTTCCTGAATTTCCCTTTGCACCTGCTTAGCAATGCAGTCGACTGACCACCAGCATTTTTTGTCACAAAACCAAAGGTTCCCGGACGGCCGTGATTGCAGGAAACCCATAAACCGTCATGGCCTGTGGATAACTTTGTGGATGGAAAAGCAGGTTTGGGGAAAATTATCCTGTAAAATGTCAAAAACATCAGTTTTGGTCTTGGGTGCTTATTCCTCAGTATAGATTTTTTGAGTTTTCTAATTTAAAAGATGCAGATGTTCTGTAGTTGATTTTAGTAAATAAAAACAAATAG
>NZ_JBZCIA010000013.1:0-118838 GCF_059052855.1 Thalassospira sp. CA1
TATGCATATATAATATTTTGAATGTTGAGTTCGTTTTGAAGTTTTGCTCAACGTCAATATTTCTATCATATTTTCAAATATTTTTTTTTAGCCAAGCGTCACACCGTTTGACGACATCGTCAACGATCAGATCAAGCCTTGGGCTATCGGCATCCGTGTCGCGCAGTTCATCACGCAAGGGGTTGATGGCGTCTTGCAGTTTGGTGGCCATGGTGAGAAGGGTTTTGCGAAGTGCGGTGGGGGAGCTGCCGATCATGCGGGCCTGGGATGCCCAATGTGACCAGTCCAGTTCGGTCGGGTCAAAGCAGCCGCCAATGGATTGGGCGAGGCGGGGGCGCTGGCTTTTGAGGCAATCGCGAAACGCCGCACCATTGTTGACGTCATAGAGCGGACTGACCGCGGTGTGGACATTTGTCGCATTGGCATTTGTCGGGCGTTGCCGATAGATCAGGGAATAGTTCTTGGCGTGCGCATCCGGGTTGCCGATCAGGAAATTGAAAATCACAAACCCAAGCAGCTTGGGGATATCGCGCGCCGGGATGGTGGATGCCTGTTTGGTGAGTGCAAACATCGCGGCAAGGTCCGGCCCGCCCTGACGTTCATATTTGACATCCGGGTTCGCCCCAAGTGCCTGACAGAAATCTTCCTGATGCAGGCGGGTAACGCGGACGCCGTTTGATGTCTGGGCATAGGCGCGATCAAAGCGGGTGACGAACAGGACAGGGCGATCGTTAAACAGGCGGATTTTGGTGTGCGCGGCATCAAGGCCGATCTTGCGCGCAAGCTTCATGCAGAAATGCTCGGTCCGGGTAGAGTCCGGCAGGCGTTCAATATCAACTTTAAGGATATGGGTACTTGGATAGCCGCCAAACGGCAGGGAGATTTCCTGTGTGGCTGGATCGATATAAACCGCGGCCTTGTCATTCACCCCGGCCAGCGACAGGACAACTTCATCCTCTTCGATGAAAAGCGGTCTTTGGGGCAGCTCGGCAATGCGGTTGGCAAGATCATCGGTCGAGATCGCCGAAAGACGGGCATCGGATTGCTGTGGGCTTTTTGCCTGATCGGGATGGATCAGCATCAAGGCCCCGGCGCAATCGCGCCCGATATGTTCCAGAATGCCAAACTCGTCCGTCGGGGCGACATCAAACAATGCTGCGATCTGGCGGCGGACATCCTTTTTATCGGGTAAAAGCCCGTCAAAGAATGGTTCAATGGCCTGATGGTCAAACGCACCGTCCCGAAGCGGAATGCTTTGCGAAACCGGATAGGCCGCAGGGCTTGCAAGCCATTCCGGGTCATATTCAAATGACATATAGCCGCGTGCATCGGCGCGCAAAACGCCAACCCGATCGCGGCCATTGGCAAGGACCAGAAGGGTTTTGGTCATGCCCGGTCTCCGTCCGTTTGGTCGGGATCGGGTTCGGATGCCATATCCGACCAGTCCAGCATCACCTGGCCGCCAAGGGCACGGGTGATATCCAGAATATTGGCAAAGCCTGGATTGTCGGCCTTGCCGGTTTCAAGTTGGCTGAGGAACTTGACGCTCAAGCCCGTGGCAAGCGCCAGATCGGTCTGCGACAGGCCAAGCGCCTTGCGGGCCTTGCGGATTTCCGGGCCAAGCTGGTCCATGCGGGTGATGTGCACGGCATCCTCCAAGTTTACCTATGGGTAAATTTAGGGGGTTTTGCTGTAAATGTAAAGTGAAGTTTACCTGTAAGTAAAATTCGGTGATTGTGGTCCGATTTTTAGCAAGATTTTACTTATGGGTAAAATATGGCGCTCCTGCGAATTTACAGAAGCGCCAAACTCTGGTCCTGACACCACTCCGTGCTTACAGCGCAATCTCAAGGTTCTTCATCACCTTGCCCTGACCACCTGCGAGAAGGCCGGTGATGCGGCTGTCTTTGAGCTCCAGCGTAACCTTGATCTGGCTGGGGGACGGCTCAGTCATGAATTCGCCCTGGGCGATCAGGAAGGTGTCCTTTTTCATGTCCAGCAGGTCGTGGAGCACGCAGGCCAGCGGGCCGGCGGCCATGCCGGTGGCGGCTTCTTCCTCGATGCCATAGCGCGGGGCGAACATGCGGGTGGTGGCGTCAATGCCCGCATCATTGGTTTCAGTGGTGAAGATGTAATAGCCGATCAGGTCCAGTTTCTCGCTAATCGCGTTGATGGCGTCCTGATCTGGCGTGATGTTGGCGAGCGTCGCCTGATCTTTCACGGTAACGACGATGAAGTTATTGCCGGTATTGACCAGCACCGGGCGGGCGCGGTCATCAAGATCATCAGACGTGATCGCAAGCGATTTCAGCACATCACACAGTGTGACACCGTGATCCGTCCAGTTGGTGGCCGGGTTGTAGGTCGGGGCCAGCTGCTCCATATAGGCCATGCCGTGATCAAGGATGATCTTGCGCGGGCCATCGACGGTTTCCTTCGACGTCTCGCCATCGCCAAAGCGTTCCAGTGCGGCGAGGTAGGAAAAGGTTGCGATGGTCGCATGGCCGCAATGGGCGATGCGTTTGGTCGGGGTAAAGAAATCAAGCTTGACGCCGCAGGTCTCGGATTTCGAGACAAAGGCAGTTTCGGAAAGCCCGACTTTTTGGGCGATCAACAGCTTTTGCGCGTCGCTGTATTGATCGGCATCGAGCACGACACCGGCCGGGTTGCCGCCCGTTCCGTTTTTGACAAAGGCATTGACGATCTGCACCGGGACGGTGTGGGTGTTTTGTTGAGATGTACTCATGACTATATTCCTGCTAAAATCTCTGTTGAAGCTGTTTTAATAAATCTCACAGGGATTCTGGACTCATATATAGATGAAGAAATCTCATGAAATGTCGCGGTCGGATCTGATTGCGCGGGTGAGCCCCCTGGCCCCGGTGTTGGCCGCGATTGCGCGTGAACACAGTTTCAGCAAGGCGGCCGAAAAGCTGGGTGTGCATCAATCGGCGGTCAGTCACCGCATTACACAGCTTGAAGAGGCGCTTGGCTTTGCGCTGTTTGAGCGCACCACGCGCCAGATCACGCCAACCGAATATGGCCGGGTGCTGTGTGCGGCCGCGCTTGAAACGGTGGGTGTCTGGGATGGGGCGTTTGACCGGCTGGAGAAATTCAGAACGAGCGGCACGGTGTGCCTGTCGGTGGCATCCGCACTTGCGATGAAATGGGTGTTGCCCAATCTGGCAAGCGCCCAAGAAGCCGGGCTTGAGATTGCCTTGGATGTCAATGACCGGCCGGTGGATTTCAGCACTGGCACGATGGATGCCGCCATCCGCTTTGGCGTTGGGCCGTATCCCGGTTTGCATTCCAGCTTGCTTAAAAAGGCCGCGATCGTGCCGGTCGCCCGTCCGGGCTATGTCGCCGGGGGAAGGGGGCTTGAAGATGTTCTTGGCGATCCTGATGTCACCTTGCTCAAGGATGCCGTGGGGGAGCGTGATGGCACCGATTTCAGTTGGGGCTATTATTGTGCGAAGGCCGGGGTCAACCTTGATGCGGATTTCAGGGCATTGGCCTTTGATCGTGCTGATCTGGTGTTGCAGGCCGCAATCAATGGCATGGGCATCGGGCTTGGCCGAACGCTTCTGATCGAAGGCGATATCGCGCAAGGGTTCCTTGAGGCGGTTGGTCCGGCGGTTCCCATGAAATCTGCCTATTGGTTGGTTTGCAGTCCGGAATTTGCCAAGACGGAACGGTATGCGAAGCTTTTGGGCTGGCTGAAGGATCAGATGAAATAGGCTTGCCGTTTGGGTTGTGTCTGCCTAAATTCCCGCCATGACAAATACAACTGATGACATGATCTATCGCGTATTGGGTTCGGATGAATGGGCGGAAGCGCTCAGTGCCGGACAATATGACGGTGCGCCGCACGATATTGCCGATGGCTTTATCCATTTCTCGACCCAGGATACGCTGGCCGCAACGCTTGCGCTGCATTATGCCGGGCGCGATCATTTGAAATTGTTGCGGGTGCCGGTCGCGCCGATTGCCGCGAAAATCAAATGGGAACCGGCCCGTGGTGGCACCCTGTTCCCGCATTTGTATGATGTTCTGTCCGTGGAGCACGTGACCAAGGTCGATGAAATTCGCCTTGATGAAAACGGTGTTCATATCCTTCCTGAAGATCTGCGCTAATCTGCGCCAGCCCCGCCTCAACGCGCCGGATTTAAATCCCGTGCGGTTTCCAAAGATATAATCGCCCGCCGCCCTTCTTGGTGCCGGTATCAACCACGCCGGGGAGCTTCCCGGCGCGCACCGCATTCAAGAATGAATGGCCGAGTTTGACCTTGTCGCCGATATAAAGCGTGTCCCAGCCCTGCCCATAGATTTCATGGAAATGAAACGGGCCGGGGCTTCGCGCGGCAAGGGTTTTCTTCAGTTTATCGAGATCAAGCTGTGTCATGGGGCGATCTCAGCACAGGTGCGACCTGTCTGCATTGTTCTGACGCAAATTGGTCGGAAACAAGCGCGCCCGTCAGGCGTTGTGGTTTCATGCATACCATTCAGATCCATAGCCGAAAGGCCCGGCCATGACGGCGCCGAAGAATGCAAAGGTCGAGGATATCGTTGCGCGGATTGGCAAGCGCGCAGAAGGCGACCGCCATGTTTCGGTCGGCGATATCGTGGCCGAGCTTGGACAACGCAGTCAGGGGCCGTTTCTTTTGGTGCCGGCCCTGATTGGTGTGTCGCCGATTGGCGGTATTCCCTTTGCGCCGACCTTTCTGGCCGCACTCGTTGCCGTGTTTTCCCTGCAAATCATCATCGGACGCAGGCACTTATGGCTGCCCGACGTCTTGGCAGCGCGGGAAATTGGGGGTGACAAGGTTCGTGCCGGGCTGGAAAAGATCGATCCGGTCGCCAAGCGGATGGATCGCTGGTTTGGTGGGCGGTTTGAAAGCCTGATCAGCGGGGTTGCCGTGCGGATCGCGGCGCTGATGTGCCTGGTCTTGTCGCTTGGTATGCCGATGTTTGAACTTGTCCCCTTTGCCGCTATTGCGCCAATGAGCGCCATTGCTGCCTTTGGCTTGGCGATTTTGGTCAGTGACGGGCTTTTGATGCTCGCCGCCATTGCCATGACGCTGGGCACCGTGATTTTGATGTTTCAGATCGTCTGAGGCATTTAGCTGATGAAGCGGCCCGATATGCAAACAGCCCGCCGATGGTTCGGCGGGCTGTTTTCTTGTGTTTGTGATCGGCGTTAACTTAGGCGAGTTCTGCCAGGGCAGAGGCGTTGAAGTCTTCCAACTGATCATAGGCGCCGCTTTTGACCTTGTTGGCCCACTGGGCGTCGCTCAGAAGCGCGCGGCCAACCGCGATCAGGTCAAACTCGCCCTTTTCCATGCGATTGATCAGCTCATCAAGGCTGGCCTTTTCCGATGCTTCGCCAGAGAACGCACCGATAAAGTCGGATGACAGGCCGACAGAGCCGACCGAAATTGTCGGCGCACCGGTCAGTTTCTTCGCCCAACCGGCAAAGTTCAGGCCCTTTTCGCCATCAATCTCGGGGAATTCCGGTTCCCAGAAACGACGTTGCGATGCGTGGATGATATCCACCCCGGCCTCAACCAGCGGGCCGAGCCAATCGGTCATTTCATCAGGCGTATAAGCAAGGCGGGCGGTAAAGTCCTGCTGTTTCCATTGGCTGACACGCAGGATGATCGGGAAGTCCGGGCCAACAGCAGCGCGCATGGCGGTCACCACTTCGCGGGCAAAGGTCGAACGCTCCTTGATCGTCTTGCCGCCAAAACGATCGGTGCGCAGATTGGTGCCGGGCCAGAAGAACTGATCAATCAGATAGCCGTGCGCGCCATGAATTTCAAAGGTATCAAAACCGGCATTCTTGGCATCGAGCGCGGCCTTGGCAAAGGCGGCGATCGTATCGGCAATGTCAGATTCCGTCATGGTGTTGCCGCGCGGATCATCCGGGCCGACCAGACCCGACGGGCTTTCGACCGGTGCGTCCGGTTCCCAGGCGTCCGGCGTTCTGGTTGATCCGGTATGCCAGATCTGCGGACCCATCTTGCCACCGGCTGCATGCACGGCATCGGCAACCGCCTTCCATCCGGCCATGGCAGCTTCGCCATGGAAAAGCGGAATGTGCGGAAGGTTACGCGATGCCGGGCGATCAACCACGGTGCCTTCTGACAGGATCAGGCCAACACCGCCTGCGGCGCGCTTGCTGTAATAATCGGCATTAGCCGCACCCGGAATGCCATCAGGCGCCTTGTTGCGCGTCATCGGGGCCATGACGATACGGTTGGGAAGATCGAGCGTTTTCAGCTTGAAAGGTGTGAAGAGAATGTCGGGTTTTGACATTGGATATCCTTTGATCGGAATTTCTGTTTTGGTCGCTCCTAGATATTCCGGAAATGGCGGCTGTCAATCTGTGGCCACGCGATAAAAACATCGGTGCATGTTTTTATGCAGTACAGCGCCTGAGTTCGTTGATCGAGCGATCATAAGAAAATAACCGGCCGCATGGTGCCACTGAATGCCATTGATCCTTGCCCTAACCCCGCCAGCCGCGTAAGAAAAGGGCATGTCCTTTCAAGCACGGAGCGTCTCGCGTGGGGTGGTATAAGTCACTGGTTTTGCCGATTGTCCGCTGGATTGATGCCGAGACCGCGCATGGTCTGGCGATCTGGGCGCTGAAAAACAATCTGGTGCCGCGTGCGGATGACGCGACTGACGCGACCCCGATGCTGGAAACCGAAGTGTTCGGGCGCAAATTTGCCAATCCGGTCGGGCTTGCCGCGGGCTTTGATAAAAATGCCGAAGTCCCTAACCAGATGCTGTCACACGGGTTTGGTTTTGTTGAAATCGGCTCTGTCACGCCTTTGCCGCAACCGGGCAACCCGAAACCCCGTCTTTTCCGGCTTTATTCCGACCGGGCGGTGATCAACCGCATGGGGTTCAATAACGACGGGGCCGAATTGGTGGCCGCACGCCTGCGCAAACGTGCGCGTCGCGGGGTTCTTGGCGCCAACCTTGGCAAGAACAAATATTCCGAAGACGCGGCCGATGATTACGCCAAGGGGGTCGAAGCACTTGGCCCCTATGCCGATTATCTGGTGGTCAATGTATCCTCGCCCAATACGCCGGGCCTGCGCGCTTTGCAGGGCCGCGCACCGCTTGAAAAGCTTTTGAAGGCCGTCATCAAGGCGCGCAATAGCTTTGCCAAGGGCGTGCCGGTGTTGTTGAAGGTCGCCCCGGATTTGACCGAGGAAGACAAATCCGACATCGCGGCCGTGGTCACCAAGGTCAAACTTGATGGCATGATCGTTTCAAACACCACGATTGACCGGCCGGTCGGGCTTAATTCCTATGATCAGGATGAAAAGGGCGGTCTTTCCGGCCCGCCTTTGATGGAACCCTCGACCAAGGTTCTGGCCGATTTCTATCGTCTGACCGAGGGCAAGGTGCCCCTGATCGGGGTTGGCGGGATTGCATCGGGCAAGGATGCCTACGAGAAGATCCTCAATGGTGCATCGCTGGTGCAGCTTTATTCCTCGCTGGTCTATCACGGTGTGGAGCTTGTCACCGAGATCAAGGAAGACCTTGCACGGCGGCTGCGCAAGGATGGCTTTGCCAATGTGTCGGATGCAGTTGGTGCCGCCTTCCCGGAAATTTCGGGCAAGGGTATTCCGGTCGATGAAGCCCGTTCTGCCAAGGCAGCTGTTGCTGCCAAATCAAACAAGAAGTAACACAAGGATCCGGACGGCATGAGCAAGACCGCCCCCTATGAAATGATCAATGGCCTGTCCGAGGTGATTGGCAAATATGATGCCGTGATCCTTGATCTGTGGGGCGTGGTGCATGACGGGGTGACACCCTATCCAAGCTCGATCGCCGCGATGACCGCCCTTAAGGAAGCCGGCATTCCGGTCGCCCTTCTGTCCAACGCGCCCAGGCGTTCCTCGGTCGTGGTTGGCCGGATGGAAGATATGGGCATATCGCGTGATCTGTATGGCCCGGCGGTGGCATCGGGCGAGGTTGCCTATGCCCAGCTCGTCGCGCGCTCTGATCCCTGGTACGCCAAGCTGGGGCGCAAGGTCCTGATGGTGGGGCCGGTGCGCGATATGTCGATGTTTGAAAATCAGGATGTCGAGATTGTTACCGAGGTCGATGATGCCGACTGGGTTCTGATCACCGGCCCGAACGAGGATCATGATCCGGTGTCGAAATACGAAGACCTTTTGCATGCGCTTAAGGCCCGCGACCTGCCGGTGCTGTGTCCCAACCCGGACCGCGAAGTGATCCGCGGTGGCAAACGCATCATTTGTGCCGGCGCCATTGCCGGGCGGTATGAGGAACTCGGCGGCAATGTCCGCTGGGAAGGCAAGCCACTGGCAAGTGCGTATGACTTCTGCCTGCAGATGTTTGACAAGGGTCCGGATGCGAAACTTCTGGTCGTCGGCGACAGCATTTCGACCGACATTGCCGGATCAAACAATGCCGGTCTTGACGTCGTGCTGGTAACCGGTGGCATCCACGCCGAAGAACTCGACGCCCCGCGCGGTACGCTGCCGGAACGCGAAAAGCTTGATGCCCTTCTGGCCGCCACGGGCCGTCACATCACCTATGCTATGGGGGATTTCTGCTGGTAGGGTATCGGAGGAACCATCATTTTGTTCCAGAGTTCTTGCTCCGAAATTGGTCGTTTGCAAAAGAATCTGGCGATGAAGTGTTATTGGCTTATTCTTGGAACCCTTATAAGTCAGAAGTGGCTCTAAAGGCGAATTTAGGGCCGTCAGGTTACTGTTATCAGCCTGATCTTTTGACATTGCCAGATCACCCTGATGGGCCTGACTATTTGGAGCGCATCCGTTTCGAAGAGATCGACCGGCTTGGGGCAAGCGCACATCGCAAGCTGCTATCCGATGGCGTCGATGCAATAAGCCTTAAGCAGAAAGAAGAGTACGCAAAATTCCTGCTTTCTCTGGAAGCTCGTCGGCCAGAAGTGTTAGCCCAAATTAGGACAAGCGGCGTTGCTGATATTAAGCGGCAACTAGATGGCGATTCTGAGATAAAGGATGCTCTTACCAGAATTGACACCAACGAAACGCCAGCTCAGTTCTATGAAAAAAACCTTGGGTCTATTGAGGGCGAGACGGTTCAAACTGTCGTGGAGTATTTAACAGAAGACTCTAGAGGTTTTCCTGCGGCTATGAATAGCCATTGGGGCATAAAGAAATTCTCAGGAAATCTCAGGTTGGTTTTGTCTGATAGGCCACTTATTCGACACGGAGCTTCTGGTAACGAAAATAGCTTTTGGGCAATGCCTCTTTGTCCCGGCCAGCTATTGCTGCTGGCTCCGAGCAAGCGCCTTTTTCACTTGCTTATGAGCCAAAAACCCGGCGAGCTTTTAAGGAAAGCGAACATCAGTAGCGTAGGCAACCGTGACCAATATGTTTTTGGAACAAGTTGGACGGAGCACGGGTGGTTAAAGAAACTCTTTGAGAAACGGGACCAAAATGCTGACCGATGACATCCGCGACTATGCCAGTCGTTCGGTCCTCTGCTGGCTGGCGACAAGTTCCGATGCCGGGCCGTCGGTTAGCCCCAAGGAAATCTTTGCCTGCTTTGGGGATGATCGCATCATCATCGCCAATATTGCCTCCCCGCAATCGGTTCAGAATATCGCGCGTAATCCGCAGGTTTGCGTCAGTTTCGTTGATGTGTTTTCACAACGCGGCTGGCAGCTTTATGGTGAAGCGACACTGATGCGCAGGGGTGATGCCGGGTTTGAAGAACGCCAAGCCATCCTGCAGGACATGGCTGGTAACGCCTTCCGGGTGGCGACCCTGTTTGATGTCACGGTCACCAAGGCCAATGAAATCCTTGCCCCGAGTTACCGGTTCAAAAAGGACGTGCATGAGGCCGACATGCGCGAAAGTGCGATGCGGACCTATGGCGTGAAGCCGTGCGACTAGCTTTCTGCCGCCACCTTGCTTTCGCGGAAGATGACGAACAGGCCGCTTGCGGTAATGATTGCCGCTCCGACAAAGGTCAGAACATCGGGCGTTTCACCCCAGAACATCCAGCCAAGCGCGGTTGCCCAGATGAGGGCTGTGTAGTCAAAGGGGGCCACCGTCGGGGCCTCGGCAAAGCGGAAGGCCTGGGTGATCATGGCCATGCCGAGCGAGCCACAGAGCGCAATCGCCAGAAACAGCCAGATGTCCTCTGCCCGGACCGGGCTCCAGACAAAGATCACCGGCATGCTGGTCAGGATTGCGCTGGTCAGACTGAGATAGAGCAACAATGTCCACATGCTTTCGCGCGTATCGACAAAACGCGCGCTCAGCATCAGGATCGCATAGGTAAATGCAGTCGCAATCGGCAAGAGCGATATCAGCTCAAACGTTGCGGCACCGGGTCGGACAATCACCAGAACCCCCAGAAAACCGACACTGACCGCAAGCCAGCGCCGCCAGCCGACCCGGGCAATGAAAATCGCCGAAAGGGCGGTGATGAATAAAGGGGCGACAAAGGCGAGTGCCGTTGCCTCGGCTAAGCCAAGATGATGGATGCTGGTAAAGAACATCACGGTGGCGGCAATCCAGACGACACCACGCATGAAATGTACGTGAACCCGGCTTGAACGCAAACTGCGAGAGCCGCCCATTTTGAGCGCAACCAAAAAGGCAAAGGGAAGGGCGATGATGTTGCGCAGGAAAATGATCTGGATCGGGGAATAATGATCCATCAGGCTTTTGGCCAGCGCATCATTGATACACAGCGCTGCCACCCCGCCACACATCGTCATGATGCCGGCAAGGTTGTTCTGGCGTGATGTGTTGCTGGACGTCATCGCCCCTGTCCCCGCGTTTTGGTCCGGTTTTTATCATTTTTAAAAATCAGATATCCCTTTCCAGATATCCGGTTCGCAACGCAGGGTCGAGGGATTTCATCACATCAATAAAGGCGCGTAAGGGTGGGGGCACGCGTCGGTGATCCGGGTAATACAGGAAAAGCCCCGGAATTTCGGGTAACCAGTCATCGAGCACGGTGACAAGATCACCATTGGCGATGGCACGCGCGGCATAAATCTCTGAAACGTAAGCAATGCCAAGCCCCTGACGGGCGGCATCGACCATCAGATCATGACGATCAAGGGTCAGCGGGCCGGACACATCAATCGAGATTTCCTGTCCCTGCTTTTCGAAATCCCAGTGATAGATCTTGCCACTGGGAAAGCGATGGCGGATGCAGTCATGGCTGTGCAAATCATCGGGTACGACGGGACGTGGACGGGTTTTGAAATAATCTGGTGACGCAACCGCGACAAAGCGAAATGGCGGGCCAAAGCGCACCGCCACCATATCAAGCGGCACCGTTTCGCCCAATCGTGCCCCGGCATCAAAACCACCGGCGACGATATCGACAAGCCGTCCTTCGGTCACCAGATCAATCGCCACATCCGGATATCGTTTGCGCATTTCCGGCACAACATGACGGGTCAAAAGGCGCGCGGCCCCATCGGATGTGTTGATGCGCACCGTGCCTGACGTCCCACCAGTGCGAAAGCTGTCGACCGTGCCCATGGCTTCTTCAAGGTTTGTCAGTGCCGGGCGCAACCGGTCCAAAAGCTGTTCGCCCGCCTCGGTCAGCGAAACACTGCGTGTGGTGCGATGAAACAGACGGATATCAAGATTGCTTTCCATGTTGCGCAACGCGTGGCTCAGGGTGGAGGGCGCAACACCCAGCGCATCCGCCGCCTTGCGGAAACTGCAATGTTCGGCAACGGCGATGAAGAACCGCATGTCGTTTAAGGTTGGCTGATTGATTGCTGGCATATTTTCACTAACCCATCCGAATTAAGCGGGATTATCGCATCAATCATTGGTTTTTATAGTCCCCCCATGTTCAGAGCAAGACAGAAAGGAGCTGACATGGACAAGACATGGTTGATTACCGGTGCATCGTCGGGGTTTGGTCGCGGGCTGGCGGAAAAGGTATTGGCGCGCGGTGATCGCGTGATCGCAACCGTGCGACGCACAGGGTCGCTTGACGATCTGGTTGCGCAATATGGCGAACGGCTCAGTGTCGCTTATCTTGATGTAAGCGAACCTGATGCGGTGCAGGCGACCGTTGACAAGGCCTTTGCCGATTTTGGACGGATTGATTTCATCGTCAGTAATGCCGGCTTTGGCATCCTCGGGGCGGCCGAAGAAACCAGCATTGATCAGATGCGCCAGATTATTGATACCAACCTTCTGGGATCAATTGTTGTGATCAAGGCCGCTTTGCCGCATCTGCGTGGGCAAGGATCGGGTCGCGTCATTCAGGTATCGTCCGAAGGCGGTCAGATCGCCTATCCGGGCTTTAGCCTGTATCACGCGACCAAATGGGGCATCGAGGGCTTTGTTGAATCGCTGGCCAAGGAAGTCGCGCCATTTGACATTGAATTCATGCTGGTCGAACCCGGTCCGTCGCGCACTGCGTTTATCGGCTCCATCATTCAGCCGGAACCGATCAGTGATTATGACGGCACCCCGGCGCATGACCTCAAGGAAGCCGCCTTTGGCGGTGGCTGGGTGATCAAGGGCGATCCTGATCGCATGATAAATGCGATGATTGCGGCGGCAGATGCACCGAAAATGCCGTTTCGTTTGTTGCTGGGATCAGATGCCTATGACGGCGTTCATGCCGCACTGACCGAAAGGCTGGCAAAGCTTGAGGCCGGAAAAGACATCACCATTTCCGCCGACTTTACCGAAGAAGAACTTGCCGCGATGTAGGATCTTTTCCCGCAGATACCCAACGCAAAAACGCCGCCCGAAAGTGGGCGGCGTTTCGCAGTTTGATCGGCTTTGAGGAGACGATCATATGGATGTATTGGCAGCCGATCAGATCGCCATTTTGCGGTTGGCGTCGATATAAATCTCGCGCAGGCGCTTGGCGACCGGGCCCGGAACACCATCGCCAATCGGTTTGTCGTCAATTTCGACAACCGGGCAGACAAAGGCCGAGGCCGAGGTCGAAAAGGCTTCGGCGGCGTTCTGAGCTTCTTCGATGGTGAAGTGGCGTTCTTCGACCTTGAGCTGAAGCTCTTCGGCGCATTTCAGAACCGCGGCACGGGTGATGCCGTGCAGGATGTCGGTCGACAGTTCACGGGTGACGATCGTGCCGTCCTTGGTGACGATATAGGCGTTGTTGCTTGATCCTTCGGTGACGTAGCCATCCAGCACCATCCAGGCATCGTCCTTGCCCTTGGCGGCTGCATCGGTTTTGAGAAGCGACGCATAAAGCAGCTGGGTGGTCTTGATGTCAGACCGGCGCCAGCGGATGTCGGGGAAGGTGACGATCTTCTGGCCGCGTTCGGCAAGGGCTGATTTGATCAGTGATTTGCTTTGTGTGAACATCACGATGGTCGGTGGGGTTTGCGGGTCGATCGCGAAATCACGATCACCGGCCGAACCACGCGATACCTGCAGGTAGATCAGGCCTTCGGTGATGTTGTTAAGCTTCACCAGTTCGCGGTGGGCTTCGAGAAGCTGATCGATATCGGGTTTGAATTGGAATTTGAGCTCGGCAAGCGAGCGTTCGAGGCGCTTCATGTGACCATTAAAGTCAATCAGCTTGCCATCAAGTACCGAGGTCACTTCATACACGCCGTCGGCGAACAGGAAGGATCGGTCAAAAATCGAAATCTTTGCTTCGGTTTCCGGCAAAAACTCGCCGTTCACATAAACAGTGCGCATGGTTACTTCCCTGTCTGGCAAACGGATCTGTTGCGATCCGTCATGGATGGATAAGCGACGTTTCCAAAGACCCGTTCGCGCACGGCCAGTGCCATCGCGATCATTGGCTTGTTCGGTTTCTCCGCTCTTTAGAGTCTCAAATATCACAGGGGGACGCAATCTGTCGCGCAAAAGCTCTATATCGTGCGTGTAAAAGGTGAATTGTTGCTTGAATGGGCCGTGAACATGGGGTGAATGCTGTGAATGGGGCCGTGATTTCCGATATTATTCGCAGATTATTCGATTTAAAATTTTCCGATTTTTTGCGTTTGACCGTAACATAGGTTGAGGTTTTATCGTCCTGCTTCATGAGATCAAACGATGATGAAAAGACATCGTCAAAGGAATGGAGCCTTGTGATGAATAGCCACCAGCCCGTCACCCATAACGCCCCGGTCGCAACGGACCATGACGCTTTGCAAAGCCGGATCAATGCCAGTTGGGCCACCCCGATCAAACGCCCGAGGCAGGAAGTGGATCTCGATGCATATTTTGCCCGGATCGGCTATGACGGTCCGCGCGAAGCGACACTGGAAGTTTTGCAAACCCTGCATGCGATGCATCCGGCAACCATCCCGTTCGAAGCGATTGATGTGTTTAATGACACCCCGATCAGCATCGATCCCGAGCGCGTCGATCAAAAGCTGATCCATGACGGGCGGGGTGGCTATTGTTTTGAGCAAAACGGCCTGTTTCGCCGGGTTTTGCGCAGCCTTGGCTTTGAGGTCGAAGGTCTGGCCGGGCGGGTGTTATGGGGTTATGGTCCGAATGATATGCCCCGGCCGCGCTGCCACATGGCCAACCGGGTGATGATCGATGGCGAAGCCTGGCTGGCCGATGTTGGGTTGGGCGGCTGTGTGCCAACCGGGCCGCTATTGCTTGATATCGAAACGCCACAAGCAACCCCGCATGACACCTATCGCGTGACCAAGGGGGCGCACAGTTATCGGATTGAACTGGAACGTGATGGCGTGTGGAAGGCGGTGCACGAGATCGATATCGCGCCGGTTTCGGATATCGATTACGAGGTCATGAACTGGTACGCATCCGATCACCCCGGAAGCGGGTTTTGCAAGACCCTGATGGTCGCCAGATCTGCCCCGTTTGCGCGCTTTACCCTGCTTAATAACCGCCTGACCATCCGGCTGGTGACTGGCGAGGAAGAGCAACATACGCTCAGTGTTGGGGATATTCCGCAGACGCTTAAAGACATCTTTGGCATCGAGCCGGACCCGGCCTGGCGCGGTGCCTTTGCCAGATTGGTCAATCACAGTCACGGATAAACGATTGTGCGGTGTTTATCGGGCTGCGAATGATCAAGGGCGGGGAGTTTTGCTCCCCGCCCTAATTGCCTTCAAACGGCTTATTTGCCGGCCTTCGCGTTGGCTTCGTTTGTCAGGCTTTCCATATAGCTCAGCAGATCGGCGATGCTTTGCGAGGTGAAGGAAAATTCCGGCATGGTCATGTTGTCATGCGATACCGTGATGCCTTCGGCCAGGGCTTCTTCAAGGTTTTCGAGCGGCCAGCGTTGCCCGAAACTGGCAAGGGCCGGGGCGGTGGTGACGTTCGGATCGGGCAGGGGATCGCCTTCGAATTTGGTGTGACAGCGCAGGCAGGTCTGCTCGGCAATCGATTGCCCACGTTCGACATCGCCATAGGCCTCGCCCTTGTGCGCCATGTAATCGCTGATCCCCCACATGCCCAAGGCCACAACACCGGTCAACAGGATGACAAGGCTGGTTTTCTGCATGGCGGGCTCCCTGATGGCGATTTTGAATGTGTTCTAATCGCCTGTATAGCAAGTCAAGGTAACGAATTTCCTAAAGCACACCCTGTGGGTGTTTGGCGTTGTCCAGACAACCTTGAACCAGATCATCATCTGATGGATAGGGTGTTTGATTGCTGTTGATAATCAGTATCATTTGCGCTAAGCGTGTCATCCCATGCGGGCACGGGACCTGCCCGCATTGTGCAAAGGACATTCTGATTGGCTTCAAACGCGACATCAAATGTGACGTCATTGGCACTGTTCATGCGCCAACGATCCGCACTTGTGAACTATGCCAGCAGCATCATCGGCAGCCGCGTGCAGGCCGAAGATCTGGTGCAGGAAGCATGGTTGCGGTTTGATGCGGCGACCAAGGGGCGGTTTTTGGATGATACCACCGGCTACCTTTACCGGATCGTGCGCAATCTGGCCCTTGATAGCAAACGCCAGATTGCCCGTGAAAGCAGCCTAACCGGTGCATCTGATTATGACGTTGCCGTGCAAACGCGCGCATCAGACAGCCCGGACCCGGAAACGGTTGCGGTGTACAAGGATGAATACGCAATTTTGATGCAAGCCCTTTCCGAACTGCCCGAACGCACGCGCATAGCGTGTGAAATGCATCGGGTTGGTGGGGCGAAACTGCGCGAGATTGCCGACTATCTCGATATTTCCGTGCCGCTTGCTCATAAGCTTGTATCCGAGGGCATTGATCATTGCCGTGAACGGTTGGGCGGTTGGCCATGAGGATCATTCATTGCCCGATCAAACAGTCTGACTGTGCAGAAATTTGCGCCATAACCCGCACAGATGGTGACGCGTTGCGTGATATCGGCTATATCGCCCTGATCGCACCAGGTGGTGCAACGGGGGCGCAATAGGGTGATGGCAGAGATAACCGATCCAGTTCAAAAACAGGCGGGCAAGGCCGCGACCGAATGGTTGATCCGCCTGCAGGAAGATCCGGAAAACCCGGAACTGCAAGCGCAGTTTGCCGACTGGTGTGCCGAGGACCCCGCCCATCTTGATGCCTGGAACGCCACGCAAAAGACCGCCGATCTGATGGCGACGGCCGAACCGTCTGGCAAGGCAGACTGGCAGCAGTTTCTTGAGGCGCGTCGCGCGGGCAAGCATGAAGGCGGTGCCGACGGTCAACAGAATGACGCGGTCGCGGCGCTAGTGAATATTGATTACGAAAAGGCTGTTGCCGAGGGCAAGGTCATCTCGGCGCAAACCCGGTTTCAAAAGCGCGGCAATATGTCCTGGCGCGGGATCGGGCTTGGCGGGTTGGCGGTGGCCGCATCGCTTTTGGCCGCCATCATCGGGCCGGATATCGCAACCCATATGCAGGCCGATCATGTGACCGCAACAGGTGAGATGCGCACCATTACGCTTTCTGATAACAGCACGGTGACCCTTGCGCCGGAAAGTGCGATTACGGTGCATTTTGACGGGTCAACACGCTTTGTCGAATTGCTTGATGGCGAGGCGTTTTTTGACGTCACTCCGGATCCGCAAAAGCCGTTTCGCGTTGGGGCCGATCAGGTGACGGTCACGGTGCTTGGCACCGGGTTTGATGTTTCCGAAGGCAATGCTGTTTCGACGGTTGGCGTGGAACACGGGCGGGTGCAGGTCGAAAATGCCGCCAATGTTCCGGCGGTTTTTGAAATTCTTGAAGCCGGGCAGAATGTCCGGGTCGGGCAGGATGGCACGGTGACCCGTCATCCCTCGCCGACAAGCCAGATCGGGGCCTGGCGCAAGAACCAGCTGATCGCACAGGATCAACCGTTATCCGACGTTGTTGATCAGCTTCGGCGCTATTTCAATGGCACCATCCTGATCACCGATGAGGTCCTGGCCGCCCAGACGGTCACCGGGGTCTATCGCCTTGATGATCCGGTGTCGGCCTTGCGCGGCATGGCGCGGGCGCAAAAGGCAACGGTGCGTGAAATCACCCCGTGGGTTCTGGTTGTCTCAAAGTCCTGATGGCGGTGGGGGCTGGATTTTGGCCTCGTTTATTCTCACTTGCCAGAAAAAATAATGCCTTTCAAATCCGCAGAATTTTGCGGGTTTGGAACCATCCTGATGATTTCCCATAAAAATTTTTGAAAAAACAGAACCGGCATCCGTTTTGTCTTTTATACGAAATTGAGAAGCGTTTGCATTCTCAATTTGTTTCAGGCATAGGACATGAAACGGAGATAGAAGAAAATGAAGAATGGGGGTGCAGCTCGACTGCAAAAACGTGGTCGTGTTGTGGTAATAGCCAGTGCCTTGATGATGACAACCGCCTTGGCGCCGGTCGTGTTGTTTGCACCTGACGCAAATGCACAGGTCAGTGCGGGCGGGATCAATGCCGAGCACACATTTGATATTCCGGCCCAGTCACTGACCAGTGCCTTGGCCCAGTTTGGTGTGCAGGCCGGCGTGCAGGTCACGGTCGATGGTGCGCTGGCACGCGGAATTGATGCGCCGACAATCAATGGCACGATGCGTGCAAGCACAGCCCTTGAGGCGCTTCTGCGCGGGTCGGGGCTTGATTACGACGTGACCAGCGATGGCACGGTTGTGATCGAAGCCGTCACCAGCAGTGCCGGCGAAGAAGTTCTTGAAACGCTCCGGGTCGAGGCCAATGCGGCAGAGGCATCTGATCCGACCAAGGCCATCACCGATAGCTTTGTTGCCGTGCGCTCGCGGACAGCTTCGAAAACCGATACGCCCATTTTGGATGATTCATCGGCGGTTTCGGTGGTGACGCAGAAAGAAATGGAAACCCGTAACGTTCAGGACATCCAGCAAGCGGTTTCCTACACGGCGGGCGTTCAGGCTGCTGAATATGGTTCTGACTATCGATATGATTATGTGCGTGTTCGTGGCTTTAGTCAGACCAACCTTGGCACCTATCGCGATGGATTGTCTTCGCGTGTATACAATTTTATCACCAGTCGGCCGGAGACCTATGGCTTGCAGCAAGTTGACGTGCTTAAGGGCTCGACATCCAGCCTGTTTGGCATGAATGGCCCGGGCGGTTTGGTCAATATGACAACCAAGCGCCCGCAGGACGAAGCCAGCGGCGAAGTTCTGACCACCTTTGGTGAAAATCATCTGCGCGGCGCGGGCGATGTGACGGGTCCGGTTGGCGAAAACAGCAACTGGTCCTATCGCCTGACTGCTTTGTGGCAGGATGCCGAGCGCGGGCAGGACTATTCGCAGGATGACCGTATATACGTCGCACCGGCCTTTACCTATGCCCCCAATGCGGATACCAAGCTGACCATCCTGACAAGCTACAGCGACCGGGAAAGCGGCCTTGGTTATGGCTTTCCGGCTGGAATTGAAACTAGCCGTGATGCGTTCTTTGGGGAGCCGGATTTCAACAATTTCGACACTGAAGAAACCAACATCGGTTACGAGCTGTCGCACCAGATCAATGATAAGCTCGAGTTTCGTCAGAATGCGCGCTACACCCATGTCGATCTGACATACGAGACGGTTTATCTCAACGATACTACCCCGCTTGGTGACCGTTGGGCCTTTGCGATTTACGGCGAGCTTGACCGTTTTGCCATTGATAACCAGATCCAATATGACACCGCGATCAGTGACATATTCGACAGCAAGACGCTTGTCGGGCTAGACTATAGCCGCGATCAGAACCGTGAACGACGCTTTGACGGTACGGCAAGTCCGATTGATCCGTATAATCCATCCTATTGCGGGATGTCGTGCATCGATATCGATTTCACCTCAGATACCGAAATTACCCAGGCGGCCTATGGCCTTTATGCGCAGGAACAGTTGACGATTGCCGACGACTGGATCGCAACCGTTGGCGGGCGTTTCGATTATGTTCAAAGCGACACTGACACGATCAGCAGTGGTACGACCGACAAACGTGATGATCACAAATTCACATCGCGTTTTGGTCTGACCTATAAGGCGACCAACGAAGTATCGGTCTATGGGAACTATTCGGAATCCTACCAACCGGTTTATTCCAGTCTGGCGTCGCGTCCGGATGGGGTGAAACCGCAGGAAGGCACGCAGTACGAAATCGGTGTGAAGTACCAGCCCGAAGCAATCGATGCACTGTTTACAGCTGCAGTATTTGATCTGACGCAGGAAAACGTTTCGCAGTACAATTCCGTGACCAGAACCTACCACCAGATCGGCGAAATCAATTCCCGCGGGCTTGAGCTTGAAGGTAAAATGTCGCTGGGTGAGCAGACGAACATGACGCTGGCCTATACCTACCTTGATGCCGAAATCAAGGATGACTTGACGGCGGCAAATATTGGCAACCGCCCGGCAAACGTGCCCGAGCATCAGGCTTCAGCTTGGCTTGACTACACTATTCCGGGGCAGGGCGCGCTTGGCGATTTGACCCTTGGCAGTGGTGTACGTTTTGTCGGTGAACGTCAGCGCAATGACGGCAATACCGAAACCCTGCCGTCAAACAGCGTGTTTGATGCAGCCATAAACTATGCCGTGACAGATTACGTCAGTCTGTCCGTGAACGCCACCAACCTGCTTGATCGGGAATATGTTTCTTCAAACACATTCGGCAGTCGTTATTACGGTGAAGGTCGTACCGTTCTGGCGACCCTGAAATACAGCTGGTAAACCCATAACGACTTAAAGAAACGGCCGCCCGTCTCAATGGTGGGCGGCCGCTTTGTTTTTGTCAGCGCGGTTTATTCGGGTCTAGCTGCCATCGGCTGTACGAAAGACCGTCAGGCCGTTGACGACAACCCGCCCATCGGGCAGCAGTTGCCCATCATATTCTGTCGTGCCTTGTGGGCCCGGGCGTCCGGCGGCAAGGCCGTTCACGGCAAAGGGCACAAGCGCGCCAAGGATGGTCGGGTTGTCTGGCGTTCCCAAAAGATCGACCAGCTTTTCCTGACCCAGAAGTCTGAAATCAAAATCACCGGTGAAGCCATAGCGTGCCGCAGCTTGCGCAAGGAATTCGCCAGAACCCAGCGCCTCAAGCCCACGGGATTCAATATAGAACTCGTCAACCTTGACCGGGGCGCCGTTCTGGGCGGCCTTTTTCCACAGCGCATCGCCAATCTGGCGGCGGGCAAAGCGCGGGGCGGTGCCGGTCAGGATATCGTGGAAACCCTTTTCGATAATGGGCTGTGCGTCAGACCATGGCAGACCGGTACTGCTGCTTTTGACCCGCACCGTGCGCGGCTGGATCAGGCTTGGCAGCCACAAACCGTCATGGGAATAATCAAGGTGGGTTGCGCCGTCTTTATCAGGATAAAGCGTGAAGTTGGCCGATTTGATCGAACCACGCTTTTCGCGGTTGGGGCCCGTCCATTCGGCCGCCTGCCAGGCGATCTTGGCCATTTCCGGCAGCCATTGAATGATCAGACCATTGATCAGCCAGTGCTTGCGTGAAACCGGCTCGTCCCCGACGAGAAAATCGGCAAAGCCGTCAAAGGTAACCGGCACATTGCGTGCGGTATCCCAGCGCAGATAGCCCCCGGCATTGCGCAGCGTCAGATCACGTTGATCCGTGGTTGCCTCGGCCAGCATTTTGGCCTGCTCGGGCAGTTTGACATCAAGATCAACCTGATTGGCGCTATCGGTATCGCGCACCGTAACCAGAACGTCATCCATAGCCAGCTGGCGCGGGCTGGAATAGCCGCTGAGATCAAGGGAAACCGCGTCATACACCAGTTCGACCGCATCGCCGTCGATGGGGCGGGCATCGACCTCGGTCGCGGAAATACCGGATTGCATCAGGATCGCATCAACGGCCGTCCGGGCATCTTCAACGGAAATAGCGTCGGCACGGGTGGTCAGGCCGGCAATCGAAATAGCCAGAACGCCAAAGCCGGTAAGTGCCTTTCGCAACTGCATCACGGGATCCTTTTGCTTGCCAGAAGGGGGAAATACGCCCTCTGTTGGTAACGCAGGCCAGAGTTTACCCCAAATTTGGTAATGTTAGGGCAAAGTAATTCAGGTGTGATGCAGGTCACCCTTCGGGAAATTTCGCCAATTTTCGCCACGACAGGTCATAACTGACAGGATGCTGTCAGGAGGGGCTGGCTATAAAACCGGTCATCGACGATGCAGGGGAGTTATTTGTTCGCGCAGTCGAGCGTGTCACGCGCTTGTGGTGTTGCGACACCACACAGAAAGGTTTCAACCGCGCGGGAAACACGTTCAGCAATCTGCTGATCGGTCATTGGCGGGCGCGGATTGTGTTTCATGATCCGCGACAGCCAGTCTCCGATGACCATGGATTCAAACATTTCAGCCGAATGTTCCGGGTCGTCGACGATCATATTGCCAAGCTTTTGTTGCCTTGAAAGGTAATCGGCAAGGTGCTTGCGTGTGCTGTCGGGGCCAACTTCAAAGAATTTCTCGATCAAGGGTAGAAAATGCTGACCTTCGGAATACAGAATCTGGGTGAAGCGGGCGACTTCCTCGGTTACAATCTTTTGGGCCAGTTTCGTGCCGAAGTCCGTAAGGGCATCACGGGGAGGGAGATCGGTTTCCAGTGAAATATGCAGTTCGGCTGAGAATTCTTTGCATTGCTCGGTCATGACCGCAGCCAGCAAACCATCCTTTCCGCCAAACGCTTCGTACAGGGTTGTGCGCGACCCGCCAGATTTTGAAATCACGTCATTGAGGGTCACGCCAGCAAAGCCACGTTCAAGCAATAACGCCCATGCAGCATCCATCATTGCACGACGGCGTGCAGTACCGCGAGAATGTTGTTTTTCAAGCTTTTCGGGCGTTTCACTCATCTTTCTTGGCTCTGCTGTTTTTGGCTCTTGATCGTGCAGCGCACAATGTGTACTGTACCGTACAGTATTTATAAAAGCAATGGCAAAGCGCACACCACACGGCTTTGCGCGGACTTAGAAGGAATAAGCATTTTGTCCATGCGATCTTGTTTGAAATTCGCTGGTATGGCAGCGCTTGTCGTGCTTGTAGCCGCCTGCAGCGAGCAGAGCGAAGGCGACCAACAGGCAGCCGCCCAGCAACAGCCACAGGCGACCCCGGTCGGTACCGTGACGCTGAATGCGCAGACTGTTGGCCTGGTTGAGGAAATGCCCGGTCGTACCGTTGCCTTCCGTCAGGCGGACATCCGCCCGCAGGTCGATGGCATTATCAAGGAACGCAACTTCACCGAAGGTGCGTTTGTTGAAGCTGGTCAGCAGCTTTATATGATTGATCAGGAAGTTTACCTGGCGCGGGTTGATGCCGCACAGGCCGAACTGACCCGTCAGCGCGCCACCCTTGATCAGACGACCAAGACGAGGTCGCGCTATGACCCGCTGATCAAGTCGCAGGCCGTCAGCCAGCAAACCTATGACGATGCGGTCGCCGCCGAAGCACAGGCAAAGGCAGCCGTTGCCGCGGCGCGCGCAGAACTTGAACAGGCGCGCATTAATCTCGCCTACACCACAGTCACCGCACCGATTTCCGGTCAGATCGGTTCGTCGGATTATTCCGAAGGTGCGCTTGTGACCGCCAATCAGTCGGCAAAACTGACCACCATCACCCAGCTTGATCCGATCTATGTCGATGTCACCCAGGCCGGTGGCCGGTTGCTGAAGATCAAGGAAGCCATCCGCAATGGTCGCATCAAGGGTATCGAGGAAGGCCAGATCGAGGTTTCCCTGATCATTGATGCCACCGGTGAAGAATATCCGCACAAGGGCACATTGCAGTTCTCCGATGTGACGGTGAATGAAACCACCGGCACGGTCCGGTTGCGCGTTGTGTTCCCGAACCCGGATGGCACGCTTTTGCCGGGTATGTTCGTGCGCGGTCAGGTCCGTCAGGGACATCTTGAAGACGCATTCCTTGTGCCGCAAAAAGCGGTGATGCGCCGCCCGGATGGCTCGGCTTATGCCTATGTCGTCGAGGATGGCAAAGTGGCCTCCAAGGATCTGACGATTGAGCAGTCGCAGGGACAGGATTGGCTGGTGACGGCCGGTATCGAAGATGGCGCGCAAGTCATCGTTGATGGCATCCAGCGTATCGGACCGGGTGCCCCGGTTGCGCCGCAGCCCGTTGAAACCGCCAAAGCCGCCGAATAAGGACTTATTCAATGGCAAAATTCTTTATTGATCGCCCCGTCTTCGCTTGGGTTGTCGCCCTGGTGATCATGTTGGCGGGGGGACTTTCGCTTTGGCAGTTGCCAATCGAACAGTATCCGTCGATTGCACCGCCGTCGGTCGAGATCGAGGCAACCTATCCGGGGGCATCGGCCCAGACTGTTGAAAACACGGTCACCCAGGTGATCGAACAACAGATGAACGGCCTTGATTACCTGCGTTATATGTCCTCGACGTCTTCGGGGAATGGTCAGGCAACAGTGACCCTGACCTTTGAGCCCGAAGCCAATCCGGACATCGCCCAGGTTCAGGTGCAGAACAAACTGCAGGCTGCCATGTCGTCGCTTCCGACCGAAGTGCAGCAGCAGGGTGTTACGGTTAGCAAGTCCAGTGGCTCGTTCCTGATGGTTGTCGGCTTTGTCTCGGCAGACGGATCGATGGATGCCGAAGACCTTTCGGACTTCGTCGTTTCGTCGGTGGAAGACCCGATTGCCCGTGTGAATGGTGTTGGTTCGGTTCAGGTGTTTGGTGCGCAGCACGCGATGCGCATCTGGCTCGATCCGAACAAGATGCTGTCCTATAACCTGACGGTGATGGATGTTAACAATGCCATCGAGGCACAAAACACCGAAGTCACCGCCGGTCAGATTGGCGGCGCGCCGTCGATTGACGGTCAGCAGATCAACGCAACCATCACCGCCCAAAGCAAACTTCAGACGGTCGATGAATTCTCCAACATCCTGCTAAGGGTCGAAACCGATGGCTCGCAGGTACGTCTTGGCGATGTTGCCCGCATCGAGATCGGTGGCGAAAGCTATAACATCGTCGGGCGGTACAATGCGCAGTCGGCAACCGGTATTGGTATCAACCTTGCCACCGGTGCCAACGCGCTTGATACCGCAGATGCGGTCAAGGCCCGTCTGGCAGAGCTGAAACCGTTCTTCCCGCAAGGTATCGAGATCGTCTATCCCTATGACACGACGCCGTTCGTCGAAGTGTCGATCGAGGAAGTGGTCCATACCCTGTTCGAGGCGATTGTCCTCGTCTTCCTGGTGATGTTCCTGTTCCTGCAGAACTGGCGGGCAACGCTTATTCCGACGATTGCCGTTCCGGTTGTCTTGCTCGGTACCTTTGGGATCCTTGCGGCCTTTGGCTATTCGATCAACACGCTGACCATGTTTGCCATGGTGCTGGCTATCGGCCTTCTGGTCGATGACGCGATTGTTGTGGTTGAAAACGTCGAACGTGTGATGCACGAAGACGGCCTTCCGCCACGCGAAGCAACGCGGAAATCCATGGGCCAGATTACTGGCGCGCTGATTGGTATTGCCTTGGTGCTGTCAGCCGTGTTTGTGCCGATGGCGTTCTTTGCCGGGTCTACGGGGGCGATTTATCGCCAGTTCTCGGTCACGATCGTTTCGGCCATGGCACTTTCGGTGGTTGTGGCGATTGTTTTGACCCCGGCCCTTTGTGCGACCATGCTCAAGCCCGGTCACGAGGATCCAAGCAAGAAGAAAGGCCCGTTCGGCTGGTTTAACCGCGGGTTCGATAAGACCAACAACTTCTATCAAGGCAGTGTTGGCCATGTCGTGAACCGCAAATGGCGCTATCTGTTTGTCTACGGCATTCTTGTCGCGGCCCTGATTGCACTGTTTGGCCGTCTGCCGGGATCGTTCCTGCCAGAAGAAGACCAGGGCATCATGTTTGCCATGGTCCAGCTTCCGGCTGGCGCGTCTCAGGAACGCACCGTTGATGTTCTCAAGAAGCTTGAAACACACTTCATGGAGAACGAAGCGGAAAACATCGATGGTCTGTTCACGGTTGCCGGCTTCTCGTTCGCCGGGAGTGGCCAGAACGCCGGTATTGCGTTCGTGAACCTGAAAGACTGGTCGGAACGTACCCGCCCGGATCAATCGGTCGATGCGGTGATTGGCCGTGCCTATGGCGCGTTTGCCCAGATCCGCGAAGCCATGGTCTTTGCCTTTGCACCGCCGGCGATTATCGAACTTGGTACGGCAAACGGCTTTGACCTGCAGCTTGTGGATCGTGGTGGCATTGGTCACGATGCCCTGATTGCGGCCCGTAACCAGCTTTTGGGCATGGCATCACAGGACCCGCGTCTTGTTGGTGTGCGTCCGAATGGCCTTAATGATACCCCGCAGCTAAACGTCAATATTGACCAGGAAAAGGCAAGCGCCCTTGGCGTGAGCATTGCTGACATCAACCAGACATTGGCAGCGGCCTGGGGGTCAAGCTACGTCAACGACTTCATCGAAAACGGCCGGGTCAAGCGCGTCTACATGCAGGCAGATGCCAAATACCGCATGATGCCCGAAGACATGGATTACTGGTATGTCCGCAACCAGATGGGCGAGATGGTGCCGATTTCGGCTGTCTCTTCGTCGGAATGGACATACGGATCACCGCGTCTGGAACGCTTCAACGGTCTTTCGTCGCTCAACATTCAGGGCTCAGCCGCCCCGGGTGTGGCATCGGGTGACGCGATGAACGCAATGCAGGAACTGGTGGACAAGCTTCCGGGTGGGATCGGCCTTGAATGGCAGGGACTGTCCTATGAAGAACGCGAAGCGGGCGAGCAGGGACCGGCATTGTATGCCCTGTCGATGATCGTCGTCTTCCTGTGTTTGGCAGCGCTGTATGAAAGCTGGGCCATTCCGATTTCGGTGATGATGGTCGTGCCGCTGGGTGTCCTTGGTGCGGTGATCGCAGCGATGCTGCGTGGTCTGCCTGATGACGTCTATTTCCAGGTGGCGATCCTGACCACGATTGGTTTGTCGGCCAAGAACGCCATCCTGATTGTCGAGTTCGCCCGCGAACTTTATGACCAGGGCATGGGGCTTCTTGAGGCAACTATCGAGGCCGCCCGTCAGCGTCTGCGTCCGATCATCATGACGTCGATGGCCTTCACCCTTGGTGTCGTGCCGCTGGCAATTTCGACCGGTGCCGGTGCCGGGGCCCGTGTGGCCGTGGGTACCGGTGTGATGGGCGGGATGATTGCCGCAACCGTACTTGCGATCTTCTTCGTGCCGCTGTTCTTTGTTCTGATTGTTGGCACCTTTGCCAAGAACCGGAAGAAAAAGGACGAAGTCCAGGCTGCTCACGAACATCCGGCTGAATAAAATTTAAGGCCAGCCTTGATCAAAAGGCTGGCCTTAAACGGCATCGCGCCGTGACGGTGCAGAATTTAAATTTCTGCATGATCCCCCGACCCCGCCGTTGCGCGTGCGAAAGAAAGGGCCGATGCGTTTGCATCGGCCCTTTTGTTTTGACCGCAACCCCCAATAAGGTCAAGCGCCTTTTGGATAGGGTGCGCCGCGCCAAACCCGCACGAACGGCGTAGATATCGAACTTTTGGGCAGGCAAAAATCAGGTTTTGCTCATGCTATCAAGGCTCTGACGGTGGGCGTGCATCTGATGGAAAATGGCGTATCGACGATCATGATCAGCCTTGGCCGATGGATCGGGCGCATAGGCAGTTTCCTTGCCGGCCATCTGGCGTGCGGCCCGGGCAAGGCCGCCTTTTGCATCAAGGGCACCTGCGGCCAACATGGCCGATCCCAGCAACACCGGCTCCTCGCAGTCAGACATCACAACCGTGCAGCCTGTGACATCGGCATAAAGCTTGACCAGTACCTTGCTGGCGGTGTGCCCGCCGCTCAGGTGAATGTGGGTGATGTCATAGCCGGTATCGTTCATCGCATCGATAATATGGCGCGTGCCATAGGCAATCGCACATGCGGTGGCCCAATATAGCTTCAGGAAGCTTTCCTCGCTTTGATCGAGTGTCAGGCCGGAAATCACGCCAAGGGCCTCCGGATCGGCCAGCGGCGATCGGTTGCCATGGAAATCAGGTAGAACATGCAGGCGCGGTGCCAGATCGGTTTTTTCTGCCATCATCGGCATCAGTTTTTCACCGGCAAGCTTGTGGGCATCACGGCCCATGTCATGGGAAAACGGATGCATGGCAACGATATGATCAAGCAACGCACCGGTCGCGGATTGTCCGCCTTCGTTCAGCCAAAGGTTCGGGGCAATCGCCCCGAAATAGGGACCCCAGACACCCTTGATAAAGCGCGGCTCCTTTGATAGCGCCATATGGCAGGTCGATGTCCCCGCGATCATTGCAAAATGCTGATCAAGGTTGCCATCAAGATATTCGCCAAGTGTACCCAGCGCCCCGGCATGGGCATCAATCAGGCCCGCGCCCACCACGCAATCAGTCGTCAGGCCAAGGTCGGCCGCCCCCTGTTCGGAAAGGGATCCGATCAGTTCCCCAACCGCAAGCGCATTGTCATGCATGTTGATCTTGTCATTCAGGTCTTCCATGCCGATGGTTTTAAGGAAATCGCGATCCCATGGTTCATCCTGATGGGCAAGGTAGGTCCATTTGCACGTCACCGTGCAGCAGGATCGGGCGTTACTGCCGGTTGCGCGGAATGACAGGAAATCGGCCAGATCATACGCCGCGCCCATTTTCTGCCAGGCGGCATTGTGATGGCGTTTCAGCCACATCAGTTTGGGGATTTCCATTTCGGGCGACATGGTGCCGCCAATATATTCCAGCACCTTGGCACCGGTGGCGGTGCATTCCTCGGCCTCGCGCACGGCCCGGTGATCCATCCAGACAATCACATCCCAGTTGTCCGCACCATTGGGGGTAACACCCAGTGGTTTGTTATCCTGATCGCGGATCACGAGCGAGCATGTGGCATCAAACCCGATGGCCGCGACCTTTTGCGCAGGGACCCCGGATTTGGCCATGGCATCACGCACCGACTGACAGACCGACTGCCAGATATTTTCGGAATCCTGTTCGACGAAATCGGGTTTCGGGCGGTTCATCGCAATCGCGTGTGCGGCACTGCCCAGCAATTTGCCATTGGCGTCAAACACGCCGGCGCGCGCACTTCCGGTGCCGACATCGACACCGACAAAACAGGGGTAAGTGGGACTCATGATCGGGTACTCCTCCGCATATCCCCTGGCTTTTCGGGGGTTCTCCGATGCCGGGTGATCTTTTGTTTGGGCTGTTGTTTCGTCTGTTTTGGGTTCAATTTTGCCTGAGTTGATCAAAAGTTCATTAATTGGTCAAATGTTCATTTTTGTTGACGCTGAACTTATCTCTTAGCTACGCTGTAGCGATAACATAAATCACACAAGCCAGGTTCAACATGGCCCGAGGAAACAATGTCCAAGGTCCGACCGATGATGTCGGGGCCGGTATCGTAACGTCAGCATCAGAGATCCAAGGTCTGTTTGACGCCTGTCGTGTTGTCCTGTTTGACTGTGACGGCGTTCTGGTCAATAGCGAACCGATCTCGTTGGCAACCCTTGTCGATGTGCTGGAACACTTTAACGCGCCGCTCAGTCTGCGCGACGTATCGGACCGATTTACCGGACGATCAAGTTCCGCACCGATTGAATATATCAAAACCCAGACCGGCCGCGATGTCAGTGCGGAATTCAAACCGTATTACTATAAAATGCTGTTTGACCGCTATGACCGCGACCTGACCAAGATTGACGGGATCGAAACTGTCCTGACCGTCCTTCAGGCACGCGATATTGCCTTTTGCATTTCATCAAGCAGTTCTGTCGAACGGCTTGAAAAAACCATGCAGGTCACGGGCCTTGGCCCTTGGTTTGACGGGCGTGTTTATAGTGCTGATTTCGTTGAAAACGGCAAACCGGCCCCGGATCTTTTCCTGCATGCGGCCGATGCCATGGGATATGCCCCGGGTGATGCCATCGTGATCGAGGATTCTGTTGCCGGGGTGACGGCGGCACGGGCGGCGGGCATGAAATGCATCGGTTTTGTCGGCGGCGGGCATTATGGCGATGACCGCGAAGGGGCCAGCCAACGACTTTATGAAGCAGGCGCCGATATTGTTATTTCCGACATGGCCATCCTCGCACAGGCGATTGCGGTTTAGCGCCGCTTACCGCTGGGTCAGAAGTTTCTGATAGCGGGTCTGGCTTTGGCTGAGGTGATCGCGCATCGCCTTGCGGGCAGTATCTTCGTCGCGCGCGGCAATCGCATCATAAATCCGGCGATGTTCACCAGTGATCATCTGCATATAGGCCTTTTGGTCTTCGGCCTCTGGCGGGCGGCGGCGCAATTGCGCGCGCGGGATGGTTTTATCGCCCAGATGTTCCAGAAACTCGGCAAAGCGGCGATTGTTGGTGGCGGATGCAATCGCGCTGTGAAATTCGAAATCGGCCTGTTCGGTCGGCTCACCTTTTTCAAGTGCGCGTTCCATTCTGGCCATCGCCTCGTAAATCTTGGTTTGTTGCGCGACAGAGCCTCGCGTGCAGGCAAGCCCGGCCGCCTCGATCTCGACCGCCATGCGCAGTTCAAGAATTTCCAGAACGTCGGACACTTGTGCGTAATCAACCGCAAAGATTGATTTATCATTGGCTCGCGTTTGCGGTGACAGAACAAACACCCCGGCACCCTGACGCGGCTCCAGCAACCCGTCGGCCTTAAGGGCGGCAATTGCTTCGCGGATCACGGTGCGGCTGACGCCAAACTGTTCGGTCAGAACCGGTTCGGTCGGCAATTTACTTCCGGGTTCTCGTTGGCCGCTTTCGATCTCTTGGCGCAGGCTGGCAATGACTTTTTCGGTCAGCGATACTTTGCGCGGGGCGGCCGACACACGGGGTTTGTTCATTTTGCGTATCCGATAATTCCGGTGTAAAACAACCGGATATAAAAATGGCAGGTTGGCGTTAATCTTTGTTTGCGCCATTACAGTTACCATCTTCAATTAATCGAACGATAGTGGTTCTGTAAAGTCATCATATGATTTTGGTTGGATTTGAGGCACACAGGAATGGCCAAAAAAGGCGAACCTGAATACCGTTGGAACAGTGGTCCTTTTCAGATCGGAATTGTCCCAGACGGCGGGGCGATATCGCGGATTGACTGGATCCGCCCGGATGGCAAGGGCATTATCAATTTGTTGCGTCCGGTCACCCCGGAGGCGATTGCATCGGGCAATCCATCAAATTTGGGCTGTTTCCCGATGGTGCCGTTTGCCAACCGACTGGCCTTTGCCGAGTTCGAATTTGATGGCCGCATCGTCAAGGTCCCGGCCAACCGCCCGCCCAGCCCGCATGCCATTCATGGCTTTGGCCGGTCTTCCGAGTGGCAGATCGAACGTCCGACTGTTGATACGCTGCGCTTCAATCACAAACATGACGACCCGCAAAGCGGCTTTGTCTATGTCGCCTGGCAGGAAATCAAGGTCACCGAGGGGGATGTGACCATCGAAATCGGTGTGCGTCATCTGGGCAGAACACCAATGCCCTATGGTATTGGCCTGCACCCCTGGTTCCCGGGCGGCGATGACGTTTCGGTCGCCTTTATCGCCTCTGACAGTTTTGCAACCGACGAGGATATGCTGCCGATTGCGCGCACGGTGATTGATCTGGGCCGCGATTTTTCCGATGGTCGCATGATCCGCCATAACCTGGCACTTGATGCCCATTATGCCGGTTGGCACCTTGAAGCCGACATGGTCTGGCAGGATGCCGGTTACAGTGTGAAGATGCTGGCAAGCGACAGCCTTTCAAACGTGCAATTCTATATCCCCGAAGACGGCAAGACATTCTGTGTCGAGCCGGTCTCCCACGTGCCGAACGTTCATAACCGTCCGGAATTCAAGGAACTTGGCGATCTTGTCGTACTTGATAACAACCAGACGCTGACCGGTACCATGACGCTGATCCCGACCTTGCATGAGACATCCGATAGCGGCTTGGTCGACGAGGACGAGGTTTTCGGCAAACCGGGCAACCGCGACTATTCGCTGGTGGATTGATCCGAAACGGCGGGCAGATCGGCAAAGGCTTTACCGACCAGAAGTTTATCGATAAAAACTTACAAGTAAGTTTTACAAGATAACAAGTCCGGGGGACGGATGTCGGAATTGCTTTTAAGGGTTCAGAAGCGCGAAAAGCTTGCCGATCAGCTTTACGGTCAGATCCTTGAACAGATCATCTCAGGCAACCTTGCCGAAGGTGCCAAGCTGCCCTCGGAAAATGAAATCTGTGCGTCCTTTGGCGTGTCGCGCCCGGTTGTGCGCGAAGCGTTGCGCAAACTGCAATCCGATGGGTTGGTCTATGCCCGCCAAGGGGTCGGGTCGTTTGTTAAAAAGCGCCCGCCACAAGGCCTGATCGAGTTTGGCGGTGTCAGCGATGTCGCGGGGCTTCTGCGCTGCTTTGAAGCACGTTCCGCGATCGAGGGCACAACGGCTCGCATGGCCGCCGAACGCGCCAGCCCCCGCCATCATCGCGAAATTGAAAATGCGCTTAAACTGCTCGAAGACGGGGTATCGGCCGGTGATATTGCCGATAAGGCCGATCTGGCCTTTCACATGGCGATTGCCCGTGCCAGCGGCAACGAGATTTTCGTGACCATCCTTAATTCCCTGCATGAAGTGATGTCGAAATCCATGCGCGTGGCGCTTAATATCACGCGCGGGGGCTCGGCCGAACGTGCGCAAAAGGTGCTTTCCGAACACCGCCAGATCTATGATGCGATCCTTGGTCATGATGGCAATAGTGCCGAACTGATGATGCGCTATCACCTGCATCAGGCCCGCCAACGCGTCACCGACCACGCCCGCGACAAGTAATCAGATGTGCTGCCCGGCCTGAGGGGTACGGGCAGGGGTGGGTACAAATCCTGTTGACGAACAGGGCCCCGGACTGGCAAACCAGACACAACAAAAATTAATCATATGAATTTGGGAGTGTGCGATGACCGGTGGTGTAATGTATCAGCCGGAAATTCTCAGTGATGAGACTTTCACTTTGGCGGAATGCCCCAATTGGGATGCGGCCAACAATCGGCTTTACTGGACAGACATCCTTAATTGCAAACTGCACGCGCTTGATGTTGCCACGGGCCTTCGCAAAACATGGACCTTTGACAGCGAGCTTGGCTGTTTCGGGCTGACCGATCAGGGCCGAATTATCGTGGCCCTGCGTAAGGATATTCTTTTCCTTGATCCAAAAACCGATGCGCGTGCGCCGCTTTGTCGCATTGAAGACGGGATCAACAGCCGCACCAATGATGGCAAGATCGGCCCGGATGGCGCGTTCTGGGTCGGCACCATGGATGACAATCCTGAAAAGATGCCAATTGCCTCGCTCTATCGCATTACGGCCGATGGCAAGATTGAGGGAAAGGCAACCGGTTTCAAGATTTCCAACGGCATTGCCTGGTCCGGTGACGGATCGAAAATGTATCACTCGGACTCGCGCGGGCCGTGGGTCAATCGCTGGGATTTTGATGTTGCCACCGGCAATATTTCCAACTGCACGCGTTATCTTGATCTCGATGATACGCTTGGCCGCCCGGATGGCGGGGCAGTGGATGCCGAAGGATGCTATTGGTCGGCGGGTGTGTCGGCGGGCAACCTTAATCGCTTTGCCCCGGACGGGACGCTTTTGAAATCGATCCCGATGCCAATGCCCAATCCGACCATGCCGTGCTTTGGCGGGCCGGACATGAAGACGCTTTATGTCACCAGCCATCAGGAAGGCTATAGCCCGGAAAAGCGTGCTGAGTTCCCGCATGCCGGGAAGCTGGTCAAGCTGCGTGTTGAAGTGCCCGGTGTGCCGGTGACCAAGTTCCGCGAAAATAGCGAGCGCCGCGCGCAACCCCGCTAAGAGGTCCGTTAAAACCAAAAAGGCCATGCAGGGAAATCTGCATGGCCTTTTTCTTTGGGGTCGGTTTGATCAGACCTTTTTAATTTCAGCCGTCACAGTACCAAGCCCCTCAAAGATCGCCTCGATCTTGCCATGCGGCGTAATGGTCGGAAGCGCGCAGGCACCGGTGGTGATCACATCACCTGCCTTCAGGCTTTTGCCACGCTTGGCAAGGAAACCGACCAGATATTCCAGCCCGCCAAAAATCTCTGGCCAGGCATCCGGATCATCATTGCTGGCAAGAACTTCGCCGTCACTTTTGGTGGTGACTTTGCCGCCGATGAAACCAAGATCGCGCCAGCCGTCAATTTCAGCACCCAGGATGAAGTGACTGGTCGAATTCAGGTCTGCCAGTGTCTGGATCGGACCTTGCTTTTCATGATAGCGGCGATCGGCAATCTCGATTGCCAGATGCATGCTTTTGATATGGTCAAGGATGTCGCTTGATGTCGCATCCGGGGCAGGGGTGCTGTCCATGACAACCGCAATTTCGGCCTCGATATTGGGGAAATGGATGTCCTTGGTGGTCAGCGTCGCGCCATCGCCAAGAATGCGCCCATCCAGCAACGGCCCAACCAGCGGGCCATCCGCACCGATCTTTTCCTGAGCCGCACGGGTCGCAACTGCAAGCTTCCAGCCCGCCTGCGCAATGCCGACCGTGGCAAGGGTGGCATCCTGAATGGCATAGGCCTCCTCAAAGTTCTTGGGCGCAATGTCAGCAGGCAGGGGATCAATCAGGGTGTGGGTGGTAAAGGCATCGGCAAGGATGCGGCTGGCGGCAGTGATATCAGTCATTCCCGGTCTTCTTGTTTGTGGCAATTGATTTGGTCGCCAGAGCCTAGCGGGCTTTGTTGTCAAAGTCATCATACCAATTGCCGCGATTCGGTGAAATCAACCAGATCTTCCTGATTCATTCCAAAGTCGTACATTGTCGGAATGACCAGGAAATCCATGTTTTCTGCGGTTTATGGCGATTTCAAAAAGTCTGAGTAATATGTTTGACAAAGTGATATGATGAATTTATAGAATCGTCATAGTTATTTGACGTATTCAGACATTAGGGACGCTTGATGCACTATCTAGAGATGAAAAAGGCGATTGGCGCCGGGTTGCTTTCTTTTCCGGTGACGCCTTTTGATGCCGAAGGCGCGCTTGATCTTGCGACCTATCGCACGCATGTCGGCTGGCTGTCGCAATATCCGGCAACCGCCCTGTTTGCCGCCGGTGGTACCGGGGAATTCTTTTCCCTGACCCCGGCCGAGGTGGTCGAAACCGTGCGTGCGGCCAAGGAAGTTGCGGGTGATACCCCGATCATTGCCGGGTGCGGATATGGCACGGCCATGGCGGTTGAACTTGCCAAGGCCTGCGAGGAGGCCGGTGCGGATGGTCTTTTGCTGTTGCCGCAATATCTGGTCGGTGCCGAACAGGAAGGTCTGTTTGCCCGGGTGAAGGCGGTGTGTGATGCGGTTGATATCGGTGTAATTGTCTATAACCGCGACAATTCGATCATTACGGCCGAAACACTTGCCAAGCTATGTGATGTTTGCCCGAACCTGGTCGGGTTCAAGGACGGTCATGGCAATATCGAAATGGTCACCAAGGTTTGCACCGTGATCGGGGATCGCCTGTCCTATATCGGCGGC
The DNA here is from genome assembly GCF_059052855.1 of Thalassospira sp. CA1. NCBI lineage: Bacteria > Pseudomonadati > Pseudomonadota > Alphaproteobacteria > Rhodospirillales > Thalassospiraceae > Thalassospira > Thalassospira sp. CA1. The sequence continues at coordinate 34,973 of NZ_JBZCIA010000013.1, forward strand.
ATGCCGACAGCCGAGGTCTTTGCCAAGGCCTATAAGGCAGCCGGTGTGACAACCTATTCATCGGCGATCTTTAACTTCCTGCCGCAACAGGCACTTGATTTCTACGACGCGCTCGGCCGCGATGATGACGGCGCGATGAGCCGCGCACTGACCGAATTTTTCTATCCGTATTTGGATATCCGCAATCGTGGAAAGGGCTACGCCGTTTCCATCGTCAAGGCGGGCATGCGCGTGATCGGGCGCGATACCGGCCCGGTGCGCAGTCCGCTGACCGATTTGACCGATGCGGAACATGACATGCTGGCCGATGTGATCCGCAAGGCCTATGGCGACGCGGCACTTCGCGCCGCCTGATGGCGGGTCGGCAATGCGACATATGACTTGTTATTTCCCGGCAGGTTCGCCTGCCGGGAGGCAGAATGGGACGCTAAAACTGCAATCGGTGATCGGGAATTTGATGCCGTTCGCAACTTAGTTGTTAACAAATCTTACAGTTATGTTTACAAGTGCTGAATTGTAGGATTAAATGATAAGAACAAGACCCAAAAGGGCAAAATGCTTCAATGAAATAGACAACAGATTGTCTGGGAGGACCTGAAATGAACAAGTTTATCAAAACCACAACGCTGACGATTGCGGCGGCTGCCGTATCGGTGGCGCTGGCATCCGGTGCGCAGGCCAAGGAATGGCGCGGCTGGAACATTCATCCGCCGGAATACCCGGTTTCGACCGGCATGGAAGAATTCGCCAAGCTGATCAATGAAAAGTCCGGTGGCGATCTGGAAGCCAAGGTTTATCACGGCGGCGTTCTGGGCGATCAGCCTGATGCGATCCAGCAGGTTCGTCTGGGCGGTCTGGACTGGGCTGTTTTCAACCTCGGCCCGCTGGGTGAAGTCGCCCCCGAAGCCAACGTTGTCTCACTGCCTTTCATCTTTAAAAGCGTCGATGCCATGCATGACGTCATGGATGGCCCGGCTGGTCAGCAGATCGCCGATGGCCTGATCGAAGCTGGCTTGCAGCCGCTTGGTTGGTATGACTCTGGTGCGCGTTCGTTCTATAACTCCAAGCGTCCGATCAATACCCCGGCTGACCTTGACGGTTTGAAATTCCGCGTCATGAGCAACGATCTTTATGTTCAGATGGTTGATGCGCTTGGCGGTAACGCGACCCCGATGGCCTATAGCTCTGTCTATCAGTCGCTGAAAACCGGCGTGATTGACGGTGCGGAAAACAACTACCCGTCTTATGACAGCTCCGGCCATTTTGAGGCGGCGAAATACTATTCCGTCACCCAGCACCTGATCCTTCCGGAATGCCTGTGCATGAACAAGGCGCTTTATGACAGCCTGTCGGACGAGGAAAAGAAAATCGTCCACGAAGCAGCTGAAGCATCTGTGACCGTACAGCGTGCCGCATGGGCCGATCGTGCAGATCAGTCCAAGGAAAAAGTGATTGCCGCCGGAATCGAAGTCAACGAGATCGCCGACAAGCAGGCTTTCCAGGATGCCATGCAGCCGGTCTATGACAACTTCCTGAAAGCCAACCCGGATCTTGCCGACCTGGTCAAGGCGATCCAGGACGCGCAGAAATAAGGCCTTAAATATCTGAAGGGCGGCGATAATATCGTCGCCCTTCTTTTTGGCTGCGCTTAGTATATTCGTCGTTTATCTGTTTCTGGTAGCGCGTAGATGTTTTCTCGTTTTGTTAATGTGATTGATCGCTTAGGCGGTGGGATTGCCGGGGTGCTGAACCTGATTGGTGGTTTGGCCCTTGTCGCACTGATCCCGAGTTTCGCCTGGCTAGTGTTCGGGCGTTATGTCCTCAATGAAACACCGACCTGGGTCGAACAGGTTTCGCTTATTCTGATTGTGCTGATTACCTTTCCGGTCGCAGCTGCTGGCATCCGCGACAACAGCCACCTTTCCGTTTCCTTTTTCCGCGATGCTTTGCCGCCGAAAATGGCCGCCATTGTTGCGGCCATCGGGTATGGCGCGTCGGCGTGGTTTGGCTATTGGATGCTGATCGGGGCGATGGATCTGGTCGCGTTTAACTGGGCCAAGACCATGCCGATCATTCATATTTCAGACGGCTTGCGGTCCGTTCCGATGGCGGTATGCGGGGCCGGGATCATGTTTTACAGCGTGGTTCATATCCTCAAGATCGCGGCGCGGTGGAAAACCATTTCCCAAGCCCGCATTTACCATGACGATCTTTTGAACGAGGACGTGAAATAACATGGGCATGACCATTCTTCTGGGCGTGTTTGCCATTGGTATTCTGATTGGCATGCCCGTTGCCATCGCACTTGGCATTGCCGCCCTTGGCGCGTTCTTTGTCGAAGGCCTTCCGACCCTAATTGCGTTTCAGCGCATCGGATCGGGGATCTCGGCCTTTTCGCTTCTGGCCATTCCGTTCTTTATTTTTGCCGGTGAATTGATGCTTCACGGCGGGATTGCGACCAGGCTTGTGCAATTTGCGACCGCCCTTGTCGGCAGTCGCCGCGGCGGCCTTGGCATTGTGAACGTGTTTTCATCGATGCTGTTTGGCGGCATTTCCGGTTCTGCTGTGGCCGATACGTCGGCCCTTGGATCAATCCTGATCCCGGTGATGAAAAAGGAAGGCTACCGCGCGGATTATGCGGTCAATGTCACCGTGACCTCATCAATTGCCGGGATTATGATCCCGCCCAGCCACAACATGATCCTGTATGCGGTGGCGGCCGGTGGCGGCATTTCGATCTCCAAGCTGTTCATGGCCGGTGTGGTGCCGGGCATTATCATGTGCCTGCTGCTCGGGCTTGCGACCTGGCTGGTTGCGATCAAGCACGGCTATCCGGCGGAACCGTTCCCGGGTTGGGCAGTGGTTTGGCGCACGGCTGTTCGCGCACTGCCGGGCTTCTTTACCGCTGTCATTATTGTCGGCGGGGTACTGAGCGGTGTGTTCACCGTAACCGAATCAGGGGCGATTGGTGTGGCCTATGCCCTGATCATTACCGGGTTGGTTTATCGTGAACTGAGCTGGGCCGGGTTTATCGCCGCGGTCAAACAATCGGCCAAGACAACGGCCCTTGTGATGCTGCTGGTCGGCTGTGCGTCGGCCTATGGTTACATGCTGGCGTTCTATCAGGTGCCCGATGCCCTGGCCGATGCGATCACCGGCATTACCGACAATCCGATCATGGTGCTGCTTCTAATCAACGTCATGTTGCTGGTTGCCGGGATGATCATGGATATGGCGGCACTCATCCTGATTTGCACGCCGATCTTCCTGCCGCTTGCCATGCAGTTCGGCATGGACCCGATCCAGTTCGGCATGGTTTTGATGATGAATTTGGGCCTTGGCCTGTGTACACCGCCTGTGGGATCGTGCCTGTTTGTTGGCTGCGCGATTGGCGGGGTAAAAATCGAAAAGGCCGTTCAGACGATCTGGCCGTTTTATCTGGCGATCCTGACGGCACTTTTGCTGACAACCTATATTCCTGCGATTTCATTGACGCTTCCGAACCTTGTGTTTGGCAGTTAATCGCGGGCAAAGAGTGATACCAAAGAGGATAATTATGAAACGTTTGCTGATCACCGGTGCCGGTGGAAACCTTGGCAAGATTTGCCGCGAAGGGCTTAAGGGCTATGCCGATGTCATTCGCCTGTCTGATATTTCCGCAATGGATCCGGCTGGCCCAAACGAAGAAGTCGTGCAATGCGACCTGTCGGATCGTGCCGCCGTCATTGACCTGACCAAGGATGTGGACGGCATCATCCATCTTGGCGGCATTTCAATCGAGGCCGCTTTTGATGACCTGCTTCAGGCCAATCTTGCAGGCACCTATAACCTGTATGAGGGTGCACGTCAGAATGGTGTTAAGCGCATCATGTTTGCCAGTTCCAACCATGCGATTGGTTTTCACAAACGCACCACCAAACTTGATGACACATCCGCACAGCGCCCCGATAGCCTTTATGGCGTGACCAAATGCTATGGGGAGGCGATGGCAAGCTACTATTTCGACAAGTTCGATGTTGAAACCGTTTCGGTGCGCATTGGCTCGTGCTTTGAGAAGCCAAAGGATCGCCGGATGCTGTCCACCTGGATGAGCCCGCGTGATTTTATCGCGTTGATGAAGGCGATCTTTAACGCGCCGATGACCGGCAATCTTGTGATGTACGGGGTTTCAGACAACACATCGAAATGGTGGAGCAATGATCATGCGGACTTCCTTGGCTGGAAACCGCAAGACAGCTCCGAACAGTTCCGTGCTGAGATCGAGGCGGCCTTCCCGCCCGAAGATCGCCATGACCCGGCTGCGATTTATCAGGGCGGTGGCTTTGCCGCCAAGGGCCATTTTGAAGACTGATACAGGATCGTCTTTCGATCTCAGAGCTACCTAAAATCAATGGCCCGAACGAAACTCGTTCGGGCCATTGTTGCAACAGGTAGGCACGTCAAAAAGTTTGTCGGATTTGGTCCGTTAGCCTTGCAGCAACCGCAGGAGGTTTTGCGGCATCTGGTTGGCTTGGGCCAGCATGGCGACACCGGACTGAACCAAAATCTGTTTGGATGTAAAGGCCGTCATTTCGGCGGCAACATCCAGATCAAGCAGGGTGGAACGCGCCGATTCCGTATTTTCCTGCGTCGATGCAAGGTTCTGTGCGGCAAAGTCCAGACGGTTCTGGGATGTACCGATTGCGGCACGTGCGCGCTGCAAGTCGTCAATCGCACGGGTCACAACTTCAACAGCGTTCTGGGCGCCGGCTGCAGTGTTAATAGCGTTAGCACCAAGATCCTCGAGCGTTTCTTGACCGATACCAGATGATCCCAGTACCGCAGAGTCAACTGCGCTCAAATTAATCGAAAGACGATCATTGGCGGTGTTGCCGCCACCGACCTGGAACTCAATTGTATCGGAAAGCTGCTGGCCCGAGTCCTCTTCCATGAAAAAGAGCTGACCGGCGGATGTGTCGACGCCAGTTCCCATGAAATCGGTGTTGACCGAACCAAAGCCGAAATCATTGGAACCTGCGGTACCAGCCCTAACATAATCAACGGTGTCGGAGAAGTTGGTGTTTACCGTAATCGAAAGACCCAGCTCATCAAAATTGAGCACCGTGTTCTCGCCAGCAGCAATGGATCGTGATCCGCCGGTCGCGGCAAAATCGGTGATATCAATTGACTGGGTCCGCTCGATTGAGCCATCAATCGCGGTAATCACAGTCATGATGACCTGCTCGCCGGAACCTTCGTTAATTCTTATCTCTAACCCGTTATCGTCGACACCATCTGCAGCTACGTCCTGTGCCCAGTAATTGTTGTCCGTGATCGCGAACCGGTCAAAGCCGAAAGCGGGCGTGAGCGCTTCATTGTTGGCGGCGGGTGTGAGATTAATTGCGACATCCCCACCATCGCCAAGCAGTTGAATACCATTGAAGTTGGTCGAGGATGCGATCCGGTCGATCTCGTCACGCAGTTGGACGAACTCGTCATTGAGGAAACCGCGTTCGGTATCGGACAGGTTGCCAGAGGATGCCTGGACAGCCAGGGTCTTCATACGAACGAGAACATCATCAATGGTTGCCATACCGCCATCAGCGATCTGGAGCATCGAGTTGGCCTGACCAACGTTAACGCTTGCTGTTTTGAGAGCCTGGGTCGTCGCGTTAAGACGCGCACCGATGGCCATCGATGCCGCATCATCGCGCGCAGAGACAACGCGTGTACCCGAGGACAGCTTTGAGAGCGACCGCGTCGCCATCTCGTCAGAGGCAGACAGGTTGCGATGTGCAACATTGGCTGCGTAGTTTGATATGATGTTTAGCGCCATTTTGGTTTCCTACTTGGAAATTGGCGACGTCTACTACGTGTAAAACGCGCAATTGGCAGTTGAATGCTAGTTTTATAAGTATTATTAAAATGCAGCCTTGTCCAGAGAATTCTAATCTATGGATAAAAGGTGCTTGTCATCGCCTGCCAAAAGGCCGTCTGCTTTTTGAATTGACGCATGGCTGCAATTCTCTATAAGAATAAACGATAATGATAACAGTTATCATTATCGAATTCTGGATGTGCAGCTATGGCGGTCTGTGACCGTTCCTGGGATATTCTTTATCAGCAATATCATGACCGTTTGTTGCGACAGGTGCAGAAATATCTGCCGACGCGTGACGAAAGTCAGGATGTTTTGCAGGATCTTTATGTGCAGCTGCGCCATCGCAAAATCGATCCGGCTGACATTGAAAATCCACCGGCCTTTCTGATGCGTATGGCGACCAACCTGGCAATTGATGCCTTGCGCCGAAACAACCGCAATCCGGTTGAATTCGCCGACCCGACCGAGATCAGCGAGATGGATGGCGCAGGCCGCCAGTCCGTCACCCCCGAACAGATCAGTTCAGATCGCCAGCGGCTTGAGATCATCCGACGCGCGATTGATGATCTGCCGCCGCGTTGCCGCGAGGTGTTCTTGCTGTGCAAGCGCGATCATCTGAGCACGGTGGAAGTGGCCGAACAACTTGGTATCAGTCGCAATATGGTCGAAAAGCATTTGCGTCAAGCGCTCGGACATTGCAAACAGGTGCTGGCACGTCATGAAAATTAAACATCCTCTTTTATGCGGCCCGTTCGTCAAACATACAATAGCCTCCTCCGCCAGAAGCCGGGTAACGACACTGCCATGACCGAATTCCGCTATCCCGACGACTGCCAAAGCAATGACGACATTGCCGATTACTGGGCTGTGCGTCTTGATGATGTGCAACTAAGTGCCGCTGAAGAAATCGCCTTTGAACACTGGCAGGCGGCGGACCCGAAAAACCCTGCACGCCTGATCCGGGCGCGTCAGACATGGCAGGGCATGGAAATCGCCGCAGCAGAATTTTCAGACGATGAAGACCATTCGATCAGGTCGCGCCAGCCAGATCATGACACCGGCTTTGATAGCGAAGCCGTCCGGCGTGATCTGGAACGATTAGGCGCGCTTGAAGGCGGCAACAATCGCCTGCCGGGCATGCGATCCGCCAAACGCCGCGCCCGCCCGATGTTGGCGATTTTTACCATTGTTTTGCTGCTGGGACTGTGGGGCTATTCCGCGTTTCAACCCGATGCCGATCTGATTGCGGAAAGCAATCCCGGTGTTGCCGGTGAAGTTCATGAACTGTCGGACGGATCACGCATCTGGATGGAGCCGGGCACGCGTGTTGCCTTGGCCTATGGCGATCGGTATCGCGATCTGACTATCCTTGAAGGCGGCGTATTCATCGAAGTCGCCAAGGACAGCACACGCCCACTTCGCATTCATCTTAACAAACTGACCGCAACGGCGGTCGGCACGGCATTCAGCGCCTCGAAATGGGGTGGACATGTCCGGGTCGAGGTGTCCGAGGGCACGGTCGATCTTGAAAGCCGCACTGCAAAACTCGCGCGTCTGACCGCCGGGCGGGCATCCTGGCAGGATGCGGATGGCGACATGCATTACGGTATGGTGGCATTGGATCGGGTTGGCGCGTGGCGCGATGGTCGTTGGGTGGTCAATGACATGCCGATTGACGAATTGTTCGCCCGTCTTTCGCCTTTGATGGAAGGTATCAGCTTTGTGCGTGATCCGCGCTTGGGCGATATCACGGTTTCGGGCAGCTTCGATCTGACCAAACCGGACGGGGCCTATGGTGCCATTCTGGCGGCCTATGGTCTGACGGACCGCGCTGTTCCGGGCGGGTTCAGAATAATTTCAAAAAAATAGAAAATTTCACCTCCTCATTTCACCGCGGTGTTCGTCATGAAGGTAATAGTGATTTGCATTATTATTCTCATGCGAAGGGGTTCGAACTTGAATATCGTGACTTTTGGGGAAACCAGAAAATTCGGATTGTCCCGTCTTTTGGGCAGCACAGCCCTGTTTGCCACACTGATGATCGCATCGGTTCCGCAAGGCTTGGCGCAAACCGCATCTGACATCGCACAGCCGGTAACGGTTGCCGCCGGGGATCTACGCGCAGCCCTTGATCAGGTTGCCGATCAGTTCGGCTTGCAGCTTGTCGTGCAGGGGGATCTTTCGGGTATCGAAAGTGGTGCGCTGACTGCCGACATGTCTGCCCGCGAAGCCCTGCAAAACCTTCTGTCGGGCAGTGGTTACGGGTTTGAGTTTGTCTCTGACGACAGCGTCATCATCAAGCCGGTTACGATCACAACCGGCGATGCACAGGGCCAGGTGATCCTGCCCGAAGTCGTCGTGACCGCCACCCGTTCACGCAGATCTATTGCCACCATGTCACCGTCGGTCGTGGTGATCGGCCCTGATCAGATCAAAGCCCAATCTGCCAAAAGCAGCGACATCACCAATGTCATCCGCAAAAACGTGCCGGGCTTCATGTTTGATGATCAAAGCCTGATCTCGAGCACCGAAACGTTCCGTGGCCGCGATGTGCAGGTTCTTGTTGATGGGATTGCGCGCAACACACCGCTGCGCAACAGCAGCCGCATTCTTTCGATGATCGACATCCAGCAAGTCGAAAGCATCGAAGTCATTCCGGGCTCGAACGCGATGAACGGGGATGGCGCGACAGGGGCGACCATCAACATCATCACCAAGACCGGTGAAGTCGGCAAAAACGTCTTTGTCGTGGATGGCCATGTCAAAAGCTACACCGATGATATCGGCGACAGCTTCTCGCCTTCGCTGACTTTGTCGGGCAGCGGCGGTTTTGGCGCGGTTGATCTGGCGGCCAGCATCACCGGTTCGAAAACCGGAAATGCCTATGACGGTTATGGCAATCAGGTGCCATCGGATGCGATGCTGGGGCAGGGCGGGTTCGATAATGCCGAGGACCTTAATGTCTTTGGCAAGGCGGGTGTCACGCTTGCCGAAGGCCATCGCCTGTTTCTATCCTCGGAAGTCGTGCGGTTTCGTCAGGATATCGAATATTATGCCGACCTTTCGACCGACCCGGTGTCGGTCAATTACGACAACCCCTATCTGGCGCAACCGCTTGAAGATGAGAGTCAGTACTTCACTGCCGGATACGAGTTTGATTTCGGCAAGATCGGCGTTGGCGATCTGAAGCTGTTTTACAATGACAGCTACAAACAGGCTGCGCGTGCCGAATATAACGCGTCACACAACCCCGGCCTTGTTTCGCTTGCCAGCAACGGTGCGATTGAAGATCCGTTGGGGCAATCCGTCATTGATACCGTCAAATATGGTGTAAAGCTGTCAACCGACACCAATCTTGATGCCGCTTACGAGGGGCTGACCCTGACCTGGGGTGGGGATCTGACCTTTGACGATGTCAAATATGAAACCGTCAGCGGGCGGGATATCGGTGCCCCGATGGAGCAGGAAGGTCGCGCTGTCTTTGCCCAGCTTTCAGCGCCGGTGACCAAGTATGTCGATCTGTCCGGTGGTGTGCGCTACGAAGAATATGACCTGACGGTCAAGGATTTCACCCGTCCGAGCTATATGCGCTACAACGGCGGCACCCCGCAGCAGATCCTTCTTGCCGCGGCCTTTACCGGCGGCGAGACGACTTATGATGCGGTGACCTACAATGCATCTGCCGTGGTGCACTGGACCGACCGGATCGATACGTCATTTAGTTATAGCGAAGGTTTTTCTGTTCCGGATGTTGGCGCCTACACCCGCCGCGCCGGACTGAGTGGCACGTCCATCCCGCTTAACTTCAATGACATTGATGTCGAGGCCTCCAAGGTCAAAACCTATGAGGTGGCGGCCCGCTATGACGGAACCGATTTCCGCTCCACCGGTGCGATCTATATGAGCACCAATGAGCGCGGTGATAACTATGATTCCTCGAAAAACAAGCTCAGCCAGGAAAAGGAACGCATCATCGGGGCCGAGCTGACCGGGGAATACGACATCTCGGATGATACCTATGTCGGGGCGTTGGCGTCCTATGTTGAAGGCCGTTATGACACCAACGAAGACGGTGATCTTGATAGCTGGCTTCCCAACAACCGCATCCCGTCGCCGTTCCGCTTTACCGGTTATGTCGATAGCTACGTCTGGGGCGATCTCAATATGCGCTTTGACGGGACCTACACGGCGGGTCGTTACAAGATCGAAGATGCCAAGATCAAGCCGAGCCTTGTCTTCAACCTGTCGGGCAACTATCCACTGCTTGGCGGGACGGCGCGCTTCGGGATCGAGAACATCCTTGATACCAGCTACGAAAATCCGGCGGCAACTGCACTGCGTGGCTATTCGGTTGCCGGTCATGGCCGCACCGTGACGATCGGGTATCGTCGCGAATTCTGATGACGGCATCTGCATCGGATGGACTCATCCAACGGCCCGGCGGTTTTCCGCCGGGCTCTTGCGCGTAAAGGAAACCAATATGTTTCGATCAAGCAACCCGGCACCCGACATCGTCCTGTTTGAAATGATTGATCGGCAAAGTGATGCGGATGGTAAGGCCTATCTTGCCGCACTTGAGGCACTGGCCGCCCGCCGCGATCCGGCCATTCTGATTTTCCGTGTGTCGGGATTTGCCGATCAGGATCACGAAATCCGCAAACAGGCGGCCATCTGGTTCAAGCAAAACCGCGACCGGTTGAACGTCTTTGCCAAGGGCCTGATCCGGGTTGATGAAGGACACCATCACGGCGATGGCGCGGTTCACCGTCACGATGATGATGACCCGGAACAAAGCAACTTTGCCCGGATGCTACCATTCCCTGTCAAACATGTTGCATCGCTTGATGTCGCATTTGCCCTTGCCCGTGATTGGCCGCCGTCGGACCGCTAACGGATCGGGGGCTGAATGCGGATCGGGGGTTGGAATGTGATAGATGTTCATGTTATGTTCTTTTTGAAGGGCGTCACATAACAGGATTTAAAAATGATCAAGGGAAGCTGCCTGTGCGGCAAGGTTACGTTCGAAATTTCCGGCGAACCATCATCGCTAAGCTATTGTCACTGTTCGCGCTGCCGCAAGGCGGCGGGTGTGTTTTCTGCCGTTGTGATTGGCAAGGCGGATGATCTTCATATCTTGACCGGTGAAGAGGTGATTGGTCGCTATAAGGGGCCGGACGCAAAGTTTGACCGCTGTTTTTGCAAGGAATGCGGCACGTCGTTGGGTGATTTGTCTTCGGGTGAAATTTACGTTGTCGCGGCATCCGCCCTTGATGACGATCCGAAAATTCGCCCATCCGTGCATATCCATACCGCGTCGAAACCCGACTGGTATGACATCAAGGATGATCTGTTGAAGTTTGACGGCGACTACATTCCGCCAAACGGCTAACGCGAACAGACCAGATTTCGACAGGCGTCATGAAGTGCCGTGATGCCTGTGATCACCGTTTGCGAACCGCAAGGATCAGGAAGTAGCTCGTCCCGATCAGGGCCGCGATCAGGCCGGTCGGCAGTTGTGCCGGATAAATCATGTTACGTGCCAGCCATTCGGCGACCATCATCACATTAACTCCGATCAGAACAGCGCCGAGCAAATGACCGCCGGCAAGGCGATATCCTGCAACACGTGCCAGATGCGGCGCCATCAACCCGACGAAGCTGAGCGGCCCGACAAGAAGGGTGGCACTGGCCGCCAGAATGGCCGCCAGCAACATCATGGCAAACTGGAAGCCCGAAATCCCAAGACCCAAGGATACGGATTGATCCGTGCCAAGCGATGCCAGTTCCAGCGGACGCCTGAGCGCAATTGCCACCACCAGAAGCACACCGGTGACACCGGCAACAATCATCACCTCGTCCATATTGGTGAAATAGGTCGTTCCGGCCAGCCAGGACATCAGCATCGATGTCTGTGTGCCGCCGCGGGTCAGAACAATGCGGACAATCGCGCCCAAAATGGCGGTCATCGCAAGACCGTTGAGTAACATGTAATGCGGCGCATGGGTGAATTTGCGACAAAGGGCAAGCAGCACCAGAAGCGACGCAATCCCGCCCGCAGCCCCGATCACCATCAATTCCGCACGTTGTCCGAAACCGAAAATCGCCAGTGCCATGATCATGGCGAGCGCCGTTGCCGAACTGACCCCGGTGATTTCCGGGCTTGCCAGCGGGTTGCGACCGACACGCTGAATAAGCGTGCCCGAAACCGCAAGGGCGGCGCCGCAAATCATCGCGGCAAAGGTCCGTTCTGAACGACCGATCAGGATATCAAGGCTGCTGTCTTGCCAGCCCAGAGCGACAAAACCATTGCCATCCAGCGAGACGAACAATGAAAACACCACACCGATGACAAGGCTGAAGGTCAAGCCAACCGAAAGGGCGGTTTTGGAGACGATCTGTTGATCGCTGTGCTGATCGTCGCTTTGACTGCCGGGCATGATGCGCGCCTTGCGCAACATGAAAATGATGAACGGTGCGCCAAAGAGCGCGGTGGCGGCCCCGGTCGGCAAGGGATCGCCGCCAAACTTGTTAAACTGTCGCACCAGAAAATCAATCACGACAAGGGCAAAGCCACCGGTGAAAACCGAATAGATCATCAAATCACGTGATCGCGACAACCCGGCAATCCGCAGGGCCGCCGGGATGGCAAGTCCGACAAAGCCGATCATGCCGGCCGCCGAAATCACCGAGGCCGTGATGAAAACGGCAAGTCCAAGGATCAGCAGCCTCAGAACCGTGACCTTCGCGCCCAGAGAACTTGCCGTATCATCGCCAAGGGCCAGAAGATCAAGCGGGCGCGACAGGGCCAGAATGGCAATCATGCCAATCAGCACGCGCGGCCAAACAAACTGCGTATCCTCCCAGCCATTCTGGGCCAGATCACCGGCCCCCCACATGAAGATCGATTGCAGATATTGCTCGTTAAACAGCAAGATGATCTGCGATCCCGACTGCAACAGCAGATTTACGATCATCCCGGCGAGAATGAGCCAAAGTGTTGCGTTACCACGATTGGCGGCAATCAGATAAACCGCCGCCAGTGCAATCAAACCACCGGCAAGGGCAAAGGCTTCCTGAAACATGGCAAGCGATGCCGGCGCCAGCAGGACAAACAGGGTCAGGGCAAATTCAACACCCGCCCCGACACCAAGGGTCGTCGGCGATGCCAGTGGATTGCGCAAAACTGTCTGGATGGCCGCACCGGCCAGGGCCAGACCCGCCCCACACAGAAACGCCATCGCAAGGCGGGGCAGGGTGCTGTAATGAAACAGGATCTGATCGAAATCGGTTTCATCCGGGCTGAACAGGGCCTGCGTGACCTGCCCATTGCCAAGATACGGCCAGAAATCAACTACCAGCACGGCAAGGGTCAACAGCCCGAGAATGCCTGTCAGGATCGCCGGAATGGACAGCGTCCCGGGAAAGCCGGACCTGCTCGAACCGTGTAGTGCTGCATTGCTCATTATTGCGGGCCGTTTTCAATGGTCTCGGTCAGGAGTTTGGCAAAACGAAGCCCGGACGGCACCCCGCCATAGGCCCAGACCACCGGCAATTCATAAACCCGGTTGTTACGGGTGAAATCCATCACCTTCCAGATCGGGGAATTCAGAAGTTTATCAAGCACAACGTCGGGCACCGGATTGGTATAGACCAGCGTTTCCTTCGCATAGGGGGCAAGGACCTCCAGCCCGCCACGGCCAAAGCCCCACTTGTTGACCTCCCCGTCATAAGCGACCGGCACGCCCATTGCCGTCATCACCGAACCGGGCAGGGAGATATCGGCAAAGATCCCGACATTGCTTTCATCAAAGAAGAACACAACGTTGATTGTCTGATCTGGCCCGATGGCGGTTTTGATGCGGTCGCCATACTTGATAAATTCCTGATCAATATCGGCAAGATAGGCTTTGGCCTCTGCCTCGCGCCCGGTGGCCTTGGCGATTTTGCCAAACACCTCGCGCGCGGTTTCAAACGCAGGGCGCTTGCCATCAAACAACTGCAGTTCCAGAACCGGCGCAATTTCGGCCAGTTTTTCATAAGACATTCCGAGATCGGGCACGGAAATGATCAGGTCCGGTTTTGACGCACGAAGGGCTTCCAGATTGGGCGATGAACGCTGGCCAAGGTCAACGAAGTTGTCTGGAAGGTCCGGCTTGGCAACCCATTCAACATAATCTTGCGGGTCGGCAATGGCGACCGGATCAAGGCCAAGGGCAATGATGCTTTCGGTAAAGGCCCAATTGATGGTGGCAACCCGCTTCGCCGGGGCATCAAGGCGCAAAATGCCACGTTCATGTTCGATCTCGATCGGGTCGGCGATGGCGGTTGACGCATATGCACCGATCAGGGCAGCACACAGCAAAAACGGGCAGACAAGCGCGCGAAGAATATTCATAGATAATGTCCCTTACGAACCGCTTGCGGGGGCATCAGTCCCCGTAACCGCATCGGCCAGCAATTCGGCAAAGCGTGCCGCGGACAATACCCCGCCAAATGTCCAGCTTGCCGGGATGGCATGGACGTGGTCATTGCGCGCAAACGGCATGGCTTTCCAGATCGCAGAGTTAAACAGGGTTTCGCGCGTGGTCGGTGCGATCGGCTCGACATAGGCGAACTGTACATCGCCCATTTTGGCCAGATCCGACACATCGCCATTATGAAACGCCCAGCCATTCACATCCCCGTCCCAGGCATTGGCAAAACCCATGCGACCAAGCACGGAGCCAAACAGCGATGTCTTGCCGTGAATGCGGAAATGCGACTCATCAAGAATGCGGACAACAGCGAATTTCGCATCATCGCCGACATGATCGCGGATGCGCTTGGCGGCGGCTTCGATCCGGGCATTGACCGATGCAATCACATCCTCGGCCTTGTCGGATTTTCCGGCCAGTTTGGCGACATTGCGCAACAGGGTTTCGGCCCGGTCAATGGCCGGCTCATCACTGCCGGTATTGTAGATGGAATAGACAAATGTCGGCGCGTAGTCTGATAGTTTGTCATAGGCCATCGAGATTTCGCCGCCGATCAGGATGGCATCCGGCTTGGCTTCGCGAAGGGCCTCGAAATTCGGTTCGCGCCGGTTGCCGAGATCCTTGAAGCTTTCAGGGAGTTTGGGTTCCGCCACCCACAGGCGATATCCATCGGCCTCGGGAATGGCGACCGGATCAATGCCAAGTGCCAGAAGGCTCTCGGTCAGTGACCAGTTCGAGGCGGCAAATCGGGTCGGATGGGTTTCTAGGGTGATCTCACCCAACTCGTGGGTAAAACTTTCGGCCATCGCAGGCAGGGAAGTGACGGAGACCGCAAAAGTCCCGGCAATAAATGCAATCGCCGCAGTCGTGCGACCAATCCAAGGTTTTGATATCATGATTTCCCTGATCCCTGTTGATGTGGAGACGTGCGTAAGCAGCTAGGCGACATAGCTTATGAAGCGGTCCGGGTTGCTGAGTTTGATGACGTCGATGTCGGTCTGGAAAATATCGTGCAGCGTATCGCCATTCATGAAATCGTGCGGCGTGCCCTGCCAGCAGGTCCGCCCGCCGCGCAGTGCCAGAATGTGATCGGCAAAACGCCCGACCATGTCGATGTCGTGCAAAACGGCAATCACGGTCAGATTGTTCTGATCCTTAAGGTTGGCGACCAGTTGCAAAATGTCGCGCTGATGACCGACATCAAGGGCCGAGGTCGGCTCATCAAGCAGCAGCACTGGCGCATCTTGGGCGAGCAACATGGCAAGCCAGACCCGCTGGCGTTCCCCGCCCGAAAGGCTTGCGACCAGCCGGTCGGAAAACTCCGTCACATGGGTTAGTTCCATCGCCCGATTGATCTTGGCGTGGTCTTCGTCACGATAACGCCCAAACGCCCCGCGCCAAGGATAGCGGCCAAAGGCCACCAGTTCGCGGACACTCAAATGCGGCGGGACAACCGGGTTTTGCGGAAGGTAGGCGACCTTGCGGGCGAAATCGCGCGTGCCATGATCGGCAAGGTCCTGTCCGTCGAGTGCGATGGCCCCGGATGCCGGTTTGTTTTTGCGCGCCAGAAGCTTGATCAGCGTGCTTTTGCCCGATCCGTTATGGCCGACAATCGCGCTGAACGCCCCGGTCGGAAAGCCGACCGTGATGTCCTCAAGCAGCGTCTTTGGCTTTTTGCCGTCACTTTTGAAAGCGACGTCTTTCAGGTCGAACATGGACGGAAACTCATGCGCCGGGAAATGGAAACTGCGCCATCGCCGGATCACGGCAAGCAGGCGCGCTGTAAAGTCTGAGAATGCTTATCAATTACTTTGTTTAAATGCAACCGAGTTGCGATTGCAGCCTGCGGAAAATTAAAGAAGCCGATTCAATCATCATATAAAATTACTTTTCACCGGGCATCATTCCGGTTAGCAATGAAAGCTTATAATTTTGATCGCATCGGGCGGTTTGCCGCGATAAGAATGGTCATACAATTACAAGGCGCCAAAACAGAGGCGCCGTGATCAGGGAGAACCCATGTCTAACGTAAAAACCGTTTTGCCAAATCTGCGATGCACACTGGGGGAAGGCCCGCATTGGGACGCCGACGATGGCGTTCTGTACTGGGTCGATATCGTCGGAAAGACGGCCTATGCGCTCCGCCCTGATGACGGCGGATCGCGCAGCTGGGTATTTGATCAGCCGGTTGCCGCCATCGTGCCGCGGCAGAAGGGCGGGCTTCTGGTAGCCCTTGCCGACGGGTTGGCCTTTCTGGATCCCGACAGTGGCAAAACCACCCCGTTTGTCGCCCCCGATGGCGATCATCCGGGCAACCGATCGAACGAAAGCCGGGTCGATCCGATGGGCCGCTTCTGGATCGGGACCATGCAAAACAATATCGGGCCGAATGGCGAAGACCTGCCGGTCACGATTTCGACCGGGACGCTGAACTGTGTCACGGCGGACGGCGAGACATCGCGTTTTGGCGAGAATATCGGGATTTCCAACACGCTGTTATGGTCGGCCGATGGCACAAAGATGTTCTTTGGCGATACCATCGCCAACACGCTCAATGTCTATGACTTTGACATGAAAACCGGCGTGCCATCCAATCCCAAGGTGTTCTTTGGCCCGCAGGATCGCGGCAATATGGATGGCTCGGCGATGGATGCCGATGGCTATATCTGGAACGCGCGATGGGGCGGGGGATGCCTGATCCGCTTTGCGCCGGATGGCAGTGTCGATCGTATCATCGAACTGCCGGTGACCCAGCCGACCAGTTGCGTGTTTGGTGGCCCGGACCTCAAGACGCTTTATATCACCTCGGCCGCGGTCGGGTTGGAAGGCAATGGCAATCCACTTGAAGGTGCGCTGTTGTCGATCCGTACAGAGGTTGCCGGCCAATTGTGCCACCCGTTTGCCGGCTAGGCTTTTTTCGTCAGGATTGCATCGCCTTACGTGCAAATCGCGCCAAACAGCCCCTTGGGTGCCCTAAATCGGGTAATTGGCGCGATTTGCCCATTTTTGGCCTTGGTTTTCAGTATGTTTGGCGTCACCATTATGTGGTGGCAGAACACATCACCAAAAATACGAGCAAGCCGGGGTTAAAATGAAACCTGTTACCGCCGCAACCATGTGGGCAAGGGCGCTTATTGCCTTTGGCGTGGTCGCAATATTGTCGGGCTGTGCCGCCCTGCAATCACCAAGCAACAGCGTCACCGGATCGGTCAGTTACCGTGAACGGATCGCACTTTCGCCGGACAATACCTTCCTTGTCGTGCGGTTGCTTGATGTCTCGCGCGCGGACGCGCCATCGTTGGAAATCGCATCGCTGCGCCAGCCGGTGGCAAATCCGCCGATGGTTTTCATCCTGCCCTATGATCTTGATGATATCGAACCCAAGCACAGCTATGCGGTCGAAGCCAAAATCGTCAATGCCAATGGCGATCTTCTGTTTCGCAATGATCAAAGCTACCCGGTCCTGACCCGTGGTGCGCCAAGCGATGTTGATATCGTCGTTCGTCAGGTGCCGCGCGTTCAGGGTGACGGTGCGCGCAACGGCGATGGATCGGATGTGCCTGACGACATCGCTGCGATCGAGGCCAAATTGGCCGACATGCGTGTCATTCCCGGCCAGTATTCCGCATCGGACCACACCGTGACCTATAAGGCCTATGTCACGACGGATGGCGAACCGCTTCTGGTTGATGAACATCGTGACCTTGGTGATTACGGATCAAGCGACGTCAAACTTTATTACCGCAATGGCCAATTGCTGCGCTTTGCCGAGGACGCCAAACGGGTCAATTACGGCGGGGAGCAAAGCGACGCACCGCTGCAATACACCCTGACACTTGATTTCGCCCAGGGGCGCTTTTCAAGTGGCACCAAAACCGTCAACGGCACATCCAGCCAGCCTGATGAACATGAAATCAGCGGCGCATTGTCGCAAAGCAAGGTGGCGCTCAGCCGGATCGAGGCGATGTTAAGCCAGCTTAACAGCACCCCGGATCCGATGACCGGCCCGGAACTGTTTATCTGTGATGATCAAAGCCGGTTTGCCGTGACATTTGATCATGATGCCGAACGCGCCATCGTCGAAATGCGCGGACGCGAACCGATCAGTCTGGCACAGATGCCGACCGGTTCGGGATATGGCTATGGCAATGACATGTACGAATTGCGGGGCAAGGGGGCTGATGCAATCTGGACAACGCCATCGGGCGATTTCCATTGTGCGGTTTCATCCATGCCGGTCGAGGCCGCAAGTCTGGCCCTTGCACCGGGTGATTTCCCGGTGGTCTCGGTTGCCGAGCTTAAAAGACAGGGCGATGGCATCTGGACGCGCTATTTCGATGACATGATGCCGGCCATCACCGCCTGCCTTGCCAAAAACCCCGGTGATCTGGTTTCGGTGCTGAAAGCCTGGCCGATGGATCATGGCATGGTCGGTGTCCGAACCATCAATGGCAATGGCGGGCGTTATGACTGTCTCGTCACTTCCGATGGCATGGGCACCGCCCATACCGAACAGGTCGAAACCACGACCAACATTCTGCCCGGCGAAGACATTGTGCGCTACACCCCGGCCAATAGCGCCTATCCCGGCGGCGAATGCTTTGCCCATGAACGCCTTGAACAGAACGGCGTGTTTATCGGCTGGTTGTCGGAAAAGACTTGCTGATCTGATCGGCAAAGGTCTGAAAACAAAAAATCCCGGCCGGGGAAACCCGGGCCGGGATTTTTTTTGTCTTATTGCGTTGATGTCTTAGTGGACCATGGCCCCGGTTGCGGTCAGCATACCGGTTGATCCGCTAAGTGCATCGCCGTTGCCAAGATGGACCGCCTGGAACCGGTGACGGTCAAAATGGCCGGGCATCAAAAGCCCGCTTGCGGGGGCCGCATGGAAGCCAAAGCGTGCGTAGTAGTCCGGATCCCCCACCAGAAGAACCGAACGGTGACCAGCTGCCTGTGCCGCATTAAGGGCGGCATAAACCAGACCGGCACCCACGCCGGACCCGCTATAGATCTTGTCGACGGCAAGCGGGCCGAGCAGCAATGCATCCCCTGCATCGCCAGCATTGACATTCCACAACCGGACGGTGCCGATCATTTGTTTGCCGTCGTGGGCGACAAACGCAAGACCGTCCGCCGGAAGCCGATTACGGCGCAGGATTTCAGACGATTTCTGAAACCGCGCCTGACCCATTACGCGATCAAGCAGCTTTTCGCGTTCAATGTGCGAATATGCGCCTTCGCGATCAATTGTGATCATTGGCCTATCTTTCCCGAATGGGGTCAGATGATATAGGCGGCAAGCGGCGAGAAGCCGTTGAACGCCACAGATGCATAAGTGGTGGTGTAGGCACCGGTTGCCTCGATCAGAACCTCGTCACCGATGGTCAGAGAGACCGGCAGGTCATACGGGGTCTTTTCATACAGCACGTCAGCCGAATCACAGGTCGGACCAGCCAGAACGCACGGGGCAACTTCGCCGCCATCATGGATCGTGGTGATCGGATAGCGGATGGCTTCGTCCATGGTTTCGGCAAGGCCACCGAATTTACCGATATCAAGGTAAACCCAGCGCACCGGATCGTCGGCATGCTTGCGCGAAATCAGAACAACCTCGGCTTTGATCACGCCGGCATCACCCACCATGCCACGGCCCGGTTCGATAATGGTTTCGGGCATGTGGTTGCCAAAGTGGTTGTGAAGCGCATCAACAATTGCCGCACCATAGGCTTCGGTTGCCGGAATGTCGCGCAGGTAACGGGTCGGGAAGCCCCCACCCATATTGACCATGCGAAGGTGAATGCCTTTTTCCGCCAGGGTGCGGAAGATCGAGGATGCTTCGGAAAGGGCAGTGTCCCAGGCGTCAAGGTTGCACTGCTGCGACCCGACGTGGAAGGACACGCCATAGGCATCCAGACCCATGTGATGGGCATGCTGAAGAACTTCGAGCGCCATGGACGGTGCGCAACCGAATTTGCGCGACAGCGGCCATTCTGCGCCAACGCCGTCGGTCAGAATGCGGCAGAAAACCTGCGCACCCGGTGCGACACGGGCAATTTTTTCGACTTCTTCGACGCAATCAACCGCATAAAGGCGCACACCGAGTTCAAAAGCGCGCGCAATGTCGCGTTCCTTTTTGATGGTGTTGCCAAACGAAATGCGGTCCGGGCTTGCACCTGCGGCCATCGCCATTTCGATTTCCGGGACGGATGCGGTGTCAAAGTTGCTGCCAAGATCGGCAAGCAGGCTCAGAACTTCCGGTGCCGGGTTTGCTTTGACGGCATAGAAAATGCGCGAGCTCGGCAGGGCACGGGTAAAGGTTTCGTAGTTGCGCTGAACAACGTCGAGGTCAACAACAAGGCAAGGGCCTTCCGGGCGGTTCTGTGCGAGAAAATCAATAATACGCTGAGTTGCCATTGGGGCGTTCTCCCATTCCACGATATGGCAGCGTGCATGTACCTGATGCGTGTGCGCGGTGGAGGCGCAATGACGCGGACTACTTGCGTGCTGTTTAGCCCCGGGGCCAACCGGAACTGCGAAGTTAAGTCTGCCTCGCTATGGAATGGGGAATTCCCGTTCCGCACGTGGGCAATGATGGTGTGCCTCTTTAGTGTCGGTGGATTTGGACGCCACCTGAGACCAAAAAAGCCCTACACCGTCGTTGCTTTAAGTAAGTCCTACGGGTTCCAGTAAGCAGGACCACCACAGGCACGTGCGACTTTGGGCAAGTCCGCATGTACGCCCCTTGCTTTTTCCGCGCAAGTGAAATTTTCACCCGTTTTGTCATGAAACAATCGCAGGATCGTCGAAGAACTGATGTCGCAACGCACAAAATGGCTCAAATGGCCGCGTTCGGGCTTTGCAAGAATTTCAGTTGGCGCATTTCGGTATGGGGCATTGCAATTTGCGCATAACCGGAACGTGAATATCAAGCCGATTGACCGTTTCCCGGCGGCGCTGTAGCCATTATTCGAAACCCGGCAGTCGCCGTGGTCATGGGGGCATTTTATGAATTGGCTGATCGCCGTTGTTTTTGTTCTGGTCTATATCGGCATGGCGCTGGGGCGTTGGCCGTGGCTTGCGATCAACCGCACCGGCATTGCCGTTTTTGGCGCGGTGACCTTGCTGATCAGTGGGGCGGTTGACCGCGATGGCGCACTGGCGTCGATTGATTTTGCCACCCTTGCGGTGTTGCTGACATTGATGGTGCTGTCGTCACAATATGCGGCAAGCGGCTTTTTTGACTGGATCGGACATCGGATCACCGCGCTCAAATGCGGGCCGGGCGGGCTACTGGCCGGGGTGATTGTCATGTGCGGGGTTTTATCGGCCTTTCTGACCAATGATGTTGTGGTTTGGGCGGTGACGCCGGTTTTGATTACGGGTGTGATGGCCCGCGGACTTGATCCCAAACCCTATGTGATTGCGGTGGCGTGTGCGGCCAATGCCGGGTCGGCAGCCACATTGATCGGCAATCCGCAGAACCTGATGATTGCCGAGTTTGGCAATCTTGATTTTATCGGTTTTGTTCTGGCCTGTGCTGTGCCCGCACTCCTGGCACTTGGTGTGGTCTATGTCGTGATTTTGCGAAGCCCGATGATGCGCGGGCAAACAAGTGCTGCCGGGGCGGGGGAAAATTCAAATGCGAGATCAGTTGATCAACCGGTTCGTCCGCTTGATAAAACCATCCTGACCAAGGCGGTTTTGGCGACCATCGCCGTGATCGCGATTTTTGTCTTTGTCGAAGACCGTGCGCTTTGGTCGCTTCTGGTGGTGGGGGCCTTGCTGCTCAGCCGTCGCCTGTCGACCGATCAGGTTCTTGGGCGGGTTGACTGGCATTTGCTGGCGCTGTTTTGCGGATTGTTTATCGTCACCGGGGCGATGGCGCAAAATGACGTGATCGCCAGCCTGTTTCGCGATGTCCTGATCACGTTGCAAATCCATCATCCGGGTGTTCTGGCCGGTGTGTCGCTGGCCGGGTCCAATACGATTGGCAATGTGCCGCTGGTGATGATGTTGCTCTCACTCGGTCCGGAATGGAGCACGGAAATGTTGCATGCGCTGGCGATTTTTTCGACATTGTCGGGCAACTTCCTGATTGTTGGCTCGGTTGCCAATATCATTGCCGTTGAACAGGCCGCAAAGGCCGGAACGGTGATTTCATTTATCGATTATGCGCGCCTTGGCGTGCCCGTTACATTGATCAGTCTGGCACTGTCGCTGGGTTGGGTCATCCTGATTTCATAGGAAACATCATGTCCAATATCAAAATTACCGCCGGTCCCTTCACCTTTGATGCGGTGCTCGAAATCGAAAAGGCGCCGCAGACCTGCAAGGCCTTCCTTGATCGCATGCCGTTTGAAAGCAAGGCGGTTCATGTCCGCTGGAGCGGCGAGGGTGTGTGGATGCCACTCGGCGATTATCAGTTCGGTGTTGATTATGAAAACCACACCAGCTTCCCGGCTCCGGGCCAGATCATTCTGTATCCCGGCGGGATCAGCGAAACCGAAATCCTGCTGGCCTATGGCGGGGTGCATTTCGCCTCCAAGGTCGGCCAGCTTGCCGGCAACCATTTCATCACCATCACCAGCAATCTCGAAGACTTGGAAAAGCTTGGCAAGATGACGTTGTGGGAAGGTGCCCAGCCGATCCGGTTTGAACTGGCGTAATCAACGCAACTGTGATCGGGCACACTTTCAAGTGTGTCCGGTTTGGCCTAGAAGGCGAACCACCATCCAATAAGTGCAGGCGGACGTGCCGTGTTTGAGACGATTAATCTGTGGATTCAGGATCATCAGGATCTGGTCTATATCCTGATCTTCACCTATTGCGTCAGCAAGTCCAGCATCCTGCCGGTATTTGCCGGCATGCTGGTCGCGGCCGAAAGCCTGATGATTGTGCCAGCTGTTACGTCGATGATTGCGGGCGGTCTTGTTGGCGATGTTCTGCGCTTTGGGTTAGCTCGCAAATACGGCGATGCGATTGTCCGCAAGCTGCCCAAATCCCTGTCAGACTGGATGGGCAAGACCCTGCGATTGTTTGAGCATTACGGTGTCGCCTATATCCTGCTGTGTCGCTATCCGCATGGGGTGCGATCCTTCGGGGTGTTCCCGGTCGGCATGAGTTCGATGTCGTTTATCCGTTTCCTGCCGCTTAGCATCGCATCAGTCCTGCTTTGGGTCGGGCTTTATTACGGGCTTGGCCATAGCCTGGGGGCGGGGATGTCCGAACTGGTTGAGCAAAATCTTGCGATGCTCAGCCCGATCTTGCTGATTGTGTTTCTTGTGCTGGGCTGGTTTGCGCTCCGCCGGATTGATCGGCTTGAGCAACAGGCCGAACGCGCCATCAAGTAATCCAATAAAAAACGGCAGCATCGAAATCGAATGCTGCCGTTTTTGTATCTGTAATGGGCGGGCGCTTATTCAGCAGCAATCGTCTTGCCGTCTTTTTCCAGCATCTCGCCCTGTTTGCGTTTGGCAAGAATTTCGCGTGCCTTGGCGTAGCTTTCATCGTGCCAGAAGATCAGGCAGCCATTGCAACCCCGGCCGCAACAGCCCTTGGTACCGACGCGCGGGGTGCGGAAGGAGCGTTCCTTCTGGCGGTCATCAAGGGCGGTCTGAAGCGCTTCGCGTTTGGCGTCATAGCGTTCTTCGTTGCCCTTGCCCATTTCAATCTTGTGGCCTTCCTGATCAAGTTTCAGGCGCTGCCATTCATCTTCCGACAGGGCCTTTTCCTTGCGCACGATGGTCATCGGCAGGATTTCACGTTTCAGGAATTCCGGGTCTTCCTGTTCAAACAGGCTGAACGGCAGACGGATGCGCGGATGGGTATTGGCATGCACCGCTTCGCCGACCTTGCCGGTTTTGGCATCGATGAATTCATACATGCGGATGAAGATCGTCTGGCGCGACCGCGGCGGGACAATCTCGATCACATCACCCGGCAGCATACGGTTTTTGACCGACATGATAAAGGCGTCGTCTTCGACTTCCTCGATCATTCCGGCAAATTCCCAATCCGACACGTTCGTGTTGCTGTCATAGCCATGTGCGTAGTTGGTCAGGCGACCGTCATGGAAGGCCAGCGTGTAACCGCGGTTCGGGATCGTCGCCAGTTCCTTCATATATTCTTCGGACGACCAGTTTTCCGGATCCTTGTACCAGTCATCAATCGCCATGCGGTAGGCACGGGCAACGAGGCCGGCGTAATAGGGGCTTTTACCACGCCCCTCGACCTTGAGGCTGTCGACCCCGATTTTGAGGTAATCTTCAAGCTTGGGCATGATGCACAGATCGCGCGAGTTCAGGATGTAAGATCCACGCTCGTCTTCCTGAATTTCCATCAGCTCGCCCGGACGCATGTCTTCTTCAAGGAAGAAGTCAAACATCTCGAGGTTTTCCTCGGTCAGTTTGAGTTCCTTGACCGTGCCGTCCTTAAGCTTCATGTGGACTTTGTATTTCCAGCGGCACGAGTTGGCACAGGCCCCCTGGTTCGCACCACGTTCAGCCATGAAGTTCGACAGCAGGCAACGACCGGAATAGGTCATGCACATCGACCCATGCACAAACGCCTCGATCTTGATGTCCTGGCATTTTTCGCGGATTTCGGTCAGTTCCTCATAGGAAACTTCACGCCCCAGAACGACAAGCTTGGCACCGATGCTCTGCCAGAATTTAACGCTTTGCCACGAACATACGTTTGCCTGTGTCGAGACATGCAAATCAAGTTCCGGCGCATGTTCGCGGACAAACATGAAAACACCGGGATCGGCCACGATCAGGCCATCCGGGCGGACCTTGCGCACGGTATCGACATATTCCGGAAGCTTGTCGATGTCCTTGTTATGCGAAAACAGGTTCAGTGTGAGGTAAACGCGCACACCATGGCTGTGGGCAAAGTCGATGCCCTCAACCACGTCATCAAGTGACATCTGGCTTTTAACACGCAGCGACAGGTCCGGCGTGCCCATGTAAACGGCGTCTGCGCCATAGAGCACAGCAACTTTCAGCTTTTCGAGCGAGCCTGCGGGCATCAGCAATTCGGAACGGCGCGATTGATTACTCATCACTTGCGGGTCTTTTCTATTTGGTCGTCTGCGGGAAATCTCTCTGGCGCGGCTTCTATCACAGCCTGCTGCCTGTGCCGATTAAAATCGCATATTTCGCAAGCCTTGCATAGCTATGGCCGTGATGAGCTGCCATGCCGGACTTGCAGGGCGCCAACCAAACACCCCCGCCAGAGGGCAGGGGTGTTTGGAATCGTTTCAAAGTTTTGGCTTACTTGACCTTCTTGATCTCGCCGCTTTCGATCTTGGCCCAGTATTGTTTGACCTCACCGCGCACCACCGGCATCAGGAAATAAAGGCCGATGATGTTGGGGATCGCCATGGCAAAGATCATGGAGTCCGAGAAATCAATCACGGGGCCCAAGCTCATGGAGGCCCCAACGATCACGCACAGGCAGAAGAACAGTTTGAAAATGATCTCCTTGCCCTTGCCTTCACCGACCAGATAGGTCCAGCTTTTAAGCCCGTAATAGGACCATGACAACATGGTCGAAAAGGCAAACAGCACAACCGCCAGTGCCAGGATCAGCGGGAACCAGGTAAAGGCCGATGCAAACGCCGCCGAGGTCAGCTCAACCCCGGTCAGGCCAGAATTCAACTCGCCACTGATGGTGATCACAAGGGCGGTCATGGTGCAGATCACCACCGTATCAATGAACGGTTCAAGAAGGGCGACATAGCCCTCTGTCACCGGTTCCTTGGTACGGACGGCTGCGTGGGCGATGGCGGCAGAACCAATGCCAGCTTCGTTCGAGAAGGCTGCACGTTTAAAGCCCTGTATCAATGCACCGATCACACCGCCGGCAACACCGGCCCCGGTAAAGGCACCGACAAAGATCTGGGCAAAGGCATCGCCGACCATGGTGATGTTGGACAAGATAATGATCATGCCGGCGGTGACGTAAATCACCGCCATAAGCGGCACGATCTTTTCGGTCACCTTGGCGATGGATTTGATGCCGCCAATGATCACGACGCCAACAATGATTGCCATGACTAGGCCAAAGAGCCAGCCCGATCCGGCCAAAAAGCTGTTTTCCCCGCCGGTGACATTGACCACCTGCTGGAAGGCCTGATTGGCCTGAAACATATTGCCGCCGCCAACAGCGCCACCAATACAACAGATCGAAAAGACGACAGCCAAGACCTTGCCCAATCCGGGTTTGCCTTTTTCAGCCATGCCCTTGGACAGGTAATACATCGGGCCACCGGAAACGCGGCCGTCGTCATATTCGTTCCGATATTTAACGCCCAGCGTACATTCGGTGAATTTCGATGCCATGCCCAAAAGACCGGCCAGGATCATCCAGAATGTTGCCCCCGGTCCGCCAATGGAAACGGCAACGGCCACACCGGCAATATTGCCAAGCCCGACCGTGCCCGAAAGGGCGGTGGCAAGGGCCTGAAAGTGCGAAACTTCACCGGCATCTTCGGGATGGGAATAGTCGCCCTTGACCAGTGCTATGGCATGGCCGAAGCGACGGAACTGAACAAAGCCGAAATAAAGCGTGAAAATGGTGGCGGCAACAACAAGCCAGCCGACAATAAGGGGAAATTCCGTGCCGGCAATGGGCACGGAATAGAACATGGTGCCGGCAATCACGTTAGAAATCGGTGCGATCGCCTGATTGATTCTTTCATCAAGGCCGACTTCCTGCGCGAGTGCGATTTGCGGCAGGGTGGCCGACATCATTGCAACGGCGCTGGCTGCTGCTGTCTTTTTCCAGAACATGATGGTTCTCCGGTTTAACTTCGTGATTGCCTTACGGAACGACAGTGACCGGAACAGGCGACGCCTGAACCAGGGTAAGCGGCAAACTGCCCAGCAGCCGGGCGCTCAATGTCGATCCACCCTTCCTGCCGACGATGATCTGACAGGCGCCTTTGTCTTCGGCGATCTTGCAGATCAACTCGCCGGAATGGCCGTAACGGACTTCCGAAGTTACCGGTATTTTAAGTTTGTTAAGCGCGTCCAACGCGGGCTTGAGGGTTTCCTCCGCCCGCGACAGTTCTTCTGTTCGCCGTTGATGGCGCTCTTCAAGTTCCTGTGTCGACAGGAAGCTGTAGGGGGACCATTCAAGAACGTAAACCAGATGAATGGCGCAGCCTTCGGCTGTTGCGCGTTTGCCCGCGAACTCCACGGCGCGCTGTGCGGCATCTGTTCCGTCATAGCCCACAAGAATTGGCTGATCGGTCATGTGCTTCTCCTGATCAGAGACTGAAATGTCGGACAAGACTCTCCCACTTCCTCTCGCAATACAGGTGTCGGCCTGTACCATGTCGCATTTGACACCAGCACACGACGGTTCCCCCGAATTTCATTTCCAGCGCCAAGTGAAACGACATGGGGGAATGATACATAAAACTGAAACGAATTCGCCAAAAAGTTGAGGTATAAAAATAAGATGTTCTGTTTTGGCGTGCTATTTGACGGCCAAACAAAATAAAACGCGCCGAACTTTTCGGCGCGCGTGGGAATGTTTTGCAAGAACGCTTAAAAAAAGTGCGTACGACCGGCCAGGTCAGGCCGTTTATGTGCCAGAAATTCCTTTGATGGGACCGACCATTTGCAGGAAGTCGATCAACACACGGGCGGCAACATCGATATCCTCTGGCGTGACGGCTTCGTCGGGATGGTGGCTTAGCCCGTCGCGACACCGCACAAACAACATGCCGATGTCACACAGATCATGCATGGCAAGCCCGTCATGGCCTGCGCCGCTAAACAGCCGGAAGGGTTCTATGCCCTGTTCTCCAATTGCCTGACCCAGCCCATCCATGATCCAGTTGGCGCACGGTACGCCTTCGGCCTCATAGGTCAGGTCGGCCGATATTTCCACACGGCGATTGGTCGCGATATTGGGCAGTGCCGACAGGATTTGTCCGCGACCATTGACCCGAACAATCCGTTCAGGCGCGCGCAGTTCGATGGTCAGATCAACATGATCGGGAATGACATTGACCGCGTTCGGGCTGACTTCGATCTTGCCGACGACACCGACCATGCCATCGGTCATCGAACAAATGCCTTCTACCTGATGGATGACATCGGCGGCTGCCACCAAGGCATCGTGTCGGTCATTCATCGGCGTTGTTCCCGCATGGCTGGCCTTGCCCTGAATACGAATGCGGTGGCGCTCAATGCCGGTCAGTGCGGTAACAACGCCAACGGGCAGGTCGCGCTTTTCAAGAACCGGACCCTGTTCGATATGGGTTTCGATAAAGCCCAGTACATTGGCCTTGTCACGTTTGAGGCCTGCGATATCTTCGGGCGTACAACCAGATGCGCGCAAGGCATCTGCAACAGATATGCCTTTATCATCGGTGGCCTCCAGCGATTTCGGGTCATGTTTGCCCGCAAGCGCCCGTGAACCGACGAGTGTTGATTGAAAGCGCGTACCTTCTTCATCGCCAAAGGCAACGATTTCGATGCCGAATGGCAAGTCGATCCCTGATTTATTGAGCTGTTCAATCACGGCAATCGGCAGGGCAACGCCCAGCATTCCGTCATATTTCCCGCCCGAAACAACAGTGTCCTGATGGGATCCCATGATCAGGGTGGGTGCGCCATCCAGCGCCTTTTGATCACGCCCGACGATATTGCCTGCGGCGTCAATTTCACTGACAAGGCCCGCCTTGGTCATCCAGTCGCGGATCAGCGGCGTGACGGCGCGGTGTTCGTCACTCAAGAACAGACGGGTAACACCCGGACCGGGTTGGCTGTGGATGGCGGCCTCTTCAAGGCGGTCAAAGATCAGTTGGCCAAGCATGGCGATTTTTGCCCTGGTTCTAGTATTGGTGAGGTTTGTCAGGTGTCGGCAGACGATCAAAGAAGTAACGGTATTCCGGATCCTGTGTTTTGCCATACAGGCGCATCAGTTCGTGCACGGGATCAGAATGATCATCAACACGCAGATCAAGGGGCAGGCGGTTTGGCGTCATGACCTTGATCACTGCCGATGTTGTGCCACGCACATCACCCCCGGCCTTGAAACCTGCGACGAGCGCTTCGAGAATGCATTTCTCAAATGGCTCGTGTGCCTTGCGCATCATGGTGAACTTTTCACGCATGGCATCGGGTACATTGCTGTGGGCCAGCATATTTCCGGCAATAGCCAAATCGCGCTCGGTGATTTCGGCGGTTTCTGATCGGTTTTTATCCCCCGTCCAGACAGCCGTTTCACCAGTTTGGTCAAGGACGATCAATTGTCGCCAATTGCGACCATCGTCATCACCGGTCAATTTTTCACGGACCGACTCCGCAGATTTTCCTTGTTCAAGCAGTGCCAGACCATTGATGCCGTACCAAAAATTGGTCGAGAAACCCTGTGTGGCGATGGCACCAATACCCGGCGCAATATGCGGGACAAACCCGCCAACGGCCAGATTTCCCGTTGCGCTGGCGATGCCCAGTGCATTGGTTTTCGGGTCTCTGGCGACGATTGTGAAGGTCATGTTTCCCGCCTGTCAGACAGCTTGTTGAATGTGCTGTCCTAAATTTATAATGATAAATAATTGCCGAAATCGAATTTATCATTATAAATATGTTTTGCAACCGTGACATCCGAAAGCATCGACAACGGGTTCGGAATTCAGGAAACGTCCAATCAAAAAGAACACCTCACATACGGTGCGTTGTCGGTCGGTTCGGTATGAGCCGGGGGTAACAGGAAGGTTTCAACATGGGAGGCTTGAATGAAAAGCCTGTTTAAAGGGGTGCTTGCAGCAGCAGCCCTTGCGGTTTCCGCAATCGGTTTCGGCCCGGCCGAAGCCCAGACGCCACCGGGTGTCCTGGTGGTCGGTCAGATTGCAGAGCCCAAATCACTTGATCCGGCGGCAGTGACCGCCGTGAATGATTTCCGCATTCTGATGAATGTTTATGATGGTCTGGTCCGCTACAAGGACGGCACGCTCGAAGTTGAGCCCGCCCTTGCAGAAAGCTGGACGATCTCTGATGACGGAACGGTTTACACCTTTAGCCTGCGCGACGGGGTAACTTTCCATGACGGCACGCCGTTCAATGCAGAGGCGGTGAAGTACAATTTCGACCGTATGCTTGATGAAAATCATCCTGAACATGACACCGGTCCTTTCCCGCTTGCCTTCTTCTTTAGCGCGGTGGAAGAGGTCGAAGTCGTCGATGACCTGACCGTCAAGTTCCAGCTGAACGCACCTTATGCGCCGTTCCTGTCCAACCTTGCCTATCCGACCGGCCTGATTGTTTCGCCGACGGCTGTTGCGGAGAACGGGGCAGACTTTGGCCGCAGCCCGGTGGGCACCGGTCCGTTCAAGTTTGCCGAATGGGAAAGCAACGCCAAGGTGGTTGTCGTACGCAACGACGATTACTGGGAAGATCCGGCCAAGCTTGAAGCAGTTGTGTTCCGTCCGATCACGGATGCCAACACCCGTGTGGCCGAATTGATGGCCGGTGGTATTGACCTGATGGTCGAAGTCCCGCCAGACAGCCTGACCCAGCTTGCGGGCGACGATAACTTCAGCGTCTATGAACAGGCAGGCCCGCACTTGTGGTTCCTGATCCTCAATCTGAAAGAAGGCCCGTTCCAGGACAAGAAAGTCCGTCAGGCGATCAACTATGCGATTGATAAAAAGGCATTGGTGGAAAACGTGCTTCAGGGCACGGCTGAAATCGCATCGGGTCCGACCCCGCCTGCCTTTGCATGGGCTTATAACGAACAGCTCCAACCTTATCCGCATGATGTGGAAAAGGCCAAACAACTGATCAAGGAAGCTGGTGCCGACGGGGCAGAAGTTACCTTCTATGTCACCGAAGGTGGCTCGGGCATGCTTGATCCGGTCCCGATGGGGGCAGCCATTCAGGCTGATCTGGCACAGGTTGGCTTGACGGTTGCAATCGAGACCTACGAATGGAACACCTTCCTTGGCAAGGTGAACCCGGGTCTTGAAGGTAAGGCGGACATGGCAGAAATGGCATGGATGACCAACGATCCCGACACCCTGCCATATCTGGCGCTGCGCACCGATGCGTGGCCGGACAAGGGCGGCTTCAATTCCGGTTACTATTCCAACCCGGAAGTGGACAAGCTTCTTGAAGCAGCCCGCTCTTCGACCGATCAGGCCGAACGTGCCAAGCTGTATCGCGAGATGCAGGAAATCGTCTATGACGATGCGCCATGGGCCTTTATCGCAAACTGGAAACAGAATGCGGTTTCAAGCACGCTGGTGGATGGTTTCAAATTGCAGCCGTCCTTCTTCCTGCTGCTTGATGATGTCGTAAAGAACTGATCTGATACATCAATGCCGGGGCATGGCCTGCCAGTCCCGGCATTTTTGCTTTAAATCCCATTTCCCGCACATAGCCAGACGAGCCTTGCCATGCACGTCTATATTTTACGTCGATTGATCCTGATGGTGCCGGTTTTACTGGGCCTGACCGTGATCGTTTTTCTGATTATGTCGATGATCCCTGGCGATCCGGCATTGGCGATCCTTGGATCCTATGCCACGCCGGATAATGTCGAGAAGTTGCGTGCCGATCTTGGTTTGGACAAAACCATGGTCGAACAATACTGGATCTGGCTGACCAATATGCTTCAGGGCGATTTCGGGCGATCCTATAGCCTGAACCGGCCAGTTCTGGATGAAATCCTTGAACGGTTTGGCGCGACCCTGATCCTTGCGGGTACGGCGCTTGTCCTCTGTACGATTTTTGGCCTTTTGACCGGGGTAGTTTCCGCCGTGCGTCAATATGGCTGGGCGGACAAGGCGCTGACCTTTGCGGTCCTGATTGGCATTTCCGTGCCCAGTTTCTGGCTGGGTCTTTTATTGATGATGTTTTTTGCCGTTGAATTGCGGTGGCTTCCGGTCAGCGGCATGTATGCGATTTATGGTGGCGGGGATTTGCCCGATCTGATCCGCCATTTGATTTTACCGTCGGTCACGCTTGCCGTGGTGGCGACCGGAATTATTGCCCGGCTGACCCGATCGAACATGCTTGAAGTCCTGCGTCAGGATTTCATTCGGACGGCACGCGCCAAGGGGCTTGATGAAAACCGGGTGATTTATCGCCATGCCTTCAAGGCAGCGCTCGTCAATGTCATTCCGGTGATCGGGGTGCAGGCGGGCTTTGTTCTGGGCGGGGCGGTTTATATTGAAACCGTGTTCCAGTGGCCCGGCATTGGTCGCATGCTGGTCAATGCGATTTCAACCCGTGACATCCTGCTTGTACAAGGCGGCGTGGTTCTGGTCGCGGGCAGCTATGTTCTTTTCAATCTGTTTGCCGATGTATTGCAGCATCTGCTTGATCCGAGGGTGAAGGCATGACCAGCAACACAGCAACAGCACCGGATATCAAAGCCAAAAAGCGTTCTGCGCGGCCCTCGGCGTTTAAGCTTTTGGCGCGCAATCAACTGGCCCTGATGGGGGCTGCGATCCTTGCCCTTGTCATCGCGCTTGTCTTGATCACGCCGATCCTTCCGCTGCCCGATCCGGATGTGACCGACCCGGCGCAACGTTTGTTGCCGCCGTTCTCGGATGGGCATTTTCTGGGCACGGATCATCTGGGACGTGATCTTTTGTCGCGTTTGCTTTGGGGCACACGGGTCAGTCTTGCGGTCGGGATTTCGGCGTCTTTGGTGGCGGCCCTGTTCGGATCGACCATCGGGATCGTGTCGGGCTATTTTGGCGGGCGGACAGACAACATCATGATGCGCGGCATCGATATGTTGATGGCCTTTCCCTATATCCTTCTGGCACTGGCGATTGTCGCGGCCCTTGGGCCGGGCCTGATGAATGCGCTTTATGCGATTGCGGTGGTCAATATCCCGTTCTTTGCGCGTAACATTCGCGGTGTGACGGTGGGTATTGCGCATCGTGAATTCGTCGATGCCGCCAAGCTTTCTGGCAAGGGGCATATCCGTATCTTGGTGACGGAAATCCTGCCAAATGTCATGCCGGTGATCGTGATTACGATTTCGACCACAGTTGGCTGGATGATCCTTGAGACGGCAGGCTTGAGCTTTTTGGGGCTTGGTGCGCAGCCACCACAGGCCGACCTTGGCTCCATGCTGGGCGAGGGGCGCAAACTGATCACGACCGCACAGCACCTTTCGGCCATTCCCGGTGCGATGATCTTTATTCTGGTGATGAGCATCAACTTGCTGGGTGATGGCATCCGTGATGTGCTTGATCCGCGTCTGAAGTCGGGTGCGCTCGCACGTCCGGCACCGTTGACCAAGATTGATCGCAGCGACGAGGGCACAGGTCATCCGGTTGCCAATGACACTGTTCTGGCCGTTGATGAACTTCGCACCGAATTCGTTCTGGGGGATGACACCTACAAGGCCGTGGGCGGTGTCAGTTTCTCGGTCGGCAAGAATGAATGCGTTGGTCTGGTAGGCGAGTCCGGGTCCGGCAAATCCGTAACCGCACTTTCGCTTTTGGGGCTTGTGGCATCGCCGCCCGGCACGATTGCCGGGGGCCGGGTGATGTTTGATGGCAAGGACGTGTTTGACATGTCCGAACGCGAGGTCCGCGACATTCGCGGTGGCAAGGCAGCCTATGTGTTCCAGGATCCTCTTTCGACGCTGCATCCGCTGTTTTCCATTGGCGATCAGCTGGTCGAGGCGATCCGCGCCCATAACGCCATGAGCTACAAGGATGCCTGGGCGAAGGCCGTCAAGTTACTGGGTATGGTGCGCATTCCCAACCCGGAAAGCCGGGTGGAAAACTATCCCCATCAATTGTCGGGCGGTATGCGCCAGCGTGTCGGCATTGCCATGGCACTGGCCAATGAGCCGCAACTTATCATCGCCGATGAACCGACGACGGCCCTTGATGTCACCGTGCAGGCGCAGATTTTGAAATTGATGAACAATCTGCGCACCGATCACGGGACGTCGGTCCTGTTTATCACCCATGATTTTGGCGTGGTGTCGGAAATCTGTGATCGGGTGGCGGTGATGTATGCCGGACGCATTGTTGAAATGGGCACGACCGAACAGGTTCTTGGCCATCCGGCGCATCCCTATACCAAGCGTCTGATTGACTGCGTGCCGCGTCTGGGTGAGCCGGACCGTCGCACTGCGGCTATTCCGGGATTGCCACCGGCCGTTAACAACCTGCCAGCCGGGTGTGCCTTTGCTGATCGCTGCGAACGGGCAGAGGATAAATGCCGGGTTGGTGAGATCAGCTTTGATGATTTGGGCGACGGCCATGGTGTGCGCTGTATCAAACCGATGGAGGCGGCAAATGTCTGAGACGTCTGACGTCGTTTTGCAAACCAGCGACCTTGTGCGCACCTTTGGCGGCGGCCGCACGATTTTGGGTGGGCGGAAACCCATGGTCTATGCCGTGCGCGGCATTGATGTGGCGGTGCGCAAGGGTGAAACACTGGGCATTGTCGGGGAATCAGGTTGTGGCAAGTCAACACTGGCCCGCATGCTGGTCGGGCTGGATCGCCCGACAGAGGGCAATATTACCCTGACCGGATCGGATATGAATGATCTGATCGCCCGGGATCGCCACGCCTTGTCCAAGCGCATCCAGTATGTCT
Organism: Thalassospira sp. CA1; assembly: GCF_059052855.1. NCBI lineage: Bacteria > Pseudomonadati > Pseudomonadota > Alphaproteobacteria > Rhodospirillales > Thalassospiraceae > Thalassospira > Thalassospira sp. CA1. Next base: position 69,901 of record NZ_JBZCIA010000013.1, read on the forward strand.
TTCAGGATCCGATCAGCTCGCTTAATCCGCGCAAGCTGGTCCGTGAAACGCTGGCGGCTCCCTTGCGTCATTTGCGTGGTCTTTCGGGCGAAGCGCTCGATAAGCGGATGAGGGAATTGATGGATGCGGTCAATCTGCGTCCGGAATTTCTTGATCGTTATCCGCATGAATTTTCTGGCGGGCAGGCACAACGCATTGGCATTGCGCGCGCCCTTGCGGCAGAACCGGAAATCATTGTGCTTGATGAACCGGTCTCGGCCCTTGATGTGTCTGTGCAGGCGCAGGTTTTGAACCTTCTGGCGGAACTCAAGGCGCAATTTGGCCTGACCTATGTGTTTATCAGTCACGATCTTTCCGTGGTCGAAGCGGTCAGTGACCGGGTGGCCGTAATGTATTTCGGCCGGGTCGTTGAACAGGCGCCGGGGCGGGCACTGTTTGAAAAGCCGCAGCATCCCTATACCCGTTTGTTGCTTGATAGTGCGCCAGTACCGGGTAAACGCGGCCTTACGGTCGAAGATGCCAGTGCCGAATTGCCCGATCCACTGGCCCCGCCGCCCGGCTGTGCCTTTGCGCCACGCTGCCCGCGGGCCCAGGATGATTGTGTTGCCACCGTCCCGGATGCACAATACGGCTTGGATAACCACGATGCGGCATGTCTGCATCCGCTCAATCCGGTGACAAGGTCCTGAAAAAGGATAGAATAGGGGCCGGAATGCGTTTGGGCGCGACAGGGAAAAACAAATGACAAAGAACCCGATCAAGGGGCCGAAACAGGACTTGGAGCTGACGACACGCCCGCGCAAGCGAGAGCGTAAACGTTCCGATATCATTGCCGACGCGCTAAAAGACTATATCGCGCAAACGGGGCTGCGTCCGGGCGAACGTCTGCCACAGGAGGCGGAACTGATTACACTTTTGGGCGCATCCAAGGGGACCGTGCGCGAAGCTCTGAAATCCATGGAAACGCAGGGGATTATCGCAACCCGGACCGGACCGGGCGGCGGGGCGTTTATCGATACCGTGTCCGAGGGACGCGCGGTCGAACTTCTGGCCAATTACTTCTTTTTCAAGGATCTGACGATCCGCGACATTTACGAACTTCGGATATTGCTGGAACCGGAAATGGCCGCGGCCTGCATCGGTCATCTGGAAGAAGACGATTTCGAACGACTTGAAGAGGTCATGACATGGTATGCGAGCCATCCGACCTCGATCGAGGAGGCGCGACGCCAACGCATCAAGGAACTGGAATTCCATCTGGTTCTGGTGGAACTTTGCCCCAATCCGCTGCTGTCATTTATCTGTCGGTTCATGATCGATTTGCTGATGAATTTGACGGTCTGCAAAAAGATTTATGATCAGCCCAATACCGAACTGCGCGAAACGGGGCGCAACTATCAGTTCCGCCTGATCGAAGCGCTTCGCAAGGGCGATGGTGAAACGGCGCGTGCGGTCACCTATCAACATATGTGCGCCGCCCAGCGTTTGATGGAAGAACAGGAAGCGGTGGTCGAAAACCGCTTTTTCCGGTCGGGCAATATCGATCTGCCGCGTGACTTGTCACCCAGTGCCGAATTGCGAGCACTTTCGGGTATCGCAACCAAACACTGATCTTTGAGCCGACATTATCTAGGAATTTAAGGACGGGTATCATGTCTGAAACCCATATTGATCGACAATATCTCAGTGCGGTTCTGGCAAGGCTTCTGACGATTGACAGCCCGACGGGCATGACCGAGCGCGCCGTGGACTTCGTCTGTGACGAGTTGCGCGATATGGGAATATCGTTTGAACTGACCCGGCGGGGGGCGATCCGGGCTGTCATTCCGGGCCAGACCAAGGGATCCGACCGCGCGGTTGCAGCCCATCTTGATACGCTCGGCGCAATGGTCAAACAGATCAAGGATAATGGCCGACTGGAAGTCGCCATGATCGGGCATTGGTCTTCGCGCTTTGCCGAAGGGGCGCGCGTGACGGTCTATTCCGATAACGGCAAAACAACACGCGGGACGATCCTGACGATCAAGGCATCAGGCCATACCTATAACACCGAAATCGAAAGCCAGCCGGTTACATGGGAACAGCTTGAGCTGCGTCTGGATGCGCGGGTTGCCAATCGTGATGATGTGGTGGCCCTTGGCATCAATGTCGGGGATATGGTTGCGATTGATACCAATGCCGAATTTACCGACAGCGGCTTTGTCGTGTCGCGCCATCTTGATGACAAGGCGGGTGTGGCGGCTGTTCTGGCGGCTGTCCGTGCGCTTGTGACGGGAAAGGTATCCTTGCCGGTCGATTGCAAAATCCTGTTTACCATTGCCGAAGAAGTCGGTCATGGCGCGCCGCACATCCTTGATGATGATATTGCCGAACTGGTCGCGGTTGATAACGGCACCTTCGCGCCGGGGCAGAACACCAGCGAATATGGCGTGACCATTGCGATGAAGGACATGTCCGGCCCGTTTGATCGCAAGCTTAATCGCCATTTGCTTGATCTGTGCGAAGCAAACGGCATCGAGCATTCCCGCGATGTGTTCAAGTTTTACCGAAGCGACGTGGCCGCCGGGATTGAAGCCGGCTATGACGCGCGCGGATCACTGATCTGTTTCGGGCTGGATGCATCGCACGGGCATGAACGTGCTCACATCGACAGCTTCGTCGCGGTCGGAGAATTGCTTGTGGCGTATCTGCAAAGTCCGTTGCTTGGCTCGGATGTTTGACCCGGATACTTGATCAGGCCTCGGACAAGGCGTCTTCCGGATCGGGATCAAGCGGGCGGGGGCGGCCGGCCTCATCGAGCGCGACAAAGGTGAAGATACCTTCGGTCACCTTGTCGGATGTTTCTTCAAACCGCGTTTGGCGCCAGGCCTGGACATGGATGCGAAGCGACGTGCGCCCGACATGGATGATTTCGGTGAAGAACGATACTTCATCGCCGACATGGACCGGGCGCAGGAACGACATGCTGTCGACAAAGACGGTTGCGGTTCGGCCCTTGGCCCGGCGTGCGGCCGCGGTTCCGGCGGCAAGGTCCATTTGCGACATTAACCAGCCGCCAAAGATATCCCCGGTCGGGTTGGTATCAGACGGCATGGCAACGGCACGCACCGACGGTTGACGGTCGGGGAGGGTGTCGGTGGCATCGTTTACAAGGGTCATCGAAGGCTTTCCGAAGTGGGTTTGTCCGATGACGTTACTTTAGTTTGTCTAAATAAAGCCAGCACAAAATGTTGCCAAATCAGGGACATACCGGATGTCCAGTGGCCTGCAATCCGATGCGGATATGATGGTGCCGGGCCCCGGTTTTTCAGCGCGGATGCAGGTGTTTTGCGACCCAACCAAGAATTCGGATTTTTAATCTTGACCAAATGATCAGGATTGGACATGCTGTATCCGTCAGAGAGAGGCATCTGCACGTGTATCAACCGGGGATAACCCCGAAACTATAACCACACGGCAGATCAAATACTGGGAAACAGTTCAGCATTGTCTGAACGGATACGCCAAGAATGTCAGTACGAGAGACCCTGAGTTGGTCGGGCCCGCCCGTCCACGTAACGCCATAACTGTATTCTGATCGCGCGACAGCTGCGATCATTTTTGGCCCGCGGTCGATTGTAATGTCATTCTTGTTTTGTCTCTCGATGACGTCAGGAGAGGACGCCTTTTTGGCAGGGAGACAAACAAATGACCACCTTGCAGGCCAAGCAAGCTTCAAAATCCGGTGCCGTTCATGGCGGTGCTGGTCACAATGACGCAGATGACGGCTTTTCCGATCTGCATCCGGCCTATTCCACGCTTCAGGCGATGGCGGAAAGCAACCGCTGCCTGTATTGCTATGACGCGCCATGCGTGACCGCATGCCCGACATCAATTGATATTCCATCCTTCATTCGCAAAATCAGCACCGGCAACCCGGACGGGGCGGCAAAGACCATTTTGTCGGCCAATATCATGGGCGGCACCTGTGCGCGGGCCTGCCCGACCGAAGTGCTGTGTGAAGAGGCCTGCGTGCGTAACGTCGCCGAAGATACCGCCGTTGAGATCGGCAGCCTGCAACGATACGCAGTTGATCATCTGATGGCGCGCGATCTGCCCCATCCGTTCAAACGTGCGCCGAAAACCGGCAAGACCATTGCCGTTGTCGGTGCCGGTCCGGCGGGCCTTTCCTGCGCGCACCGTGCGGCGATGCTCGGCCACGACGTTGTCGTGTTCGAAGCCAAGCCGAAACCGGGCGGACTTAATGAATATGGTCTGGCCGCCTATAAGATGACCAACGATTTCGCCCAGCGCGAAGTCGAATTCCTTCTGGGCATTGGCGGGATTGAAATCGAATATAACAAGGCGCTTGGCAAGGACATCAACCTTGCCGACCTCAAAGCAAAATACGATGCCGTGTTTGTTGGTGTCGGCCTTGGTTCGACCAATGATCTTGGCCTTAAGGGCGAAGATTTTCCCGGCGTTGATGATGCAATCAATTTCATCGAAAAACTGCGTCAGACCGAACCGAAATCCGATATGCCGGTTGGCAACAACGTGATCGTCATCGGTGGTGGCAACACTGCAATTGATGCCGCGGTACAGGCCAAACGCCTGGGCGCTGAGGAAGTCACCCTTGTTTACCGCCGGGGTGCGGAAAACATGTCCGCGACCGAGTTCGAACAGGATTTGGCCAAAACCAACGGCGTAGTTGTGCGTTACTGGGCAAAGCCGGTCGCGATCAAGGCCAATGGCAAGCTGATGGGCATGGAGTTCGAAAAGACCGAACTTGATGCCAATGGCAAACTTGTTGGCACAGGCGAAACCTTTGAAGTGCGTGCAGACCAGATTTTGAAGGCCATTGGACAAAAAATCAAAACCGATGACCTTGCCGGGATGGAGATCACCGGCGGCAAGATCGTGGTCGATAAAAATTATCAGACAACCGCCCCGGGCGTGTTCGCCGGTGGGGACTGCATCAAGAGTGGCGAAGACCTGACTGTTCAGTCGGTCGAAGACGGCAAACAGGCCGCCATCGCCATTGATGCATTCCTGAAATCCGCGTGAAACGCTAGCCAAAGGGAGAGAGAAAATGGCTGATCTAAGCTGCAAAATCGCCGGTATTGATTCGCTAAACCCGTTCTGGCTGGCCTCCGCGCCGCCGACGGACAAGAAATACAACGTCGTTCGCGCCTTTGAAGCAGGCTGGGGCGGGGTTGTCTGGAAGACGCTGGGCATCGATCCGCCCGTGGTCAACGTGTCCTCGCGCTATGGCGCGCACCATGACCAGAACCGTCGTTTGCTTGGTATCAACAATATCGAGCTGATTTCCGACCGTCCGCTTGCCACCAACCTTCAGGAAATCCGTGAATGCCGGAAAGAGTATCCTGATCACGTCATCATCGGTTCGATGATGGCCCCGATCGAGGAACGCGCCTGGAAGGACCTGGCCCAGCAGATCGCCGAAAGCGGTGTGCATGGACTTGAGCTTAACCTTGGTTGCCCTCATGGCATGTGCGAACGCGGCATGGGATCGGCCATCGGTCAGGTGCCGGAAATGGTCGAACAGGTCACCCGCTGGGTCAAGGACGCGGTTGATATTCCGGTCTTTACCAAACTGACCCCGAACATCACCAACATCCTGTGGTCGGCCGAAGCGGCGTTGAAGGGCGGGGCGGATGCCGTATCGCTGATTAACACCGTTAACTCCATCGTGTCGGTCGATATCGACAACATGATCCCGGAGCCGGTCGTTGACGGCAAAGGCACGCATGGCGGTTATTGCGGATCGGCGGTCAAGCCGATTGCGCTGAATATGGTTGCTGAAATCGCCCGTACCCCGGAAACCCGCGATCTTGAGATTTCCGGTATCGGGGGCATCACGACCTGGAAAGATGCTGTTGAATTCATGGCGCTTGGATCGAACGCCGTTCAGGTTTGTACGGCTGCGATGATCTATGGCTTCCGCGTGGTCGATGACCTGATTGACGGGATGAGCCAGTGGATGGATGACAAGGGCTACACCAGTGTCGAACAGTTCACCCGTGCAGCCGTTCCGCAGGTTTCCGACTGGAACGAGCTTAACATGAACTTCGACACCAAGGCGGTGATCAACCCGGATAACTGCATCGAGTGCGGTCGTTGCCATATTGCGTGCGAAGATACCTCGCACCAGGCAATCACCATGACCGACAAGCCCGAAGGCGGCCGTCTGTTTGAAGTGGTCAATGAGGAATGTGTGGGTTGTAACCTTTGCTATCACATCTGCCCGGTGCCCGATTGCATCACCATGGAACCGGTCAAGACCGACAAGCCGCCGATGACCTGGCCCGAACATCCGCTCAATCCCATGCGCGTGGCTGCTGAATAAGCCATCCGCGCAAACGCCACCAAAACCAAAAGGACTGACGAATGACTGCTCAACCCAGTGTACGTAACCTGTCAATTGATGGTGACCGCCTTTGGGATAGCCTGATGGAAATGGCCAAGATCGGCAAAACCGCAAAGGACGGCGTTTGCCGTCTGGCGCTGACCGATCTTGACCGTGAAAGCCGTGATCTGTTCATCGACTGGTGCAAGGCAGAGGGCTGCTCGATCCGGATCGACAAGATGGGCAATATCTTTGCCCGCCGCGAAGGCCGCAATCCGGACCTGCCGCCGGTGGTGATGGGAAGCCACCTTGATAGCCAGCCAACGGGTGGCAAGTATGATGGCGTTTACGGGGTGCTTTCGGGTCTTGAAGTGATCCGCACGCTTAATGAAGCCAAATACGAAACCGAAGCGCCGCTTGAGGTCGTTTGCTGGACGAACGAGGAAGGCTCGCGCTTTGCCCCGGCCATGGTGGCATCCGGCGTCTTTGCCAAGGTGTTTGACCTTGAATACGGTCATTCCCGTGCGGATGTTGATGGCAAAACCATGGGCGAGGAGTTGGAGCGGATCGGCTATATGGGGCCGGACGAGGCGACCATTGATGCCCATCCGATGGGGGCCTATTTCGAAGCCCATATCGAACAGGGCCCGATCCTTGAAGATGAAGGCAAGGATATCGGTATTGTCACCGATGCCCAGGGCCAGCGGTGGTATGAAATCAAGTTCACCGGTGTCGAAGCCCATGCTGGTCCGACCCCGATGAAGACGCGTAAGGATGCATTGCTGGGGGCAGCACGCGTGGTTGATCTGGTCAACAAGATCGGTCTGGATCGCTCCCCGCTGGCATGTGCGACGGTCGGTATGATGCAAATCCATCCGAACTCACGCAACGTTATCCCGGGCGAGGTGTTCTTTACCGTCGATTTCCGCCATCCCGATGATGCGGTTCTGGCCGATATGGACAAGGCATTGCGCGAAGGTGTGGAAAAGATTGCCAAGGAGATCGGCCTTCAGACCGAGCTTGAGCAGATCTTCTATTACGCACCGGTGCCGTTCGATAAATCCTGTGTCGACGCGGTACGCATGGGGGCCGAACTTGGCGGGTTCTCTGCGCGTGAAATCGTCTCGGGCGCTGGGCATGATGCCTGCTATCTCGCGCAAGTCTGCCCGACGGCGATGATCTTCATTCCCTGTGTTGACGGCATTTCGCATAACGAGATCGAAGAAGTGCATAAACACTGGTCGGATGCCGGTGGGCAGGTTCTGCTGCATGCGGTTCTGGCCAAGGCCGATGAAACCGTGATGCAAAAATAGGGTCCCGCATTTCACGGTGACCAAACACAAAGCAGGGCGTTATGTGCGCCCTGCTTTTGGCAACACGCCGCCGTTAACTCGCCCCTTCGGACACATCAAGAAGATGGTTCTCTGTCCACTGATCAAGCGTTCCGTCTTCGGCAAGCTGTTCGATCAGGATATTCAGGTTTCTGACATGGCCCATGCAGGGGCTTTTGCGTGAAAACATGAAATGGACTTTGTTGCTGTCAATCGGTGGTTCGACCACGATGATCTCGTCGATCAGATTATCGCGATAGATATTGGTCAGCCCGTCAAAGCGCCCCAGCATCACATAATCGACCCGCCCATTCATCAGGACGTCAAAGATGCGATTGCCGGTGGGGGAGAAAATCATGTTCAGCCGTTGTTCGGCAAAGCGGTCGATATAATCGCCGTAACTGCCACCTTGCGGACGCGCACCATCATACCCGATCAGGTCGCTCAGTTCGACAACCGGAAAACGGTTGTCGTTGCGTTGAAAGACCATGATGTCGTCATTGGCAAATGGCGCACTGTAAAAGTGGACCTGATCGCGCTCGTGGGTGAAATAGGCCCCGGCAATCACATCCAGTTCGCCCTTGCTGAGCATCTGAATGGCACGTGTCCAGGGAATGTCGAGATTGAGATCAAGCTTCAAATCGTGACGGTTGGCATAATCCTGCAAAATGTCGATCGCAAGTCCGGTCTGTTGGCCATCATCACGGATATAGGTGATCGGCTCCCAACCGTCTGCGCCGCCAACCGACAGCTTCCTGCAATTGCTGGCAGGCGGGGTGTTCTGTGTCTGGGCTAAAATTGCGTTTTCGGCAGCTGCCGGGAATGTCATCAGGGACGCAGATCCGCCGATCAGGACGGCGGAAATACAACCACAAACAGCGCGAAGTGATGGTCCGATACACAGCATTATTGTCTGCAAACATCGTGATTATCAGGAATAACTAAAATTGGTCCCGTGATAATCCGATACAACTATACAGAAGTGGTGACGTCGGCCGCAGTCAGGTCCCCAAACGGGGGATCAGGCGAGGCCAACACCCTTCAATATGATGCGCACGACATTTTCCTTGGCCTCGGCAAATTGTGCGTCGGTCAGTGGTTTGTCATTATTGAAAATCTCGATCTGGCGGCCAAAGTCGGCGTAGTGCTGGGTGGTGGCAAAGATCATGTACATCAGGGTGTAGGGTTCGACATCATCCATCTTGCCCTCGTCAATCCAGCCCCGGATAACCACAACACGGCTATCGAGCCAGTTCTTGACCGTGGTCGAGATATATTCCGACGAGAATTTGGCGCCACGGATGATTTCATGTGCCCAAAGACGCGATCCGTATGGACGAACGCGCGACAAATCCATCTTGGCCTCGATATAACCGCGCAGAATGAAGGCGGGGTCGGCACTGTTATCGAATGTCATTGCCGCTTCGAGCCAGTGGTCGCAGACATCTTCCATGATGCGGCGATAAAGCGCTTCTTTGGTGCTGAAATAGTAATGCACATTGGCCTTTGGAACATTGGCGATTTCGGCAATCCGCGCGGTGGTTGCCCCCTTGAACCCGAAATCGGCAAAGACCCGTTCGGCAGCGGCCAGAATCTGTTCTTCGTTTTCCTGTCGGATCGCGGCCTTGTGTGCGCCGTTTACTGCGGGTTTTGTGCTCATTTTTGTGTCCCGTTTCGCGCCGATTTTGATGGATCTCAATCGTGCTGTCTAAATCGCGTCATTTATCTTGACCGTTTGGTCAGGTTAAAATAACCTCTACTGCAAATATCAAAAAGAAACTTTTTATGCGCGTCGTTCCAAGCCATGGTCAAGAGTCGGTTTTGTCCGAAATATCGAACAGTACCGATGAAAGATAAACACAAAATAGACGCCGTAAATAAAAATCAGGGTCGCCGAAATGGTGTTTGACAGTCGAATATTCGAAACAGTTCCGCCGTGGTATTAAAGCGCTAGTGCGTGGGCATGTCTCATGCTAACGACGTTTGTGTGCCCGCAACAGGTCGGGCCGTCCCGGAAAACGAATGTGCGACATTTTGGTCATTTGGCCAGATACCTTTTCGCGAAAACGGGATGAAGAATATCAGATGCCGGTGCACGGTGGCCCGCCACCGAACCGGTCGAGGGAAGAACTTGAAAAGGTACGGGAGACCTTTTGATGACAGCCACCACGAAAATTAGCCGTCCGAACGATCTTTCGGCGTTCTGGATGCCCTTTACTGCCAACCGTCAGTTCAAGCAGACCCCGCGTATGCTGGTGTCGGCCGATGGCATGTATTACAAAACCGACGATAACCGCGACATCCTTGATGGCACCGCTGGCCTTTGGTGCTGCAACGCTGGTCACAAGCGTCCGAAAATCGTCGAAGCGGTCAAGGCGCAGATGGACGAGCTGGATTATGCCCCGGCATTCCAGATGGGCCATCCCAAGGCGTTCGAACTTGCCAGCCGTCTGGCACAGTTGATGCCGGGCAATCTCAACCACGTTTTCTATACCAACTCCGGTTCTGAGTCGGTTGAAACCGCGCTTAAAATCGCACTGGCTTATCACCGTGCACGCGGCGATGGACAGCGGACCCGCCTGATCGGTCGTGAACGCGGCTATCATGGTGTTAACTTCGGCGGTATTTCCGTTGGTGGTATTTCGGGTAACCGCAAAACATTCGGCCAAATGCTGGGCGGTGTCGACCATATGCGTCACACTTACCTGCCGGACGAAAACGGTGTTACCCGCGGTATGCCCGAACATGGCGCATACCTTGCCGAGGATCTGGAACGCATTTGCGCGCTGCATGATCCGTCGACCATCGCGGCGGTCATTGTCGAACCGGTTGCAGGTTCCACCGGTGTTCTGATCCCGCCGAAGGGCTATCTGGAACGCCTGCGCGAGATTTGCACCAAGCATGGCATCTTGTTGATCTTTGATGAGGTCATCACCGGTTTTGGTCGCCTGGGTGCGCCGTTTGCGGTTGATTACTTTGGCGTTCAGCCGGATCTGGTCACGACCGCCAAGGGCCTGACCAACGGCACCATCCCGATGGGTGCGGTGTTTGCCACCGACGAAATCCATGATGCCTTCATGACCGGCCCGGAAAACATGATCGAGCTGTTCCATGGCTACACCTATTCGGGCAACCCGGTTGCCTGTGCGGCTGCCATGGCAACGCTTGAGACCTATGAAGAAGAAGGTCTGTATTCCAAAGGCAAGGAACTTGGTCAGTATTGGGAAGATGCAGTGCACAGCCTGATCGACCTGCCGCTGGTCAAGGATGTCCGTAACCTTGGCCTGATCGGTGCGATCGAGCTGGAGCCGATTGAAGGCTTCCCAACCAAGCGTGCGTTCAATGCCTTCCTCAAGGCGTTTGAGAAGGGCATCCTGATCCGCACCACGGGTGATATCATTGCGCTGTCGCCGCCGCTGATCCTTGAAAAATCACACATTGATCAGCTGTTTGGCACATTGCGCGAAGTGCTTAAAGAGATCGACTAGGATTACGATTTTCGTTCCCTGCCTGCGCAATCGGGCAGGGGACAACCGGCTTGCAGAGCCATCAAAAACAAACGGGTCTGCAACGCCACGGAGGAAACATCTGTTTCGCGATTTTTCTGATCGCGTCCCGTCTGGGAACGAACCCGTAAAAAAACAAACAGGGTTCTTGGGGCGCGTTTGGGCATAAGTCCGTCAGACCACACAAGTGGCAAGGACATAAAAATATCAGATCAAGGAGGTATCTCGGATGTCAAAGCTGAGAGGTGGCCTGATTCAAATGAGCCTTAAGGGTTCAACCGATCAGTCCCCCGAAGAAATCCGCAAGGCCATGATCGACGCACACCTGCCCTATATCGAAGAGGCGGGCAAAAAAGGTGTGCAGGTTCTGTGCTTTCAGGAAGTATTCACCCAGCCCTATTTCTGTCCGAGCCAGGACAAGAAATGGTACGCGGCCGCAGAAAAAATCCCTGATGGCCCGACCACACAGCTGATGTGTGAGTTGGCCGCCAAATACAAAATGGTGATCGTTGTCCCTATCTATGAGGAAGACATCACCGGTGTTTATTACAACACCGCTGCCGTGATTGACGCCGACGGTACCTATCTTGGCAAATACCGCAAAACCCACATCCCGCATGTTGCCGGTTTCTGGGAAAAATTCTTCTTCAAGCCGGGCGTATCGAACTGGCCGGTCTTTGATACCCAGTACTGCAAACTTGGCGTTTATATCTGCTATGACCGCCACTTCCCGGAAGGCTGGCGTGCCCTGGCACTTAATGGCGCGGAATATATCGTCAACCCGTCGGCGACCGTTGCCGGGGTGTCGGAATATATCTGGAAACTCGAACAGCCGGCATCGGCTGTGGCCAATGGGTGCTTTATCGGCGCAATCAACAGGGTGGGCCGTGAACAGCCCTGGGATATTGGCGAGTTTTACGGTCAAAGCTATTTCGTCAATCCACGCGGCGAAATCGAAGCGCAGGCATCGCGCGATAATGACGAATTGCTGGTCCATGACATGGATATGTCGATGGTGCGCGAAATTCGCGACAACTGGCAGTTCTTCCGCGATCGTCGCCCGTCGACCTATACCCGTCTTACGGACGGGAACTGATTTCATGATACCGGCGAGCGGTCAAAGCGCTGCTCGCCGTTTTGCCTTGATCGACAGGTGGGGTATCATTCCCCGTTCCCGGCAACGACCGGGCAAAGGCTTTATGCGTTTGATCAATGTCGACAAGGTTCAGGGCAACGTCCCTGAGGGAGGCTTCCATCGACTGTGCCAAAAGAGACGCTTTTGGTTCTGAGAGAGACATACGATCAGGGGAAAACCCATGACGCTAAAACAAGTCGTCAATAATGTTGCTGAGATGCCCGCATCGAAAAAAGCAGTTGTTGATATCAAGAAACTGTCGCTGACCTTCCAGACGGCAGACGGTCCCGTTTATGCCCTTTCCGATGTCGATCTGACCATCGAGGAAGGCGACTTTGTTTCCTTTATCGGCCCGTCGGGTTGCGGCAAAACAACACTTTTGCGCGTGATCGCCGACCTTGAACAAGCCACCGGCGGCGAGATTTCGATCAATGGTGTGACGCCGCACGAAGCGCGTGAAAAGCGTGCTTATGGCTATGTGTTTCAGGCACCCGCACTTTTGCCGTGGCGTTCGATCGAACGCAATGTGACCTTGCCGCTCGAAATCATGGAAATCTCCAAGGAAGAGCGCGTCAAGCGCGCCCAGGAGGCCCTGAAACTGGTCGAGCTCAATGGTTTTGAAAAGAAATTCCCATGGCAGCTGTCAGGCGGCATGCAGCAACGTGCGTCAATCGCGCGTGCCCTGTCGTTCGACGCCGACCTGCTGTTGATGGATGAACCATTTGGCGCGCTTGATGAAATCGTGCGCGATCACCTGAATGAACAGCTTTTGAAATTGTGGGCGCGGACCAACAAGACGGTGGCGTTCGTCACCCACTCCATCCCCGAGGCGGTGTATCTGTCGTCCAAGATCGTTGTGATGTCACCCCGTCCGGGGCGGATCATTGACGTGATCGAAACCGACTTCCCGAAAGACCGCACACTGGATATCCGCGAAACGCCGGAATTCCTCGAGATTGCGCATCGGGTGCGGGAAGGGCTGCGTGCGGGGCACAGCAATGACGAGTAACACTGCTGCCATGACCGGGTCCGTTCGCGGACCATCGACCTGGACGCGCATGATGTCTGGCCAGACCGGGCCGGTCTGCGTTGTTCTGATCGCCCTTCTTGTTCTGTGGTATGTCGGGGCGGTTTTCATGAACGCGCCGACCCAGATTGACCGTTACAACCGCGCCGATCAGGCTTGGACTACGGGCCAGCTGATCGAAGATACCCTTGCGCAAGATCGCCCGATCCTGCCCGCCCCGCATCAGGTCGCGGTCGAGATGTATCACACCATCTTTGCCATCAAGATCACGTCGAAACGTTCGCTGGTCTATCACAGCTGGGTAACGCTTTCCTCGACCCTTCTGGGTTTCGGGATTGGCACGTTGCTGGGTGTGTTGCTGGCAGTGGGGATTGTTCATGTCATGACGCTTGAAAAAAGCCTGATGCCGTGGGTGATTTCATCGCAAACCATTCCGATCCTGGCCATCGCGCCGATGATCATCGTTGTTCTGGGCGCCATCGGGATCAAGGGGCTGGTGCCAAAGGCGGTCATTTCGACCTATTTGTGCTTCTTCCCGGTCACGATCAGCATGGTCAAAGGCCTGCGTTCCCCGCAGGTGATCCAGCTTGATCTGATGCGGACCTATAATGCCTCGAAATGGCAGACTTTCTGGCAGCTTCGTTTGCCATCGGCCATGCCATATCTGTTTGCCAGCCTGAAAGTCGCGATTGCGATCAGTCTGGTCGGTGCCATCGTTGGTGAATTGCCGACCGGTGCGCAGGCGGGACTTGGCGCGCGTTTGCTGGCCGGGTCCTATTACGGACAGACCATTCAAATCTGGTCGGCCCTTCTGACCGCGGCGTTTGTGGCCGCCATCCTTGTTGTGATCGTCGGCTGGTGTGAACGCCGGGTCCTTGTGCGGATGGGGGTGAAGTCATGACCTGGGCGAAATTGGACAAGTTCTGTCTCGTCGCGGCGATTGCGGCCTTGCTTGCGCTGATCTTTCCGCTTGCGGGTGTGGATGGTGATACCGGCAAACAGGTTGCCTTTGTCGGGGATATTCCGGGGCTTGCCGTTGCCATGGCGCTCTGTGTGATTGCCGGGTCGGCCTTTACCTGGCTTGGTGTCGGATCGGTCACCGCCGGTATGGTCATTCTGGCGATTGCGGTATTTGGTTGCTGGCAGGCGATCAGTGTTCTTTATGATTACGGTGTTGCTGGCTATGCCGGGCCGGGGTTCTGGTTGTTCATTCTTTCGCTTTGGGCGTTTGTCTGGCGCGGGATTGATGTGATTGCCAATTTCCACAGCCTTGATCGCACCAAACAGCATCTGGCGAACTTTGTCGTGCCGGTGGCCTTTGGCGTATGGCTTCTGTTTGTCTGGGAAGTCGTGGTGTCGGGCTTTGGCGTGCCACAGGTTCTGTTGCCGCCGCCCAGCATGATTGGCGAACGTTTCGTCAATTCGACCGACATTCTGGCCGCCGACTTCCACCAGACCTTTGTGAAGGCAGTACTCAGCGGCTATGTCATGGGCTGTGGATCGGCCTTTATCGTGGCGATCGCGGTCGACCGTGTGCCGTTCCTCAAACGTGGTCTTTTGCCGTTGGGCAATATGGTCTCGGCCCTGCCGATCATCGGGGTCGCACCGATCATGGTGATGTGGTTTGGCTTTGACTGGCAATCGAAGGCGGCCGTGATCGTGATCATGACCTTCTTCCCGATGCTGGTGAATACCGTGACCGGGTTGAATGCCGCCGGAAAGCTTGAAAAGGACCTGATGGCGACATACGCGTCGGGCTATTGGTCAACGCTGTTTCGTCTGCGTTTACCGGCCGCCATGCCGTTTGTTTTCAACGCACTTAAAATCAATTCCACGCTTGCGCTGATTGGTGCAATCGTCGCCGAATTTTTCGGCACCCCGATTGTTGGTATGGGCTTCCGCATCTCGACCGAGGTCGGGCGGATGAATATCGACATGGTCTGGGCGGAAATCGCATTGGCGGCCCTTGCGGGGACCGCCTTCTACGGAGCCGTGGCTTATATCGAGAGAAAAGCGACGTCATGGCATCCGTCATTCCGGGTACGTCGCCATTAAAGGCATAAAACAAGACGACCCGTCGGGAGGACTTGACTACAACCTGAGGAGACATCGACGAATGAATAAGTTTATTTCGACTGCTATGGGGTTGAGTTTCGGGTTGGCATCGTTTTCGGCGATGGCAGCAGACGAGGTAACCCTGCAGCTTAAATGGGTCACGCAGGCCCAGTTTGCAGGCTACTATGTGGCACTCGATAAAGGTTTCTACGAAGAAGCCGACCTTGATGTGACCATCAATCCGGGTGGTCCGGACGTTGCCCCGCCGCAGGTGATTGCCGGTGGTGGTGCGGACGTGATCATTGACTGGATGCCATCCGCCCTTGCATCGCGTGAAAAGGGTGTGCCGCTGGTGAACATCGCACAGCCATTCGCCAAATCGGGCATGATGCTGACCTGCCTGAAGGAAACCGGCATCGAAAGCCCGGATGACTTCCCGGGTCGTACCCTTGGTGTCTGGTTCTTTGGCAACGAATATCCGTTCCTGAGCTGGATGTCGAAACTCGGCATTCCGACCGATGGCGGCGAAAATGGTGTCACCGTGCTTAAGCAGGGCTTCAACGTTGATCCGCTGATCCAGAAGCAGGCCGATTGCGTGTCGACCATGACCTATAACGAATACTGGCAGGTGATTGATGCCGGTATTCCGGCTGATGACCTTAAGGTCTTCAAATACGAAGATCAGGGTGTCGCAACCCTTGAAGACGGTCTTTATGTTCTTGAAGATAACCTTTCGGATCCGGCATTCGTCGACAAAATGTCGCGCTTTGTTGCAGCCAGCATGAAGGGCTGGAACTGGGCCAAGGAAAACCCGGAAGACGCCGCGATGATCGTTCTTGATAACGACATGACCGGTGCCCAGACCGAAAAACATCAGGTCCGCATGATGACCGAAATCGCCAAACTGCTGGGTGATTCTGCGGTTCTCGACGAGGCAGCCTATCAGCGTACCGTTGACAGCCTGCTTTCGGGTGGTTCCGATCCGGTGATCACCAAGGAACCGGAAGGTGCCTGGACCCACGCCGTGACTGACAAGATGTAATCTTCCATCTTGTGACTTTTATCCGTCCGGCGGGGTTTTGGCTTCGCCGGACGGGATGACTTCCAGGACTATGACGATCGATTGAATAGAGATTGAATACCCTCGGGGGTGTTTGGAGATAACGGGCGAAATGCCGGGATGGCCCGCAACTTTTCGCCGCAGAGACAGACAAGGAGCCACCCATGTCCATGGTTATTCGTGGCGGAACCATCGTTACCGCCGACCTGACCTACAAATCCGATATCCTGATCGAAGACGGCAAGATTGCCGCCATCGGGGACAACCTGACCGGGGACAAGGTGATCGAGGCCGACGGCTGCTATGTGATGCCCGGCGGGATTGATCCGCATACCCATATGGAAATGCCCTTTATGGGCACCTATTCCGAAGACGATTTCGAAAGCGGCACCAAGGCCGCCGTTGCCGGTGGCACGACCATGGTTGTCGATTTCTGCCTGCCGGCCCCGAACCAGTCGCTGCTCGAAGCATTGCAGGCCTGGGATAACAAATCCTCCAAGGCGGTGTGCGACTATTCCTTCCACATGGCCGTCACCTGGTGGAGCGAGCAGGTCTTTGATGAAATGAAGACCATCGTTCAGGAAAAGGGCATCAACACGTTTAAGCACTTCATGGCCTATAAGGGTGCCTTGATGGTCGATGACGACGAAATGTTCGCATCCTTCTCGCGCTGCTCGGAACTGGGCGCGATGCCGCTGGTGCATGCCGAAAACGGTGACGTGGTCGCCACCCTTCAGCAGAAATTGCTGGCCGAAGGCAATAACGGGCCAGAGGCACACGCCTATTCGCGCCCCGTCGATGTTGAGGGCGAGGCATGTAACCGTGCGATCATGATTGCCGATATGGCCAATGTGCCGCTTTATATCGTGCATGTATCCTGCGAACCGGCGCATGAGGCCATCCGTCGTGCGCGCGCCAATGGCAAACGCGTGTTTGGCGAACCGCTGATCCAGCACCTTATTCTCGATGACAGCGAATATAAAAACGCTGATTGGGATCACGCCGCACGTCGCGTGATGTCCCCGCCGTTCCGTAGCAAGGAACATCAGGATGGCCTTTGGAACGGTCTGGCATCGGGCAGTCTGCAGGTTGTCGCAACTGACCACTGTGCGTTCACGACCGAACAAAAACGCATGGGCGTTGGCGACTTCACCAAGATCCCGAACGGCACCGGCGGCCTTGAAGACCGCATGCCGCTTCTGTGGACCTATGGCGTTGGCACCGGTCGTCTGACCCCGAACGAGTTTGTTGCCGTGACCTCGACCAACATTGCTAAGATCCTCAACATCTATCCGCGCAAGGGTGCGATCCTTGTCGGGGCGGATGCCGATCTTGTGGTTTGGGATCCTAAGGCGTCGAAAACCATCACTGCCAAACACCAGCAGTCGGCAATTGACTACAACGTGTTTGAAGGCATAGAGGTCACCGGCCTTCCGCGCTACACACTCAGCCGCGGTCGCATTGCCGCCGAAGAAGGTGTGGTTCTTGCCAAATGCGGCGACGGCGAATTCATCGCCCGCGAACCGTATCCGGCGGTCAACAAGGCGCTTTCCAAATGGAAAGAAATTACCTCGCCGCGCAAGGTTGAACGCAGCGGTATTCCGGCTGGCGTCTAAGCCAACCGAGCATGATCGATTAAAAAACGGGGCGGCCAATGGCTGCCCCGTTTTTGCATTCGTGTGTTGAGACCTGCGTTTTACGACGGGCTGAACAATTTCAGCATCACGATCCCCGACAGGATCAGCGCGATGGCGACAAGCCGTCCGGGGTTGGCCGGTTCGCCGACCATGATGATGCCAAAGATCACGGCACCCGCCGCACCGATGCCGGTCCAGATGGCGTAGGCCGTTCCGATCGGTATGGTGCGCATGGCAATTGAAAGCAGCCAGAAACTGGCGGCGATTGCGGCAATGGTAAGCGCACTTGGGATGGGCTTGGTGAAACCTTCGGTGTATTTCAGGCCAATCGCCCAGCAAATTTCGAGAAATCCGGCAATAACCAACGCTGTCCAGGCCATGGGGGCCTCCTGTCTTGCGGGGCCGTCCCCATTGATCGGATCAGGAATACCGGTCGTCCGGTATCAAGGCGAAAGTCGCAAAGTCTTTAATCACTCTAAATCAATGCCTGTAGGGCGACAATGTAAAAATGACGCAGTGCAGCATCAGGGCGAGGCCTTAGAAAACGCGTTCGTGACAAGACGACAGATGCAACGGTTGACGCACTGGATTATGATGAGGGCGTCTGATTATTCGCCCCCTTCAAAGGTTTGGTCTTATCGTGAACACGCCCCAATCCCAACATGTCCCAACCCTTGGCCTTGTTCTGGCCGGCGGCGAAGCGCGACGCATGGGCGGGAACAAGGCGTTTCGCGAGGTCGGGGGGAAAAGCCTGATCGGGCGGGTGATTGATCTTGCCCAAGCCCAATGCGATCAGGTGATCATTTCATCCAACGCCGGGGCAGAGGCGTTTGCGGATTATGGCCTGCCTGTGGTTGGAGATGCGCCCAAACCGGGGCAGGGGCCGCTGGGGGGTATTTTGGGTGGCTTGAAAGCGCTGCCCGATGGCATTGACTGGCTGGTGACCTTCCCGGTCGATTGCCCGATTGTGCCGCTTGATATGGTGGGGCGCTTGCGGACCGCAGCGGAGGATGCCGGGGCGAAGGCGGCCTTTGCCAGCCATGCAGACCGCGACCATTACCTCTCCAGCATTTGGCACCGCGACGCCGCCCCGGTGATTGCCGACCTGCTGGCGTCCGATGATCGAAGGGTGCGCGGGCCATTGCAGGCGCTGGAAGCACCGCGGGTGGTGTTTGAAGATCAGGTTTCCTGGTTGGAACCGTTTACCAACGTCAATACGCCGGATGACCTTCGTACGGTCAATGTTGCGTTGGAGAAGCAAGTTGCATTGACTAAGAGCTAGGATGGGCTTCTCGGTAGGCATTAACAGCCTTCGTCAAAACCTTGTTCGACATAAATGCGCTGAGCAATTGCATCGATTGGAATTGGTTTTCCAAGTTGCCGTGTAGGCGTGCGGCCGACACTTTGACTTCAGGCGATGCATCTTCGTCAACTGTCAAATCTACAAGATAGTCCATACCGTCGCGATAATTCATTAGAGGATATGGCCATGACTCTCTCTCGAACTTGAGCAGGAGTTTAGTCGTGGCGCTCTCGTTCAGAAATACGGTGCAGATAACGTATTTTATTAAGGCGTACTTGAGGGCGAACAATACTGGTGCCGTCAGCAGCACCGTAAATATCAGCCAAAACTCCGAGTTATGCTCACTCAGGAATTCCGCAATTAGATAGTCGACAAATATACTTGCAACGACAAATGCAGCTCTAATAGACCAGAAGCCCATGGTAGCAATACCTCCTACTGAGGCTAGCTTGGCTTAACACAACTTGTGATGCAACACAGAGCTGTGAGGTCTATTGTTCAACCGCACAGGCCCGCCACGGCTGCCACGGCTCGTAATTCTTGAAGAACTCAGACAGGAAATGATCAACGCGTTCGCGGTTGATCGCACGGTCTTTGGGCGACAGGTCCTTGTCGAACTGGCCGCAGTTTTTTTCGACCGCATCCCCAATGGTTTTCCAGTCGACATCTTCGTTATGGCCGGGCATGCCGGTCGCAATGGCGCACCAGCCAACGGCTTCGGCCTTGTCATCGACCGTGCGGGCTTCTTCGGCAAGGTAGGCAGCCGCGCGCATTTCGCCATGTTGGGCAGCACGGCGCAAATAAGTCAGGCGATCGACATCGCTTTTGGCAAAGCGGTTGGCAAGAAGTGTTGCCGCACGTGGATCGCCAAGTTGCCACGCCTGTTTAAGGTGGGCTTCGGCCTGTGTCGCATCGCCGCGATCAAGCGCATCTAGGGCCAGCCACAGCATCGCCTGGGTGTTGTTCTTTTGGGCAGCAGCAATATAAAGGCCGCGGATTTCGTCTTTGTCACCGCCCATCGCCTCAAGGCGCCTAGCCATGACAACACTGGCATTCGGATTGTTGTTATCTGATGCCTGTTCCATCAGCGTCCAGCCGGCATCTTCGTTGGCAGTAACACCAACGCCATTGATGGTCTGACAGGACAGAAGATATTGCGCGGTGGCATCGCCGCTTTTGGCAAGTGGTGCGAGAATATCGGCCGACTTTTCAAACTCCCCATGGCGATAGGCGGAGATCCCGTCATCAAGGGCCGAGGACGCCGCAGCACCGGTGGCAAGAAAGCCGCTCATGGCCAGTGCCGTTACGGCAGCACAGCCAAGAGCGGAAGCAGTCCGGCGGAGGGAGAATGACAGGCGCATGGGAAAGTTACCTTTGCCCGCAAAATACCGGGCGATCAGATATGAAAAAATCAAAAGTGATGAATAAAGTCCGGGACGGTCGGGGGCGAAAAAATCACCCCCGACACCCCCAGTAGTGTAGCCCGAATTACTGGGCTGCACGCCATTCCGCGATCAGATCGTCATATTTGACGGTCTCACCCTGCGGTTTTTCGTTGGCAAGCGGCGGTTTCGGTGCGCCCGGCTGGTCGAACCAGTACTGGGCATCACGTTCTTCGTTCAGCTTCGGTGCACATTCGCCACCGATGCCTGCACGCTCCAGACGCTGCAGAACGCTGTCCATGGCAGACGCAAGGTTGTCCATGGCTTCCTGCGGGGTCCGTTCGCCGGTTACAGCTTCGGCAACGTTCTGCCACCAGAGCTGCGCCAGTTTCGGATAATCCGGAACGTTGGTACCGGTCGGCGACCACTGAACACGGGCCGGCGAACGATAGAACTCGACCAGACCACCCCAGTTCGGAGCGATATCGGTCATTTCCTGGGTATCCAGGTCAGACTGACGGATCGGTGTCAGACCGGTGAGGGTCTTTTTCAGCGATACGGTCTTCGAGGTGGTGAACTGTGCATAGAGCCATGCAGCTTTGCGGCGCTCAACCGGGGTGGACTTCATCAGAGTCCAGGAACCCACGTCCTGATAACCAAGCTTCATGCCTTCTTCCCAGTACGGGCCGTGCGGCGACGGGGCCATACGCCATTTCGGCGTGCCGTCTTCGTTCACAACCGGCGTACCTTTTTTCGCCATGTCGGCGGTAAAGGCGGTGTACCAGAAGATCTGCTGTGCGATCTGGCCCTGTGCCGGAACCGGACCAGCTTCACCAAAGGTCATGCCGGCTGCTTCTGGCGGGGCATAAGCCTTGAGCCAGTCGATGTATTTGGTCAGGGCATAAACCGCTGCCGGGCCGTTTGCGGCACCACCACGGGTCACGCTTGAACCAGCAGGCGAGCAGCCTTCAACACGGATACCCCATTCGTCGACCGGAAGGCCGTTCGGGATGCCCTTGTCGCCAGCGCCAGCCATGGAAAGCCACGCATCGGTGAAGCGCCAACCCAGTGACGGGTCTTTTTTGCCGTAATCCATGTGGCCATAGACTTTCTGGCCATCGATTTCACCAACGTCATTGGTGAAGAATTCGGCGATGTCCTGATAAGCCGACCAGTTGACCGGAACGCCCAGGTCATAGCCGTACTTGTCCTTGAACTGCTTTTGCAGGTCTTCACGCTGGAACCAGTCATAACGGAACCAGTAAAGGTTCGCGAACTGCTGGTCAGGAAGCTGATAAAGCTTGCCATCCGGACCGGTGGTGAAGGACAGACCGATGAAGTCGTCCAGATCCAGGGTCGGAGAGGTAACGTCCGCACCTTCGCCCGCCATCCAGTCGGTCAGCGGCACAACTGCGTCATAACGCGCATGGGTCCCGATCAGGTCCGAGTCATTGATGAAGGCGTCATAGATGTTGCGGTTCGACTGCATTTGGGTCTGCAGTTTTTCGATGACATCGCCTTCGCCGATCAGGTCATGGGTCAGGTTGATCCCGGTGATTTCCGAGAAGGCCTTTGCCAGAACCTTGGACTCATATTCGTGGGTGGTGATGGTTTCAGACACCACGTTGATGTCCATGCCGCGGAACGGTTCAGCTGCTTTGATGAACCATTCCAGTTCGGCCATCTGGGCGTCTTTGCTCAGGCTCGACGGCTGGAACTCGCTGTCGATCCATTTTTTCGCCGCGTCGGTATATTGATCTGCCATGGCCGGGTTCGCCAGCACAGCAAGACCAAGGGCGACTGCAACGGCGCTGCCTTTAACAACGCTTTTGGCACCTTTGGCTTTAACGATCATGTCGTTTTCTCCCTGGTCGTCTTCCTTATTGCTCATCCGGTAAACCCGGTCATCGACGCTGGGGGAAGACGGACAGCCCACCGTGATGAATTCGATCGAAAACGGCACCGCTATAGGACGCGGTACCGTTTTGGTTGTTAACCCCAGCGCATCACAATGACGAGCCAGACAAGTGCGATGATGGAACCAATCCAAAGGGCGGCATCGGTAAATGCCAGCCAGCCAAGATGGATATAGGCGGCTCCAAGCAAACTGATAAACAGGCGATCACCGCGTGTGGTGGTCAGTGGCAAAAAGCCACGCCGCGGAACGGTCGGTGAAACCGCCTGCCAAATTCCCATCCCGATCAGCATCAAAAAGATGCAGCCAAAGAACGCGGCGGTAATCGGGGTCCAGGCCATCCATGCCATTTTGATATTCCTCCTGTTTTCCGATTACACGCGACCCATCGCGAAACCTTTTGCGATGTAGTTGCGAACGAACCAGATCACCAAGGCGCCCGGGACGATGGTTAAAACACCCGCAGCCGCCAGAACGCCCCAATCAAGCCCCGATGCCGAAACGGTACGGGTCATGGTGGCGGCAATCGGCTTGGCCTCGACCGAGGTCAGCGTGCGCGCCAGCAGAAGTTCTACCCAGCTAAACATAAAGCAGAAGAACGCGGTCACACCGATGCCTGAGCGGATCAGCGGCAAGAAGATCGTGGCAAAGAACCGCGGGAACGAATAACCGTCGATATAGGCCGTTTCATCGATTTCCTTGGGGATCCCCGACATGAAACCTTCCAGGATCCAGACAGCCAGTGGCACGTTAAACAGGCAGTGTGCCAGTGCCACAGCGATATGGGTGTCAAACAGACCGACACTTGAATACAGCTGGAAGAAAGGCAACAGGAACACGGCCGGCGGCGCCATACGGTTGGTCAGAAGCCAGAAGAACAGATGCTTGTCGCCGGTAAAGTTGAATCGCGAAAACGCATAAGCCGCGGGCAGGGCAACCACGAGCGAGATCACCACGTTGATGCCGACATAGATCATCGAGTTGATGTAACCCGTATACCAGGCCGGATCGGTCAGGATGGTTGCATAGTTGGCCAATGTCGGATTGTCCGGGAACAGGGTCATTGCGCCCAGGATTTCCGTATTGGTCTTGATTGACATGTTGAACAGCCAATAGATCGGAACCAACAGGAACAGGATATAAAGAAGAAGTCCGATATGTCGTTTCTGGAACTGCATTTTATTGTTCCCCCTGCTTTCCGGCGTTCATCACGACGGTATAGAAAACCCAGCAAACCAACAGAATGATCAGGAAGTAGACCAGCGAGAAGGCCGCAGCAGGACCAAGGTCAAACTGACCGACTGCCATCCGGGTCAGGAACTGGCTGAGGAAGGTGGTTGCGTTACCCGGACCGCCACCTGTGAGGACGAACGGTTCGGTATAGATCATGAAGCTGTCCATAAAGCGCAGCAGAACACCGATCACGAGAACCGACTGCATTTTCGGCAGCTGAATGAAGCGGAACACGGCCCAGCGTGATGCACCGTCAATCTTGGCCGCCTGATAATAGGCATCCGGGATCGAGCGCAAACCGGCATAGCAGAGCAGCACAATCAGGCTGGTCCAGTGCCAGACATCCATGACAAGCACGGTCAGCCAGGCATCCATCGGGTTCTGGGCGTAGTTGTAATCAATGCCCATCAGATTGATGACATAGCCACCAAGACCAATGTCGGCACGGCCAAAGATCTGCCAGATGGTGCCAACCACGTTCCATGGAATAAGCAGCGGCAAGGCCAGCAAGACCATCGATGCCGAAACACCCCAACCCTTGCGCGGCAGGGTCAGTGCAACCGCAATGCCCAGCGGAATTTCGATGAACAGAACCGAAAGCGTATAGAAAATCTGACGCAGCAGCGCATCATGCAGGCGGCTGTCGCCCAGAACCTGTTCAAACCATTCGGTGCCGACAAAGAACCGCGTCTGCGGATCGAAAATGTCCTGAACCGAATAGTTCACAACTGTCATCAGCGGAATAATCGCGCTGATGGCAACGATAAAGAACACTGGCAGGACGAGTAACCAAGCCTTGTTGTTGGTAATCTTGTTCATTTCCCCATCCCCCCTTACGCGACCAACTGACTGTCGGCGTAAAGCTTGGTCCATTCCGGCGCAAAGCGCAGAATGCCGGACTGGCCGACAACCTGTTCGTCTTCGCCGAGTTTGACCTTGATTTCAGATGCGCCGAACCGGGTGGTCGCGATCTTGAACTGGCCAAGGTCTTCGACCTTGGTGATGTTAACTTCGATCCCGTCTGATCCCTTGTCGGCATTGCCGGTTTCAAGGGTCAGGAATTCGGGACGAATGCCGAGTTCAAGCTTGCCGGTCTGTTTTGAAACGGCCGCAAGGTGGCGGTCCGAAAGACCGATACGCTGACCATCAACCCAGGCCGCACCATCATCAATCTTGCAATCCATGATGTTCATGCCGGGGCTTCCGATGAAATACCCGACAAAGGTATGGGCCGGATTTTCAAACAATTCCTGCGGGGTGCCCAGCTGCACGACCTTGCCGCCATACATGACGACAACCTTGTCAGCAAAGGTAAGCGCCTCGACCTGATCATGGGTGACATACACCATGGTCGGGCGCAGCTTGTTGTGAATTTCCTTAAGCTTGCGACGCAGAACCCATTTCAGATGCGGGTCAATCACGGTCAGCGGTTCGTCAAACAGAATGGCCGAAACATCGTCACGCACCAGACCACGCCCCAGCGAGATCGTCTGTTTTTCATCCGCACCAAGGCCGCGTGCCTTTTGCTTGAGCTTGCCGGTCAGATCAAGCATCCCGGCGATTTCGCGCACACGGGCATCAACGCGTTTTTCATCAATGCCACGATTGCGCAGCGGGAAGGCCAGGTTGTCATAGACCGTCATGGTGTCATAGATCACCGGGAACTGGAAAACCTGTGCGATGTTGCGTTCTTCCGGGGCAAGGCTTGTGACATCCTTGCCATCAAACAGGACCTGACCGTGTGACGGGGTCAGAAGGCCTGAAATGATGTTCAGCAAAGTCGTCTTGCCACATCCCGACGGGCCAAGAAGCGCATAAGCACCGCCATCTTCCCAGACATGCTCCATGCGACGCAGGGCATAGTCCTCGTCCGTTTTCGGATCGGGGAAGTAGGAATGCGCAAGGCTTTTAAGATCAATACGTGCCATTTTCTTACTCTTCCCTCACGCCGCTTTGCCGTTTGAAATTTCGACCGGCGGGGCGGCCACGAGCGCACCGTTCGCATCAAAGGCAAACAGGCGTGTCGGATCGACATAGAACTGGGTTGCTTCGCCAAGGCGCGGGTTGTGAACGCCTTCTTCCTGGATCACCCAGGACACATCATTGAAATGGACGTGCACAAAGGTTTCCGAACCGGTGATTTCGGCCAGTTCGACCTGTCCCTGCATCGCGATCGTATCATCCCCGGTCGGATCAACCGACAGGTGGTTGGCGCGAATGCCAAGGGTGTAATCGCCATTTGAAAGGTTCGCCAGATGACCTTTAAGCGGCACCTGGTGGCCGCTTTTCATAAAGATCGCGCCATCGCGCACTTCGGCTTCAACCAGGTTGATCGGCGGATCGGAAAAGATCAGGCCGGTCTTGACCGAGGCCGGGTTGTGATAAACCTCTGTGGTCGGGCCAAACTGGGTCATCCGGCCTTCATGCATCACCGCGCACTTACCACCCAGCAGCAATGCTTCCATCGGCTCGGTCGTGGCATAGACAACGATGGTGTCGCGCTCGGCCAGAAGGTTGGGGATCTCTTCGCGGAGTTCTTCGCGCAGTTTGTAATCCAGGTTGACCAGCGGTTCATCAAGCAGCAGCAACTTGCAATCCTTGACCATGGCGCGTGCCATGGCGGTACGTTGCTGCTGACCACCGGAAAGTTCCTGTGGCAGTCGATCAAGCAGATGTTCGATATGCATGAGTTCGGCTGTCGAACGCACACGCTTTTCGATCTCTGCCTTGTCAACGCCCTGCAATTTCAGGGGAGATGCGATGTTGTCAAACACGTTCATCGACGGATAGTTGATGAATTGCTGATAGACCATGGCGACATTGCGTTTCTGCACAGCCATGCCGGTCACATCGGCATTATCAACAAGGATGCGGCCCTTGGTCGGCGGCTCAAGCCCTGCCATAATCCGCATCAGCGTCGTCTTCCCGGCAAGTGTGCGCCCCAAAAGGACGTTGAACGAGCCCGGTTCAAGCGTCATCGACACATCGTCGATGTGGGTCTCCCCACCCACGGTCTTGGTTATGTTTTCAAGCGTAAGGGTCATTTTCCACTGTTTCCTTCGCCCGCTTTCACGGTGTTTTTTGATGTCGGTTCGGTTTTGAACCATTGGACAATGGCATTACGCGTCTCATCCGAAAGGTGCAGCCCCAGTTTGGAGCGGCGCCACAAAATATCATCGGCCGTTCTGGCCCATTCGTGATCCACCAGATAGCGCAATTCGCACTCGTATACGTCGTCACCGAAGTGCTTTCCAAGCCCTTTCAGATCGCTGGCATCGCCAATGATCATATTGGTGAGTGTGCCGTAGTTTTGGACGTAACGGTATAGCTGTGCTTGCGCAATCCAGGGAAACTTCTTGTGCATCGCGGTAAGATAGCGTTCGAAATCCGCATCAGGGATATCGCCGCCCGGAAGCGGTTTGTCCGCGGTCCATCTTGTGTCGTTGCTGCCAAGTAGCGGGCAAAGCTTGCTCATCGCTGATTCCGCAAGCTTGCGATAGGTGGTGATCTTGCCGCCATAGATGTTTAGAAGCGGCGCACCATTATCGGCATTTTCGCCCCGGTCAATTTCCAGAACATAGTCGCGGGTTACCTGGGATGCGTCTTCGCTGCCATCGCCATACAGCGGACGGACACCGGAATAGGCCCAGACAACGTCATCGGTGGTGATTTTCTTTTCGAAATAGGTATTGGCAAGTTCGCAAAGATATTTGGTTTCATCTGCACTGATCGCGACCTTGGCCGGATCGCCTTTGTAATCGCGATCCGTCGTGCCGATCAGGGTGAAGTCCTGCTCATAGGGGATGGCAAAAACAATGCGACCGTCCGGGTTCTGGAAGATATAGCAATAGTCATGGTCAAACAGTTTTGGCACCACAATGTGGCTGCCCTGAACCATGCGAATGCCCTGTTTCTTTTTGGCCTCAACCCGCTTTTCAAGAAGCTCGGCACACCACGGACCTGCGGCATTGACCAGTGATTTGGCCTGAATGGTTTTCTCCGACTCGTCGTCGATATTGCGCAGTGTCACGGTCCAAAGGCCGTTTTCACGTTTGGCCGATACGCATTCGGTGCGGGTTTCGATATCGGCACCGCGATCACGGGCATCCATGGCATTCAGCACCACAAGGCGCGCGTCCTGCACCCAGCAATCGGAATAGACAAAGGCCTTGTCCATGCCCTTGACCAACGGCGCACCGGCCGGGTGGGTGGCAAGCTTGATGCCCTCGGACCCGGGCAGTTTTTCGCGACCACCAAGATGATCATACAGGAAAAGACCAAGCCGGATCATCCATGCCGGGCGCAGGCCCTTGACGTGGGGCAGGACAAAGCGAAGCGGCCAGATGATGTGTGGGGCAGCACGCAAAAGAACTTCGCGCTCAATCAGCGCTTCGCGCACAAGGCGGAATTCATAATGTTCAAGATACCGCAGGCCACCATGGATCAGCTTCGTGCTGGCAGACGAGGTCGCGCTGGCAAGGTCATCCTTTTCACACAGATAGACGCTCAGCCCACGCCCCGACGCATCACGCGCGATGCCCGTGCCATTGATCCCACCGCCAATGATGGCGATGTCATATGTTTCTGAAGTGAGCAACCGATTCCTCCCCAATTGCTCTTATTTGTGACAGCTGTTCTCAACTGCCGTTCTGTTCTTTCACAAACGTTACGAACGCCCCAAAATAATTGCAAGCGAAAATTATTGCGGGTTGAAATTTTCATTAACGAAACTGATTTCCGGAATCGTAACAGATTGTAATCGTTGAGATATTGATCAGTTCCGCGTTCGAGGCTGGAGCAAATCGGTGTTTGTTTCGTTTGCAGTCAGGGCGGGAAGACCTCTGGAATCGGTTGAAACTGAAAAAATGACCGCTCCGAAGGCGGAAATCGGTGATGCCCGATATTGATCAGCGTTTTGCAATTGAAAATGATTATCATTGTTGTTAGGTTCCGCGTCCCGGCCTTTTTGTGACCCGAAGGTGCAGCATGGCCAAGGGGGACCAAGCGATCTCGGTATTATCTGAATATGAAGCCCTGGCAGAACACGCTCTCGAAACTGTTTGAGGATCATCGTCGGCAACTGGTCACGATGGCCAATCGCCGTATCGGTGATCGTGAAACGGCCGACGAGATTGTTCAGGATGTCTATGCCAGATTGCTGCTTTCCGGTGATCACGGATCAGACGAGGAAAACGTCAAGGTTCTCTATGCGTCGGTGCGTAATGCCGTCATTGATCATCATCGCAGCATAGCGGGGCGCACCGGTTTGATGAGCCGGATCCTTCCCGTCCAGTTATGGCAGAAAGAAACTTCTTCCCCGCAGGCACATGCCCAGTCGCGCCAGGCTCTTTCCGCGCTTGATCGGGCGTTGCTCGAACTTTCACCCAAGGCGCGCGAGATGTTTGTTCTGCACCGGGTAGAAGGTGTTTCGAACGCAAAGCTGGCAAAGAAATACGGAATATCTGTCAGTGCAGTGGAAAAGCAACTTGCACGCACCATGCGCCATTGCCAGCAACGTCTGGAAGCCTATCGGGATACAGATTGAAAAGTTTGAGCCAAACGGCATGAGGATATTTTGTTCTCAGCCGTTTATTCGTTATAGAAATCGCATAACAGCCAGTACCGTGTGGACCGATAACAGATCAATGCAAGGCGACGTTAAACTGACCGAGGCGCAAAAGGACGAAGCAGCCCTTTGGCACGTAAAGCGTGCAGGTGGTTCGCTGACGGCCGCGCAGGAACAGAAATTTGATGCCTGGCTTAATGCCAACACAGGCAATCGCCTTGCCTATGATCAGATGCGCGTTCTTTGGGCGCAGGTCGAAGAACCGGCCCGCCGCATTGCAGTCAGCGACGCCGGGCAGGTGCCAGTTTGGCAAAGGGTGCTTGACTGGTTCTCTCCGCTACGGACTGTGACTTCATGTGCTGCGGTGGTGGCGGTATTGGCGATGGTTGCTTTTCTAAACCCCGATGTCCTGGAAAATCTTCAGGCTGATATTGTTACCGATGCTGCGACGGTAACCGAGATCCGGCTGCCGGATGGATCCGCGGTTTTTCTTGCCGCCAACAGCGCGATTGCCACCGACTTTGAAAACGGGAACCGGGATGTCGAGCTTTTGCGCGGGCAGGCATTTTTTGATGTCATGCATCGCGATGGCGACAGCTTCCGGGTTCGGGCCGGTATGGCAACAGTCGAAGTGGTTGGGACGCGCTTCAATGTTGATTTCCTGGCCCAAGACACACTGGTCGGCGTTGAAGAGGGCGCTGTCCGGGTATCCACCGGGGCCGATACAGGCAGTGTCATGCTTGGTCCGGGGGATGCGGTGGCCGTCGGGGCTGGCGGGCTACACGCCAAGGGGGCCGTCGATATTGCATCCGTACAAAGTTGGATGCATGGGCGTCTGAGTGTACAGAACGTGCGCCTTGATGATCTGGTTGCGCGTCTTGATAACTTCGCACCGGGCCGTCTGATGGTTTTGGGAAATATTGGAAACAAAATTGTTTCGGGCAGTTTTCCGACCAATGATATCGGGAGATCCCTTGAAACGCTTGCCGTGGCGGTGGGGGGATCGGTGATCAAAACATCACCTTGGTTGACTGTTGTTTATTAAGATTGCGAAAAATTCGCAAAAAAGTGCTTCCTCATGTGAGGAGTTTATTTTCCCGCTCGTTTGTTTTTCTAGGAGCAGGGGGACCTGCCTGAAAAACTAATCTCAGAATGGAGCGGGAATTTGTATTCCAAGCAGGTGAAATCAAAAAAGAATATCCTGATCTCGGCATTGTTGATGACGTCCTCAATCGGTCTGCCGACCGGTTTGATGGCGGCGGAAACCAACACTCAAACCATGCCGGGCAAACAGGTCGAAGTCGCGCAAGCACCTTACAGCTTTGATCTTAGCGTCAGGTCAATCGCCGAGGGTATCAGCCAGATTGGCGATGTTTCCGGCTGGAGCATCGCCTATACCATCGATCTGCCGGAAATCACCGAACCGCGCGAAATTCGCGGCGAGTTTTCTGTCCCAGCCGCAATCGAAATGCTTATTCGCGGAACGGATTTGTCCTATCGCGCAATCGGCAGCCGTTCGCTGATCATTACCGACGCAAGCGCGCAGAGTAATGCCAGCGGCGAAATGGTCACCGATCCGGTGATTGTCGAGGCCACCGGCACGCAATCCGATCTTGCCCCGGCCTATGCTGGCGGGCAGGTGGCAACCGGCGGACGCCTGGGCATGCTGGGCAATACCGATATCATGGATGCCCCGGTCAGTATTACGAGCTACACCAGCGAATATATTGCCGATCAGCAGGCGGAAACCATCGCGGATGTTCTGCAAAATGACCCGTCTGTGCGTGCGCCGAATGCCGAAACCGCCAACCTCGATACCTATCAAATCCGTGGTTTTGGCGTGAACCTGTTTAATACCGGCGAAGTATCGTTCAACGGTGCCTATGGGGTGGCACCGACCTATCGTGTGATGTCAGGTTTGGCCGAGCGGATCGAAGTCGTCAAAGGTCCCAATGCATTGCTAAACGGTATGTCGCCCACTGGCGCTGTTGGCGGGGCGATCAATATCGTGCCAAAGCGGGCCGGTGAAAAGGACCTGACACGGACAAGCGTTGATTACGGTCGCGGCGAACAGGCAGGCGGCGATATTGATTTCAGCCGCCGTTTCGGGGCGGATGACGAATTTGGCGTTCGCTTTAACGGTGGTTATCACAATGGCGATACATATCTGGATCGTCAGACGCGTGAAGCATCCCTTGGTGCGCTGGCCCTTGATTACGAAGGGGATCGCTTCCGGGCATCGCTTGATCTGATTGATCAGCGTGAAAACCTCGATGCGCCTGCACGTGAACTGCGTTTCAATTCCGGCTTTGCCATTCCCGACGCGCCCGATGGTTCCACCAACCTCATTCAGGATTGGGAATGGTCTGATGCCGTGGATCGCTCCGGCATGGTACAGGCGGAATATGACCTGTTTGATGACGTTACGGTCTTTGGCAGCTTTGGCGGCGGGCGCACCGAGCTTGATCGTCTGTTCGGAACACCGACAGTTCAGAATGCGGCTGGCGATTACATCGACAGTGGCCTGTCCTATCGCCGTTTCCAGACGGATCGCTGGTCTGCCAGTACAGGCGTGCGGGGCGAGTTTGAAACCGGTGAGGTCAAGCACAAGCTCTCGCTTCAAGCCACACGTTACGAAGACGAGCTACGTCAGGGCATCAGCAATGCCGGATCCAACCCGTCCGCCAACATTTACACCACGGCTGCGGTTGCGCCGATTGCCGTCAGTGCCCCGGCCAGCAAGCCCAAAACATCTGCCTCGGAACTAACCGGCTTTGCATTGGCCGATACGCTGTCCTTCCTTGATGAAACGGTTCTCGTCACCTTTGGGGCGCGTCATCAAAGCATTGCTGTTGATAACTACAGCAGCGGTGTTGTTAGCAGCTCCTATGACGACAGCGAAATCAGTCCGATGGCAGGCATCGTTGTTAAGCCGACTGAAACTGTGTCGGTTTACGCCAACTATATCGAGGGCCTCAATCAGGGAGATATTGCACCCAGCAGTGCCGCCAACGCGGGCGAAGCGATGGCGCCTTATGTCGCCAAACAGATTGAAACAGGCATCAAACTTGATTTCGGGAATATTGGCGGTTCCATCTCTGCCTTCCAGATCACGCAGCCGGACGGTGATACCGATGACGGCACCAATATCTTTACTGCCGATAACGAACAGCGAAACCGTGGTATCGAGCTTAATGTCTTTGGCCAGGTGACGGATGATATTCGGCTGCTTGGTGGTGTGATGTTCCTTGAATCGGAAATCAGCAAAGCCGTCAACGCAGATGACTTGGGCAAGCGGCCGGTTGGAACGCCTGAAATGCAGATCAATCTTGTTGGCGAATGGGACACCCCGTTTGTCGATGGTCTGACACTAAGCAGTACGGTCACACACACATCGTCGCAATTTGTCGATACCGCCAATACTCAAGACATTCCGGAATGGACCACGCTTGATATCGGTGCGCGTTACAAGACTGAACTTTACGACACCCCCGTAACCATTCGGGCGACGGTTCAGAACGTCACCGATGAAAGTTACTATTCGGGTGTGAACCAGTGGCGCTTCGTCTCTTTGGGCGCTCCGCGTACAGCACTGTTGTCGCTAACCGCGGACTTCTGATGTGACCGGATACGTGATTGGAACAAACAGGAAAATCCATCTCCTGTTTGTCCTGCAACTGGTGTCGATGGGTGCCATGGAAATGAGCGGGCCGTTCTGGCCCGTTCATCTGCGTTCGCTCACCAGTTCAGATGATCTGTTCACACTCGCCAGCATCGGCGTTTATGTCGGGCCGATGCTGGGCATCATGTTGACCAGCACGTTTTGGGGACGGGTCGGGGATCGGTTCGGCCACAAGGCGATGATGATACGGGCCCTTTTTGGCTTGGCCGCGACCCAGCTTGCATTGGCCTTTTCTGGTGACGTTTTTTCGATCCTGATCTTACGGTTTTTGCAAGGGGCCTGTGCCGGATATATCGCACCGGCCCAGGCGTACGGGGTCAGCATCGAAAGCCCGGCAAGTCGGGCAAAGCTGTTTGCCTATTTGCAGGTATCGACCAATCTCGGTTCGCTGTGCGGGGCGTTGTTTGGTGGTGTGATCCTTGATCTTGCCAGCTTCTTTTGGATCAACTTTTCGGCGGCCATCCTGTGTGCACTCTGCATGATTTCGGTTTGGGTGTTGCTTCCGACTGTCGCCGCTCCGGTGCGGCCTAAGACAGGTGACAGACCGGATACCAAGCCGAGCATCGTGCGATCGCCACAGGTCATTTCCTTGCTGACGATCATCGGCGTTCTATTGCTTGGCCGAATGGTGACGCAATCGCCGTTTCCGATTTATGTCCTGCACACTTTTGATGTCGGCAACTGGGTTGTTGGCCTGTGTTATGGCCTGTTGGCACTGGGCTTTGTCGCAACGGCATCTCTTTGGGCGCGCTATTTCGAAGGACGTTCCGCGCAAAGCGTTCTGGGGCGAATGTGTCTGGTCATTGCCGGATGTATTGTCGTCACCGTGACGGCCGGGCTAACCGGATCGGTCATTGTTTTTGCCGCGATGTATTTCCTGTGGGGAACGCTTTTGGGCGCAACCACGCCGGTTTTGACCGCACTGGTGTCACGCCGCGCGTCTGATCATCAGCAGGGATATTTGCTGGGACTGGCGCAAAGTACGGCCCAGTTTTCATCGATTGCCGGGATCGCAGTCGGCGGCTGGTTCGCGCAAGTTTCCGGGCTTTCAAACATCTATTTTCTCGTCGGTTTTGTCTATTTCGTCGGTTTGGTGCTGACCGCTGTGACGCGGTTTGGTGTCGGTCGCACGACAAACCCGACTGAGCTGTCAGGGGAGTAAAACGAGGATGCGTAAACTTTCACAGATGCTTGTGTTTATGGTTTTGGTTCTGATCGCGCCGATGCCAGTACAGGCCGAAACCATCACGGTAACCGATATCGCCGGGCGCGAAGTTGCGGTCAATGTCCCGATCAAACGTGCCATCCTTGGCGAAGGGCGCCAGCTTTACATCATTGCCGCCCTTGATCGCGAAAACCCGGCGGCGCGCATTGTCGGTTGGCGCAAGGACCTGATCGAAGCCGATCCGGCGACCTATCAGGCCTATCTTGCGAAGTTCCCGGCATTTGCCGATATCCCGGCCTTCGAGGGGCTGGAGCAAAGCCTGATTGATATCGAAACCACGATTGCGCAAAAGCCTGATATCGTTTTCCTCAATCTTGAAACCAAGCGCGCGGTGGAAGAGGCCGCCTATATCGAAAAGCTTGGGGCCCTTGATATTCCGGTGGTCTATGTTGATTTTCGCAACCGCCCGGAAGTCAATACCGAACCCTCCATACGTTTGTTCGGAAAACTGTTTGGCAAGCAAGACCGTGCCGAGGAATTTATCGCGTTCCGTGCTGGCGAAATTGCAAAAATCACTGATCGTCTGGCCAGTGTGAAACCGGAACGTCCAAAAGTATTCATCGACCGCGCCGCCGGGTTTTACGAGGATTGCTGCCATTCATTTGGCGATGGCAATTTCGGTGCGATGGTTGAAATGGCCGGTGGCGACAATATTGCCAAGGACCTGATCCCTGGCACTTTCGGGCAGATCAATGCCGAACAGGTCATTGTTTCTGACCCGGACCACATCATCGTCACCAGCGCGATGTGGGATGTCTACGTGCCGGGTGGCAAATGGGTTCCGGTCGGTCCCGGTGCCGACCCGGACGAGATTGTTGAAAAGCTGAAATTCTATCCGACCCGCCCGGCTTATCTCGGCATCAAGGCGCAAAAGACCAAAGCATTCCATGCGGTCTGGCATCAGTTTTACAACAGCCCCTATCAGTTCGTCGCCATTCAGCAGATGGCCAAATGGTTCCACCCCGATCTGTTTGCAGATATCGATCCCGATGAAACCTTCAAACAGCTTCATGACCGCTTTCTGCCGATTGATTATCAGCCGGGCTATTTCGGGACGCTGTCGAACTAGGTGTGTTTTTGCGCATAACATAATAACGCGATGACTGATCATGGCGGGAGCAACACTGTTGTTCCCGCTTTTTTGCGCAAATATCGCAGGTTCTGCTAATCGGCGGTGATTGGCTGTCCTTTGCTGAAATCTTCTAGCAAAGCAGGCCTCGGCCCCGGTTTGCGATTGCTATTAGGTAAATATCTCGCAAAAATGTGGCATCCACCACGGAGCAGACTAGATAAAGACCAGAATGCGATCATGTCGCTCCCAATAATGCTTTCCGGAGGCACTCAAATGATTTCGCTTAAAGACCCCAGTCTTTTCACCCAGCAGGCCTATGTCGGCGGGGAATGGGTCGACGCCCCAGACGGGAAAACAGCCGAGGTAACCAACCCCGCAACCGGTGAAGTGCTTGGCACCGTGCCGGTCCTTGGCCGTGATGAAGTTGCGCATGCCATTGATGTCGCCGAAAAGGCGCAGAAGCTTTGGAAAAAGCGCACCGCCAAGGAACGCGCGGGCATCCTGATGAAATGGTACGACCTGATGATGGAAAATCAGGACGACCTTGCCGCCCTGATGACGGCAGAGCAAGGCAAACCATTGACCGAGGCCAAGGGCGAGATCGCCTATGGCTCATCCTTCCTGCAGTGGTTTGCCGAAGAAGCCAAACGCGTCTATGGCGATGTGATCCCGACCTTTGCCGAAGGTCGCCGTGTAATGGTTCTGAAAGAACCGATTGGTGTGTGTGCCGCCATCACGCCGTGGAACTTCCCGACCGCGATGATCACCCGTAAAGCCGCCCCGGCCTTGGCTGTTGGCTGTGCGATGGTGGTCAAACCGGCGATGGAAACACCGTATTCCGCCCTTGCCATGGCAATTCTGGCCGAACGTGCCGGTCTGCCCAAGGGGCTGTTGTCGATCGTGACCGGTGATGCGCCGGTGATCGGTGCGGAAATGACCGAAAACGCCAAGGTCCGCAAACTGACCTTTACCGGTTCGACCGCGATTGGTCGTCTCCTGATGCGCCAGTGTTCCGATACCGTCAAAAAGGTCAGCCTGGAGCTTGGCGGCAATGCACCGTTCATCGTCTGTGAAGATGCCGATATCGATGCCGCGGTCGAAGGCGCGATTGCGTCCAAATACCGTAACGCCGGCCAGACCTGTGTCTGTGCCAACCGTCTGTTCGTCCATGATGCAATCTATGACGAATTCGCCGAGAAATACGCAGCCAAGGTTGCGAAAATGACCGTCGGGAACGGTGCGGACGAAGGCGTTGTGATCGGCCCGCTGATCACGGAAAAGGCCGTCGAAAAGGTCGAAAGCCAGATTGCCGATGCGGTTGCCAAGGGTGGCCGTATCCTGACAGGTGGCAAGCGTCACGAAAAGGGTGGCTCGTTCTTCCAGCCGACCGTGATTGCCGATGCCACCCGCGAAATGACCGTCTTCCGCGAGGAAACCTTTGGCCCGATGGCACCGCTGATCCGGTTCAAAACTGATGATGAAGTGCTTGAGATGGCCAATGATTCCGAGTTCGGTTTGGCATCCTACTTCTATTCGCGGGACATCAACCGGATCTGGAAACTGGCCGAAGGCCTCGAAAGCGGTATTGTCGGGGTTAATACCGGCATCATCTCGACCGAGGTGGCACCGTTTGGTGGCGTCAAACAATCCGGTGTCGGCCGTGAAGGATCGAAATACGGTGTCGAGGACTACCTCGAAGTCAAATATGTCTGCATGGGCGGAGTTGACGAATAACGCTTATCCCCCAGTCGGCATACCAGAAGTCATAAAAGAAAAAGGGCGCTGCAATTCGCAGCGCCCTTTTGCATTGAAAGCCACAAGGCCCGCACTCAGACATCAAAGATGTTTTTCTTGCGTGCGCCAGAGGCTTCATCCCGTTCGTCCTGCTTGCCGGTAATTGACTGCGAAGAGCCGCTTGGCAGTTCGGACTGCAATTCGGTAAACACATCAAACATGTTCGGGTTAAACGCGATCCTTGCCTGCAGACGGTCACGGCGCTCATCGGCGGTTTCGTCCCCGTCGGCTGATTTGCCAAGTTCGGCCTCGGCCATACTGTTGCCGTTCAGGCGCTGCTCGATGGCATCGGCAATGACCTTTTCGATGGCCTGGCGATCATCGGCATCCATTTCGGCCAGTTTCTCTTCATCAAGGCCCATGCTTTGCAGGATCTTCGCACGCAATTCTTCGATCTTGCGTTCCTCGATTTCCTTCACATAGGTCGTGAAACCATGTTCGCGGATATAGGCCAGCTCGGCATTTTCTTCCTTCTTCTTTTCGGGAAGCGGGGCGGTGTTCGATGAAATGGTCTGGCGGAAACTGGCCGCACTTTTGGCGCTTTGTGCGGTGTTGGTGACAGCAGCCAACGTTTCATACAATCCCATCAGAAACCTCCATGGGGAAAAAGATGCCGGTTGAAATTCATTCTCCTGTTTTCCCTGCAAACCCTGTGCCGTGCTAAGCGGGCACGTTTTTACCGCCTGTTTGATCAACAGAAGCGGCTTGAAAATTCCTTTGCAAATCAGGGGTATGAACGCATTGCGCAGAAAAATTTTCGAAAACGAATTGTTTTTTGCCGCGATTTTTTTCTAAATAGAGCGATAAAACCAATGGCGCCGTCATTAGGGCGGGCCGCAACGCATCAATGTATGCAGGGTCGGATGGCAGGAAACCTGCCGACTCGGGAGGAAAACAAACATGTCAGAAACGCGCTATATCCTTGCCATTGATCAGGGAACGACAAGCTCACGCGCCATTGTCTTTGATGAAAACGGCCGCTCCGTTTCCGTCGCCCAGCAGGAATTCCCGCAACATTTCCCCAATAGTGGCTGGGTCGAACATGATCCGGAAGACCTGTGGAGCACCGTGGTTGCCGTCTGCAAGGAGGCATTGGCGCGGGTTGATATTGCCAAGGTCGCCGCAATCGGCATCACCAATCAGCGTGAAACCACCGTTGTCTGGGATCGCAAGACCGGCAAGGCGATCTATAACGCGATTGTCTGGCAGGACCGCCGCACAGCGGCACTATGCCATGAGCTTAAAAAGCGCGATCCCAAGCTTGAAGGGGCGGTCAATGCCAAGTCCGGCCTTTTGATTGATCCCTATTTCTCGGCAACCAAGGTTGCGTGGATCCTTGATCACGTGTCGGGTGCGCGTGCGCGCGCTGATCAGGGCGATCTGGCCTTTGGCACAGTCGACAGTTTCCTTTTATGGCGTCTGACCGGTGGCAAGTCGCATGCAACCGATGCGACCAATGCGGCCCGCACCAACCTTTTCAACATCCGCGAAAACGCCTGGGACGACGAGCTTTGCAAAATCTTCCGCGTTCCGCGCAACATGCTGCCCGATGTCAAGGACTGTGCGGCTGATTTCGGGGTGACAGATGCCGATCTTTTCGGCGCGGAAATCCCGGTTCTCGGCATGGCGGGCGATCAGCAGGCGGCGGCATTCGGTCAGTGCTGTTTTGAACCGGGCGATATCAAAAGTACCTATGGCACGGGCTGCTTTGTTATCCTGAATACCGGCGATGAGGCGGTGACCTCCCAGCACCGGCTTCTGACCACGGTTGGCTATCGCATCAATGGAAAAACAAGTTACGCCATCGAAGGTGCCATCTTTGTTGCCGGGGCGGCGGTTCAATGGCTGCGCGACGGGCTTGGTATCATCAAGTCGGCGGCCGAAACCGAAGGGCTGGCGAAATCGCTTGATGACAATCATGGTGTTTACCTTGTCCCGGCCTTTACCGGGCTTGGCGCACCTTATTGGGACCCGGATGCCCGCGGGGCGATTTTCGGACTGACACGTGATACCGGCCCGCGCGAGTTCGTGCGTGCAGCCCTTGAAAGCGTTTGTTATCAGACATTTGATCTGTTCGAAGCGATGGCAGCCGATGGTGTGTCGCCCAAGGCGGTTCGGGTTGATGGCGGCATGGTTGCCAATGACTGGATGTGTCAGATGCTTTCAGACGTTTTGGGCATTTCGGTCGAGCGCCCCGAAGTCACCGAAACGACGGCACTGGGGGCGGCCTACCTTGCCGGATTGCAGGCCGGTATTTACCGCGATCTCGATCATATTTCCGAGAAATGGCACCTTGATGCCAGCTTCGAACCAGATATCGAACCGGGCCGCCGTCAGGGATTGCTCAATGGCTGGAAAGATGCGGTCAAGCGCGTGCAAACAGTGCCAAGTGACTGATACGCATGGCTGCCTTGCCAATGGAATTGCCGGGCAGGGCTGGTAACACTGCAAAATGATTTGTACTATCAAAGGACAGCGTCAATGATGCTGTCCTTTCTTTGTGCGTGATCGACGTGGTTTACCCGATCTGTTGCGCTGCTCTGGGCTTTGGTGCTCATTCTCGCTTTTGGGGGAAACATGCTTGATCTGATCGTCGGAAAAGTTGGACCGGTCTTTTTGACGATCCTGTGCGGTTTTCTTCTTACGCACATCAAGATCATCAAGCGTGAAGGCATTCCGTTTCTGGCCAAGCTTGCCATGAATGCCTTTATCCCGGCGATGCTGTTTCAGACCCTGTCACAATCCGACATCAGTGCGCATTTCGACCTGCGGCTTTGGGGAAGTTATTATTCCGGCGTGCTGTTGAACTTCGCGCTGGTGTTTATAATCGCCAAGCTTTGGCTGAGTGCCAAAACCGATGAAGCGGCCGTCACCGCGATGGGCGGTGTCTTTTCCAACATCGTTCTTCTCGGTATTCCTCTGGTGCAGGCGGTTTACGGCGAAGAAGGTTTGGTGCCGCTTTTAATCGTGCTGTCGATCCATCCGGTGACCCTGATGGGCATGACAATTCTGATTGTTGAGGGCAGCCGCGGTGGCGACGGTCATTGGTTGTCCAATGTATTTCGCAGCATCGTGCGTGTGGCCAGAAATCCGATCATTGCGGCGATTGTGCTTGGCGTTCTGGCGTCGCTTTTTGAAATCCGCATGCCCGAAATGGTCGATGGCACGCTGGAACGGTTCCGTACGGCGGGTCCGACGATTGCACTTTTGCTGGTCGGGGCCGGGCTTTACGGGCAGTCGGTGCGTGGTAACCTCAGTGCCAGCTTGCTGTGTACTACGGCCAAGATGTTTGTCCAGCCGCTTCTGGTGTTCTCGGTCGGCCATTTCATTTTCGATCTGCCGCCGCTTTGGCTGATGATCGTTACACTGGTGGCTG
Source organism: Thalassospira sp. CA1 (assembly GCF_059052855.1). Taxonomy (NCBI): domain Bacteria; kingdom Pseudomonadati; phylum Pseudomonadota; class Alphaproteobacteria; order Rhodospirillales; family Thalassospiraceae; genus Thalassospira; species Thalassospira sp. CA1. Next base: position 110,549 of record NZ_JBZCIA010000013.1, read on the forward strand.
CACTGCCAAGCGGGGCCAATGTCGCGATTGTCGCGGGCAGCTATAATGTCTGCATTGATCGTTCATCCACGACGATCTTGCTGACCACCATCATCAGCATGCTGACCTTGCCGCTTCTGATCCTCTATGCCGGATTGCTCTAATTTGGCGTTTGGGCGGTGGTCGTGTTGGCAGCCATCAGGATACGCGCCATCAGATTGATCTCGTCTTCGATGCTTGGCATCAGTGCAGGGCGCTTGCCACTTAAAACGGCGCGTGTAAACGCCTCTATCGCAGCCGCCTGACCCTTGTCCTGCCCAAGCCAGTTGCGCAGAACGATCCGGCCATTAACCCGAAGCTTTTTCCAGTCAAACAGGCTGGCCGAGAAATTCGGCGCCGTCACTTCAAGCACTTCCTTGGGTTCGCCCCGACTGCCGTGCAAGTAACTGACCTCGCCAACTGATCCATCGGCAAAGCGCAGCTGCCAGATGCTGTCGCCCGCCGAGCGATCAATCCAGTGACAGTTGAGCTCAATCAGTTCGCTATCGACCAGGCTTACAATCAGATCGATAAAATGACTGATCTCGCCAATTGTGCGGCCACCCTGATCCGAATGGTGAAGCCAGTGATCGGTCGGAAGCGGCGTGATGCGAACCCGGTAGTGAAATTGTTTTACGCCAGTTGGCAACGCTTCACGCAGTTTCGCAGCCATCGGCGCATAACGCCGATTATGCCCGACCATGAAGATGTGTCGTGGTGTGCGATCAGTGGTCTCTCGCAGCAAATCCAGCCCCGCGCGATCAATCGCGATGGGTTTTTCCAGCCAGACATTTTTGCCGGCAAGAATGGATGCGGCGGCCAGTTCAGCGTGACTGTCATGGCGCGTGGTGATGATAACGCTGTTGATACTTTGATCCTCAAGCAGCTCATCCGCCCCGCCATACATGCGCAGCCCGTCAATCTTCCCTGAGAGTGCAACTGCCGCCAACCCGCGTTGAGAGCAGCAGGCCGTGATTTCGACCTTCGGGTGCTTTTGCAACAGGGGCAACAAACTACCCCCCAGATAGTTGCCCGCCCCGATCAGTCCGACCCGCACATGATCATGGGCCGGCTTGGATGTCCGCACCGACGGGGAAAGGGGCTCGAATGGGGCGGTTTCTGCATTTCTATATCGCACCAGTGCCGCCAATTGTTTCGGATCAGGCCCCTTGGCGAAGTGATCTGCGATGTCCGCAAAATCAATCTCGGACGTGATTAGTGGCGTCGGATCTAGGCGCACATCTGCCATCAAATCAAGGCCGGCCTGCATGTTGCGCTTGATGGTCCAGCGCACGTGACCAAGCGGATAATCTTCACCACGCTCCTCATAATTCGGATCATAACGCCCCGGCCCATAGGACCGGACCTGCCGAATGGTGATTTCCTTTTCATAAAGCGCCTTGCGCTTGCCATTCGGCGTCACATCGCCAACGCATATGATTGTCCCCCGGTCACGACAAAGGCGGGCAGCGTCGTCGATCAATTGATGGTTGCCTGTGCCCGGCGCACAGATATAGACGCTGTCAAATCTGCTTTGTGGCGCATCGCTTGCCTTGGTGAAACCGGCTGCGCGGTTTTCGCGGGTTGCAATCTTGCGGCGCGCAAGATCAGGCTCAATCACGGTCACCAACGCCCCCGCGACGTGTGCCGTCTCACTGACAAGCTGACCAATCAAACCCGCCCCGATAACAGCAACCTGATCTCCAATCGATGTCTCTCCCTGCCGAAGCGCGTGCAGGGCCAAGGCATACAATGTCGCAAACACAGCCTTGCGGTCGGGCACCGCATCCGGAACCGGGCAAGCAAGGTTAACCGAAACCTGATTCCACTCGGCATGATTGGCCTGCCCCATCCCCGCAATCGCTACACGTTGGCCGGCTTTGAGGTCCGTAACATTCTCGCCCGTGGTTTCGATCCGACCCACGGCGCAATAGCCCATTGGCATCGGTCGTCCCAGACGGTTTTTCACACGCGCACGCGTTCTCCCAAAGCCTTCCGATTTCAGATGTTTCAATGTCAGCGCGACCAGATCTGGCCGCTGCCACGCCTTTTGCAACAAGGATGTGTGCGTCTGGTCGGCTTGGGTGAATTCCGTTCCGGGACTGATGACAGAGTAGGCCGTTTTGACGAGAACAGCATTTTTGCCCGGTGCCGGGATCGGGCAATCGGTCAGCGCAAGTTTGCGTTCACCGGGAAAACGCAGCAGGGCCTTCATCTCTGTCATCATCGCCCTCAAGTTTAATAGGTTGAAAACTACGGAAATGATTAAACCATATGTCGTGCCAGCTGGTCGATCCGTTCTTGCAATGATGATTGAGGTGCAATCTGTCTCCTCCTGACGCGCGTATGTCCGATGGAGTACTTTCGCCAAACGGGACCATCCCTCCTATTCTGTGGGTTTTGCCGACAAAACAATTTCAACAAAAATCCCATTGCATCGTGATTTTTAGCTTTGTATACAATATACATGAATTGAATGCGGTCGCCGTTGATCGGGGCTGTGATGCTTAAAGGCGCCGGTATGTTGCCGTGCTGCCATATCAGGAGGTTTCTTTCCATGCAGGTAAACTGGACTGGCGTTTTCCCCGCCGTTGCCACCCAGATGAACGAAGACGGTTCGATCGATTTCGATATGACCGCCAAACAGATCGAAGACCTGATCACGGCCGGTGTTGATGGCCTCGTTATGTTGGGTTCGGTCGGTGAAAACACCGCCCTTGAGCCGGACGAAAAAATCGCCGTTCTGAAGCTGGCTGTCGAAGTCACCAAGGGCCGTATCCCGGTCCTGTCTGGTGTCGCCGAAAATTCGACCCGTGCCGCCATCCGCTATGTGCAGGAATGCGAAAAACTCGGTGCTGATGGCCTGATGCTTTTGCCGGGCATGGTCTATACCGCCGACCCGCGCGAGAATATCGAACACTTCCGCACGGTGGCGGGCGCGACCAAGCTGCCGATCATGATCTATAACAACCCGGGTGCCTATCGCATCGACATCAAGCCCGAAGAGTTCAACCAGCTTGCCGATGTCAAAAACCTTGTCGCGATCAAGGAAAGCTCAGGCGATCCGCGTCGTATTACCGACATCTATAATGCCTGCGGCGATCGTTTTGTTCTGTTCTGCGGCATGGATGACCTTGTCATGGAAACGCAGGTTCTGGGTGCCGTTGGCTGGATTTCCGGTTTCACCGATGCCTTCCCGAAGGAATCGGTTGCGCTTTGGAAGCTGCTGTCGGAAGGCAAATACACCGAAGCGCTTGAAATCTATCGCTGGTTCACCCCGGTTCTGCACATGGATGTCCATGCCAAGCTGGTTCAGTACATCAAACTTGCCCAGGAAATGACCGGCGTTGGCAAACCGCACGTTCGTGCACCGCGTCTGCCGCTGGTTGGTGAAGAGCTTGAAACCATCAAGGCCACCATCCAGAAAGCCATCGATACCCGCCCGTCGCTCTGATCGGCAGTCCTTTGCAATCAGGATGCGTACCCGCAAAACCGTGATTGCATTGAGACGGTATTTGATGAAACAGTGAGCTCCTCCGCCTATCTCGCGGGGGAGCTTCCTGCTATCTGTTTGCTGCTCAGAAGCACCAAAATACGCATCGTCAAAATTCGAGAGGCCCAGAAATGACATCAACCAAAACCGCCACGCCGTCCGATACCGCCGCCGGTCAAAAGGTCGTTGTGATTGGTGCGGGTATTGTCGGGGCCAATGTCGGGTTGGCGCTTCTGGACAAGGGCTATGACGTCACCATTGTTGATCGTGGCGAACCGGGCATGGGCGCATCCTTTGGCAATGCTGGCGGCATTGCGGTTTCCGAATGCGCGCCGGTTGCGATGCCGGGCGTGCTTAAAAACGTGCCCGGTTGGTTGATGGACCCGTTGGGCCCGCTTTCGGTGCGCTGGGGCTATTTGCCAAAAATGATGCCCTGGTTGTTGATGTTTCTGGCATCCAGCAGAAAGCAACGGGTCGAACAGATCGCAACCAACATGGCGACCTTGCTCAACCGCGCATGGGATGATTACGAGCCGGTCCTTAAGGAAGCTGGCCTTGCGGATGCGGTTTTCAAAAAACATGGTGCGATGGCGGTGTATCGCAGCAATGCGTCTCGTCAGGCAGCCGAATATGCCATTGATCTGCGTCGGCGTAACGGTATCAAGCTGCGCGATCTGACCCGTGATGAAGTGCGCGATATCGAGCCCGATCTGGCGCCGATCTTTGCCTGCGGCGTGATGGAAGAAGACTGGGGTCATGTCCTTGATCCGTTCAAAATCACTACCGGCATTTTCAAGCATTTCATCGATCGCGGTGGCAAGTTCCAGACCGCCGATGTCACCAATTTTGTCTTCCGCGACGGCAAACCGCGTGCTGCCACCACAGATGCCGGCGACATGATCACGTTTGATCATGTGGTTGTCGCCTGTGGTGCCTGGTCAAAGACGCTGGCCAAACGGCTGGGCTCGCCGGTTCCGCTTGATACCGAACGTGGCTATAACACCACCGTGCCTTATCACGATGCCAAACTGTCGCGCATGATTGTCTGTGTCGATGACAGCTTTGTGCTAAGCCCGCTTGAAATGGGCATTCGCGTTGGTGGGGCTGTCGAACTGGGTGGCCTTCTGGCAGCACCAAATTACGAACGTGCCAAGGCGCTGTTTGCCAAGGGCAAGGAAGTCCTGCCAAAACTCAATGCCGAGGGCGGCACGGAATGGATGGGCTTCCGTCCCTCCATGCCCGATTCAACCCCGGTCATTTCCAAAAGCCCGCATCATGCCAATGCCTATTTTGCATTCGGGCATGGGCATCTTGGCTTAACGCTTGGGGCAACGACCGGGCGTCTGGTTGCCGATCTGATGGCAACGGGCAAAACGCCGGTCGACATGACCCCGTATCGCATTAATCGTTTCTCTCGTTTCTATAGCATCTAGGGCCCCATCCATGGCGAAAAGCAGTTTCTTTTGTGTCGACGGTCATACCTGTGGCAACCCGGTGCGCCTGGTTGCCGGCGGTGGTCCCAAGCTTGACGGTGCGACCATGCTTGAAAAGCGTGCGCATTTTCTTCGTGAGTATGACTGGATCCGTACCGGGCTGATGTTTGAGCCGCGCGGTCATGATGTGATGTCGGGATCGATCCTCTATGACCCGACCTCGGATGACTATGACGTCGCCGTGCTGTTTATCGAAACGTCGGGCTGCCTGCCGATGTGCGGCCATGGCACGATTGGCACCGTCACCATGGCAATCGAGGAAGGCTTGGTAAAACCCAAAACCCCCGGCCGCCTGCGCCTTGAAACACCGGCGGGCCTCGTCATTGCCGAGTATAATCAGGTTGGCGATTATGTTGAATCGGTCAAGCTCACCAACGTGCCGTCGTTCCTGTATAAAACCGATATCGAAGTCGATTGCCCCGATATCGGTCCGATCAAGGTCGATGTTGCCTATGGTGGTAATTTCTATGCAATTGTCGAACCGCAGAAAAACTATCGCGACATGGCCGATTTTTCGGCCGGTGACCTGCAACGCATCAGCCCGGAACTCCGCCGTCGCCTGAACGAACAGAACGAATTCGTGCATCCGCTCTATCCCGATATCAAGGGCCTGTCGCACATCCAGTGGACCGGTAAGCCGACCCAACCCGACAGCACGCATCGCAATGCGGTGTTTTATGGTGACAAGGGTATTGATCGCTCGCCGTGTGGCACCGGTTCCTCGGCACGGCTGGCGCAACTGGTTGCCAAGGGGCTGTGGGATCCCGAACATGAATTGGTCCATGAAAGCATTATCGGATCACAGTTCCGGGTATCGGTGGTCGAGAAAACCAAGGTCGGCGAATTTGATGCCGTCGTGCCGGGGATTGAAGGCTGGGCGCGCAAGCATGGCTACAACACCATCTTCATTGATGACCGCGATCCCTATGCCCATGGCTTCATTGTCAAATAGGCAAAGTGCTGTCGATCACATCGTTATATCGAAAGGGGGGCTTCATGCCCCCTTTGTCGTATATCGGCGAAGTTTGGCTGCTAATACAGTAGGCAATTGTATTGCGACTTGTTTGACCCAACGCTATGAATAGCAAAACTGACAGATTCTGTCGGATGGAATTTTGCCCGATTGATCAGCATGCCATGTCGCGTCGGGGTAACACCATAAAAGAGCTGAAATGACCGCATCACCGCGATTTACCCGCCGTACCATCACCGATCAGGTGACCGAAGATCTTCGTGCACGTATTCTGACCGGCGATTTCCCTGCCGGCTATCAATTGCGACAGGATGCCATCGCGGGTGAATATAATGTCTCGCGCATTCCGGTCCGTGAAGCCCTGCAGCGCCTTGATGCCGAAGGCCTCGTCTCGTTCCAGCCGCACAAGGGCGCGATTGTCTCGCAGCTCTCGCTTGACGAGATCGAGGAACTGTTTGAAGTCCGCAAGCTGCTTGAATGTGATCTTCTGCGTCATGCCGTCCCGCGTCTGACCCCGGCGGACCTGAAATCGGTCGAAGATATCCTGATGGTCTATGACGAGGCGTTCCGATCCGGCGATGTTTCCAAGTGGGGGGAGCTTAACCGCGAATTCCACGATCGGCTTTATCGCGCATCAAACCGTCCCAAGACGCTCGAGATTGTCCGCATGATCGGTAACAACACCGTGCGCTTTACCCAGGCGCAGCTGGCCCTTTCCGGCGCAACCGACCGGGCCGAGCGCGAACACCATCAGATATTTGACGCCTGCAAGGCCGGGAATGTCGAAGAGGCTGTCGAGCTTCTCGCCAATCACATTCAAAGCTCGGCCGACAGCCTGATGGACTGCCTGCGCAAGGCGCGGGAATAGGCGAACCAAGTCCGACCAAGTCCGAAACGTAAAAAGGGATGCCGATGGCATCCCTTTTCTGTTTCTGTCTTGTTGAACTCAGCCAACAATAAAGCCGCGCCCGATCTCATCATCTTCTTCAAGCCAGAAACTGGCCTTGCCACTGTAATGCGCCTTGCCCGTGACCGAGGCGATAATGGCCTGATGCGGGCCACAGCTGGTTGTGGCTTCGACCGATCCTTCAAAGCGCGATCCGATCACGCTTTCAAATATCCGGACCTGTTCCGGTGCAATCAGTCCCTTGGCGTGCTGAATGGCAAGGCGGGCACTGACCCCGGATCCGGTCGGGCTGCGGTCGACCTGATTTTTGGCAAACACACATATATTACGTGTTGCGGATGCCTCAAACGCATCGCGCCCGTCGGTCAGGATCGCACCATATAAAAAGGCCAGATCATCATGATCGGGATGGGCCAGTGTGACGCTGTTATTCACCGCTTGGCAAATCGCCTCCGCCAGCTGTGTCAGTTGGCGGGCATTTTCTGGCGTGATGGCAATATCAAATTGCCCTGCATCCAGAATGGCATAAAACGCGCCGCCATATCCGATATCGGTTTTAAAAGCTGTTCTGTCGGCAAGGCTTAAGGAAACATCACTGGCAAACATAAACGATGGCACCGATGAAAACCGCACCTTGCCGGTTTTGCCGTCATGCACCTCGACCTCGGCACGCACCAGACCACAGGGGCATTCAATATTGACTGTGGTGATCGGTTCGACCGCTTTGACCAGACCATAATCAATCGCATAGCGACCAAGCGCCAGAATCGCATGGCCGCACATGGTCGAATAGCCTTCATTATGAATGAACAGAACCGCAAGGTCGGCATCGGGCAGGCTGGGTTCAACCAGGATCGCGCCATACATGTCATAATGGCCGCGCGGCTCGAACATTAAAAAGCGCCGCAGATGATCAAGATGCTCTTTGGCATAGCGGCGCTTGGCCAGAATGTCCGCGCCGGGAATATCGGGGTAACCGGACGTAATGATTCGCAGCGGCTCACCCCCGGTATGCATGTCGATCACCTCAATCGGGGCTGATTGATGGGGGTAAGAGCGCATGATTTCCGAATCACTTTGCGATCTCGGGGATGTTTTATCGTCTTGCATGGGCGTTGATCCGGATTATTTGCCGCTTTTGGCGCGGGTGATTCTGTGGCGGGTAAAAACTTGCGCGAACATCTTATCGGCATTATCGCGCGGAGCAATCGAAGCGAACCCCGATTTTCGGGTTTTGGGCCCCTTGCAGGTCATAAAAGTGAAACCTATATATGGTTTCGCGCAAAAATTTTGCGTAACGACATTTCTGTCATTTTTTTGCAAAAAGGTGTTTGACAGTTTTGGGAGTGGGGCCTATAACCCGCCTCCACCGACGGGGTGCGGCGCCAACGAGACGGCGACGCGGA
>NZ_JBZCIA010000014.1:0-109220 GCF_059052855.1 Thalassospira sp. CA1
TGTATATTATTCACCGTTTATTGAGGCCCCAACAGATCCACTGCGCTGAACAAGACCACCTCAGCCGCCAAGTGGCCGAGGACTCATCCTTCGGAATTTGGCAGCAAGCACAGCTTGAGAGGAATGAATTCCTTTCCCTGTGGATCACCGTGCTGTTAGGATGCACCATGATCCGACATCAACAAATATGGGCCGCCCTTGATCAAATCGCCGAAGATCACGGTTTGACGCCTTCGGGACTGGCCCGCCTGGCACAACTCGACCCGACCACGTTCAACCGGTCCAAGCGCACCACCGCGCAGGGCAAGGCGCGCTGGCCGTCGACCGAAAGCATTTCAAAGGTGCTTTCCGTCACCGATGTCAGTTTCCGGGAATTTTCCGAACTGGTGGATGGCAATGGTGCTGGGCGTATCCCTGTGATCGGCTTTGCCCAGGCGGGCAATCGCGGCTTTTTTGATGATGCCGGTTATCCGGTTGGCGGATCATGGGAAGACATCACCTTTCCGGCTCTGCACGATCCAACCGCCTATGGGTTGCGGATATCGGGGGAGTCCATGGCGCCGGTGTTTCGCGATGGCGATCTGATCATTGTCAGCCCGGCGTCAAACATCCGCCCCAAGGACCGCGTGGTGGTCAAAACCCATGAAGGCGAAGTCATGGCCAAGGAACTGGTCCGGCGCGGCGCGCTGGGTGTGGAGTTGAAATCCCTGAATCCCGATTTCGAAGACCGTTTTATTCCGGCAGAGGAAATCGACTGGGTCGCCCGTATTCTGTGGTGCAGCCAATAAGCATTCGAGTAAGCCTTTGGCCTTTCGCGCACATTCGATGATTGATCTATTCAAATCCGCCCTGCGACACATTACATTTGGTCTTAGCAAAAGAACCGGCTGATGCCAGAGGGGAAGGGGAACAATCGTTTGACGCTGCAACGCCATCACATTGTGCGTTCTCTGGTGGTTATCCTTGCCTATTTCGCAACGGGCTATGCCGGACTGCAACTTCCGTTCTTTGGCACAAGTGTAACCCTTGTCTGGCCGCCATCGGGCATCGCAATTGCCGCGATGGTGTTTTGGGGCTGGCGATATTTCCCGGCAGTGTTCATCGGTGCCCTTCTGGTTAATCTGGCGACGTCGCCGTCGGTGCCTGCGGCCCTTATGATTGCGGCGGGCAATACACTTGCCGCGGTGTTGCCCGCCCTTTTGATCGTGCGCCTTGCCGGGAATTATCCGCTGGCGCAATTCCGCAGCATGCTGGTTTTCCTTGCGCTGGGCGCGGTATGTAGCCCTGCCATAGCTGCCCTTTTGGGCAGCACCACACTCAGCATGATTGTTATCGGCAACTTTGATCAGTTCGGCGAAATCTGGCAGGGCTGGTTCCTGGGCGATCTGGTTGGTGCGATTGTGGTCGGACCACTGACCTTGCGCCTGATGAACCGGCAGCCGGTATCGCGTTCGCTCCAGCACTATGGCGAGCTTTCCTTCATCGTAATTGCAGCCGTCGTTCTGGCCTCCGCCGTTCAGACAACGCCGCTGATCTCAAAGCCCGAATATCTGTTTATCTTTGTCTCCGTACCGCTGGTGATCTGGGGGGCGGTGCGCTATGGGCTGCTGGGCGCGGTTCTGATCAACGCCGTCATCGTTGCCGACATCATCGTCTTTGCCGCCCTTGGCAATAAAACCTTTGTCGGCGTCGGACTGAATACAGGCCTTCGCAACCTTTATGGCTATGTCATTGCCATTTCGGTCTGCACCTTGTTTCTGGCTGCGGGCATGGAACGGATTGCCGCGATCACGACACGAACCCTTGATGGGCGGCAATCCGAAGATGTCCATCGGTTGCGCCGGACGCTGTCGATCATCATTGGCGTGATCGGGTTTGGCGTCTCGGGGCTGGCATCCTGGTACACCTATACCCAGCTTGTTGCCGCCGACCGATCATCAACCGACCAGTATCGCCTGGCGTTTGAAGCGTCCCTTCGCGAAGAACTTGGCGGGGCCACCGATGCACTGATCGCCGTCCGGACCCTGTTTGATGTGCATGGCAGCATTTCGGCCAATACCTTTGATGCGATGATTGCCCCATGGGTCAACCGTCGGCCCGGTGTTGCCGCCCTTGAATGGGCGCCGCATGTTGAACGCCGGGCGCGCGGCCTGATTGAAGAAAATGCCGAGCTGCGCGGGGTGACCAATTTCGCCATCCGCGCCCTTGTCGATGGCGAACTGCAAACGTCAAGCGAACAGGATACCTATTATCCGGTCTTCTTTGTCTTCCCGCGGTCAGGGAATGAAAAAGTCATCGGCTTTGACATGATGAGCGAGCCTTCGCGCCGACGTGCGCTTGAAACCGCCCTTCAGACCGGCAATGTCACCCTGACCGAGCCGCTCGAACTTGTTCAGGCGAATTCGGCGGTCGTGACCTCGCTTGCGTTTCTGGCAGTTGAAAATCGTCGGGACCGCACCGGACCACCACTTGGTGTCGCCATCGGGGTGTTGCGTCTGACCGACATGATCAGCCGGGCGGCACGGGTGGCGCGCATTCCACTGAATTTTGAAATCCATCTTGCCGACCTGAAATCCGAGTCTGATAAGAAACTTATCTATTCCAACCGGTTAGCCAACTATGCGATAGAGCACATTCAAGAGGAACTGGAAAAGCCGTTCAACCCGAATGTTTCGAACTTCACGTTTGGCTATCGCGACTGGACGATTGTCCTGCATCCGTCAGAGCCGGGCTTTGGCACGCTGCTTTATTGGCAGCCATGGGCGATCTTTGTGTTTGGCAGCACGGTCAGCATTCTGCTTTTGATCTATCTGCGATCACTGAACCGCACCGAAAAATACATCGTCAATCTGGTCGAGACCCGAACCCGCGAACTTGAAGACGCCCGCGCATCTGCCGAAAACGCCATGAACCGGGCCCAGCAGGCTGATCGGGCCAAATCGGAATTCATCGCCCATATGAGCCATGAATTCCGCTCCCCGATGACATCCATTTTGGGCTATGCGCAGCTCGCCAGTGACAGTCTGGACAAAGATGCCAATACCGAAACGCTGCGCAGTTACCTGTCGACCATTCGCGGGGCCGGTCGCCATGTCTTGTCGCTGATTGGCGATATTCTTGATATTTCCAAGATCGAGGCCGGTAAGCTTGTGCTGGAAGAAAACCCGTTTGACCTTCATCACATCTGCGAAGAAGTTGTTTCGATGATGCTGGTCCCGGCACGCGCGCAGGAAAGCACGCTTGAACTTGAAATCGATCCCAAACTGCCGCGCCATGTCACCGGCGATCCTGTGCGACTCAAACAGGTGCTGACCAATCTTGTTTCCAACGCCATCAAATTCACCAAACAGGGCAAGGTTCAGGTTCTGGTAAAGGCACTTGATGTCGGGGATGAAACCGTTTCATTCCGCATTTCTGTGCGTGATGACGGGATCGGCATTGCACATGACAAACTCGAAGCCATCTTTGATGCCTTCACACAGGCCGACACCACCACGACGCGTCGTTATGGCGGCACGGGACTTGGCCTGACCATTTGTCAGCGCATGGTTCAGGCCATGGGCGGCCGGGTGCAAGTCGAAAGCCAGGAAGGCAAAGGCAGCCGTTTCTGGTTTGATCTGACCCTGCCACGCAGCAGCGAAACCGACGTTGCCCGACAGGAAGGACAAACGGCAAACCCGGACGACGCCCGGTCTGAAAAGGCCGAGGCAGCTGATCCGGGCGCATGGAACTTGCTTTTGGTCGAGGACATCGAAATCAACCGCATCCTTGCCCAGAAACTGCTGGAAGCGCAGGGGCATACGATTACCACGGCTGCTGATGGCCAGATCGCGCTTGATATTCTTGCCGGGGCCGATTTCGACGCGGTTCTGATGGATCTTCACATGCCGGTTCTTGATGGCATCGAGGCCACCCGGCGTATCCGCGCCTTTGACGATCCGGTCAAGGCGACCATTCCGGTGCTTGCCCTGACCGCGGACATATCAAACGACAATCTCGAAAACTTTCACGAGACTGGCTTTGATGCCTATTGCACCAAGCCGCTTGATATCGCGATGATTGATGCTCAACTAGCCCGCCTTATTCACCGCAAATTTGACGCCCGTCTGGCGCGAAATGACACGCCGGCAACCTGATGCGCGGGCCGCCTAACGGCTGATACCGGTCATGGCTTTAAGTTCTTCGGCGACATTGGGCCCCGCAGTCAGGATCGGTGCGCCTTTTTCAAGCGCATCGGGTGCGCCCAGATAATCATTGGCCCAACCGCCGGCTTCCTGCATCAACAGGATCCCGGCCAGACAATCCCACGGATTGATATGCGGTTCGTAATAGCCGATCATCCGCCCGGCCGCGGCATAGGCCATCGAAAGTGCGCCCGATCCGTTCCGCATAAAGATGCCCTTGCGATCCAACAAGTCCTTGATAAACGGCATAATCGCGTCACTTGTCGTGCGATGTGACATGCCAAGCCCCATCACGCCATCGCCGACGGTTTTGGCCTCACTCGCCTTGATCGGCTCGCCATTGGCAAGCGCCCCCTGACCGCGACGGGCACTGAACAACTCTTTGCCACATGGCTGATAAATCAGGGCAATCTCGATCTTCCCCTTGACGACAAGGGCGATGGAAATGCACCAGCTTGGCATCTGATTGACAAAGCACGCCGTGCCATCAATCGGGTCAATCACCCACAGGCAGTCATTGTCGCCCTTCTCAATGCCCATTTCCTCGCCCAGGAAGCCGTCCTCGGGAAAGGTGTCGGCGATCTGATCACGAATAATCGCCTCGACATTCTTGTCGGCGATACTGACCATATCGAGCGGATTTTCCTTGGCCTCGACCTCAAGATCGCCGGCACTGCCGTCGAAATACTCCATCGCCCGCTTTCCGGCAGTGCGGATGACGTCGCGGGCATGTTCGAACCGCGCGTCGAGATCAAGTTTGACGTCATCACCCATCCTGTTTTCCTTTCAAAGCGGAAAGCGTCTCAAAATCAACTATCTATAGAAAAACCTATCGCATAACTGCTTGCAAGGTTTCATGACATTTCAAAGGCACTAATTCGGTGATGTTTTCTTTGACCATCTGATTGCAAAAATCCTATGCTAGGCAGCGCTAATGAACTGCCCCACAGGAGTACAAAAATGGGTCACGCCGCCACCGAAAGCACTGTCACAAACTGGACCTGGTATCAGGGCCAATGGCACGAAGGGAACCCAAACATCATGGGGCCGCAAACCCATGGTGTATGGATGGCCTCGACCGTGTTTGATGGCGCGCGCCGCATGAACGGCAAAATGCCCGACCTTTATCCGCATTGTGCGCGTGTGATCCGCTCCGCCGAACTGATGGGCATGAAGCCAGCGATTACGACCGAAGAAATTGTCGCCCTGGTCAAGGAAGGCGTTCAAAAGTTCGACCCGGAGCTGGCGCTTTACATCAAGCCGCTGGTCTTTGGCGGCGAAGGCTTCATCGCGCCGACGCCCGAAAGCGCGCAGTTCGTGCTATGCATTTCTGTCAGTGAAATGCCAGAAGCCATCCAGACCGGCTTTAGTGCCCGCAAATCAAGCTTCCGCCGCCCGTCGCCGGAAAGCGCTCCGACCGAGGCCAAGGCATCCTGCCTGTATCCCAATGTCGGTCGCGCGGTGACCGAGGCCACCAGTTCGGGCTTTGACACCGGCGTGATGCTTGATCCGATTGGCAATGTTGCCGAGTTTTCCTATGCCAACCTGTTCTTTGCCAAGGATGGCACGGTTTACACCCCGGCGATCAATGGCACGTTCCTGAATGGTCTGACCCGCCAGCGCGTGATCAAGCTTTTGCGTGAAGACGGCGTTGATGTCGTGGAAAAGACCTGCAAGTACGAAGAACTCGAAACCGCTGACGAGATCTTTGGCACCGGCAACTATTACAAGGTCGCCCCGTGCGTGAAACTGGATGACCGCAACCTGCAGCCCGGCCCGATCACGCGGCGCGCGCAGGACCTTTACACGGCCTTTGTTGCCGCCAGCGAAGACTGATCGTACTTGGCACTTAGGCACTGTGCACTTCGCACATGATCGACAGACAAACGGCCCGGATATCCGGGCCGTTTTTTTGTTCCGTCAGAACGCCTTCTTACTGCGTCAAGGCCCTCGTTCTTACTGCGCCAAGGCTCGGGGCGCGCTATTGCCCGCCACATACGGATATTGCGCAAAGATCGACGCCACCGCCGCCCGCACCGTTTCATTGGGGGCCTCGCGAAGCGAACTTGTCACCCGCGAAACAGCAGTACCTTCCCAGACCATCTGACGGGTCTGGCGGTCGACAAGATCGATGCTCAGCGTGCCCTCGGTGTAGCTATCGACATAGCCCGGTTCGACATAACCCGGCCAGCCGACATACATGCCGCTGCGATAGCCATAATAGCCGCCCATATAGACCGGCGGTGAGGAGCGTGTCTTTTCCTCGGTCTTGAGATGGAAATTGATCAAAAGGTCGGGGTTATGGATATCAAGCTGATATCCGCGCGACACCATTGCGGTGTTGATCGCATCCTCGATCCGCTGACCAGACAGGGTCTGATATTGCGCCTCGGCATTCTTGCCGGCCCCTTCGACAAAGGCGAATGTCTGATACTGTCCGAAATCGGCCGCCGGATCGGCATCGGTATAGATGCGCGGACCTGTGGCACAGGCCGCCAGGACCGTTGCCATCATTGCCACCAGCACAAGTTTCATCTTCGTCATTGCCCGTGTCCTTTGGTTTGAAATGTTTGCCGGACCAAGTGCGACACGCATCGGGTGAATGCGCCAATCCCCTAATTCATCATCAGAAAATGCGTAAATAATGGCAATCAACTTTTGAGGGAAAAACAACCGGGGTTTAGCCAAGCAGATCTTTGGCCAGTACGCGCAATTCATTGATCTCATCATCAAGGATGGCCCGATCCCCCATGCTATGGGCCAGAATAATCGCGCCTTGCCAGCGCATGATGATCTGACGACCGGTCTTTGCGGCTGTTTTGCGATCTGCCCCGCCTTCTTCAAGCTGATCCGCAACCCAGTTGATCAGGGCGTCAAACACCGCCTGGCCGGTTCTGCGCGACGGGGCGAAGTCGGCATCATTGGGCATATCAAGCATCAGTCTTGCCAACGGACAGCCGTGACTGACCCTGCGCGGGGTCATGGCATCAAGATAATCAAAGAACTTTGCCAACCGATCCGCGACCGAACGCGACGTCGAGATACTTTCAAGAAGCGGGACAAACTCCCCTTCCATGGTCTCAAGCGCCGCCAGGGCAAGGTCATGTTTCTTGGGAAAGCGGTAAAACACGCCACCGGCGGGTAACCCGGCCTCGGTCGCGACTGCCTGAATGGTGGCGGCGTGATAGCCATCGCGCCAGATCACATTCATCGCCGCACGGGCAAGCTTTTGACGCTTTTGCTCGGAACTCAGCTTGGTGGCCATGGATACCTCAACACATATAAGTCAGTTCACTAACTTATATCTTAAACATTATGTTCCTGTTAACTGCGCGGTTTAGGTGCCCTTTGGATGCCTTAGTCCGCATTTAGGCATACGGAGAAATTTGAAAGCATTGCACAGGGCGTGTATCACTGATCCATCGGACACACGCCAAAACGGCACAAGAGCAACAACACACACCGGAGCCACCGTGAAAAACAATCAATTCACCCTTGCTGATATCCGAAATGCGGTATCGGCCGGCGTGCTCAGCGAAGAGGCCTTTGCAAGGCTTGAAGGCTACCTTGCTAAACAAGCACAAGAGTCGCCTGAAACAGAAAAATTCACGCTGTTTCGCGGCATGAATGACATTTTCATCGCCCTTGGCATATGCGCACTGACCATCGGCTGGTTCGTTCTGTGGGGCCTGCTTGCTAATGGCCCGGCATTCTGGATTGCACCACCGCTTGCCATGATCGCCTATGTCGCGCTGGCGGAATATATCGCAGGTAAGCTCAAGGCGTCCCTGCCCTCGATCGCGATTATGGCCGCCCTTGGCGCGACGCTGATGATCTATGCGGTGGCGATTTACATGTCGCTTGCCGGGCCTGCCGGGCAGTTGTCCGATCTTGATACGGTGATTGATTTCGGGCAGCGGTCGATGAATGTGCTGGTGTTTGTCGCCATCATCGGCTTTGCCTTCCAGCTGGGCTTCTTCCTGCGTTATCGCCTGCCGGTATCCTTTGCGCTGATTGCTGCTGGCCTCGTTGGCGTTTTCTGGTCTGCTTTGATGGCGACCTTCGGCCCGGCGGCAGAACCCTATATCCCCTATCTGATCACGGCGACGGGCATCTTGTTGCTGGCCCTTGCGATCTTTATCGACAGCCGCGATCCCAAGCGGATCAATGGCTGGGCGGAATGCGCGTTCTGGCTTTATGTCTTTGGCGCACCGCTGACCATCCATTCGATTGCCGCAACGTTTGAGGCCGGCGCCCTTGCGATGATCCCGGTGATTATCATTGCCATGGTGCTGTCCCTGATCCTGGATCGCAGATCGCCGATCATCAGTGGCCTGATCTATGTCGGGTATCTGCTGCAATCCGGGTTCGAGGGGGCGGCGATTGATCCGTCCATGACCATCGTTCTGGTTTGCTTCATCGTTGGCGGGCTGGTGATGGCGTTTGGTGTGGGTTGGCAACGTGCCCGCCACGTGCTTCTGGCACCGTTTGAAGATCATCCGCTGCGGCGTTACCTGCCCCCAAGCTGATTTGAACGCATGAGGCCAGCACACATTCATGCTGGCCTCATGCGTTTTTATTATCGATGAAGCCCCGACTTCATCAATAGCAACAGGTTGCGCGGGTTCTCCCCCACCCGGCGCCAGGCATAGGCCCACCAGTCCTTGCCAAACGGCGCATACAGCCGCAGGCGATACCCCGCCGCAAGCAGTTCACGTTGCAACGGCTGATTGACCCCATAAAGCATCTCGAACTCGAACTGATCGCGCGCCCAGCCATTGTCATCGGCAAGCGCCGCGATCCTGAGCACCAAGTCGCGATGGTGACTGCCAAAGACAGGGAAAAACCCGCTTTGCTTGGCGGCATCTGACAACATCATCCCGGCCAGTTTCAGATAATTGGCATCAATCTGATCACGCTCGGTAAAGGATACGCTTGCCGGTGGGGCCATTGCCCCCTTGACCAGCCGCACCATCGCGCCGCGTGAAATCATGTCATTCAGATCAGATTCCGTCCGGTACAACCGCGCTTGCAAGGTTTGGGCAACCGGCACGCCAGCCGTCGCCAACCGATCGTGCAGCGCCAGCGTATCATCGACCATATCGAAATCTTCCATATCGATCATAAGCCGGATGGTCTGCGATGAGTTTGCCTGCGCGGCAATATCGCGGATCTGATTGGCGATCTCATCGACATGTTTGGTCAGAGCCGCCTCGCCCTGCATATAGCCCAGCTGCGACGGATCAATCGACACATGGACATCCAGTCCAGACATATCGAGGCTTGGCATCACAAAACAAAGCTGATCAACCGTTTCGCGGACCTGCGTGATGTCTTCAACATATTCACCAAGATAAAAGCTTGAAATCCGGATACTTTGTGCTGCCAGCGCATTTGCCCGTTTGACATGCCCGGCACCGTCATTGGCACTGACAAACTGCGCGGCCAGTCCGGTCTTGCGACCAATGGCCTCGCCAAGGGTGCGAAGCGGTTTGGAACAGGCGACCGCGATCATTGATTTCTGCCAAAATCCCATATCATTCAATTCCTTGCTGGTGACGCAAAGCACCGCAATAGCCAAACTGACCGGCAAATTATTGAATGATATGACCCAAAACGCAAAACGGCCCACCAAATGGCGGGCCGTTTGAGGCTCTTATCTGATCGATTGTTTACGCAGACAGGTCTTCACCCGCCAGAACGCGATCAATCAGGGCAACACTTTCATCAAGGCCATAAAGCGCGATGAAGGAGCCCATGCGCGGGCCCTGTTCCTGACCCAGCAGCACTTCATAGAGCGTTTTGAACCAGTCGCGCAGGTTATCGTAATTGTGGTTTTTGCCCACGGTGAAAACTTCGGTCTGGATGTCAGACGGGTCGGTGCCCGGTGCAATTTTAGCCAACGCATCGCGCAGATCCTGAAGGGCTGCTTTTTCTGCCTCGGTCGGGGCGCGGTAAGACTTGGTCGGTTTGACAAAGTCGCTGTAATAGTTGATCGCATAGCCGACCAGCTTATCAAGATACGGCGAGCTTTCAGGGGTTGCGCCGGTGGCATAACGCGAAATGAACTTCCAAAGCAGGTCGCGATCATCGGTATTGCAGACCGAAACAAGGTTCAGAAGAATACCGAACGACAACGGAATTTCGCGATCCGGTGCGGTCCCGGCATGAATGTGCCAGGCTGGGTTCTGCAGGATCTTTTCCGGATCGGTTTCGGTTTTAAGCTTTTCGGCAAAGGTCAGGTACTCATCCACGGTTTTCGGGATGACATCGAAATACAGACGCTTTGCGGTTTTCGGCTTCTGGAACATGAACAGCGACAGGCTGTCTTCCGGCGCATATTTCAGCCAGTCTTCCATCGAAAGACCATTGCCCTTGGATTTGGAAATCTTCTGGGCATTTTCATCGAGGAACAGCTCGTAGTTGAAGCCTTCCGGCGGGGTGCCGCCAAGCGCCTTGACGATCTTGTTGCCAAGCTCGACTGACGGAATAAGGTCTTTACCGGCCATTTCATAATCAACGCCCAGCGCATACCAGCGCATCGCCCAGTCCGGCTTCCATTGCAGTTTGCAATTACCGCCCGTCACCAGCGTTTCAACCAGATCACCGGTTTCCGGATGTTCGTAAACGATGCTGCCGCTCTCAGGCTTAAGCTCGGTCACCTTGGCCATCAGGACCTTGTTGGTGCCCGGCTCGACTGGCATGAACGGGCTATAGGTCGCACGGCGTTCTTCACCAAGGGTCGGCAGCATGATTTTCTGGATCGCGTCATAACGTTCCAGAAGGCGCAAAAGCGCCTCGTCAAACATGCCCGAACGATAACAGTCGGTCGATGATTTGAATTCGTACTCGAACCCGAAACCATCAAGGAATTCACGCAGCTTGGCATTGTTGTGATGGGCAAAGCTTTCATGCGTGCCAAACGGGTCCGGAACGCTGGTCAGGGCCTTGCCAAGATGCTGCGCGACCATGTCCTTGTTTGGAATATTGTCCGGGACCTTACGCAGGCCATCCATGTCATCGGAGAAGCAGAACAGCTTGGTCGGGATATCGCACATGGTTTCGAACGCGCGACGGACATAGGTCGTGCGCGCAACTTCGCCAAAGGTGCCAATATGCGGCAAACCCGACGGACCATAACCGGTTTCAAAAAGGACATAGCCCTTCTCAGGCGCCTTCTGTTTATACCGCTTGACCAGCTTGCTGGCTTCCTGAAAAGCCCAGACGTTGCTGTTAAGTGCGGCATCTCGAAGATCGGCTGTCATTTTTGAAACCTTGTTTGTCAGTTGGATCGTTAAATTCTCGGGAAATATACGTATCACGCTGATCGCATGTTTGCGCGAAGCTATACCCCACTTCGGGCCAAGATCAAGCACCTGTTGCGCATGGCTGCCAAATAATCGCGGAATTACCGGGCCAATCGCCGATATTTATCTGCAGGCGGTTGCTTGTAAAGCCAGCTCCGCGGCTACACCTAAGTGTAGTTGACTTTAGTCACCTGCCAACAAATATCGGATAGTGGGCAAGCACGCTTAAATTGTGAAGAGCTTTTATTGCATAACCATACGCTTATGCTGCGATACACTATTAGTTTAATTTAATACTATTGATCGTCCGCAAGCGAAGGCAAACCCGATCGACCAACCAAACACGATGATTGGAGTGTGTTGATGTCGTTTGGAGAGACCGGTGGGCACATCACCGAAAACGCCTTTCCGACGAAAAGTCCGGATCAAAGATTTGAACGCGTTGTTGAGTACGCGCCAAATGCCATGATCCTGATTAGTGCGGATGGCACCATGGAAATGGTGAACGCCCAGACCGAAATCATTTTCGGCTATGCGCGTGATGAACTGCTGGGCCAGCCGATTGAAATGCTGGTCCCCGAACGTTTTCGTACCGGACACCCGCGTTTGCGCCGATCCTATTCGGAGCAGCCCAATCCCCGCCCGATGGGGGCTGGCCGCGATCTTTATGCCTTGCGCAAGGATGGCAGCGAGTTCCCCGTTGAAATTGGTCTGAACCCGATCTCTGACGGTGAAAAGCATCAGATCCTTGCGGCTATTTCCGACATTTCCGAACGCAAACATCGCGAAGAACAGATCGCACGATCGCTTCGTGAAAAGGAAACGCTGCTTTCCGAAGTCCATCACCGGGTGAAAAACAATCTGCAGATCATTCACAGCCTGCTCGATATGCAGACATCCTCGGTCATTGACATCCAGGCACGCGAAGCTCTGATCGACAGTTGCAATCGCGTCCGGTCAATGGCGCAAATTCACCAGTCGCTGTATCAAAGCGAAGACATCGCCAAGGTGAATTTCGCCGATTTCTGCGAAAGCCTTATTTCGTCGCTTCTGGCGACATTCAATGTCGATATCAACCGGGTGCAAGTCAAAAGCAATCTGGCCCATGTCGAACTCACCATCGATCAGGCCGTGCCATGCGGACTGATTGCCAACGAACTGATCACCAATGCGCTAAAACACGGTTTCCCCGACGGCGCAAAAGGTCAGATTACGGTATCGACCCAGATGAATGACCAGGATGTTGTGACCTTGCGAGTATCCGATAACGGGCGCGGCATGCCCGATGACTTTACCCCGGGCACGAGTGACGGGCTTGGCCTGCAACTGATTGAACTGCTGGCCGACCAGGTTGGCGGCACGCTTGATATCACGACCAATGGCGAAACCACCTTTGTCATCAACTTCAAAATAGGGAAGTGATCGGGATGCCACATTCAGTCCATGTCATGATTGTCGAGGACGAACGTGTTATCGCCCTTCATTTGCGCAAGCAGCTTGAAAAGCTGGGCTACCAGCGCACCAGCGCACATACGCGCGGCAGTGACGCCCTTGCGGCCATCAATGAAGATCCACCTGACATTATCCTGATGGATATCCGCATCGAAGGCGATATTGACGGCATTGAAACGGCGGCTGGAATCCCGCCGCACCTGATGATCCCGGTCATCTATCTTTCGGCCCACTCCGAAGACGCGACACTGGCGCGCGCGCAAAAAACCCGTCCATATGGCTATCTGATCAAACCGTTTTCGGACCGTGAACTGCATGCCACGATCCAGATGGCGCTGGAACGCCGCACAGCCGAACTGGCCCTGTCAGAAAGTCAGCACCGTCTGTCGCTTGCGATGAACGCAGCCCAGATGAGTTGCTGGGAAATTGATGTCCTGACCCGGCAAATGCACTCCACCGGGCTTGGCAATGCCGACCTTAATCAGAATGCCGAAATCGTCACCGAAAGCTGGGATGGCTTTCTTGAACGCGTCGCAACAGAAGACCGAGACATGGTGCGCAAGGCCTTTGCCTATGCGGTTGCGCATGGCGATTTTTATGACGTTGTCTTTCGCAGTCTGGACACGGATCAGAACTATCGCTGGCTGCGGGCCCGCGGCAAGTCCTTTGGCGATGATCGCAAAGGGTCACAACGCATCATCGGCATGATGCAGGACATCACCGATCAGCGCCTGACGCAGGACAAGCTGCGCGAAGCCATGACGGTGTTTGAAACCACCCAGGACGGCATTCTTATTCTTGATCCTGACCTCAATGTTACCAACGCCAACAACGCCTATTACCGGATCACGGGCGAGACCGAAGAAAACACGCTGCAAAAGCCGCCCTATTTTCTTTCCGCCAATGAACATCCTGCCGAATTCTTTCAGGAATTGTTTTCCGGGCCGGGTGCCCGCCGCCAATGGCATCGCGATCTTGATACCCACAACGCCAGTCGTGGCCCGATATCGCTGTCCCTGCAGGTTATTGCCGTTGAAAACGAAGAACACGAGCTGACCCACTATGTGATGATCGTCTCTGACCGGACCGCCATCCGGCAGGCCGAACAGGAATTGCATTACCTTGCCCAGTATGACGGACTAACCAGCCTGCCCAACCGGTTGCTTGCGACAGACCGCCTTAATCGCGCGATTGAACGTTGCGAACCCAGCGGCATGATGGTCGCCTGCCTGTTTCTTGATATCGATGATTTCAAGACGATCAATGACACACTTGGCCATGCCGCCGGCGATCAGGTCATTCTGATTGCCGCAACCCGGATCAAGGGTATTACCGAACGCACCGATACGATATCCCGGTTGGGCGGCGATGAATTCCTGATCATTCGCGAAAACATTCCCAACGAAACAGCGGCCGCCAATCTGGCGCAAAAGATCATTCAGGAACTGCAACGCCCGTTCTATATCCGTGGCCACGAAATGAATATCGGGGCAAGTTTGGGCATTTCACTCTATCCCGTGCATGGCCGCTCATCGCACGACCTAATCCGCCTTGCCGATACCGCGATGTATGCTGCCAAGGATCGCGGACGCAGAACCTTTGCCCTCTATGAGCCGGAAATGACGGCCAATGCCGCCCATTACATGACGCGCTCCCTTGAATTGCGCCGCGGGCTTGAAAACGAAGAACTGGTTTTGCATTACCAGCCACAGATTGATGGCAAAACCGGCGACATGGTCGGTGTTGAAGCTTTGCTGCGCTGGAAACATCCGGTCCACGGGCTTGTCGGGCCACATGAAATCATCCCAATTGCCGAAAAAAGCGGGCTTATCCTTGAAATTGGCAGCTGGGTGATCCGCGAAGCCTGCCACCAGGCCCGTCGCTGGCAGGATGAATATGGCCAGAAACTGCGCATGGCCGTCAATGTATCGGTCCGCCAGATGCAGCAACCCGGTTTTGCCGACAGCATCGCCCATGAACTGGCGATTTCCGGCCTCCCGGCCGAGGATCTTGAAATCGAAGTCACCGAAAGCATGATCCAGGACGAAGTCAGCATGATCCAGACCCTGCACGACCTGCGGGAAGTGGGGGTTTCACTGGCAATTGACGATTTTGGCACCGGCTATTCATGCCTGCGGTCGATCAAAAGCCTGCCGATCAGCCGCATCAAGATCGACCGTGCCTTTGTAAGCGGAGTACCGGGCAACAGTGATGACGTGGCCCTGATCAACGCAATGCTGGCAATGGCGGGTGCGTTGGGCCTGTCGGTCACCGCAGAAGGCGTTGAAACCAAGGCACAATATGACTTCCTGCGCGATGTGCCGGGCATCAAGCTGCAAGGGTTCCTTTTCGGAAAACCTGTCCCCGCCGAGGAAGTGTTTGCGCCGACAATCGGAAAAACCAAACGATTTTAATAACAAAAACTACATATTCAGACAGCTTCCCTTTCCAAGTATTATACCTTAGAGTAATCGCCTAATATGACGTGCCTTATTGCACTGCCAAGCCATTGACTTGGCTGGTGCATTACTCAAATGCGATCTTCAAACGAAAGCATAGGTCGGAAGGATGACTGTATGAACTTTTCGTCCCTGTCCCTTGGCGCGAAGCTGACGCTTGTCAGTGCTGTAACCATCGCGCTCTGCCTGATTGCAGGCATATCTCTTCAAACCGTTCAAACAAGCCAGACCACCGAGGAACTGACCGTCGGCGAAGCACGTGGGGTGGCAAACCATCACGCAGAGCAGGCTGGTAGTGTTCTGAATGGCGGGATGTTGGTCGCAAAAAATCTGGCCGGGGCCTTTCGTGCGATCCGCGAAAAAGGCGGCGTTGATCGCGCGGCATATAACGAAATTCTCAGTCGAACCCTGATCGATAATCCGACACTTGCCGGCGCATGGGCAGGCTTTGAAACCGATGCCCTTGATGGCAAGGATGCCGATTACGTAAACGAGGGTGAGCCATTCGGCGACGGCAGCGGCAAATACGTCACTTATTATTATAATTTTGGTGACGGCATTACCCCCTATCACCTGACTGGCCTCGATAATCCCGAGATCAACGAATATTACACCACCCCGCGTGACACCAATCAGCCCTATGTCACCGACGCCATCACCTATGACATTCAGGGTCGTGACGTTGTTCTGACATCCTTTGTCTATCCGGTGCAAAACCCGAACGGTGATTTTCTGGGTGTGCTGGGCGTTGATCTTGAACTCAATGCCCTGTCAGAACGCTTTGCCGAATTGACACCGTTTGGCACTGGTACGGTCAATCTTGTCTCCGCCCAAGGAACCTGGGTTGCCCACGAAGACCCGGAAATCCGTGGCACCACCCTTGATGGCAACAACCCGATCCATGCGGCCATCCTCAAAACCATGCAATCGGGCGATGCGATGCGGATTGATGATGACACAACCATGCACATGATTGTCCCGGTCGAGATTACCGGATACCCCAACAAATGGGGCGTTGTGGTCAATGTGCCGCTGGCGACCGTCTTCGCCCCGGCAGACAATCTGCGCAATATCACCCTGATCGGCGGTGTCATCCTGTTGGCGATTGTCATTGCAGTGGTTCTGTTGTCGACCAGAACTCTGGTCGCGCGCCCGATGACGCGGGTGACCAGTGTGATTGATCACCTTCAGAAGGGTGAGTTTGACATTACAGTGCCCTATCTCAAACGCGATGACGAGATCGGGGCAATTGCCAAGGCGCTAGAAGCCTTCAAAGAGGCCTCCGCACGCATGCAGATGGCCGAACGTGAAAAGCTTCAAGCCGAACAGCGCGCCAGCGACGAACGCAATCGCACGCGCTTGCAGATGGCCGACGAGTTTGAAAAATCGGTGGGCTCGATCGTTGTCAATGTGTCTGACAAGGCCGGAAACATGGAACAAGTGTCCCGGCAAATGCGGCGTGCTGCTGATGAAAGCTCCGAACAGGCTGTTGTTGTTGCCGCCGCCGCGGACGAGGCAAGTGCAAACGTTCAGACCGTGGCGTCTGCGACTGAGGAACTGTCTGCCTCCATTCAGGAAATCAGCTCCCAGGTGGCGAAATCATCTGACATCTCGAACACCGCTGTCGAAGAAGCTTCACGTGCCAACGCCATGGTTACCGGTCTGGCCGAGGCGGCCGATCGCATTGGCGAAGTGGTTAACCTGATCAATGACATTGCCGCCCAGACCAATCTTCTCGCACTGAATGCCACCATCGAGGCAGCCCGTGCTGGCGAGGCTGGCAAAGGCTTTGCCGTCGTCGCACAGGAAGTCAAAAACCTGGCCAACCAGACCGCCAAGGCGACCGAAGACATCGCCCAACAGATTGGCTCCATCCAGTCCGAGACGCAAAATACGGTTGGTGCGATTGAACGGGTGACCGAAACCATTTCCAGCATCAACGAAATCGCCACCGCCATTGCATCCGCGGTCGAGGAACAAGGGGCTGCCACCGCCGAAATTTCAAGTAACGTTCAACAGGCGGCGGCGGGCACCAACGAAGTTTCGTCCTCTATCGGGATTGTTCGCAATACGTCCCAGGAAACCGGCGAAGCGGCCTCGAACGTCCAGGCCGGCGCAACCCAACTGGCCGAAGAAGCCCGCAATCTTGACGCACAGGTCAAAAACTTCCTTGATCGCCTGCGCAATATCTAGGGCGCAATCACACCTTTCGGCACATGACAAATCGGACGGCACCATGATTGGTGTCGTCCTTTTGTTTGATCCAAACTGCATTCAGTGATTGAATTCGAAAATAGTTTCACAATCCCCTTCACAAGCCGGGAATACTGACATGCTGCCGCTGCCCGTAACCATCTTTATCACCGCTGTATTTGTTTTGATGCTGACCGTGCTCAGCCTGATGGTTTCGATCCGGCGCGCCCAGCTTAATGTGCTGAGCGGGGATGGCGATGACAACACCCTGCGCCGGCGCATTCGTGCGCATGGCAATTTCGTTGAAAACGCCCCGCTTTGCATTCTGCTGATCCTTGCCATCGAGGCGATCCTGGCAACATCGACCATCATCTGGATTGTAGCTACCATCCTGATCGCAAGCCGGATTTTGCATGCCATTGGCACCCTGACCCGGTCCAAACGCATCATCGCACCGGCCATGGTCATGCAGCACATCACCCTTGCGATCTGCGGTGTCTGGCTTCTGATCCAGTCCCTTGGCAATCTGAGCGCTGCGGGCATGTGATGGGGTCTGGGGATTTCGCAAACCCGGATGTTGCGGCAAAATTCAATGCCTGCCCGGCGCACGCCCGGCGGGCATTGATGTCGATCCGGGGCTGGATCTTTGAACTGGCGGGCGAAATTGACGGGGCTGGCCCGATCACCGAAAGCCTGAAGTGGGGCGAACCCGCCTGGCGGCCCAAATCCGGATCGGGCATCACCATTCGTGCCGACTGGAAAGCCAAAACACCTGATCAGGTCATGATCTTTTTTGATTGCAAGACCGACCTGATTGACCGGACGCGCAGCCTGCTCTCGGCTGATCTGACGACCGAGGGCAATCGCGCCATTATCCTGCCGCTGGATCGACCCTTGCCTGAACCGGCGATCAAAACCGCGCTTGGCTGGGCGCTGACCTATCACCGGGACCGGAAACAAGATCGCAAACAGCAGGCGAACTAACCGCGATCAAACCTTCTGACCGCCGGCCTCCATCTGATCGCGCATGGTCCGCAAATCACGGTTCAGGCGTTTGGCGGTCTCGATATCAAGTCCGCTGGCCTCAAGAATGCAGGGCGGAACTTCTTCTGCCTTGTTCCGCAGATCTTTTCCGGCGTCCGTCAAGCTGACGCGCACAGATCGCTCGTCCTCCGGATCGCGCTTGCGGCTAACCAGTCCGTTGGCTTCAAGGCGTTTGAGCAACGGTGTCAGCGTACTGGATTCCAGATACAGCTTTGAGCCAATGCTCCGCACTGACTGATTATCTTCCTGCCACAGGGTCACCATCACCAGATATTGCGGATAGGTCAGCCCCAGATTATCCAGCAGCGGCTTATAGACCCGGTTAAAGGCATGACCAGCTGAATAGATCGAAAAGCACAGAAACTTTTCGAGCTGAAGCAGATCATCTTTGGATGAGTTGTCCATTGGTCTGGTCCTTTATTGTGGGTCAACAAGACATCGCATTGCGCAGAATTCTGCGCTTTCCATACCCACTGGCGATGTCCGTCTTCTCAAAACATCTTGGGTCTGAAATTTTCGAAGCCCAGCAAATTAAATCGCACGCGATTAAATAACAAGCGATTTTATTGCATGGCTGGGTTTCTCTTTTTTATATCGTGCACGACTTAATTGTGTGCGATACATAATTCAACAAAACGCAACGCCGCCCATCAAACATCACGGACGGCCCATTTAAAGGATCAGACCCATGAGCCCATTCAATTCAAAAGTTGCCGCTGCTGTTGTTTCTGGTGCACTGGCATTGTCGACCTCCCTGACCAGCACCGCAGCCTTCGCAGAGCCGGTTCTTGAAAACACCACCCAGGAGTTCATTGATGTCCTTTCCGCGTCTGGCGGCCCGGCCATCTACACTCTGACCCCGGCTGAGGCCCGCAACGTTCTGGCTGGCGCACAGGCAGGCGACGTTGCCAAACCAGCCGTTGATATCACCGACACCGTCTTTGGTGTTGGCCCAACAGGTGCCACCAAGGTCCGCATCATCCGCCCGGCGGGCAATACTGATCGCCTTCCTGTGATTGTTTATTTCCATGGCGCAGGCTGGGTGATGGGCGATACCGGCACCCATGATCGTCTGGTTCGTG
The DNA here is from genome assembly GCF_059052855.1 of Thalassospira sp. CA1. Lineage (NCBI taxonomy): Bacteria > Pseudomonadati > Pseudomonadota > Alphaproteobacteria > Rhodospirillales > Thalassospiraceae > Thalassospira > Thalassospira sp. CA1. The sequence goes on from NZ_JBZCIA010000014.1 coordinate 19,722, forward strand.
AACTCGCGGTTCGCGCCAATGCGGCCCTGGTGTTTGTGGATTACGAACGCTCCCCCGAAGCACGCTATCCGATCGCGATTGAGCAGGATTACGCTGTGACCAAATATGTTGCTGAACATGGTGAACAGCTCAATATCGATCCAACCCGTCTGGCAATTGCCGGTGACAGTGTCGGGGGCAACATGACCGCTGTGGTGTCGCTTCTGGCCCAGGAACGCAAAGGTCCGGAAATCACCGCGCAGGTTTTGTTCTATCCAGTGACGGATGCCGATTTTGACAACGGATCCTATACCGAATTTGCCAACGGCCCGTGGTTGACCGAGCCTGCGATGGAATGGTTCTGGAACCAGTACCTGCCCGAAGGCGTTGATCGTACTGACCCGAAAATCACACCGATCCATGCAAGTGCCGATCAGCTTGCCGGTCAGGCCCCGGCACTTGTGATTACGGCGGAAAACGACGTGCTGCGGGATGAAGGCGAAGCCTATGCCCGCAAACTGAGCCAGGCTGGCGTTGATGTCACCGTCACGCGTTACAACGGCACGATCCATGACTTTGTCATGCTCAATGCCCTTGCCGATACCCCGGCTGCCAAAGGCGCAATTGCCCAGGCCGGTCAGTATCTCCACACCGCCCTGCACGGCGAATAACACGACGAATACAGGGGAATTGTCCCCAAACTTTAACACTCTTTAGGGTAGGTGCGGTTGCACCTGCCCGCCCCCGGCGACATATGAACCTAACAGCCGGGTAATCACCAACCGAACCAATGTTTAAACAAAGGATGAAAACCATGTCTGTTGATGTCAAATACACCGCACTCGCTTCTGCAACCGGTGGCCGCGATGGCCGCGCCTCGACTGACGATGGATCGCTTGATGTCAAGCTGTCCACGCCAAAGGAACTCGGCGGTGCTGGCGGTGACGGTCATAACCCGGAACAGCTTTTTGCCATGGGCTACTCGGCCTGCTTTATCGGCGCCATGAAGGCTGCCAGCGGCCAGACCAAGATCAAGGTGCCAAATGACGTCGGGGTTTCGGCTGAAGTCGGTATCGGTCCGCGCGAAGCAGGCGGCTTTGGCATCGCGGTTGAGCTCACTGTATCGCTGCCAGGTCTCGACAAGGCCGATGCAGAGAAGCTTGTGGAAACGGCGCACACCATTTGCCCCTATTCCAACGCAATTCGCGGCAATGTCGATGTGACCACGACCATCGCCTAAATTTCGTCTCCCCCCTGCTGGTCAGCTCCCCCCAAACTGTTGACCAGCAATTCCAGGCCCGGTGTCCCCCGCACCGGGCCTTTTTCTGTTCTCTGCCTGCTTGTGAAACAAACATTTGTCCTGCACTGTGGTTGGTGATGATCAATCAAAATGCCAAACAATCAAAATGACAGGAAACCGAAATGTCCAAGCAGCTTACCGTTGTTGCCACCGCACGCGCCAAACCCGGCATGGAAGACGAACTTGGCAAACGGCTTTTGGCATTGGTTGAACCGTCGCGCGCCGAGGAAGGCTGCATCAGCTACGACATGCACCAGTCAAATGACGATCCTGCCCTCTGGTTGGCCTATGAAACCTGGCGCTCGGAAGAAGACCTCGCCCGGCATTTCGAGATGCCCTACCTAAAGGCCTTTGCCGAGAGCAAGGATGAAGTGCTTGCACAACCGCTTGATGTCCGTAAATTCAGTCTCAAATCATAACGCCTGACTTGATCAGACTGGCTTTCAAACGTGCTTTTCGCCCTTTTCCTTTCCGCACTGACATCCGCAACCATCCTGCCCGGCACGTCCGAGGCGGCATTGGCCGCCCTCATTGCGTCCGGTGATCATGCCATATGGTTGTTGGTACTGGTCGCCACGGTCGGCAATGTTCTTGGATCGCTCATCAACTGGTGGCTTGGCCTTTATGCCGAGCATTTCAAGCACAAGCGCTGGTTCCCCGTCTCCGCCGAGGCACTGGATCGTGCATCGCGCTGGTTTGGCAAATACGGGCTGTGGTCATTACTGCTTTCATGGCTTCCGATTATTGGGGATCCGCTCACACTGTTTGCCGGGGTCATGCGGGTGCGCCTTCTGCCCTTCATCATTCTGGTGACCATTGGCAAGGCGGCGCGCTATGCCATGATTGCCGGTGGGGCAACTGGCTTGTCGAACATGTTTTCCGGTTGAATCATGAAATAATTCTTCAAAATATCGAAAAATAAAACCGCTCCCCTTCAGAAAATCCACCTTTGATTTAAATATTTAAAAATAAATCAATTGTAATATTACATCATCAATGTTTTCTTTTTATCTAACAGAGCCACGAAAAATACTTTTCACGGCCTGATTAAAAGGAATTTTATTTATGGCTATCGAAATCCCTGCATGGACAAAGCCCGGAATTTGGGGCGGCATTATCGGCGCCGCACTGATCACCATTGTCGGTTTTAGCACCGGCTCGGTGGTGTCTGGCGGCACTGCGCAGGAAATGGCCGATGCAAGCGGCAAGGAAGCAACGATCTCGGCAATGGCACCGGTATGTGTCGCCCAGTTCAAAATGCTTTCGCCCAACAATCAGACGGCGGAACTTACGGCCCTCAAGGCTGAAAGCTCTTACAAGCGCGACGATTTCGTGATTGCAAAAGGCTGGGCAACCATGCCGGGCAGCGACGAACCCAACAACGAGATCGCTCAGCGCTGTGCATCACTTCTGATGGATCTGACGACAAGCTGATCTGACACCGGTTCCGGTACAGCAACCGGAACACGGATATCGACAGCACGCAACGCAACCGGCTCCACATCCGGTTGCGTTTTTTTATGCCCAAAGCCGAAATCACCTTCGCGCAGGTCAATTTTGTTCAATAAACGCGACGCCAGACAGCGCATGTTGATCAACAACAAAAAACACACCGTGCGAGGAACACCAAGATGTCCGGCTTTAGCGCAACACTCAGCCTGTATCTTTCGATGGCCGCCTTTGCCTTGGCCGCCTCCATCACACCGGGACCGGTCAATATTCTGGTGTTGAGTTCTGGCGTGCAATATGGCTTTCGCCCGTCCCTTCGCCTTGTTTTTGGCGCGACGGCGGGATTTTGCCTTTTGCTGCTTTTGATCGGGCTGGGTCTGCATGAAATGCTTGAAGCCTTCCCGCAACTGACCACGGTCATTCAGTGGGCCGGGGTGGCGTTCTTGCTGTTCATGGCCTGGAAACTGGCAACGTCAAACGGCGAACTTGGCAAGGGCGATGCCGCATCTGGACCAAAGGCGATCACGGGGGCTGTCATGCAATGGCTTAACCCAAAGGCCTGGCTGGCCTCCATCGCCGGGATGGGCGCCTATGCCGCGTCCGGCGCGCCAACCCTGATCTGGGAATTCACCGCCATTTACTTTGTCATCTGCTTTGCCTCGGTCGCGTGCTGGGCCTATGCGGGCGCGTTCCTGTCGCGTTTCCTGGGCGAACCATCCCGCATCCGCGCATTCAACCGGGCGATGGCGGTGTTACTGATCGCCAGTGCTTTGTACTTACTAGCAGATTAGAATGGCAACCCACGCCGAAGCGCCTCGTATTCGTCAACTCCAACCCTATTCAACTGCGCAGTCATCTCCGCCACAGCCCTCTGCGCTTGTAACGGCTCTACATCAGCTATCCACTGAAAAGCTTGCTCATTTCCATTCGCTGCACAAGATTTAAAAACGAAAGTACCATCACCTTGTTTTTCAGCAAGCACTCGGCGCGTCGCTGAGTCCGGGGCAAATTTAATGAAGTCGCCATCTTTTGGGTTCGCACGCAAACTCAGTACTGCGTGTGTTTCATCCCCCTTCACCACGAGCCAATACTTGCCCACATCCTCGTTCTGAGCTTCGCAATCAGCTTTCCGATTCAATTTTAAAAGAGGAAAGAAGCGGGGCTCGTCCATTCGGACACTATCACAAAGAGGTTGCACGCAAAGCCAGTACTCGGCGCCATTTCCACCATCGGACTTCAGTATGGACCCTAAACCGAGTGTCGGCCGCCACTTTTCAGGCAGGGGCATAGCTCCATCATACTCACGAATAAGCTTAGATAGCCTGCCCATTCGAACGGTGACATTGCTGAGGTGTTGCTCATCCTGATAAGGCGCATGCCTAGCCGCCTTCTCCCACTTCTTACGTTGTTTCCCTTTAGGTTGTTGACCCAGAGCTGTTGAGTAGCATTTCTCCATCAAATCAAGAAATTCAGAAAGTGGAAGAGAGGTACCTTCTATTTCACGAGGATTAGGGCAGTTTAAATTTATCCAGTTTTCAAATCTTTCTTGAGATAAAGATTCTCTGTGAACAGTATTTGTAGAAAGTATGGACCTCAGCTGCATTATTAGAATATCCAGTCCAAACAATTCTGCATCATCAGAGTCAGATAAATACATACGGTGCCCTACAATTGCCGGATCAAGTTCTTTTGAAAAGGCCGACAATAGGCTATGAGTATTTTTCCTCAATGCCGCAACTGAATTAATTGCAAACGTTGGCAACAATCCATCTGTTATCTTCGAAAAATCTTCAATTAGCCTTTTAGGTAAATCGCTTGGAAGCACTTCTTTCTTATTCAAGAATATAATCCGAACGTCTTCACCAAGTGAAAGGCTGTTGTCGTGGTTCTTCACACACGAAACATCTCTACACTCCTCAACAATCCTAGATTTTAGGTTATCGGGGAGCGAATCGACCTCTTCTCCGGTATAAATGCATACCAACCGTGTTCGCCATTCACCCTTTTGATATGCAGATACTAAGTCCTGGACAATTTTTGATGTTAGTTCCGGGCTCGAGTTTTTTAAGAACCAATCTATGACAACGATATCCGCAATCTTGCTAAGTTTATGGGCCTGCTGAATAACTTCAGTCTCGTCATCATCGGAACTTGGAAACAAAAAAGATGCGGAGATTTCCTGATCAGCAAAACTTGCAATCAGCTCTTTGACCTTCAGATGGTGTTCGTCGGCGGACAAAGATACCGCCTCTACTGCATCCAGAGGTGCGTCGACTTTAATTTGTTCAACCACCTCGGCAGCGCCCATGGCTGCTTCTTCGGAATCATCCTTTTCTATGAGCAAAGGTATCTCTGATGATCCCCGATCCTGTTCAACCCATGGCCTGTCATCAATAAAAACAACGTTTGAAATAAAACTTTTGGCCGAATTAAACTGAAATTCGTTCCACTTTTCCGAGGGGGAAGCTGTCTTCTCCGCGATACTATTCATGTTTCCTCCCTTGGATCAGTATGGATCTTGAAAACTGGACCAACGTTTTCGCCACTCTTAACAAGCGTCAGATCAAAACCTTCTGCTCGCAATGTGCTTCGAGAAATTGATAGACCAATTCCTTTACCGCCAGACTTATCGCTTTCACCAAATTCGAATATTCGATCAACGTCTTTGGCTCGAATTCCGGGCCCATTGTTTTCAATCAGAAACCCTTCTGCGTCTGCATCAAACGTTACGCACTTTGAACCCTCGCCCTCATTGATTAGCCAGTAAATCGCATTATCAACGATGTTCGTAAATGCACCCAGGACAACCGACGACCGCGCAGTAATTGAGTGCTTCAAAAATGCTGCGCTTGGATCAAAGCGGATTTCGTTCTCGTCTATCCGTTTTTTGAACAGCCGGTGCAGATAAATTAAAATCATCTCGCCAGTTAATTCGACTGATCCAGTACGCATTTTTCGACCGATGGGGTCGATAATTTTCAGATAGTTGTCGAGTGTTTCAAAACTTGTTCTGAGGCGATTGTATATACGAAGAAGTCCATCATTCCTGCGAGCCCAAGGCTGGATCTCGTGAATGGCTGAACGCAAATCAGACGCAACATGGTCGAACTCATGTTGCAAAATCCCCAAGCCCATACCCATCTGAGCGTACTCTTCGTAGAACTCCACTTGCTCTTGGAGTTGCTCAGCCCGTTGCTCCCAAACAAAAGCTCGCGTATCTGCCGTATATCCACTTTTGAGATCTTCGATCAACGACAACATTTGATCCCGGACAGAGGAGAAATGTAACAATTGTTCTTTATTGATTTGCTCAAAACGGTTCTGAAACTCCGCATACAACCGTTCGATATCGTCGGGCCTGTTAACAGCGTCGCGCGTAAACTTCTCTACCCCATCCATCATTTCAGACTTAAACTTGGAGAACTCTAATTTGAATGTATCCCTTAACGCACGTTTAAACGCTTCTGTGGCTTGATATGCTTCATTTCGAATAGCGGCCACTTCTTTGACCAGCTCATTTGATTTATTCTGCAAGGCAGCTGAAGCTTGTACGGAGCGATAGACGTCGTCTATTTTGCGACCAGCTTCCTGTAAGCTTGCACTGATTTTGTCTTTTACGGGAGCAAACACATTTTCTTGCAAGTCCGAGATTAAGACTCCATACCGCGCCCAATCCTTAGAAAGAGCACCTTTGATAGGCAGACTGGCAGGCTTGGTAACCCTTGCTGACGCCTCTAAATCTCGCATGCTCCTATAAAATTCTATTCTATGACGGTTCAAAGTCTCGGCATATTCAGTGGGATCTGCAGCAGCATCTATATGGTTGATCAAATTAAGGTATTTAGCCTCAAGCTCAGCAGCATCTTTTGAGTACTCTTCATTTTCGTAAGATGAAAAGAAATTATTCAAGTGATCTGCTAGATTTTTACGCTGTTCCTCAACCCGCTTTCTTTGGTTTTGCGCAGCTTTAAACTCTGCATCAACCCTATCTTTTACTGCCCAGAACAGATCCGATTGATCACCACCACGCCTGAAAAACTCGATTGCCAACCGATCAAGCAAATTCATCAAAATCTGTCGAAAATCTCGGTATGCTTGGTTTTGTCGAAAACCTTCTCTTCCTGCTTTTTCTTGTAAACTGGGATTGGTTTCATGAGACACAGCTGCGTACCCGACCATCCGCCGGAACGAAAAGAATGCATCCTTTGCTGATTTCGCGCGCTTTCTTTCAACGTCCAGAAAATCAAAATCCGAGTTGCCATAGGGTAGGATACGAATACCATCTCGGTACATATAAATCCCACCGAGCGCTTCACACTTATCCCGAAGGCTTTTGTACTCGCCCTGATCCAGAAGGCTTTCGCGCTCCCATCCCATCAGGTACCCAAATTTAAAGCTGAAAGGCCCACATTTTGTCAGGCGCCCTTTCGCTCCAGGCCAGTTACAGATAAAGCGTACAGGTTCGTTATCATAAATTCGGACAGTTCCCTTAAATTGCCCAAACTCGTCGATTTCACCCTCAACATATTGATCGCAGTCTCTAAGTTCTCGATTGGTAAAGAACATGCCGCGAGCAATATGATCTGGAACGGAACCATCTATCTGATGATCGCGAAAATTTGCCGCTATCGGAGGGACATCTGCCTCCATCGAATTGCTGAAACCTAATAGATTGCGTTGCAGAGGTGTCGCTTCCTCATCTCCAGTCCGATCGCCATCGATGTCGCTATTAAGCTCTGGCGCAGTCGGCAGCATGATGAACTGAGTGCCGTACCCTCCATCACGAAGAGAAAAAGTCTTAGCTTCAGGATCACGCTCTTTTGCTTGTTTTTCCAAGAGAAGGTCAAATGCAGCTGGATCGACAGTGATTTGATCAAGCGTTTCACTTAGCTCTTCATATTTTCCCTTGCCAAGCTGAGGACGAAGAACTTCAAGGTTTTTGCGAATATCTGCGACAAGCTTATCAATATCTTCGCGGTTTGGAAGCGCGCCATCTTTAAACTCTGCAATCGGCACATCAATTTGCTGCACTTCAAGGCCAGGCTGCTCAAACAAGCCCCAATGGACCAAACAGACAACAAGATCAGAGACACCGTCTTCTCGTACAGCCCGGGTTAATAACAGTGTGATTGGTGCAATAGCGGCGATGGCCAGACGACCAATCCCCTTTTCCCCCATCATCGGGCGACGCGGCAGTTTTTTGGGGCCAGTCCAAACAGCGTCATCGCTGTTAGCCCCTACTCTGCTCTCAGTGCCAAGAGTGAGCCACCGGTTTTCCACGTCGGCACGTGTCATTCCATAGCCGTCATCACGCAAAACCATAATTCTTTGTTTGCGGAAATAGTCGACTTCGACACGCTCGGCATAAGCATCGTGAGCATTTTTGAAAAGCTCGTGAATAGCTGTCGGGATACCAGCAATTTGTTGCCGCCCCAAAAGATCAACTGCCCTTGCTCTTACGCCAATTTTCGCCATGGATTCTCCCTTAACTCCGGTTTAGCGTACGCAATTCACGGCAGGCAACCCAAAATTGCATTCAAAGCCATACCTCCACCCTTAAGAAGGGGTTACTAGGCTAATAATACGTTCTTGATACGCTCTGCGAGAACTTGCATCATTCTTGGTGGAACCGCATTGCCAATCTGCGTAGCTATTTCGCTTGCGTTCCCAGCAAATTTATATGTGTCAGGGAACGTCTGTAGACGCGCGGCCTCACGAAGCGTAATCGCCCGATCCTGTTCCGGATGAACATAACGGCCCCGTGTGAAGTCCGTGCATCCGGTCGTCAAAGTAGGCGCTGCTTTTTCCCATGACATCCGCCCATAGCAATCTGGGTATTCGTTGTCACTTAACCCCCTGTGACAATCCAAAACCAAGTGCTCCGGCAAAGAGTGCCTACTTCCGCCATTTTTGGGTATATGCTTTAAGCGCTCGAGATTTAGTGGCGAGTGCCGACGTTTGTAATGCAGTGGATCTTCTAGTGCTTCGCAATTGAACGAAGGTTCTGGAAGATCTCCAATGGCATCCCTAACAGTCATGGAATCGCAGTTATTTACATCGAAAAGGCCATCAAGCCATTCTTCACGTAGAGCAGCACAAAGCACCATCCTTACCCGTCGCTGAGGAATACCAAGCTCAGCAGCATCAACCTTTTGCGGCGGTCGAATGGAATAACCAAGTTTATTGAGATCACGACAAAGCTTCTCAAAAACGCGGTTTTTCTCAAGTCCAGGTACATTTTCGAAGACAACGAAAGATGGCTTGAGAGACCGAATGAACTTCACTGATCTCAGAACCAGATCAACCCTTTCATCTTTGGTTATGCGGTTGCGATTCCGGTTACTAAATGGCTGACAAGGGGCACAAACGATTAGTAGGTCTATCTGCCCCTTAAACCTATCGAACGTTCGCGCAGGAACTTTCCTTATATCTCCACGGACTAATTTTACATTCTTATGATTAAGAGAATAGGTCTCACACGCTTTGGGATCGAAATCCAAAGCGCCGACAACATCAAACCCAGCACTCTTGAGGCCAGAAGACACAGCACCAGAACCTGCAAATAAATCAATAGCTTGCAGTTTTTTTACCACTGAGCATCCGTCTATTCTAACTTCCAATTTCAAGTGCCTACTCCCCCATAGGCAGATACCCAAAAACCATACATGACATCCGTTATAAATCACAGATGACTGTTATCGGTTAACAATCTTGCTGTTTTATATTTCTTCAGATGAATTGCAAGCCTTGGCCTCAAGTCATGAGGATTATCAGGCGGCTTGCGCCCGGGCATATTGCCGTGGGGTAGCCGCCATAAGGCGTTTGAAAATGCGTTGGAAATGCGCCTGATCGGCAAAGCCGGTTTCAAGCGCGACATCAACGATCTTTTCCCCACGTCTGAGCGCATGGCGTGCGCGCTGCACCCGGCAATTGATCAGATAGGCATAAGGCGTCATGCCAAAAGTCTTTTTAAACGCCCGCACCAGATAGGACCGGGAATAGCCAACCAGTGCTGCCAGATCATCCAGACTGATATTTTCGGCATAATGGGCGCGGATATACTCGCCCACCCAGGCCATCTTTCGATCATGGACCGCACCGTTGGTGCGCAATTCGCAGCCTCCCAACACACCGCGCCGGTCAAGCTGCACATGCAGATCGCCAAAGAACGATACCAATGCCGTTTCCTTGCCAAGAATATCGACATCCGGATTGGCCAGCATATCGGCCAGATCAATCAAACCCTCATACAGATGCGGATCATGGCTGAGCGTATCGGAAAACATCGCGAACTTTCCGGCTGCGTCGGCATCGAGTTCAATCTGCAAATCGGTAAGCCAGTCCGGATCAACAAACAGCATGTCATAAACCCAATCCGCACCCTTGACCGGGTTGCAGCCATGCACATCCTCGGGGTTGAGGATCACCACTGAGCCTGCCTGCGTTTCATGGGTTTTGCCCCGGTTCCAATAGGTACTGTAACCGCCCTTCACCGTTCCGATGGAAAAGGTATCGTGGCTGTGGCGTTCATAGCAGACCTGATGCCCGTCCGCCACGCGCCGCAATTCGACAAACGGCATGGCGTCATCGCGCCAGAAATGCTGATTGCGGGTATTGGGGGCTGCCATTGTGGTCCGTCTTCTTGTGTTTGGGTGTTTGCTTTATAAATTCGAAGATAGGTCAATTTCCCCGGTGGCGCCACTGTCGCTGTCTGCTTATAGTGCCCCAAATGTTCGATGATCGTTCCGAAGAGTCCCAACCGCGTTTCATGCCGCCCAACGCACCTGTCATGGTCGTCGGATTGCGTCATGCCGTGTTTTTATCGCCCGATGGCGAGATCGAGGAACTCCCGCACGGGGCCGCGGCCAAACGTGCGCGGTCATCACGCCCCATTCTGGTCCATACTCCGGCCTGTGCACGGCGGCTGAAATCCGATCCGTTTCCGGCCCATGACCTGCTGGAGCTGTTTGCCTTTGTCCGCCCGGCACAGTTTTGTGTGCCGACCCCGCGCGGCATTGCATTGGCGACGGGCCAGAAACCGGCCGATGACCTTATTGGTCAGGCAGAGGCACTGGCAGAAGCCATGAAACGCCTTTTGCAGGAACTCGCCACCCTTCATCGCAACAAACGTGGCCCGGCCCTGTCGGTTGCATGGCCGATGGCGCGCGGCCACTGGCCGTGGGGTGTTTCGGTTCTGGCCGCCCTTGGTGCCGATGGCGATGGTCCGCATCGTTATGCGGTATATGAAGGCCTTAAAGTCTGGAAAAAGCTTGGCGAATGGGCCGAACATGCCCCGCCACCGCCGCCTGCCAACTATCCGGTTGATCCCAAGGATGCCCGTAAACGCCTGAAGGAACTTCTGGGCGAAGGCGCGGAAGAACGCCCGCAACAGGCCGACTATGCATCATCTGTCTGCTCCGCCTTTGGACCGCGCCTGCATGATGGTGCGCCAAACATTGTTTTGGCCGAGGCCGGAACGGGGACCGGCAAGACATTGGGTTATGTCGCCCCGGCATCATTGTGGGCCCAGAAGAATGACGGTGCGGTCTGGATTTCGACCTATACCCGTAACCTGCAACGCCAGATCGATCAGGAACTTGATCGCCTGTATGACGATCCCAAGGACAAGCGATTAAAGGCCGTCGTGCGCAAGGGTCGGGAAAACTATTTCTGCCTGCTGAATTTCGAAGAAGCGCAAAGACCGCTTAATCAACAACCGCATCAAGCCACCCCGCTTGGCCTGATTGCGCGATGGGCATCGCATACCCGTGATGGCGATATGGTCGGCGGTGATTTCCCGGCCTGGCTGACCGAATTGCTGGGCAATCGTTTTACCGGGGCGCTTGCCGATCAGCGCGGTGAATGCATCTATGCCGCCTGCCCGCACTATTCGAAATGCTTTGTCGAAAAGACTGTACGCCGCGCCCGCTCGGCCGAGATCGTGGTCGCCAACCATGCACTTGTCATGGTGCAGGCAGCCCTCGGCGGGCTTGATGATGCATCCATGCCGACACGTTACGTGTTTGACGAGGGCCATCATTTGTTTGACGCGGCGGACAAGGCATTTTCATCCCACCTGACCGGGATGGAGGGGCAGGAACTTCGCCGTTGGCTTCTGGGCGCAGAGCAAAAGGGATCATCGCGTGCGCGTGGCCTGAAGCAACGGCTTGAAACGCTGATCCTTGATCGTGACGAACTGCGTGATGCCGTCAATGCGGTGATTGTCGCTGCGCAATGCTTGCCCGAACAGGGCTGGCTATCGCGCATTCATGATGGATCACAACATGCCAAGGGCCCGGCGGAGGTCTTTTTGGCCCATGTCCGGGCACAGGTGATGGCACGCTCCGCCGAGGGGGATCGTGGCTATTCAATCGAGACCGATTGCAAACCCGCATTGAACGAGGTTCTTGCCAGTGCAGCCGACCTTGATCGCGCGCTGGAGGCCATGGAAAAACCGGCCAAATCGCTGATCAAGATCATCGCCCATATGCTCGATGAAAAGGCTGATGAGCTTGACAGTGCTGAACGCCAGCGCCTTGATGCCGCGATCCGCTCGCTTGAACGCCGCGCGATCATGCAGGTTGGTGCGTGGCGTGAAATGCTGGCTTCCCTGGTTGAGGAAACACCAAAAACCTTTGTCGACTGGTTTGCGATTGAACGCCAGTTTGGCCGCGACTTTGATGTCGGCATGCATCGCCATTATCTTGATCCGACCATCCCGTTGACCACATCCCTTGCCCCCACCGCGCACGGCATGGTGGTAACGTCCGCCACCCTGCGTGATGGCACAGGGGACGAAGAATTCGACTGGGCCGTGGCGGAGGATCGTACGGGTGCCGCCCATATGCCGCTGCCCGCCATCCGGGCGGCGATGAAAAGCCCGTATAACTACCGCGAACAAACCCGCGTGTTTATCGTCAATGATCTTGGCCGGGATAACCCGGACCACATTGCGGCGGCCTATCGCGAGCTGTTTTTGGCATCGGGTGGTGGCGCGCTTGGCCTGTTTACCGCGATTACGCGTTTGCGCGCAGTTTACGAACGCCTGACCGGGCCGATGGATGAAGCAGGTTTGCAACTTCTGGCCCAGCATATTGATGGCATGGATGTCTCGACCCTGATTGACATTTTCCGGGTGGAGCGCGATGCCTGTTTGCTGGGTACTGATGCGGTGCGTGACGGGGTGGATGTGCCGGGTGATAGCTTGCGCCTGATCGTCTTTGACCGCGTGCCTTGGCCCCGGCCCGATATCCTGCACCGCGCACGCAAATCGGCGTTCCATGGTGCCCGCTATGACGACATGCTGACACGATTGCGCATGAAGCAGGCCTTTGGCCGCCTGGTGCGGCGTGCCGAAGATCGCGGTGTGTTTGTGTTGCTTGATAACCGCATGCCCTCACGGCTTCTGGGTGCCTTCCCCGATGATGTCGAGGTCCAGCGTGTTGGCCTGCGCGAAGCGATTGAACAAACGCGAAACTTCCTTGGCAATGACCGGGATCGCGAAGAAGGTTAATCGGTTTCTTTAGCCTCAATTGTGACGGCGGAAAGGACATACCATGCATGTCATGCTGATGACCTATGGGACGCGCGGTGATGTGCAGCCCTTTGTCGCGCTGGGTCGTGGGCTGATCCAGAAGGGGCATCGGGTCACCGTTGCCGCGCCGGAACGCTTTGCCAGTTTTATCACCGATCATGATCTTGAACTCGCGCCCCTGACCGATGCACTGATTGCGCTTATGGATGATCCTCAATTTGCCCGTGCGTCTGATCCGAAGGCATCGACTTTTCAAAAGCTGAGATCATTATTGTCCATTGGTAAAAAGGCGCGCGGTCTTCAGGACACGCTGCTTGATGATATTTTCCGCGCCATTGATCAGGCCAAGCCCGACGTCATCGTTTTTCATCCGAAAACCTTTGGTGCGCTACCGATTGGCAGGCACTTCGGCATCCCGGTTGTGATGGCGCAACTGATCCCGTCCTTTATCCCGACCGGCGATTATCCGCATATGGGCGTTCCCGATCTTGTCCCAAGCGGTATCTTGGGTCGCTGGTACAACCGCTTGACCGGCAAGCTTATCTACCGGGTTTTGAACGCAACGCTGCGTCGGCAAGTTTGCCGCTGGGCGGTACGACGTCAAAACGGGATCGAGACCAAGTCTTTGGACATTGTGAAGTCCTGCCAATCCGACAGGCTTCGCATCATTCATGCCTTTGGCAACGCGGTGATTGCCCAACCCGATGACTGGCCGAAACACGCGACCGTCACCGGATACTGGTTTTTGGACGGAGCCACCCAAACAAACCCACCCGATCCGGCAGTACAAAACTTCGTCGAACGCCACAAAAACCTGATCTATATCGGGTTTGGATCAATGCACGGCAATGATCCGACCGTGATGGCAGAGATGATTGCCGAGGCGGTATCGCAGGCCGATGTTAGCGCTATCATCGCAACCGGCTGGGGCGGCATGGATAACATTAACTGGCCATCCAACATCCTTGCGGTGCGTGAAGTTCCCCATGACTGGCTATTCCCGAAAGTCGATATCGTCATTCATCATGGCGGGGCTGGCACCTGTGCCGCGGCCCTCTGCGCCGGTCGTCCATCCATCATCATTCCGTTTTTCGGCGATCAGCCTTTCTGGGCAAAGCGCCTGCACAGGCTTGGTGTTGCGCCACGCCCGATCAAGCCTGCAAAACTTGATGCCGCTATGCTGGCCCGACAAATCAAAACCGTCCTTGAAACGCCGTCCTATCGCAATAACGCCGAACGTCTGGCAAACCAGATCGCCGATGAAGACGGCATCACCAATGCGATTACCCAAATCACGCGCGCCGCTGAGCAACCTGACCTTCCCAAAACTGGAAGCCTTTGACACATCCCGGTGAAGCGCCTAAACACGATCCAGACAAAGCTTGATGGATCGCAACACGTGCAACGCAAACACCATATCAGTCTGATGTTCAGACAGGGCCTTTCGGCGCTGGTGGCTGTGGTGTTCCTTGCCAATACCATCATGTTTGGCTTCATGCATATTCCCATGGCAAAGGCCAACGGTGCGTCACTGGCCTCTGTGATGGATGGGGTGGTGCGCATTCCGATTGTCATTTGCACCGGATCCACTTTCAAAACCGTTCTGGTCCGCGCCGATGGGCTCCCTGATGAGCCGGGCCAGAATGCAGACGCGCCGGATGGCTTTGAATGTGCGCTGTGCGGTTTGGGTAATTATGCCTTTGCCATGCCGGTCACGCCGGAGCTTCCCGAACCGCAAGCAATCGAACTTAGCAACGCCGTTGCTGCCCTTCACATTACCGCGCGCAAGCACGTTTTCTGTGCCCTTGCGCCATCGCCACGCGCCCCGCCTGCTGTTTCTTGACCATTTGCCTTAGCACGCCTGAAAACCCGCAAGTTCCATAACAGGATAATTGCGCGTTCAGATCTGCTTTTTCCCAAAATTACCTGTGCCCTTGTCGTGTCGACGTCACACGCCTTGCGCACATGCATGGACAAGAAACATGACTGACACTTCGAAATCCCCGGCATCACAGGGGAATACAAGCCTGTATCGCGCTGTCTGGCGCTGGCATTTTTATGCGGGCCTTCTGATCCTGCCCTTCATGATCCTGATGGCGATCACAGGGGCGGCTTACGTCTATCGCGATGAAATCGATGACTGGTATCACGCCGACCTTAAATTCGTTGAGGCATCGGGCAAGACACCCCTTCCGATAAGCCAACAGATTGACGCCGCCCTCCTTGCGGTTCCGGGCGTTGCCGCCAAGGTCATGCCCCCGGCAAGTCCGGATCGCAGCAGCGAAATCGTCATTGCCACTGAGGCCGGCGGGCGCGAGGCGGTTTACGTTAATCCTTATACCGGTGACGTTCTGGGGCATATGCCCGATCGCACTACCATCATGTGGGTGGTCCGGCGCATTCACAGCCTTGCCGAATTTGGCACCATCCCGAATTACATCATTGAAATTGCATCAGGCTGGGCGATCCTTCTGGTTTTGACCGGGATGTATTTGTGGTGGCCGCGCGGCAATCAGAAAGGCGGTGTTGTCAGCCTGCGTGAAACACCCAAACGTCGCATCTGGTGGCGTGATGCCCATGCCGTCACCGGCATCTTCATTGGTGTATTCATTATCTTCATGGCAGGGACCGGCATGTTCTGGTCGGTATTCTGGGGCAAATATGCCAACCAGTTTTCCAATGGCACGCCCAATGGATATCCGTCCGGCGTTCGGGTCGATGTGCCGCTTTCGACCATTCCGATGATCGATGCCTTTGGCGACGTAAGTTGGACCAATGAAAACATCCCCCTGCCGCAATCAGTGGATGGTGGAGCCAATCCGGCCACAACGCCAAACCCCATCGGCATTGATCAGGCCGTCGCAACCTTTAACGATATGGGGCTGACACCGGGCTACGCGGTTGCCCTGCCGCGCACTGAGACCGGGGTTTATTCTGCATCGATCTATCCCGATGACTTGTCGCTTCAACGCGTCATTCACTTGGATCAGTATTCCGGAAGGCCCCTGATCGATATGGGCTATGCCGATTACGGGCCGTTCGGCAAGATCATGGAATTTGGCATCAATGTTCACATGGGCCAGGAATTTGGCATCGCCAATCAGATCATCCTGCTGGTGATCTGTGCCCTGATCATTTTCATATCGGTATCGGCTGGCGTGATGTGGTGGAAGCGCCGCCCAACCGGTGCCCTTGGCGTCCCGCCGATGCCGCGCGACACAAGCAAGCTCAAAATGGTCACCGCCATCCTTGCCATCGGCGGCATCATCTATCCGACTGTTGGCGCATCGATGATCGTCATCTGGCTTCTGGATTACCTGCTGGTCGCCCGCCCACAGCGCAAATTGCGCACGGCATAACCCCTGCCATCTCGTCGCGGTCCGCAAACATATTCGGGCCGCGACTTTCCATCTCAGTCGTTCTAGTCCTCGACAATATCGGCATCAATATTATGCCGGATCGCCAGTCGAAGCGCATTGAGGATCGCGATGATATCAATGCCCTCCTGCAACAGCGCGCCTGCAACTGGCGTGATATAGCCTGCTGCGGCAAAGCCCATGGCAACGATGGAAAGCACCATGCCGCCAATCACGCTTTGCAAAAGGATGCGGCGCATCGCCATGCTGATGTGAAGAAGCTCGTCGACGGTCACCAATGAGGCCTCTGGGATCACGGCACCCGCGGCATCGGCCGTCACCGCACTTTCCTTACCAAAGGCGATACCGACGGTGGCGACGGCCAGTGCCGGGGCATCGTTGATGCCATCGCCCATGAACAATGTCGGGGCCTTGGCGGTTTCTTCGCGGACGATCGCAACTTTCTGTTCCGGGCTTTGCGATGCCAGGCTTTCGGAAATACCCAGCAATTCGGAAAGGTAGCTGACCTCGCTTTCGCGGTCGCCTGACAGCAACATGACCTTTTTGAAGTGATGGATGTCGCCAAGATGGCCGACGAAGCTCTCGCCCTCTGCGCGCGGCGTATCGCGGAAGCGGAAGGTCGCGCCATATTTGCCATCGACAAGCACCACGCATTCAAGCCCCGCTGCCGTTTCCGGCAAAAGCCCGGCGATCTCGGGGTCGGATTTCATCAGTTTGTTGCGATGGGTGACGGCAACTTCATGGCCATCGACCTGCCCGCTTAGGCCCTGCCCCGGTTTTTCCGAGGCATGATTAACCTCATCAAGCGGCAGCTTGCGATCCCGCGCGGCGTTCAAAACCGCCGAGGCCAGCGGATGTTTGGAATAACGTTCAAGGCTGGCGGCCAGTCGCAAGACAAGGTTGCCATCCATGTCGGGTGCGGCCAGCACCTCCACCAGTTCGGGTCGGCCATAGGTCAGCGTACCGGTCTTATCGAAAATCGCGGTTTGGCAGGTGGGCAAGCGTTCCAGAACTGTCGGGTCGCGGATGACGATGCCACGCCGGGCGGCGATTGAAATCGCACTCATCACCGTGATCGGAATGGCAATCAAAAGCGGACAGGGTGTCGCCACCACAAGGACGGCCAGAAAGCGTGATGAATCATCACTTAGATACCCGACCAAGATCGCAAACAACAGGGCCGCCGGGGCAAACCACGCACCGATCTGATCACCAAGACGGCGAATGCGCGGACGTTTTTGTTCGGCCTCGGCCATGACATCCATGATCTGGGCATAACGGGAATCCCGCGCACGCTTTTCCGCCCGGATGATCAGGACCGCCTCACCATTGATCGCACCCGACAGCACATTGGTGCCCGGTGCCTTGGCCACCACATAGGGCTCCCCGGTCAGGTAGCTTTCATCCATGCTGCCATGGCCATCAACAACGATGCCATCGGCGGGCGCAGTTTCATGCGGAAAGACCGCGATCAGATCGCCAATGTCGATCTCATCAATCGCGATATCAGTAATCTCGCCATCGGGGGATTTGCGATGCGCGACACTTGGCATGCGCTTGGCCAGGGCATTCAGGGCCGAGGACGCCTTGCGCATGGCAAAGCCTTCAAGAACCTGCCCGCCGGTCAGCATCAAAATGATCAGACTGGCGGCAAGATATTCCGCCAACACCACGCCGGTAACAAACGCAATGGCGGCCAGAAAATCAGCCCCCATTTCACGCCGCAGAAGCTTGATTGCAAGCTGCGCCAAAATGGGGATGCCACCCACCACAAACAGAACCAAAAGCGGGAGGTCGGCCGTGCGTTGGCCCAGCATGATGTCTGGCAGACCAAACACCCCGGGAAACATCAGGATAAAATGCCCCGCCATGGCAAGCAGGGTAATGATCAGAATGGCGCGGTTAAGGGCCGGGGCGGACAAGGTATCATCACACCTTTCAAGAACACCAACCGGTGGCGTGTTTGCCATGCCTTACCCCTTATGTGTTTATGGTTTTCAGGCCTGCGAAACCTTGCCCATCGCCATTGATACCATCAGATAGCTGAAACCCGACGACAACAAATTGATGCCAATCAACAAACCAATCGCCCACGTGGCCGAGCTTGGCAATTCGGCAAAGATCAGGACACCCGCCAGAACCGAAATCCCGCCAGAAACCAGCATCCACTTCCAGCCCGGAAACTGTTTGAGCCACAGCGCCATCAGGGTTTCAAAAATCCCGTGCAGCAAAAAGGCAATGGCCAGCAACACGGTCAATGTCACGATGCCACCCTCTGGCATGAAGGCCAGCCAGCCGCCAATCAGGGCAAAGACAATCCCCTGCACGACATCAAGGCTGCGCCGTGTCGGGGTATCGGCATTCCAGGCCCCGTAAAAATGACCCAGCGCCCCAAACAGGAACAGCCAGCCAATCACGGTTTTAAAGGCAATTGTCGTCACAAAGGGAAAGGCCACCGCCAGCACGCCCAGGATCAGCATTACCACGCCGACGTTGCGCAGCCGTTTGCGCCCCTTTTCCAAAAGGCCACGCATTTCCGGCGTTCCGTCATTAACGATCAAGGTCATGGTAGGGTGCTCCTGACTGCTGTGGATCGCGGCAATATCAACCTGAAATTGCTGCAAATTATAGCCCATCTAACGCCTGTAGAATAGGACAAGTTCCCAATGCGCTGATCTTAGTCGCAGGCCTTCGCCGCCGTGATCAGGCGTTCAGCAACCGCACGCACCGCTGGGCGCTGGTCATAGGCCGGCTGCACCAAAAACGTCGCAAGCGGGCTTCGAACCGGTGCGAAAGGCAGCATGATCAGGTCATGATTTTCAATTGCCGCACGCGCAAACGGCAAGCGCGCCAAAATCACGCCAAGCCCCGCATCCGCCGCAGACAGCCCGACACTGTAATCCTCAAACCGGCGATCAGATGGCTTGGGCCGATACTTGACCCCATGTTCGGCCAACCAGTGCCGCCAGCCGGTGGCGTCGCTGTCATTTAAAAGCGGTAAACTTGCAATTGCATCTGCATCAAGGCTGTGCGGATCGCGCCCATCCAGAAGCTTGGGCGAAATCAGCGGCACGAGATCATCGGCAAACAACACGCTTGATTTGGTGCCCGGCCATTGTCCCTTGCCACAGCGAATGGCGATGTCGGTCTGCCCGCCATCGAAATCGGCCAGCCGTTCGGTAATCTCGAGTTCAAGCCGCACATTCAGATCACGCTCGATCTCGGGCACAAGCTTAAGAAACCAGATCCGGGCATAGGATGGCAGCAAACTTATTTTGATGACATCCGGTCCACGACGTTGCCGCCAGGGCTGCGCGCCTTGCGACAAAAGATCAATCGCCGCCTGTGTTTCGCGCAAAAACCGTTGTCCATCTGGCGTCGGACGCACCCCGCGGCCATAACGTTCAAACAGATCATAGCCAAGCCATTGTTCGACCTGCGCAACATGGCGGCTTATCACGCTATGCGTCACACCCATTTCACTGGCGGCGGCCGAAAAGGACCCGTTGCGCGCCGCGGCCATCACCGCGGGCAACAGCGCAAGAGGCGGAAGGGAAAGGTCATTGCTGTGCACCATATGCACATCTGATCCCCAAGCTATGTTCTATGTCAACACTCATGATCGCGCTATCAGCAAGACAGAAGACAAATTCATTCGCATAGAACGAAGGGAATGCCGATGTTCTCACAAGCCACTTTGGGCCTTGCCTGTGCCCTGATTACGGTTCTGTCCTGGGCGGCGGCCTTTCCGTTGATCGGGGTTGCGCTTTCGGGGCTTGATCCCCTGCCCCTTGCAGCAGTGCGCTTTGCGTTGGCGGCCTGTCCGGCTGTGATCTGGCTTGCGATCAAACGTCCGGAAATGCCCAAGCTGGTTGATCTTGCAAGGCTGGCTCTTGGCGGTGCGCTTGGCATCAGCATCTATAACTGGTTGCTTAATACCGGTCAGCAAACGGTATCACCGGGCGCGGCAAGCTTTATTATCAATACGCTTCCGATCTGGACGGCGATGCTCGCGACAGTGTTTTTGCGCGACCGGTTCGGGATTGGTGCCTGGATTGCCACGGCGGTGAGTTTTTCCGGCGTGGTCCTGATCGCCGTTGGTCAACCCGGCCCGATGCGTTTTGGCAATGGCAGTTCGCTGATCTTGTTGGCATCCATGCTGTCAGCCACCTACTTCGTTTTGGTGCGCGGGGTGATTACGCGATATGGCCCGGCCACCTGCACCTGCTGGACGCTGATCACGGGCGCGCTGTGGTTAACCCCGTGGTTGCCCGACGGGATGGCGCAAATCAGTGTGGCTTCGGTTTCGGTGATTTCGGCGGTGTTGTTCCTTGGTCTTGTTTCCGCATCCCTTGGCTATGCCACCTGGAGCATCGCAATCGGCCATTTCGGCCCGGCATCGGCGGCAAACTTTTTATATCTGGTGCCGCCGATTGCCGTTGTGCTGGCATGGACTCTAAACGGCATTACCCCCGATATCCTGACCCTGATCGGCGGCGCGGTTGCGATAACCGGTGTGGTTATGTTGCGCATTTCCATGGCAAGATCGGCGCGCAAGGCAACTGCGTAACCAAGGGTGTGCCGGGCCTGGCCCGGCATATCAGAACGATTATAAAGAAAAACTGATAACTGGTTCACAATTCGATGCTTTGACATGGGGGTTTCAAGGGTCTATCAAATCCCAGACCTTATCCAATCTGGATGGAAACCCGTGTATTTCACACCGCTCAACAGCTTGGTTGCACGACGCACCCTGTCACTTTGTGTGGCGTGGCTGTTGCTGGTCAACGCGCTGTTTTTCGGGTTCATGCACGCGCCTGTCGCGCTTGAAACCGTGCCGACGTCGAACACGGAAGTTTCCCAGACCTATGTCCCGCTAATTATCTGTACCGCAAATGGCATCAAAACCATTTCGGTTCCAGCCGACCTTGCCGCAGATCGCACTGCCAATCCGCACAGTTCCGACGCCTTTGATGGCTTCCAGTGCGCAAGCTGTGGCCTTGGCAACCATGTGGTCGGCATGCCGGTTGAACCTGAATTGCCGCTGATCCATCGGATCCGGCTGTCTAATCAGGTCACTGCCCTTCACATTACGGCACGTCTGCACGATTTCTGCCCGATTGCCGCATCCCCGCGCGCACCGCCGGTCGCCATCTGACCGGATTTCCAAGCACTGTCTTTCAGGTCCTTGATGGCTGTTTTACGCCACAACTGTATCTGACGGACGTGGTTCTATCCGATCATTATCCCATACCAGCCGGTAAAACCGGCAACTTCCGGGACATCCCGGTTCACAGACTGGTGTCGATACGCGACGGCATTGCCGCGTATCCGTAAGTTTGCCAATGGGAGATCCCCATGAACAAAGACGACGCCTTGCTTGTATTGGAAAAACTTGCCGAACCCGCCGTTCTGACTTTGCCATCCGATGCCAGCATCGGACATCACAGCCAGGACCACACTTATGTTTACATTGTGCAGTCCGGGCTGGCACTGCGCTGCAAATACACCGAACAAGGGGAAAGGCAGGTCTGCCGGGTTTATCGCCCCGGCGATCCGATCGGCCTTGAAATGCTGGCGGTGACCGACCCGTCACTGGTGATTGAAACCATCGCACCCTCGGTGATCAAACGCATACCGATCCAGCGGATCCGTCTTGCCCAGCAAAATGACGCCCGCACGCAATCGGCTGTGACATCGCTTCTGGCAAGCGAGGTCATGGATGGTCAGCAACTTAAGATCAGCTTTGGCACCGGATCGGCCATGCGCCGCATTTGCCGGTTCCTGTTGTGGTCTGCCCACAATGATCTGGTATCGCTGCCCAACCGTGAAAAGCTTGGCAATATCGTTGCGACCACGACCGAAACGGCCAGTCGCATGATCGCCAATCTGAGGCGTGAGGGTGCAATCATCCGAAACCCGCGCATGCCATCGACCATGCGGATTGATCGCGACAAGCTGTGCAAGGTTGCAGGCGACCCGCAACAACAATCGGCGGCATAACTGGCCGTCACGATCATCAAACAACAAACGCACCGGGATACCGTTCCGGTGCGTTTTCTTTTGGACCAACACTGATGCTGATTATGACCCGGTGGGCTAAGAACCGGGTTGGGCAACCGGGAAACGGGCGGGCGAGGTCAGGTTGGCCTTAAGCAGGCTTTCCATATCGCTGGCACTGATCGGCTTGCTGAAATAGAAGCCCTGAACTTCATCGACACCCTCGGACGCGATATGTTCAAGCTGGGTTTCGGTTTCAATGCCTTCGACATTGACCGCCATGCCAAAGGATCGCGCCAGGAACACGACGGCGCGCACGATCGCAGCATTACCATCGGAACTGTCGATATCAATGATGAAGGACCGGTCGATCTTGATCTTGTCCACCGGGAAGCGTTTGAGATAGGCCAGCGACGAATACCCAGTCCCGAAATCATCAATCGCGATACGAATGCCCTGATTTCGCAGGATGCCAAGCGTGATGGCGGCTTCGCGCGGGTTGTCCATCACGGCCCCTTCGGTCACCTCGAACTGCAACTGATGGGGATCAAGTTCAGTGCGCGAAAGCACTTCGCCGACACTTTCAATCAGGTCTTCATGGCGGGCCAGTTCAAGCGGCGAAAGATTGACCGATATGGTCAATTGGCCATACCCCGCATCGCGCCATGCCTTGGTCTGATGGCAGGCCCGGTTCAGCACCCATTTGCCGATATCGGCAATGATGCCCATGCGCTCGGCAACCGGGATAAAATCAACCGGGCTGACCTGCCCGCGTGACGGGCTGAACCAGCGGACCAGTGCTTCCATACCGATGATACGATGACCGACGATATCAATGATCGGCTGATAGAACAGCTCCAGCTCGTCATTTTCAATCGCGTGGCTCAGATCGCGTTCCATCGCCTTGCGTTCCTGAACCTCGACCTGAAGTTTCGGTTCAAAGAAGTGATAGCGATTGCGTCCCTCGGCCTTGGAACAATAAAGCGCCAGGTCGGCATTGCGCAGCAGGTCCTTTTCATCGCGACCATCCTGCGGATACATGCAAATCCCGACCGAGGTCGAGGCCTGCACTTCATTGCCATCCAGCATGAAACGTTCGGAAATGCGTTCGATCAGGCGCTGGGCGACAAAGGTCACTTCCTCGACCGAGCCCGGCTCGTGGATCAGAACCGCAAATTCATCACCGCCAAGACGCGCGACCACATCCTCGTTGCGCAGGCAAACCCGCATGCGTTCGCCAACCCCCTGCAAAAGCAGATCGCCAATCGGATGGCCAAGCGTGTCGTTAATGTCCTTGAAGTTATCAAGATCAAACATCATCAGGACAAAGTGGCAGCGTTCGCGTTTGCTGCGTGCAACTGCGGCTGCCAGACGTTCCTGGAACAGGGTCCGGTTCGGAAGCCCGGTCAGCCCGTCATGATGGGCAAGGAACTGAATGCGCGCTTCGCTGCGTTTGCGATCGGTAATATCGGTGATCGATCCGTCAATCAGGGTCGGACGGCCCTTCTCGTCGCGGACAAGACGGGCATTTTCCTCGACCCAGATGATTTTGCCGTCTTCACGGCGCATCTCGGTTTCAAAGCCCTGCACAATCCCGTCGCGCAACAACCGCCCGATAAACCGCAAACGATTGACCGGGTTCAGATAATGAAACGCCCAGTCATGTTCCTTGGCGATCAGGCTTTCGACCGCGTCATAGCCCAGAATGGATGCAAAGGCCGGGTTGGCCGACAGGATCGGGCCAAGCGGAATGCTTTGAAACAGGCCTTCTGCCGAGTTTTCGAAAATGCCGCGGAATTTTTCCTCGGCATGGCGCAATGCGCGTTCGACCGACAGTTTTTCTGTCACGTCCTGACCGATACAGATCACACCGGCAACATCGCCATCTTCGCCGAAATGCGCGCGTGCATTCCATTGCAGCAGGCGGGTTTCCCCGTCGCGGCGCTTAAATGACAGGACTTCGTCCTTGATGATTTCGCCCGACAGCAACCGGCGCACTGCGGTGCGGACCCGTGCGCGATCTTCCTCAACCAGCAAGAAGTCAAAGAAGTTCTGGCCTGCGGCCTCCATCCAGGAATAGCCGAAAGTCCATTCACATTCGCGGTTATATTCCAGAATGCGCCCCTCAGCATCGAGGAACAGGATGACGCTGCCCGCCGTCTGAACCAAGGCGCGATAGCGTTCCTGACGCCGACGCAGGTCATATTCCGCCTGCCGGTTCTTGGTAATGTCGGTGATGGTAACGCTATAGCCCAGCAGCATACCGCCTTCGCCACGAATTTCAGTGGCATTGACCCGCACCCAGATCTGGCTGCCATCGGCCCGGCGCATTTCAATATCGCGGGCCTGAACACCCTTGCCGGATGCAAGATCACGGCGCAGCTGAATGCGGTCGCTGTCGCTGGCATAAAAGGTTTCGGGATGGCGAAAATAGGCCTGGGTCACTTCGCGCACGGAATCATAATTGAACAGTGACGCGGTTTCTTCGTTCACATTGGTGATCGTGCCTTCGGCATTCAGCTCGATAATCCCATGCACCGCATGTTCAAGGGCGCGGCGATAGCTTTCCTCGCGCGTGCGTTCCTGACCAAACAGCACCAGACAACCCGAATTTTCCAGCGTGATATATTGCCACTGGAAGAACCGCTGCCCGTAATGGACGGTGCGCGGGCTGTCGGTGTCAAATTGCGGACCTTCGTCACTGACCAGCGGGCGCTGGTCGCTTGGATGCATCAGATCAAGCGGCGATGCCATGCCCATTTCAAGGGCAAGCTGCTCTGCCGCGCAATTGGTGCTGCGCAGGCGACCGTTGGTTTCCACCAGCAACACCGGTTGCGGTGAAATCAGCGATCCGATGCCCGATGAAACAGTGGCTTCAATGGTTGTAAAGCGGATATAGGTGCGCCGACCGATGCTCAGCTTCCAGCCGAACAACACACATGCAGAGTCCCGGAACCCGCATTCGATATAATGGTAGCCGCCAATATCAAGAAGCCGCCCGGAAAGTTCGGCAAGCGGTTTCGACAGACCTTCAACTGCGTCGGGAGAAACCCATGCGCCGACCTGGACACTCTCGTCATAGGCTTCGCGCCATGCTGAATTTACGAGCAATCGTCCTTCGTCTGGATCATATGCTCCAGACGGCAAACACAGGTGGCTGATCAACGCCGTCAACATACCGACGGAATCGATTGCGTTGATGTCTCCCATAGCGGCTTTATTCGTCATGTTTGTTGTCGCTGCGCGACCATAACTGCTACCCCATGCAGTGCAAAGCCAAATTTTCCCCGACGAGAGCCACCAACCCCAATCATTTTGCTTGTATTTTTGTAGCGGCTTCATTTTTTGTTCTTTTGGTCGCGCATGCTGCCTTTTTCACGGCTTTCAACGCCCGCGCGACCGGTGCCGACAGAATGAACGCGATTTCACTACGTAATCCTTAAAATCCTTGAAAATTCATCGGTTAACTGTTGCCCGTGGAAGTTTATCGGCATACCATCGCTCGGCTCGGTGGTTTTCACACTGTCCGGATCCCAACGTCAAAGTCCGGATAAAAGCGTTTCAGGGAACCATCCTCGATAAGGAGTAACCAACGTGATTTCGCATCAGGACGCCTTGATCTACACAATGGTTATGGTATCGGCCGCCGATAACGATATCACCGACGCCGAACTTTCCGCGATGGGCCGCCGGGTCCGTTATCTTCCGATTTTTGCCGGATTTGACAATGATGGCGTCACCAGTGTTGCGCGCGATTGCGCCAAGCTGCTGGGCGAAGAAGACGGCATGGACCGCACGCTGGATATGATCCGCGATGCCCTGCCGCGCAAACTGCGCGAAACCGCCTATGTCTTCGCCTGTGAAATCGTCCTGTCCGACAGCGAAATCAGCCAGGAAGAACTCCGCATTCTTGAATTGCTTCGCCACCGGCTTGATATTGACCGGTTGGTCGGATCGGCCATCGAACGCGCCATGGCGGCGCGCTATGTCCGGCCCGGTGATTTTTGATGTTTGCAACGACGGCCGCGGCACCTTGCCAGCACGGCCTCGTTGAGTGAAAAACGGTTAATTCAGCATTCCAACTTTGTGTTGGGCCTGTCTGATCGAATTTGTGGAACCCAAAGCGCATTTTGGGCGTTACGCCCTGAACCTGCTGCTCTTGGTCATCCATAATGGGTCAGGACCCAGCCAACAAAACTTTCCGGTTTCGGGCCAATGGGCGCGGACCGTTTTTGCGTCGCCAATTCAGATATCGCTACCGTCACACAAAGGGATCGCCGTCATGACCGCTCTTTCCGGGGAAAACATCGCCTTTATCGGACTTGGATTGATGGGGCGTCCGATGGCGCTCAATCTTGAAAAGGCCGGTGCCGTCCTGACCGTCAATACCCGTAATCCCGAAACACTCAATGCCTTCGAAGACCTTGGCATTGCAACGGCCGGCACCCCGGCCGATGCCGCGGCCGAGGCCGACATCGTCATCATCTGTGTTGCCAACACACCCGCACTTGAAAATGTGCTTCTGGGTGAAGAAGGCATTATTGACGGCCTCGAAGAAGGCACCATCGTCATCGACATGGGCACAACCTCGGTCGAAGCCACACGGCGCTTTGCCGATGTGGTCGAAGAAGCTGGCGGCACATGGATTGATGCCCCGGTTTCCGGTGGCACCCACGGGGCTGAGAACGGCACCCTTTCCATCATGGTCGGTGCATCGCCCGAAGATTTCGAACGTGCCCATCGGGTGTTTGACGTCCTTGGTTCGCGCGTCACCCATGTCGGCGATGTCAGTTCCGGCCAGATCGCCAAGGCGGCCAATCAGATGATCGTCGGCATCACCATTGGTGCCGTTGCCGAAGCCTTTTCCATGGCCGATGAAGCCGGTGTCGATCTTGATAAATTGCGATCTGCTCTGACCGGTGGCTTTGCCGATTCCGCGATCTTGCAAAAGCACGGCGAACGCATGATCGAACGCAACTTCGAGCCGGGCGGCAAGGTCGTCACCCAGCGCAAGGACCTGTTCCAGGCGCTTGAATTTTCCGAAGGCGAACTGGGGGTCGAACTGCCCATCACCCGTCTTGCCATGGAACTTTATGACGAATTGATCGACATGGGTCATGGCGATCTCGATCATTCAGCATTGATCAAAGTCTATGAAGAAGACTGATGCCGATAACGTCGAACTGGTCTCGGTTCTGACCTGCGCCGAATGCGGGCATGTCGAAACCGAAACCATGCCGACCGATGCCTGCCAGTATTTTTATGACTGCAAGGGGTGCGGCGCGGTTCTGCGTCCCAAGGCCGGTGATTGCTGCGTTTTCTGTTCGTACGGCACCGTCCCCTGCCCGCCGATCCAGTTGCATGGGCGCGATGCGGACGGTGGCTGTTGCGGGCATGGCAACTAAGCCGTCCAATTGATCAGGCAACAAAGATTAGGCAACAATGCCCGGCTTGTGACTGCCGATCCGATACAGATAAAGGTGGTCTGATCCGGCTTTCATCGGCACCTCGCCAAACGCCTGCCAGCCGGGAATGGCAAAGGCGCGTGATATCAAAATGCCGCCATTTGCCATACGCTGATCGAGCACATCGCCAACATCGCCCATCACCCGTGGATCAAGAAAACACACCACAACGTCGCCCGGATCGCGATCAAGGGTTTTAAAATCCCCCCGTATGAAATCAAGGTTGGGCCGTGCAGCCAAAACCGCCCGCATCCGGCTGATGGCATAGGGGATTGGCGAAAGCTCGATACCGGTTACTTTGACCTCCGGCCTTGCCCGCGCAATCGCCAGCGCCAGATCCCCCCAGCCAGATCCAAAATCCGTCACGGCCTTGGTATCGCCGGGGATATAGGCGATGATTTCGTCGGCTGCCTTGGCCGATGTCGGCATCGGAACGGCCTTGAGACGGATTGCATACCCCGCAATCAGCGCCAAAATAATTCCGACAAGGGCCAGTACGGATAAATCAGTCATCAACCATCCAGATATGTTAGGGTCCGTGCCGCGCAGTGGTGCCACAGGCATGCGCGTACCGCAAGTCACGGCATACACAGCCAACTGAACACATTTGCAGAAGATACCGGAATGAGCCACGAAGAAACCGACAGCCGCATAACCGAGCTTGAAATACAGCTTGCCCACATGGAAACCGTCGTCACAGACCTGTCCGACATGATCAAAAAACAGTGGGATCGCATCGATCTGCTTGAACGTCAGAACAAATTAATGTCGTCTGATATTAAACGCATGATCGATTTCCTGCGTACAGCACCCGAAGACGACGCACCACCGCCGCATTATTGATGGCACGCAGGGTTTGCTGGTTTCTGGCGATCACGCCTGCCAATGAAAGATCGATTTGACCAACCTTTATCTCGACATACCGACCTTTGACGACTTCGGAAAGGTTCTTGATGGCACGGTGTATCATGCCCTTCCCGATGACTGGTGGGTGGGTACATCCGATGTGATTGGGTCGACCAAGGCGGTCGAAGCCGGTCGATACAAGGACGTCAATATGGTCGGTGCGTCGGTGATCTGCGCGGTCAGCAATGTGCTTGGCCATTCAGATTACCCGTTCCTGTTTGGCGGCGACGGCGCAAGTTTTGCCTGCCCCCCGGATCAGATTGACGCAGTGCGCGATGCCATGGCATCCACCGCCATCTGGGCGGCTGAAACCCTGGATCTTGAATTGCGTGTCGGTCTGGTGCGGATCGGCGATATCCGGGCTGCTGGCCATGATGTCCGCATCGCGCGCTACGCCGTTTCCAATCCGGTTTCCTATGCCATGTTTGCTGGCGGCGGCATGCAATGGGCCGAAGATCAGATGAAACAGGGCAACAACATGATCCCGGCGGCTCCGCCCGGCAGTCGACCGGATCTGACCGGGCTTTCATGCCGCTGGTCCCCGATCCGGGCCGAGGGTTCGGACGTCATTCTGTCGATTATTGTTGCAGGACGTGACGACCGCACCCGGTTTGATGCCACGGTTCATGAACTGTTTGCCATTCTTGATGACAGCCCGCGCAAAAGCAGCCCGATCCCCGAAAACGGACCAGGTGTCGCCTTCCCGCCGCCCGGCATGCATCTTGAGGCAGAGGCCACCAAACACAAGGAAGGCGGTTACGTCAAAGCATGGCTCAAGGCGCTTTATATCGCGCTGATTGCGGCCATCCTGATGAAAACCGGCTGGAAACTAGGCGCCTTTGATCCACGCCGCTATCGCGATTACACCGGCTACAATACCGACTTTCGCAAATTCGGCGATGGCCTGTGGATGACGGTGAATTGCAGTTTGACCCGTGCTGAGGAAGTCGAAGCCCTTTTGCATGCGGCAGAACTGCAAGGCGATATTCATTTTGGCACCCATCGCCAACGCAGTGCGATCATGACCTGCATTGTGCCCTCCATCACAAGCGATGCGCATTTCCATTTTCTTGATGGCGGCGAAGGCGGCTATACCGCGGCGGCCACGGCGTTCAAGGCAAAAAGAAAGCGCGATCAGGCCCTTGGCGCATCACCCGCTAATGCGTGAAACGCATCGATTGTGACGCTACAATAGATTTCTTGCATGACCATGGATTATCCCGGACACTTCCCTGATCCCGCACGGATCAGGATAGCCCCATGGACACCCGCGAGCTCGAAACCCTTATCGCCGTTGCAGACGCGCAATCCTTTCATGGCGCGGCGGATCGCCTTGGCCTGACGCAACCGGCCGTCACCCGCCGTATTCAGCGTCTTGAAGAACGCATTGGCAAAAGCCTGTTTGACCGCGCCAGCAAGCCCCTGCAACCAACCATCGCCGGGCACCGGGCGCTTACCGAGGCACGCGATTTGCTGCGCCGCCTTGAAGGTTTCAGTGACTCTGTTCTTGGCAACACCAAACGCCAGGGCCCGTTTCGCCTCGGCGTAAGCCACGGGGCCGCCCCGCTTTTGGCCGCCCAAGAACTCCGTTCCCTGCATCAGGCCTTCCCGGACATGTCGCTTTCGATCAAAAGCGGCTGGTCAGCCGAACTTCTTCCGCTGCTGCGCCGGGGTGAAATTGATGCCATGCTGTCGCTTGACGGGCCTAATGGCATTGTTGGCGGGGTACAAAGCCGCGATCTGCCCGCCAGCCTGTCGCCGCAAACCCTGCTCGATGATGAAATCGTTGCCATAGGCCCGAAATCATCCCGTTCCCATCCGACAACCATCGCCGAACTTGCCAAAAACCCTATGATCCTGATGCCCGAAGGCTGCACCTTCCGCGCGCTTGGCAATGCATGGGCGCATAAAAACGGGGTCGAATTTACCTCGGTGATTGAGGTCTCCGCCCTTGAATTGCAGATCGAAATGGTCGCCGCCGGGGCCGGTTACGGGATCATGGCACGTCGGTTTTGCCAGCACAGCCCGGCCGCAAACCGGATCAAGATCCTGGATATCCCTGGCATGAACTGGGGTATGGCCATCACCCTGATCCGTCGCGCATCAAGCTCTGATCTTGACGATATTATCGACAAGGTTGGCGAACTGGTGATTAATGCCGGCAAAGCATCCGATACCCCCCATGCAGAAATGTTATCAGCATCATAATCCGAATGAATTGGACGCATAGCGCCACCGCGTTCAATATCGCCACCAAACAATAATCCCTCCCGGAGGAACGCCTATGAGCCCCACTCAAAGCTCGCCCCAAAGTCCGCCGCCGCAAAGCCCCACACGCATGACCATCATGCGGGCAAAAAAATGGTTCCCGTGGCTGGTTCTGCTTTCGGGCTGTCTCGTTTTGTCGCTGAACCTTGGTGTGCGTCAGTCACTTGGCCTGTTTATCCCCGATATGCTCAATGACACGGGCTGGAACGCTGCCACCTTTGGTCTGGCCTTTGCCATTCAAAACCTGATGTGGGGTATTTCCGCCCCGATCGCCGGTGCCATTGCAGATCGGTTTGGCACAACCCGGACCCTGATTGGCGGCGGTATCGTTTATGCGCTTGGGCTTTATCTGATGGGCACATCAGCCTCCCCCGGCGAGCTTTACCTCACTGCAGGTTTCCTGATCGGCACCGGTGTTGGCATAACGAGTTTTCCGGTGGTACTTGCCGCCATCAGCCGCGTTTTCAGCAATGAAAAGCGAAGCTTCGCACTGGGTCTGGCCTCCGCCGGTGGTTCCGTTGGTCAGTTGGTAATGGCCCCGACCACCCAGGCGCTCAACAGCTCGCTTGGCTATGTCTCAGCGCTTGTTATCCTCGCAGCCATTTCGATGCTGATCATCCCGGCCGCCTTTGCCATGACCGGCAAGGCCGAAGGCAACAGCCCAACCGCCACCCCCGATCTGGGTCCGCAAGGCTTGGCCGCCGCGTTCCACGAGGCCCGCAAACATCGTGGCTTCGCATTGCTCAATGCCGGTTTCTTTGTCTGCGGCTTCCATATCGCGGTGATCGCCACCCACCTTCCGACCTTTACCGAACTGTGCGGCTTGCCCCGTTCGGTCGCCGCCGAAGGTCTGGCATTGATCGGTCTGTTTAACATTGTCGGCACGCTTACGGCCGGCTGGGCCGGTGGCAAATGGCGCAAGAAATATGGCCTGTCGTTTATTTACGGCATGCGTGCACTGGTCATCGTGATCTTTATCTTCGCACCCAAAACATCCGAAACCATCTTGCTGTTTTCGGCATCGATGGGCGCACTTTGGCTTTCGACCGTGCCACTGACCAGTGGCCTTATCGCACAGGTCTTTGGGCCGCGTTACATGGCAACCCTGTTTGGTATTGTCATGCTGTCCCATCAGATCGGCGCGTTCTTTGGCGCCTGGATGGGCGGCATTGTCTATGACCTGACCGGTAATTTCGATGCCGTCTGGTGGGCATCGGTGGCTCTCGGCGTCTTTGCCGCCATCGTCCATATGCCCATTGATGACAGGGAACTGCGCGCCACGGCCAAGGCGTAGGTTCGCCAAGCATTTCACAATTCAAAGCAGCGCCCGGCACCATTCGGGCGCTGCTTTTTTTGTCCTCTTTTCCAACCATCGGCTTTGCGTTAAAACGCAGACCATGGACAGACCGATTTACATCACCCCCGAAGGGCTAGAGGCCCTTAAATCCGAACTCGACCACCTTTGGAAAAAGGAACGGCCCGAAGTCGTGGCTGTCGTCCATTGGGCCGCGGGCAATGGCGACCGTTCGGAAAACGGGGATTACATCTATGGCAAAAAGCGCCTGCGCGAAATCGACCGGCGTGTGCGATACCTGCGCAAACGGATCGAGGATGCCGTCGTTGTCCGCTCTGATGAACAACCCGATCACGCCCACATCTTCTTTGGCGCCACCGTCACCTATGTGAATGCCCGCGACGAAGAAAAAACCATCCGCATCGTTGGCGAGGACGAAGCCGACAGCCTCAATGGCAAGATCAGCTGGATCTCGCCGGTGGCGCGCGCCCTGATGAAATCGGGTGTCGGCGATGTGGTGACGGTCCGCACACCGTCCGGCGAAGACGAACTCGAAGTCCTTGAAATCAGCTATCCGGCCTAAATCTACATCCGGCTTTTAACCCGCCGTGTTGGCTCGGCAACTTGCGGATCATCTGGCCAATAATGTTTGGGATAACGCCCCTTCATCTCGGCCTTCACCTGCGCATAGGATCCGTTCCAAAAGCCGATCAGGTCACTGGTCACCTGAATGGGCCGTTGCGCGGGGGATAGCAGATGCAGCGTCACCGCAACCTTGCCATTCGCCACCTTTGGCGTTTCGGTGGCGCCAAACATTTCCTGCATGCGCACCGGCAAAGCAGGTGTTTCACCGCTATAATCAATGCGGATGTTTGAGCCCGTGGGCACCTGCCAATGGGTGGGGGCCAGACGATCCATGTCCTGTCGCTGGTTCCAGTCAATCCCGGCGAGTAACGCCTCAGACAGATTGATCTGTTTAAGCTGGCCTCGTTTGGCAATGCCACCAAGATAGGGTGCCAACCAGTCTTCAAGCGATCCCAAAAGCCCTTCATCAGAAACATCGGGCCAGACATCACCCTCCACCCGATGAAGAAACGCCAGCCTTGCGCGCAAACCTTCTGATGCCTTGTCCCATGGCAGGCAATGCAGGCCGAGCTTGCGGATACCCTCGATCATGGCCGCTGTAATCGCCTCCGGATCGGCTTCGTCATGGGTGGCTTTTTCATCCAACACCAGTGCGCCAATCCGGCGCTGCCAACGGGCCGCCACCGCATCGCTTTGCGCGTCCCAGAAGACTTCCGTGCCCTCGGATATCTGATCGGCAAAATGGGTCTCAAGGGTTGCACGCGCCACCGGGGCTGCAAGGTAAATCTTGGCCTCGCGCGCCTGCCCGTCCAGCTCGGCCACCGCGATATAGGGCTCCGACGCCAAGCTATCTTCATTGGGTAAAACACCACCGCGCCCGCCCGACAGGCGATAGCGCGCGTCCGCCCCCTTGCGCCGCTCCCCGATTCGGTCGGGATAGGCAAAGGCCAAAAGCAAGCCAACCTCATCGGCCCGATCCACGCGCGCGGTATCGGGTTTTGCCAACCCGCCCTGCTTGGCGGCATCGCGCAAACGGCGGGCCAGTTGCTTGGCGGCCTCGGAGATCATTTTGGGTGCCCGGCCCTTGATGATCGCTTCCACCCGAATGCGCAAATCCGCCCCGCGCCCGCGCATGAAATCGCGATCAGACAACAAAGCCGCTAAGGCACAGGCGACATCATCAAGGCCAAGCTGTGCGCCGCGCAACATCATATGCGCCAACCGCGGATGAACCGGCAATCCGGCCATGGCAGTGCCCATCGGCGTAATGCGGTTATCATCATCAAGTGCTTCAAGCCCGCGCAAGACATCGCGCGCCTGATCAATCTTGGCATGATCGGGCACATCGAGCCACGGCAGCGTTTCGGGATCGGTAACACCCCAACGGGCCAGCTCCAGCGTCAGCGGTGCCAGATCGGCATCAGATATTTCCGGCGCGGTAAAGGGCGCACGGGCACGATGTTCGTTTTCCGGCCACAGACGATAACACACGCCCGGTTCCAGTCGCCCGGCGCGACCACGGCGCTGCTCGGCACTGGCTTGTGATGATTTGACCGTGACCAGCCGCGTCATGCCCGATGCCGGATCAAACCTTGGCAGGCGTTGCAGGCCGCTATCAATCACCACCCGAATGCCATCGATGGTCAACGACGTTTCGGCAATCGCCGTGGCCAAAACCACCTTGCGCTTGCCGTCCGGGGTGGGCTGGATCGCGATGTCCTGCGCCTTGGCATCCATTGCGCCATAAAGCGGGGCGATGATGACATCACTTCCCACTGCATCCTTAAGCGCGCCTTCAACCCGGGTGATTTCGCCCTGCCCCGGCAGGAAGGCCAGGATCGATCCGCTTTCCTCGCGAAGCGCCGTTTTGATCGCCGATGTCATTTCGGCGTCTATGCGGACATTGCCCCATTTATCGGGCTTGGGGGCCACGTATCTCGTTTCAACCGGATAGGCGCGGCCTTCGGATGTGATCACCGGGCAATCGCCCATCAGGCGTGCAATCGGTTCGCCATCAACGGTGGCGGACATGACAACAAGGCGCAGATCATCCCGCAGCGCCCCTTGCGTTTCAAGGGCAAGGGCCAAGCCCAGATCGGCATCAAGGGACCGTTCGTGAAATTCATCAAACAGGACGGCGGCAACACCCGAAAGTTCGGGGTCATCCTGAATCATGCGGACCAGAATGCCCTCGGTGACGACCTCGATCTTCGTGTCCTTGGAAATCTTGCTGTCAAACCGGACGCGATAGCCCACACGCCCGCCAACCGCCTCGCCGAGTAACTGCGCCATGCGCCGCGCACTGGCACGCGCGGCCAGACGACGGGGTTCGAGCATGATGATCTTCTGATCCCCGCGCCACGCGCAATCCAGCAACGCCAGCGGCACCTTGGTCGTCTTGCCCGCCCCCGGTGGGGCCTGCAGCACGGCATTGGTGCCCCGTTCCAGCGCGGAAATCACATCCGGCAGAACAGCATCAATCGGCAGGGCGGGAAATCGGGAACTCATATGTTTTCAATACTCAGCTTGGCACAGCAGATGTCTGTTTGCGGGCATTGCCTAGCAATATCCCTGCGGGGTTGGCCGGGGCAATGAAAATCACGCCAGAATTTATTCTGGCAGCGGATGCCGATTGATCGGCCTCAATGCGCGCGCCCCTGATGATGATAGAATGGTTTTATTGTTTTGGGCAGTTTCCCGCCTTCGATCTGCAAAAATGCGACGGGTCATCTGCACATAATGGTCTCATCCCTTCGGAACAGGAGACTTATGATGAAAAGATATCTCGCAATTACCGCAGTCGGACTGATGCTTGCCGGTGCGCTTGGCGTCGCCCAGGCCCAACAAGGCCCACAAATGATGAACCCTAACGGCCAAGGCATGATGCAAGGTCCGGGCATGATGGGTCAGGGATATGGCCCGGGCAACGGACAAGGTTACGGTCCCTGCAACACGATGCCGTGCAATGACGGTGCGATGGGGCCCGGTATGATGAATGGCGGCATGATGATGGGCGGCATGATGGGCAAAATGCATGGCCCGGAAATGATGATCGTCATGATGGACACCAACGGCGATGGCCAATTGGCGCTTGAAGAATTCCAGGCGGTCCATAACCGGATGTTCAACTATCTTGACGAAAATGGCGATGGGCAACTGACCGCTGACGAGCTGCGCCAACGCTAGGCGCAATGATCAGGCCCCGCGCCTGACACCAAGGATGATGCCCTGCTCCGCTCCGATGCGCTGCAGGGTCTTCATCCCGCGCGTCAGGCCATAAAGCGTTTCCATCGCCCCTTCCGCCTTGGCCCGCGATGCTGCCGCGCGTGTGATGTCATAAAGCCCACGAAACACCGGTTCGGGCAAGGCACGCAAAGCCGCCTCCTTCTCCACCCGGTTCGGATCGGGATGGGCAAAACTGAGTGGCGCGGTCGGGTCGAAATTTGGCATGGTTTAATCTTGCGGGCTCGACGGGTTGGGGTCGGTGTTTTCTATCACGATTGACAGCGCCCAGACCATCCATGCCTGCGTCCAGCGCATGTAATTGCGCCGATCCGGTCTGCCGTCTTTCTTGATCCCGGCAAAGAACAGATCGCGGCTCGGATCAAAAAGCCTATCTGCGGCCCATACTGCCACCCGGATTACGTCATCCAGCTCCCCAAACCGGCAAAGACTTGCCATCGCCTGTGCAACTGCATGGGCATCAAGGTAGCCATCGCGCCCGGCAAAGCTGCGCGGCAGATCATCTTTATCGAAGCACGCAGCGCGATAGAATTGCCACCCACATGCAATGGCATTGTCCAGCCCGCGTATCCCCAAATTTCGAAACCGGTCCAGCAGATCAAGTACATAGCCCGTGTGAAACCCGTCCACGAACTGGTGATGGGACCGCGTGCCATAGGCCCAACTGCCATCAGCCTTTTGCGCATTGATAACGCGCGCCACCGCCTGTGCGTTTTTATCATTCGGCCCGATGATCCGATGCAGCGCAAAGGCCGCCCACAGGCTGGCATTATGGA
Source organism: Thalassospira sp. CA1 (assembly GCF_059052855.1). Taxonomy (NCBI): domain Bacteria; kingdom Pseudomonadati; phylum Pseudomonadota; class Alphaproteobacteria; order Rhodospirillales; family Thalassospiraceae; genus Thalassospira; species Thalassospira sp. CA1. The sequence continues at coordinate 56,898 of NZ_JBZCIA010000014.1, forward strand.
TTTCAACGTTACTGTGATCGAAATAGGCGAAATAGCCCTCCCGCCAGAGCTTGCTTTCAACAAACCCTGCTGCATGAACCAACGCCGGGTGATCCTTTTGCATCCCGCTTTGAAGTAACGCGTCAACGACAAAGCTTGTCACAATCGCATTGCTTTGATGGCGCTTGGCGTAAAAGGCCCGCGCCTGCCATTCAAACGGATATCCCCACCCGCCATCCGGGTTTTGCATTTCAAGCAGGCGTCCCCGAACATCACAAAGGACCACACCATGCGCAGCGCCACTTAGCAGGGCTAGTGTCTTGGGATTGACCATAGGGGGAATACGAACAACCTTGCGCAAACCTTGCGGGCCACGCTTGATTGCCTGTAACCATGCCAACCGCGCCAGTCCGAACCGGCCAAGGCCGCTTGCGCGGAATACAGCACTTTCAAGCCCGTCAAAGGGATCAGCCCCGGCAAAGCCATCGGCGACCATGCGGGCCATCACGCGATCCCGGATATCGATCAGACGATCCCTATTCATGCGCACACCCCGCACGCGAAGCAATCCCCGCCGCGATCCCGCAACAGACCAGATAATGACCGTAATTCAACGTATTATCCGTCACCATCGTCAGCATCACCGAAAGCAGGATACAGACGGCAAGGCGCGCATGGCGCACGGTCCAAAGCATGACACCCCATCCCGTCGTCCAAAGCATCGCCCCGGCAATGCCGGTTTCGAACAGCATGCGGAAGTGATCGTTATGCAGGGCACCAAAGGATGCAAAGGATTGATAGCCGGACAGGATTTCCTCCACCGAACCGGCCCCGAAACCAAGCCATCTTTGCCCGACAGAGCCGCCCTGCCACATCTCCCAGAAGTCCTGCCAGAACGCCAACCGCCCGCTGCCATGGGTCAGAAACAGGCGCGGTAGATGGGACATCGCAAACCAGCCAGCCACGGCCAACGCGGCCATACCAACAATCCACGTCATCGCCCGCGAAAACCGGATCATCCCGATCAGATTGACCAACATCGCCAACACCGCAATCCGCGTTTGACTGAGCAACACCGCCAAGGCCGATCCCGCGGCAAGCAGCCGACAGCCCCGCCACCGGGCCACCGAACAGAGCGCAAAAAGCCCCAGAAACAAGAACGGTTGATTAAGGCGCATGCCTTCATGGGTCATCTGAAACGAACTAAACAGCAGCAGATAAACCACCAGAACCGGCATCATCACCCGAAGGCTGTCCCGACCAATCACAAGCCCGACCAACAGCCCAACGGGCAGCATCAAAAGGTTACCGATCAGACGGAGTTTTTCGAGGCTTGCCCCATTGCCAGTGGCAATGACACCAATCAGCCCGGCAAAAAACAAACTGCCCACAAGCAAACCCGGCGTAATTCGAACCGGACGGGCGTAAGCGCACAGCATCACAATCCAGAAACCAAGCAGAATAAGCTTGGCGGCCATCCCGCCCGCTGCAATCAGCCAGAGAGAAGTGCCCATTAAAAGATTACCCGCAAGCACCAGCCAGATCGGCAGTAATACTGCTTGGCTGGCGGTTCCCTGCCCCTGCCCGGCGTATTGCACAACCCCAGACTCAATAGCATTCATCACTCAACCCCCTGCGCAAGCAGCGCGACAGGGTGCGAAAATTCGGCTAGGCTGAAGCTCTTGATTTCAAAGCAGATTGGCTGACCTTGATGCTCTGGCTGGCGCAAACCTGTCTGATGGTGCAGATCATTCTGGCCCCGCTGTTGCTCGGCGGATTGCGGCCATGGGCGCTTGCCCTTCTGTCGATCCTGACCGGTATCGGCATGCTTGCGATTTCCCTGCGCCCCGGTCCCGTGCAAATCGGCAAGTACCTGCTTTATCTTTGGATCGGGATCGCTGCCCTGATTGGTTGGGCGATCCTGCAAAGCCTGCCGATCTGGCCAGTTCAAGTTTATCCGTTCAATGCACCGCACATCGCACTTGCCCCGTATGGTTGGCTGAATATCGCGGCGTATCTGATCTGGATGGGCGGTGTTGCGAGCCTGACAGCACTTTTGGCGCGCCTTAACAACCATCTGAATATCACGATCGCCCGCACCATTGTCATCACATGTGCGCTTCAAGTGGCGCTTGCAGCAGGTGCCGATGTGATGGGATGGCAGACGACATTCTGGTTTGCCAAACAGGCCCATCTTGGCGACAGGTCCGGCAGCTTCGCCAATCGTACAGCGTTCGGAACTCTGATGGGGTTGGGTATTCTGGCCTGCCTGTTTTTGTATGATCAAAGCCGGGTACTGAACACGGCCAAGCGCCTTGATCAGGCGGGTGGCTGGCTGGCGATTGCTGTGTTGTTTGCAGCGGCCATTATCGAAAGCCATTCGCGGCTGGCCTTTGTCATGGCGCTGGTTGGCGGGGCACTGTTTATCATCCTGAACCCGCGCGAAAACGTGCAAAGCCTTAAACGGCTGATTGTGATCGCGCTTGGCATTATCGCGGCCATCACCATCGCAATCATCGCATCGCCGGAACTTTTCGACCGCTTCACCAACCTTGCCCGCAGTGATCTGATCCAGCGCGATGATTTGTGGATCACCGCCCTGCACGCGATTGCAGAACGACCATTGACCGGATGGGGTGCCGACAGCATTGGACTGGTCATTGCTCATTTCGCCACCCCGGACCTGAACGCCCATGCCCACTGGTTTAGCAGCCATAACCTGTGGCTTGATGGCGCAATCATGTTTGGTGTTCCGGTCATGCTGATCCTCGCAACAGCACTTATACTCGCGATCAAAACGGTGCTTGCCACCTGCCAGCAACCCGACACGCGCGCGCTTTTGATCTCCCTTTTTGCGGTGGCAATGCTTGGCAGCATGGGTGATTGGGTCATGCTCATGCCGGCCCTTATTCTGCCGATGGTGATGCTGGGAATGGCAAGCTTTGAAGCCGCATTTGCAGCCCATCGCGCAATGCCTGCACGCGGGGATCACGCGGGGCAATCGCCTGCGCCTGATCGAGAAGCTTTGCGCTAAGCACCAAATCATCCGCGGCCACTATTCCCGCCTTCAGCCCCAGCAAAACCGGATCAAACGGCCAATCGATCAGCCGCTGTTTAAGCTGTTCGTCAAGCGCTGTGCCATCGTCCACCATCGCATCACGCTCTGCACCAAAGCCGTCTCCGTTGGCAAAGGCTGCACGTTTGTTTTCAAGCTGCGATAGCGCCCCGCCTTCCGAAACCAGGGTCACGCCGCCGGAGCCAAGTAACAGCAGGGCAATCACAATCAGGGCAGCCTTCATGACGTCGCCCCCTCGGTTGCCAGTGCCGTCTGTGGCTTGCCATAGGCGGCACGCGGCTTGGCACCGTTCAAAACAATACCCTCCGGCACAATATTGGCTGCACGCAGTTGCGACAGGGCCTGGGTGATATCGCGGCGCTTGCTGTGGCCGCAGCGCAGGGCAAACAGCCTGACATCGGCCAGTCCCAGCGCAATCACACCATCGGCAACCGACAGAATAGGCGGCGTATCAATAATCACATGATCAAACCGGGTGCGCAGGTGTTTGATCAAATCGGACAATTGCCCGTCAATCATGCCTGTTGCGATATTTCCCGGCACTCGCATACGCGCACCAAGATATCGATACCCCTCGCCGTTCTCTGCTCCGCTAAGGGCGGCATCCAGATCCACAATCCCCGACATCACATCTGTCAGATCGGCAGTCAGTTCACCGTCATGCCACGTTTGGGGTGGCGGTGCCGGGTCATGCAAATCCGCATCGAGAACCATCACTGATGCCCCCAGGCCGGCCAGCTTTTCAGCCAGCGCATGAACGATGTGACTTTTGCCATCGCCCGAGAGTGCTGAGCCAATTGCAACCACCTGCCCGTCCTTGTGATGTTGATTTGCGACATCCCTGCCCTGCACCATGATCCGCATCAGAACTGCCAGATGGCCTGCGGCCTCGTCATGGGCTGAGGTGGTGGCGGCCTTGGTCGCCCTCGAACGTTCCGGAATACGGGCAAATAACGGGATGCCCAACGTCGTCTGAGGATCAAAGTCGTCATCAATGCTTTGATCGAAATAGTGACGCAGCATTGCCGCGACAACAGCGGCAAACACCGCCATCATGACCGCCAGCATGGCAAGATCGCGCTTGGCCGGAAATTCGGTTGTCGCTGGCAAAGTAGGCGCACGCAGGATCGCAGCATCCCCCTGAAAGGCCGCCATTTCGCGCCGCAAGGCTTGCACCTGCTGGCCCAGTTCCTGAACATTGGCGCGCGCCATGGCGACAGATCGCACCAAGGCTGCCTGACCCTGAACGCTTGTATTGCGGAGCGCCATACGTTCCTGCCAGCGATCCCGTTGGGCCGTAATCAGACGCAGCTTTTCTTCCGCGCCGGCAAGGGTCATATCCATTTGACCAGCGATGTTGCTGGCAACTGCCGTCAGTTGGTTATGCAGATCATCCAGTTCTTGCTGCTTGCCCTGCATGGTCGGATGCTTGGGGCCGTAACGCTGATCAAGCCTGACAAATTCCTGTTTTGTCGTCTCGAACTGGGCCGAGATTTGCCGCACCATTGGGTGGCTTGCCACATCGTCAATCGCCAGCAGTTCATCAAGGTTTGCCGCCTCATTGCGGCTTTGGCGCGCAAGCCTGAGGCTGACAACCTCCTGCCCCAGTTTTTCAGCCTGCTCATCGAGTGCATAGATGCGATCCAGCATCCGCGCATTCTCATCCGGGTCCAGAATACCGGCGCTGTTTTGCAAGCTGGCCAGATCCCCTTCCAGACCATCCAAGTCAGTTTGTGCAGTTTGAAATTGCGCCTCCGCCTCGGCAAGTTGTCTTCGAATGGCTGCTTTTTGCCGGTCTTCACGCTGCCACAGATAACTTTCAACAACGGCCATTAACGCCTTTTGCGCTGTTTCCGGCTGGCTTGCGGTGAACGCCAATTCAATCACCGCCGCATTGCCAACCCGGGCGGTTTCCAAAGCATTGCGAAGATGAGAGATCCCGTCTGTTTCGAGATCACTGGATATGGGCGTATCCGTCAGCGAGACACCCTCTCCGCGCAAAACCGAAAGTGCGGTGGAAAGTGTTCCTTGCCCTTTGATTTCGGCGATTGCCGTTTCGATTTCCTGGGCGGTCACAACGCGCCGGTCACTGTTGAATGCCGCTGGCATCTGGCGTTCCGCGATTTCCACATTCGCAGAAAGCCCGATTTCGGTGACTGATCGATAATCCCCCTGCCAATTGGCGATCCCGCTCAGAAGCGCGATCAGGACCACAACAAAGGTCAGTGCCACAACCCCGCGCCGTTGCCAAAGAATGCTCAACAAATCGCGCAGGGACGGATCAAACCGTTCTTGCGCGACGCTGGTAATCGCGACGGGATGGTTGGGATGCTCTGTCATCTCGGGCTTGCATCCTCAAGCTCTGGAATTCCAATTGGTTCCTGATAATCCTCAACACCCCAATAGCTATCGACGACGGGGTTTCGCGGGCCACCAACGAAAAGAAGCGAATAACGCAGCGCCCGTTCGGTTTCAGGTAGTCGCACCGAACCGACAACACGCGGTGCTACTTCGGGCTCGATGCTTGCGGTAAATGATTGCTGTTCGCCTGCGAATATCCGTGCTTGATTGGCATTGCGTTCAAACAGGCGCTCTGCCAAATCCGAAGAATTACCCCGGACGATTTCCGAAAGGCGCCCCGGGTCGGGATGAAGATCAAGCAGACGCAGGACCACCCCACCCAGCACGGTCTCTAGCAAAAAACGGCTACTACCACCGCCCAGAACCACATCAAACAGACCAAGCAGCACTTTAAGGCTTGCCTCCGCCACCTGCCAATTGATGTCAGATTGTTGGTTGGTGCGATCCTCTGACAGCACAGCTCCGACAAGTGCGTCAATCAATTTGGCCACGTCTTCGGTGGCTTCGACCTTCGCGATTTCGGCTTCAATCCAACTGATCGCCGCCTGCCGGTTTTCTAAATCAAATGCTGCTGTGGTTGTCGGCTGCGCCTGTAAATCGGCGGCCGTTGTCAGCATCATAAAGATGACCGAAATGGTTGCCGCTTTCTGCAATGCACGCCAAATGCGCCGGATTTGAGAACTCACAATCCTTGGCCCGACAAGGCGGGCAAATGCCCAAAGCCCGCGCCCATAGCGCGGGATCATGTAACGTGGCTGACACAAGACACGCCAAAGGAACTCCAACCCGCACCGCTGCCAGACAACCGGGGCGCGTCGGACATTCCCAGCCAGAACATCAAACGCCCCGCCAACACCCATGGCAAAACGGCATCCGGTCTTGGCCGCATACTGATCAACGAACAGCTCCTTGCGCGGGGATGGCAAGGCGACAAAAACGGCATCTGGTCTGGCCTGCGCAACACAATCGGCCAACTTTTCATCATCGGGCTCATAACCGTGATGGGTACCCGCGATGATCAAACCGGGGAAACGTGCAGGCAATGTCCCCTGCAACTGATCCAACACATCCTGACGCGCCCCCAACAGGAAAACCCGCGTGCCATCCTGAGCGAACTGCGCCAGAAGATCGGCCATAAGATCAATGCCCGTCACACGCTCGGCAACCCTGATCCCCAACAGGCGGGCTACCCACACAATCCCCATGCCATCCGCCGACAGGCAATCTGCGCGCGAAAGTGCTGCAAACAACTGATCATCGCGCACGGCTGCGGGCAGTTTGGTCGCATTCAGGCACTGATGACGAAAACAGGCTTGGTTGGCAGTCGCCGTACCTTCGCGAAGCCTCAAGGCGATATCGGCACAGACGAGACGGCGTCGTCTCGTATCGAGCGGCAACCCGAAGAAGGCAGCTTTGTGCCCTTTGAGTTCGTCACGCATGTGCCACCCCTGTCACCCCGGCCGGACACTTGAAAACGGCAGAAACACAAAGTTCCTGCTGTTGGCATCCGTCTTTCGCCGCCGTCAACGATTTAAGTCACGGCTAATTGGTTGAATTGAATGGTAACTTATGATTGAGTTGCAGGCAATATTAGCATCTCAAGGTGATCGCCGCGGTGAGGGTGACTTTACTGACAAACCTTGTGCCACCCTACCGATCTGATGCCTATAACGCGCTTCATCATCGCGCGGCGGCCGCAGGCGGAGGTTTGCGTGTACTATGTACCCAACATCGCGAACCACAACGCAACTGGTCAATCACAACACCCGCATTTGACTATATGACCTTGCCGGGCGTGCGAATTCCCCTTGGTGAAAACCGAACCCTATCACTTCCGTTTGGCGTCACACGGGCTGTTTGCCGGGAACCAAGTGATGCGTTGATTTTGAACGGTTTTGGCATCGCGCAATGGCAGGCGCAAAACCAAGCGCTGAAACACCGAGTTCCAACCGTTCTGCAATTCGATGGCTGGGCAGGCTCCGATGCCACCTATGACAATCCGCTTCGGCGCAGATTACGCCGGGTCATGATCGCCCGTGCCGACAGCTTTGTCGCCGCAAGTTCGCGCGGTGCGGCGTGGTTCGAAGGCCATGCCGCATCGCCTGATCATATTTGGATCGCCCCCATCCCACCGTCATTTCCCTTGCCCGATATTTCCGCCAATCAAAACTTGGCGGAACGACAATACGACATCATCTGGTGTGGTCGCACGACAGTCTCAAAGGGCTTTGACGTCTTCATGCGGATCGCATCAGAACTGTCTCAAGCAGGCATTGCAAAACGCATCGCCATCGTTGGCAGTACCAACATTAAAAACACCACAAGGCTCACACAGTCTTCCGGCCTTGGTGACCCGGTGGATGTATTCGGACAACTTCCCGCCGATCAACTCCCAGCCATTCTGACCAACAGCAAGATCGCCCTTTTCCCAAGCCGAAATGATGCCTATGGCGTTGGTGTAATTGATGCGATTGCCTGTGGTGCGGTGGCGCTGGCAAGTTCACTCATCGGGTGCGCCCCGGATATTTTGCGCGGCCCCGAAATCCTGCCGATCGATAATTCACAAGATTGGATCACGGCCTGCAAACACCTTCTTGATGCTCCGCAACTTCTGGAGGACACGCGCCTGCATCAAGCAAGGGCAATTGCCAATAACACCCCCGCCCATCACAGCGACACCATGTGGCAGGCAGTTCATCAGGCGGTTAATCATAACCCGGACATGCGGCGGTGGGGATGATCACGCCAAACCGCAATCGCAGCTTGAAATCCGAACCTTCGGTCTGGATGATCAGCCGTGTCGATCAGGCCAGAATTCTGGCCAAGCACCTCGCCGATCAGGATCGGCTGGTGCGTTGGGACAGTTTTTGGCGCCATGACGGTACGGGTCTTATCCGCCCGCCATCACGCCATGTTGACACTGCACTTTGCAATATCCCCGGCCGCCACCTTCTGCCCGATCTGCTTGGCAAAACGGCCCAAAAGCTTCGGTTACCGGCGTGCAATCTTTATTCTGATATTCCCCTATCGCTGCTGGCTGCCTTTAACATGCCGAACGCTGACATCCTGCATGGGCAGGGCAATTACAGCCTGCCTGCGATGCGTCGCGCAAAGGCACGCAATATGATCACGATTTCCGATGTCACCGGCCAACTGGCTGAAACCCGCCATGTTCAGCTTGTCGGCGAATATGCATCCCACGGCCGCACCCACCGCGAGATATCCGCCTTCCTTGCCGGTCGACGCACGGCCGAAGCCCGATTTGCCGATGCGGTATTTGCGCCCTCGGATACGGTCGCGGACGGTCTGCAAAGAACTGGCATAGCACCTGACAAGATATATCTGGTCCCCTTCACATCACCCCATTGTCAGGCGCTATTGGATCGGAAACGTTTCGCGCGCGATGATACGGTCATTAGGCTTCTTTATGTTGGCAACATGTCGCTTGCCAAGGGCACAGCCCATCTTCTGGCGGCTTGGAAAACCATCCGCCGCCAGTTCCGCTTAAGGGTCGAGCTTACCCTGATCGGCGCGGCACAATCCTGTGCCAAGGGCCTGCTTTCAAATATGCCCGACGGCGTGAAGTGGTTTGGGCCTCTGCCGCACGATCAGGTTGCCAATCACATGTTGTCTTCCGACATCTTTGTCTTTCCCAGCCTGACGGAGGGCAGCAGCCTTGCCACCATGGAGGCGATGGCAGCCGGTTGTGCCGTCATCACCACGTTCGATGCCGGAAGTCCGGTCATCAATCATCAAAGCGGCCTTATCATCCCGCCAAGGGATCAGGATGCGCTTGTAACAGCCGCGTCCACACTGATCACCCTGGCCGAGATGCGCCGAACCATCGGCCAAACGGCGCGTGATCAAATCGCCCGCGATCTTCGCCACGCTTATGGCACGCGGGTTGATCATGCATATGAAACCATTCTGTCGCGCCATGGTTAGATGGTCAGCCCTACTAAAATCAGCGGGTTTTCGGCTATATCCAGTGTGGATGATCGGCGCCAATATGATTGCGCGGCTGGGCGGTATGGCAATCCTTGTTCTGATCGGTCATGCCTATTCAGAGGCCGATCTTGGCACCTATTTCCAATTGCTCGCCATGGTCGGTCTTGCGGTTACGGCAACACAGGCTGGCAGTGGTCCGCTTCTGGTGCGACTGGCACAAAATGCGGCCTTTGGACTGGCCATGCATGTTGTCGGAACAAGGTTCCTGATTTCAGGGTTCGCCTCGATCCTGATCGTCGCGACAACCAGCGTTCCGCTTGCGCAATATTGGCCACTAATCCTGATACCGGTTGCTGCGGCCCTTTCGCCCGACTGGATGATTGCAGCCAAAACCCGCTTTTCACGGCTTGGCATGATTGCGGTTATTGGCCAGGCATGCGGGATAATGGTGGCGGTTTGGGCATCGCTCAACCATTCAGATGTAGCACTTTACCTCATTTCACCTGCGGTTTCTCTGGCAAGCCTTGCCCTCGCAACAGCATTTGCATTTGAACAAACGCCAAGTCATTCCACCAACGCCGAGCCTGCCCGCAAGTCCAGCGCATTCGGCCTTGTCGGCTTTACCCTGCTCGCCGGGTTCCTGCCAAACCTCGACTTTGTCCTGTTGGGCACAGACAACGATCCGCTGTTTCTGGCCCAGCGCGTTTTCCTGTTTTGCGCCGGGCTGATTGCGGCCATTACCTCAACCCTGTTTGCCAAAAACGAGGTGGGCCAAATACGTGACATCTGGCTTTTGGCACCAATGGTATTGATCGCAGGCCTGCTGTTGTTCCTGCCAGGCAAATTGGCCGATCTTTTTTATACCAGCCCGTCAGATGATCTGATCACGGTCCTTCAGTTTGGTGCAGCCTGGCCGGTATTGATGGCTTTCATCGCCCGACAAATCCTGATCTTGCAGGAAATCTCATCGGTGAAATGGCTGGGTTGGGGATGCCTTGCACTGATGATCATCTCGTCATCGGCCATGCCGACCAGCGAACTCGCACCCGACATTATGATGCTGATCGAATTTCGCCTGGCCTGTCTGGTTCTGATCCTGCTGGCCTGCCAAAAAGTCGCAACAAGACGGCAGGTCATGGCATGACGAAACCGACCGTCACCATCACAAATAATAAGCTGATCAGCGGCCAATATGGTGACATCACCTTTGGCCCGTGGGGGCTGGAATGTTCGGACCAGCATTCCTTCGTGACACTCACCGACCAACCGCGAAACGCCAAACAGGTCGGCGACATCTGGCACCTTTCTGGGGGGCGAATACGTATCGCGTACGAAACCCGTAAGCCCACCTCAAACACAGTCGGGCTTAAGCTACGCATTCAGGCACTAGACGACATCCTGCTGCAAGACGCCGTCATCCGGCTGGTTTTTGACAAAACCGCCATCAGACACGGGCGCATCGCAGACAAAACAGTTCAACACACCAACAGCGACAAATACCGTCTTTATCCGACCAATGAGGCCGAACTGATCGGGCAGGATGGCGCAACAATTTCCGTGACACTGGATCACGTCGATGGGGTGGGCCGGTTTGATCCCTACATGTATCTGCGCGATCGCGACGATCACTGGATCATCCATGCCCGCCTGCTGCCCCATGATCCGGTTGATCAGGTCTGGCTGCGCTGGGCAAACCGATTTTTCACGCTATCGGCACCGGGTTGGTTTTCAGCTTTGCTCTGGCGTATGCCGGCTTTCAAAAGGCTGATCTGGCGTTTGCGCGAACGCATGGGCCGTCACTGCCCTGAAATTCAGGCCGTACCCCTGAACTGCCTCAAAGCAGGCCAGTCCCTGTCGATGGAGGTGACATGTCACTTTCAGTAACCCATGACGCGCTTCGCAAAAGCTGCCTCAATCTGGCCAAGCGGATTGCAGACGATCTTGCAACACGTCAACTGACGACTGGGCATTTTGAACACCCGGACTTTTACGCCAAGGCCTTCGCCGTCAATCTCTGGCACCGGATTGATCCTGTTAAATTTGGCCCCAATATCGACCGCGCCCTTGATGCCTTGCGATCAGAGCCGCGCGATAAAACCTGGCACCGCGAATTCATCGAATATGCGTTGCTGGATACGCCTGGCCTGTCATCGGATACCATCACCGACATCCTTCGGGGTACGAAACCGCAACGTCCCGATGTCGCCAACTGGCAGATACTTGGGCTGATCAAGCGACAGAAACGAAATGCTGGACTAACCGCGAAGCTCCTCAACCACGCCCATTTCGGGTTCATCTTGCTTCGCTATTGGCGTGCACCAGTTTTGATGGATCGACCAGACTGCTTCTCCGCACAATACCATGCCTTTTGCACAGCACTTCTGTCTGACAGCCCCCATAAACACCATCGACGGATTGCCAACCGGGCCACCGAAATGCTGGCACAACTTGCTGGGACCCATGGATTTGTCAATCTGCTCGGACGTGGTGCTGGGCAAAGTTTTGGCGCGGCCTGCGCGCTTTATGTGTTGCTAAAAACCGGATACCGCGACGAAGCAGAGGCAATCCTGCATCGGTTGGAAGAGGTACTTCTTAAAGCCGGACAACTGCCACTGAACCTAATGGCACCTGCCCCGTTGCCCGAAAATCCCGGCCCCGAAAATCCACAAACACCGGGATGGTACAGCTATAACCGCCACGATGATTACCTCGCCTTTGCAGGTTATTGGCTACTGAAGGCTTCACAACTGCCAGCGCCAAAACACATCCGTTCACCCGCATCGGAAACCACCTCGACCAAATTAGTCGCGCAGTTTTCATCCTCTTACTATCACGCGCAAATGACGCTTTGTGGCAGACAAAATTTTGATGTCTCTGGCGCGCCCGTCATTGTTTCGGGCCAAGGAAAATCTGTCCGCATCTTCCTTCCACCAACCGGCGGCGAACAGGATGCATCCAGCCTTTATGACGAAGCCTCACAGCCGCTTCCCGCCATTGGCGAGACCGAATTCTCCCGCTTTCTTCAAACCCGCCAGATATCTGAGAACAAGATTGATGTAAGCTTCGAGCTTGCAGGTATTGTTGGTCATCGAGCAATCGAGTTTCAAAACGCCCGCGTCATCATCTCTGATCAGATTCCCGACTGCGCAGCTAACGAAGTCGAACTCTTCCGAATTCTGATTGATGGCAACATCGGCCTGACTCAGATCGCGAAAGACACCATCATCTGTCCAGAACTCGGAATAAAGCTGACCTCGAACGCCCAGCTACACATGATCCCACAAGCGACATTCAGCGCTGCTGGTCCGGCAACACGGATTAGTACGAAGACAGGACAAGAGAGTTGCGCCACCCTGACCATCTCTTGGGGAGATTCTGATGCGTGATCCAATCACCATCATCACAACTGTGCGCGATGGCGACGCCCATCGGGATCGCTATTTTAGCAATCTGCGACAGATACTCGGTCTTGGTGATCATGCGGTGATTGTCGATGATGGGTCCACACCCCCGCTTGCCATACCAACGGACTGGCAACACGATCCGCGACTGATCATCCTTTATCCCGGCAAAATTGGACGGGGGGCCGCGCTTAACCTCGCGATTGAAAACAGCTCGACCGATCTGATTGCCATTCAGGATATCGATGACATTTCCTTGGCCAGTCGACTGGATCGGCAAGTTGATGTGCTTTCCAATAACCACAATCAACTTGTCTTCGCGCGCGCCATGTCCGATCCGTGGCGACCGACTTTGGCGGCCATACAGCATTTTTCACCCGCACGGCTTTACTTCAGCAACCCACTGCATCATTCCTCACTTGCCATGCATCGCTCTGTCTGGACCAGCGCGGGTGGTTATGTCACGGATTTACCCTGTTGCATTGATCTGGATTTCTATCTGCGCGCCTGCTGCGTTGCCAAGGCCCGCATCAGCCGGCTAAGCCTGCCCCTGATCGAACGCACCCTTGATCCGGGCACCCGCCATTTCGCAAGGATACCGGACGCGCTCTATCAGAAAACGCGCGCTTCCGTTCTTTCGCGTTACCAACCTGACCTGCCTTGGTCGATCTGGCTGGCGGCTGCCAAACTTCGCGAGTTGCAATTGTTTTCGGCAAAGGACGTTCGATGACCAGCCGCCCGAAAGTCATCGCCATGGTTCAGTTGCCGCCGCCCATGCACGGGGCGGCCCAAATGAACCGGATTGCCATCAACGCCTTGGCAAAAGAGTTCGATTTGCATGTCATTGAAATGCGCTTCGCCCGAACAGTGACCGAGGTCAATCGATTTTCGGTGCGCAAGATCGGGTTGGCGGTTTGGTTGTGGCTGCGACTGATCCGGGCATTACCACGCGCCAAGGCGCTTTATATCTGCTTTGCGCCGAGTGGTTTCGCCTATTACCGCGATTGCCTGTATGTGCTTCTGGCCAAGCTTTTTCATGTGCATTCAATCCTGCACCTGCATGGTCGCGGTCTTGCCGAAATGCGAAGATCAAAATGGTCTCAATTACTTCAGAAGACGGTTTTCAAAGGGCAAGCCGTCATCCTGCTCGGCAAGAGCTTGCGCACAGAAATCGAAGGCCTTGATTGCAAGTCTGCCATCATCGCCAACTGCCTGGATGATAGAGCCTTCGTCGGCCCAGCCACCAAACAATGGGTGCCCCATGATCCGATCCGGCTTTTATGGCTGTCCAACCTGTTTCATGCCAAAGGCATCGAAACCCTGCTTGCCGCCTGTGCAATCCTGCGCGCGCAAGGCATCATTTGCCATTTGACGGTTGCCGGGGCCGAAGGCGACATCAGTAAAGCCGAGCTCGCCACATTACTTGAAAAATATCAGATGCATGCGGCAGCAACATATTTGGGGCCGGTTTCCGATCCTGAACGGCAGGGAGCCTTTGAAAACTCCGACCTCTTCATCTTTCCCAGCCACTACCCCAACGAAGCCCAACCGCTTGTCGTGCTCGAAGCGATGACAGCCAATGTGCCGGTGATCACAAGTAACATCGCAACCCTGCCCGAATTTGTCCGGGACGGCGAAACCGGGCGACTGTCCCCGCCACAAGCCCCTGAAGAACTGGCTAATGCGATCAGCGCAGCAATCGGTTCACCGGAGAAAACAACCGCAATGCGCGATGCAGCTTATCAGATGTGCCGACAGAACTTCCACCAAGACAGGTTTGCCGAAAAACTGCGCCAACGGGTTCACAGCATTGTCGAAAATCACTGACGTTCCGTAGATGATTGCGTACCATCAAAACCGACGGCAAACGCATGAACAGGATGGCCAGAATGGATCGGGACGAATTCAACGCCTTTTGCAAATCCCTGCCACAGACAACCCACGTTGTTCAGTGGGGGGGCGCGGATGTCTGGAAGGTCGGCGGCAAGGTGTTCGCGATTGGCGGCTGGGCCACAAAAGAGACATTGGGTGTCACATTCAAGACATCCGAAATCGGCTATGAAGTCTTGAAAGATATGCCCGGCCTGCGCCCGGCCCCCTATCTGGCATCGCGCGGCATGAAGTGGATACAACACTACGATGCGCCGGGCTTAAGCGATGATGACCTGAAGGATCATTTAAAAAGCTCGCACCGAATTGTCGCCAAAGGTTTGACGAAAAAACTGCAGCGCGAGCTTGATCTTTATCAGGACGAATAAAGTTGACTGTGGCCAATTAGTGTTCATCGACGTCAACGGCCTTCCAATGTCCCTATTTAAGATGGAATATCTGTCTCTAAATGACATCAAACGTAAACATGCGGCCATAAGATATGCCAAATGCAATCGCCACCAAAGGAGACACTGCCGCTTGTGCCGCCTCCCGGAACGTGGTCTAGTTTCCATTACAGCCTCACAACACATGTACCTTATTATATGCGTCTTCTTTCCGCCGCCCTCGGCTGCCTTCTAATGTTCACCGGACACGTATTGGCCGCGCCATCAACGTCACCGATCCGGGTGGTTTTTCCCTATATTCCGTTGATGGCGGAAAGCAAGGATCAAGGCGTTTTCATCGATATGTATGCGGAAATAGCAAGGCGGTCGGACACTGACGTCGTCATTGACATTCTGCCGGTACGGCGCGCGGTACAGGACTTCATAAGCGGTAAATATGATGCGCTAGGCGCATATCCGTCACTTTCTGAAATTCCGGTCTCGCTGGCCTCTGTCCCGTTTTATCGTCGCGAAAATCTGATTTTTTACAGCACTGATCAATTTGGTCATGGCAATGTTACCAAGCTCGAAGACCTTGATGGCACACGCGTTGGGCTGGCCGCCTATCATTACCCTGACTACATTCTCGATCGCGAAGAACTCAGCCTTGAGCGCGTGCCCGACGATGCGTTTTTGTTGCGCATGATTGCCAGCAACCGCCTCGATGCCGCCATCATCGAACGTTTTTCGGGCAACCATGTCCTAAAGTTGCTTGGCCTTGAAGACACGATCTCTGTCAGCGAGGATCCGGTCACCAGCGAAAATGTCCTGATCCTGTTCAAGGCCGATCTTGCCGGGATTGAGAACCGCAAGGCCTTTAACAAGGCAATCTATGAAATGCTGTGCGACGGGAGCCTGGCAAAACTGTTTGGCCGCGCAAGCCTCCTGCCAGATCAAAAGATCATTGAACGCGATTTGCCGGCCTCCGCAATCATCAGCGATTGCGACCCCAAAGCCATCTTTGCCGACCGCTAACCCGCGCCAATAGAAAAGGGCACGCTGCCGAAGCAACATGCCCTTCTCGTAAAATCCATCCTCGCGGTCTGGGCTTAGCCCTTTACCACGATATTGACCAGTTTCGGGGTCGGCTTGGCGACATAGATCACCTTGACGATCTGCATGCCTTCAAGATGGCGGGCCACATTCGGGTCGGCCTTGGCAAGTGCCTCGACCGTGGCCTGATCGGCATCGGCCGCGACCATCACGGAACCACGCTTCTTGCCATTGACCTGAACCGGCACTTCGAACTCGTCATCCTTGGCCTTTTCGGCATCAAACTCCGGCCAGTCGAACTTGATCACCGATTTCTTGGCACCGAATTCATCAGCTGCCATCCGGCTCATCAGCTCTTCACCCAGATGCGGGGCAAACGGTGCGACCATGAGTGCAAGCGCCTTGGCATGGTCATCATGCACCGCATTCTG
Organism: Thalassospira sp. CA1; assembly: GCF_059052855.1. Classification (NCBI taxonomy): domain Bacteria; kingdom Pseudomonadati; phylum Pseudomonadota; class Alphaproteobacteria; order Rhodospirillales; family Thalassospiraceae; genus Thalassospira; species Thalassospira sp. CA1. Next base: position 73,402 of record NZ_JBZCIA010000014.1, read on the forward strand.
CTTGGTCAATGCATTGGTGAGTTCGATCAAGGCTGCAATCGCGGTATTCAAACGCAAATCGGCAATATCGCCGGTCACCTTGGCAATCGTCTTGTGCAGAAGCGTTTCGATCTTGCCATCCACACTATCGGTCCGCTCCATCTGGGTCGTGACTTTCCAGACGTTGGACAAGAAGCGCATCATGCCGACAATCGCATCCGACTGCCACGGTTTGGAGCTATCAAGCGGCCCCATATACATCTCGTACGTTCTGAACGTATCGATGGTGTACTGATCGCAGATTTCCTCGGGCGGGATACCGTTTTTATAACGCTTGCCCATCTTGCCCGGCACGGTAATCAGCTGCTCATCCGTTTTGGCGTTGAACGGCACCTTCTTGCCATCGACATCGCGCATTTCAACATCATGGATGTCGACATAAACACCACGCGCATCGGTATAGGCATCGGCCGTGATCATACCCTGGTTAAACAGCTTCTGGAACGGTTCCGGCGTTGCGACATAACCAAGGTCAAACAGGACCTTGTGCCAGAAACGCGAATACAGCAGATGCAGCACCGCGTGCTCCGCGCCGCCGACATAAAGGTCAACCGCACCCGGAAGGGCATTGCCATCCTTGTCCGAGCTGTTTGCCCAATAGGCCGCGGCATCATCGGATGCAAACTTGGCATCATTCTTGGCATCGAAATAGCGCAGGTAATACCAGCAAGACCCCGCCCAGTTCGGCATGGAGTTGGCATCGCGTTTAAACGCGCGCACTTCATATTCCGCACCCTCATGGGTGTGTTTGGTGCCAACTTCTGCATCGACCGGCAAAACCGCCCCATCGGAAAGGACAATCCCGGTGACTTCCATCCAGTCCTTGGCGCGTGCAAGCGGCGGTTCCGGCTCGGAATTCGGGTCTTCGTTTGATTTCGGTTTGAAATCGGTCATTTCCGGCAGAACGACCGGAAGGGCCGCCTCGGCAATGCCGTGAACCTGATCGGTTTCCTGATCGAACAGAACCGGGAACGGCTCCCCCCAATAGCGCTGACGCGAGAACAGCCAGTCACGCAGCTTATACTGCACGCGACCACGGCCAATGCCCTTGCCTTCCATCCATTCGATGATTTTGGCCTTGGCATCCGGGGTCGAAAGCCCGTTGATTGAAACCTCGTCATTGGCGGAATTGATCGTCTCACCAACTTCGGTCTGGGCAAGTTTGAATGCACCCGGCTCTGCTTCATAGCGCGCCAGAAGCGTTGCCGCATCAGCATCCGCCGCATCTGCCGGTGCATTTTCCTTAAGCCAAGCGTCGGACGGCTTGGTCGTCGCCTTGATCGGCAGGCCAAATTTATGGGCAAATTCAAAGTCGCGCTGATCGCCAGCCGGCACCGCCATGATCGCCCCAGTGCCATACCCCATCAGGACATAGTCGGCAATCCAGACCGGGATTTCTTCACCGGTGACCGGGTTGGTCGCATGCGCGCCAATAAACACGCCGGTCTTTTCACGTTCGGCATCATCCTTGGCCGAAACAGCCTTAAGCTCGGACGCCTGCGCACGGTATGCCGCAACGTCGGCCTTTTTATCCGCCACGGTCAGTTTATCAACCAGCGGATGCTCAGGGGCGAGAACCATATAGGTCGCGCCAAAGATCGTATCCGGACGGGTGGTATAAACCGCAATCTTGTCGTCTGCACCGTCCACGGTTTTGACCGGGAAGTTCACCCGCGCACCGACAGAACGGCCGATCCAGCCTTTCTGCATCTCGACCACGCCATTTGGCCAATCAAGCCCTTCAAGGTCGGCGACCAGACGATCGGCATAATCGGTAATGCGCAACATCCACTGTTTCAGCGGACGTTTATAAACCGGGTAATCGCCACGTTCGGACTTGCCTTCGTTGGTGACTTCCTCGTTCGACAGAACCGTGCCCAGCATCGGGCACCAGTTGACCGGCACTTCATCGACATAGGCCAGACGCCCGCGATCAATCGCGCGGTCAATCTCTTTGCCTTCGGCTTTGGTGCCTTCGCCAATCACCGATTTCGGCTGCGGCACGCCATCTTCGTCAAGCAACCATTCACCGGATTCAAGCAACGGGCGCAGCTCGGCAATCGGGCGCGCACGACCATTGATCACCTGCCCCTGCGGGCCTTTCCATTCAACAGTCGGGTCATAGAAACTGTTAAACAGCTGCAGGAAGATCCACTGCGTCCATTTGTAATAATCGACATCGGTCGTGGCGAAACGGCGATGCGGATCATGGCCCAGGCCAATGACTTGCAGCTGACGCAGCATGTTTTCGATATTGGCTTCGGTCGTGATGCGCGGATGCTGGCCGGTCTGGATAGCGAACTGTTCTGCTGGCAGGCCAAAGGCATCAAAGCCCATGGAATGCAGAACGTTTTTGCCGCGCATGCGCTCGAACCGCGCCTTTACATCGGTCGCGATATAGCCCAGCGGATGCCCGATATGCAGGCCAACCCCGCTTGGATAGGGGAACATGTCCAGGATGACGCTTTTCTTTTTGCTTGCGTCGAAATCGGCATCGCCGGGATTTGGCGTGCGATAGGTATCGTTTTCCCGCCAGTAATCCTGCCAGCGCTTTTCAAATTCCCGCGCACTTTCCTGATAGTTCGCCACGCTTAATCAACTCCTGCCTGTCCAACTCCGACCCTGGCGTCCGGCGCCGCCCAAATGGCGCGCCTCCCCCGGATCGGGTTCCAAAATATTCTTAAGCTGTGTTCATAAGCGCGCTTTGATCGACGTGCAACATCAGATAACGAGATTTCTGGCGAAAACCCGACGATTTTTCCAAACATTCGCCCCCCGCCGCCAACCGCCCGCACCAACCGGGCGGAATGCATACGCCCGTGTCCCACCATCAACCCGAACTTGCACATCAGCCCTGATACAACAACACTGGATTTTCCCGGCTATCCATGCCATATTAAAAGGTGAAATTTGCCAAGTCTTTGTTCGCGCGCGAAGCTGTCGCGCAAGCTTGCTTGGAAAAGTGCTGATTGGCAGCACAGCTCTCAAAGCTCTCCGTCCAGGGAGGACGATTATGGATATCACCATTGGTGGTCTGTCATCCCAACAATCCGGCGCGTCTACGCGTTCGGCACAATCCTATTTGCCGGGCCAGGGCGATACTGAAAAAGCTGGCAACAATAATGGCACGTCCGCCTTTGCCGCTGCGACGTCTGTTTCGCTGTCTTCTGCATCGGCGAACCGCCTGTCGGCGGACAATATCGTTGCCGCAATCAATGAAAGCCTGCAATCCACCGGCCTGTCGATCCAGGGTGTTAATCCCGACGATTACACGCCAGAAGGCGTTGCTGACCGCATTCTCGCCCGTGTTGGCGATCTGATTGCATCGAACGCAAGTTCCGAGGCCGAAGCACGCGAAATCTTTGATCAGGCAAGCCGTGGCATTCAGGCCGGTCTTGAAGACGCCCGCGCCATCCTTGACGGACTGGGCGCGCTCAATGACGAAATCAACGGCAATATCAACGAGACCGAAGAACGCCTGAATGAAGGCCTGCAAAGCATCGAGCAGCGCCTGACCGAGCTGTTTAACAGCAGCGCGTCAGAAGAAGCCGCCGAAGCCGCAACGCCGGAACGCGATGAACAGGTCCTGCAATCGCAGGTCACCCAGACCGCACAGGCAAGCCAAGCCTACGCCGAAGCTGGCAGCAATGCCCAGCGCAACGCGCCGCGCTACGGCACCAACGGCTAACGCTCCAAACATCTCGTTCGCACAAATTAAAACCGGCTCCCTTGGGGCCGGTTTTTCTTTTGCCGGTTACGACCCCCGCCCAACACCCTGACCTAGATCATGATCATCAGTAACCCGAAACAGTTTTTGCCCCGCAGCTTGAATGCGGGCAAAAGCGTCTTCGGCCATAAAGCCCGACACAAAAGCCATGAAGGTCACGAGAAACGGGCTGATGTCGATTTGACCTGATCCGTCGGGTCCGCCCTGGCTGACCATCAGCACACCTGCCTCTGTGCACAGGAAGATGGCCATGGCGGCAGCGATCCCTTCCCCGGTCATGACGAGCAGCCTTGCGGCAGGTTTCAGGCTTTTGCCAAGCTGTGCCCATCCCTGAAGCCGCGGCGTCGTTTCGGCCTGCGGCGCTGGTACTGCGTCCGGCGCGGTTTGATCCATGGCTTTTTGATCTGCGGCGTTGTCATCCGTGGCATTTTCATCGGGTGGTGTTTTGGGCAGTATTTTGGGCAGTATTTTGGGCGGGGGCGGCTGGCCGAAATTCTGTCTGGTAAAGGCAACCACCGCGCCCAATCCGCCCGCCGCGACGGTGACCAACAAGGTCAGCATGATGGTGGGCAACTGGATCAAATAGGACAGCATATGGCCTACGGGATGTTGAAACAGGGCGACCAGCGAAACCGTATCCTCGCCAAACTCTTCGTCCTGACGCCTGATCTCTGCCTCGATCTCGGCCAGCTCATTTTGCAAGCTCGTTCTAAGCTTGGCGGCGTGCTGGTTTTCGGCGCGGATATTGGCCCATTCGATCTGGGCGCGGGCGTTTTTCTCATCAAACCGGATCATGGAGCTTCGGATGGCATCGACTTGCTGGCGGGCGCGATCCATCAGGGTTTCCGGGGCTTTGTCGGTGAATTTCGGGTGATCAAGCAGGGCGTGAAGCCGGGTCATGATTTCAATGCCGTCTGCGCGACGTTTCCTGTCCGCATCGCTTTCCCCGAAGGGCACATCAAGCATTGGCGATCCGGCGCGGCCAAGGGTTGAACCGCCCCCACCGACCATACCGGTTGGCGGATCAAACAGCCCGTCGGTCGGCATGGCGGTTTGCTGGCTTGTCACGAATTGATGCGCCGCATTCAGCGCGCTTAGGAACGCGCCTGCGAAGTCGGGGTCAAATGCATCGCGATTGCTGGCAACCGTTGCGCCAAGCTGAGAATAGCTGCCAAACGCGTCCCACCATGCGGCAATCGCATCCTTGCGCAGGGCCAATCCATTCCGGGTCTCTTCAAGGGATCTGGTATCAAGTGCTCGCATATCATCGCGCAAAGTGCCTGCCTCTTCGCGCAAGGCGGCTTCGTGAAAGGCTTGCAGGACCAGTCGTTCCAACATGCCAGGCGATGACACACCGAGTTCACGCAGCAGGGAATCGCGCTGAATATCGGCGGTAAATCCGGCGAAAAGCGTAATCACAAACCCGAAATAAAGCACGCAGGTCAATCCGGCCAAGATGGATGCCCCCGCCAGCCGCCAGATGTTCAGGCCTTGTTGTGTTTCTTGCTCCATCGGGCACCTTCATGGGTTACGTCCCCTGTCGACGTGGAGCGAAAATGCCTGTGAGGGCGCGCGTTATCGCGGGTTTAAGTTAACAGCCGCAAAACGGCTGTTTTCCATCCGTATGAGACACCCCCTCTTTCGCGTAGGTCGGCATATTTTTTATATTTTTCAGATAGTTACTATTAAGAAGATTCTAATATTAGATATTGCCATTTAAGTTTTATCTAATTAACATTGCCTTCAGCCGATCTCAGGAGGAGGTCGTCCACGCCGCCACCCTTTATCTTTGCTTGTTCAGGTAGGAACTGCGTTATGGCGTTAAATATCATATCCGACCACGCGGCCAATCTGGCGCACCGCAATCTGGCGCGCGCCGAGGAGGCCGCGAACAGGTCGCTTGCCAAGCTGTCATCGGGGAAACGTGTGGTCTCTGCCCGCGATGATGCGGCATCAATGGCCATCGGGTCGCGGCTGAACTCGACGGCCACTTCCTTGACAGCGGGGATTGTCAATATCGGTCAGGGCAATTCCATGCTGCAAATTGCCGACGGGGCCATGGTCACCATCGACGATGTGCTGGTGCGCATGAACACCCTGGCCGTTCAGGCCGCATCGGAAAACCTGTCAGACACGGAACGCGGATTTCTCAATGACGAATTCGTCGCCCTGCGCACCGAGATCAATCGCATTGCGGCCGCAACCAATTTCAACGGCATCCAGTTGCTCGGCGATGGCAGTGATGTGTCCCTTGATTATTCGGATTTGCAGGCTGGCGGCTCTGCCGAGGTTCTTTCGGTTGCCAATGGCTTTTCAAATTTCACCATCACCGATGACAATTACTGGGCTCGTGACGCCAACGATAACGGATCGGCGGATAATCAGCTTCGCTTTGATCTGCTCAAAACCGGGGATCGCATTTTGCTGAGTGCGATATCCGAAATCGATGGCACCAGTCCGCACCGGACCCAAAGCATCGATATCACCGATTATGCCTCCGGCGGCAGCAAGGCGCTTAATGCCGGTCAAACACAGACACTCGATTTCGAGGATGTCGGTGTGAACGTGAACCTGAACTTCAATATTGCGACCACCATCACCAACGCCCTGGCCCAGGGCTCCGATGGTGCCGGTGCCGATGGATCGGCCACAGCACAGATTTTTGGCGCCAGCGCGGTTTTCTCGGTTCTTGAGGATCAGGGCAACAAACTGCCTGACAAGATCTATTTCCAGCTTGGCGGCGGCAATACCGGCGGTGCGCAGCTTTCGATCCCGACGACCGCGGTTGATGGTGCCGCCCTTGGTACGGGCAAAAACGGCACGGAGACAAGCCTTGATGAGCTGGGCAGCAATGCGATTGCCACATCCGCCAAGGCCCAAACTGCGATCGAGGCTGTGGCGCGCGCGATTGATGATCTGCAACGCGCACGGGCCAATATCGGCACCAACCAGAACCGTCTGGATGCTGCCAGCGAAAGCCTTGCCTCGACGCTTGAAAACGTCAAGGAGGCGCGCTCAAGCCTGCTTGATCTCGACGTTGCGATGGAAATGACCAACTACGCATCGAAACAAATCCTGATCAAATCAAGTGTCGCGATGTTGGCCCGCGTCAGTGAAATGCGCCAGAACCTGATACGCTTGCTGGCAGGTTGAAGAGCCACCTCTCAGCGAGTGTAGGAAGCCCCGCGCCCCCGCGCGGGGCTTCTGACCCTCATTGCGCTGCAAAACATCCTTTAAACGGCATGGGGTTTAAGTCTATGGTCTTTGCGGAACGCAAAGGGATACATATCGACCATGACCACCCCGACATCCGACAACACATCCGACACCGCCGCCGACAAATCATCCCAGACCTGGCAAAACCTTTCGACCGACTGGATCACCTGGGCAGAACGCCTGGCACCGGCGGCCGAGAAGATCAACCGCCACATGATCGAGGCGGCCGATCTTCCGGGGCTTGCAGCTTTGCGTAATGGCGCGCCGCTTGAGGTGCTTGATCTGGCATCCGGGGTGGGCGAACCGGCCTTTTCCTTTGCCCGTGCCTTGGGCGGCGGCACGGATGATAGCGCTAACATCCCCGGAATTGCGGGACATGTAACTGCGTCCGACATTGTTTCTGACATGTGCGATGCGCTGATGGAACGCGCCGCCGAAGAAGAAATTTCCAACATCAAGGCTGTTCCGGCCAATATGGAAAAACTGCCGTTCGAGGATCAGAGCTTTGACGTGGTGTCGTGCCGTTTCGGCGTGATGTTTTGCGAGGATCCGGACAAGGCGCTTCTCGAGGCATTCCGCGTTCTGCGCCCCGGTGGCAAGGCGGTGTTTATGGTCTGGGCGCCGCTTGTGGATAATCCGCTGTTTGCCGCAATGGATGCGGTTCTTGGCAACATCCTTGGCATCGGGTTTGATGCCGCCGGGCTCGACCCGTTCTGCTTTGGCGATGCCGATCAATCCATGATGCGCTTTGAGAAAGCAGGCTTTACCGGGATTGAAGCGACAACCCACAGCCCGGCTGGCCGTATTCCCGAAAACGCCCCGTTCTGGAAACCGCAAATGGATATGCTGTTTGGCAATGTTCTGCGCAAATCATCGGACATGGAAGTCGGCGCGATCAATGCCGCGATGTTTGAAACATTGGCGCCCTATATCGAAGACGGCCATTTTCAGGTCCCGATTTGTTTTCATGTACTTAGCGCAAAGCGCGCCTGATCCGGCCACTCCGTCTGATCGCTGATTTCGTGTAAAACCCAAGCATTCCTGCGCATCACGCATGGCCGCATGCGTGGATTTGTGCTTGCGTTTTGGCAACCGGCATGGCAAACCCCGCCCCCTTGGAAGGATGATCCTTCCCCTGTCGTAGCACCAGGTTAAAAACACGAAAGACTGATCATTATGAAGACGATTGTCGTCTGCTCTGGCGGGCTGGATTCCGTCACGCTGGCCTATAAGGTCGCGGTTGAGCACAAGCTCCATTCCCTGATTTCGTTTGATTATGGCCAGCGCCATAAAAAGGAACTCGATTTCGCCGCCCGTGCGGCGCGTAATCTTGGCGTCAAACACCACATCGTTGATCTGACCCCGGTCGGTGCCCTTTTGACCGGATCGTCGCTGACCAGTGATGATATCGATGTGCCCGATGGCCATTACGCCGAAGAAACCATGCGCATCACCGTGGTGCCAAACCGCAATGCGATCATGCTGGCTGTGGCCTTTGGGGCGGCGGCCAGTGCCGGGGCCGATGCGGTTGCCGCGGCCGTGCATGGCGGGGATCATTTCATCTATCCCGATTGCCGTCCCGATTTCATCAAATCGTTCCAGACCATGCAGGACCACGCCCTTGAGGGTGTCAAGGACGTCAAGCTGTATACCCCGTTTGTAAATGTCTCGAAGGCCGATATCGCGCTTGAGGCAGGGCGTCTGGGCGTGCCGGTCGATCTGACATGGTCATGTTACAAGGGCGGGGAAACCCATTGCGGGCGGTGCGGCACCTGTGTCGAGCGGCGCGAGGCGCTTGAACTGGCGCGCGTCAAGGATCCGACCGTTTATGTCGATCGCGATTACTGGAAACAGGCCCGTGCCGACCATATGGCGCGCAAATTCGGCCCCTTGCCCACCACCGATTGCGCAGCAAAGTAATCCTCATACAATTAAAATTTGCACCTTGGATGCCCGCCGAAGCTAGCATGACGGATCGACCGCAGACCTGCTTGATTTGGCACTGTTATCCCCACGAAGGCGGGGACCTCGATCCGCATGCTCATGGGGGCAGAAATGGACGACACCGAAAGAAAACCGATGTTCACCATCACCAAACAATTTGCCTTTTCTGCAAGCCACCAACTCAGCGGCCTTGAAGAAGACCACCCGTGCGCGCGCCTGCATGGCCATAACTATATCGTCGAGGTGGAGCTTAAGGGTGCCGCCATTGATCAACGTGGCTTTGTCCGTGATTACCGCGAATTGGGCCCGCTCAAACGGCTGATTGATGACGAGTTTGATCACCGTCACCTTAATGAGGTTCTTGGTCACGATCACCCGACCGCCGAACGGCTTGCGCTGTTCTTTTATGAATGGGCACATCATCGCTGGCCGGAAGTATCGGCGGTGCGCGTCTCGGAAACGCCGAAAACCTGGGCGGAATATCGTCCATGACGGTGCACGATCCCAACCTTGCCGACATTTCCGAGGGACGTGGTAAAATCCGCATTTCGGAAATCTTTGGCCCGACCGTGCAAGGCGAAGGTGCCCTGATTGGCATGCCGACGGTGTTTGTCCGCACCGGGGGCTGTGATTTTCGCTGTTCGTGGTGCGACACGCTTTATGCGGTTGATCCGGCCTTTCGGGCGGACTGGAAACCGATGTCCGCGACCGAGGTTCTGGACGAAGTCAAAAAGCTTTCCGGTGGCAAACCGATCCTGATTACACTGTCGGGCGGCAACCCGGCGATCCAACCACTGGGCGACCTGATTACCATGGGCAAGGACGAAGGTTTTACCTTTGCGATTGAAACCCAGGGCAGCATCGCCAAGGACTGGTTTGCCGACCTCAATTTCCTGACGATCAGCCCAAAACCACCAAGTTCCTCGACCAGTTTTGATAAGGAAGCGCTTGCTGCCTGTATCGAAGCAGCCCAGTCCGATGGCATTCTGAATGGTCCGGCCATTACCTTGAAATTCCCGGTGCGCGATGCCGCCGACCTGATGTTTGCCGATTATGTGAGGAACCTTCACATTGGCATTCCGGTCTGTTTGCAGCCGGTCAATACAACGCCTGCCGAGCCGCATCCGGATGGCGCAGACGGTGTTGATATCGATGGCCTGACCGAACGGTATCGCTGGCTGGTCGATGAAGTGGCAAAGCGCAAATGGTTTGATGTGCGCGTGCTACCGCAATGGCATGTGCATGTCTGGGGCAGTTTACGCGGGGTTTAAGCTTGGGCCAAAACTGCCGCAGGCCCCCGAAAATCTTGCGTTTTGCCCCGACAATGCCCATCTTAATACTATGTGTTCAGTGTCGGCCCAGGCCAGCACTGACTCAAAATGGCGCTTTGTGGCCGTACCACGCACGACTTTCTTGGGGATTGAGCAAACCCGTCTAAGGCGCCAGAACAACCTGCCGGAAGAAAGCGGGCCGGACGATACCGCCCGCCACACCGCCGATAGGTGCATATTCACAACAAAAACCAGATCAGCACCTTTATAGGCCATCTTCCGGATGCTCGAAGGAGCCATGATCATGAGCATAACCCGCACAACCCATCGTACGGTGACGTTCTTTCATCCGTTCCACTTGCCCGGCCATCCCGGGTTGCTTTCGCCTGGCGAGTATGAAGTCGACACCCTTGAAAAGCTTGATCCTGATGCTGCGATGCGCAGCTACATCAAGCTGGAATGTCATGTCCATCTCTGGGCGAAGGTGGATATGAAGGACGGTATTGACGTCCTGATGGTCGAACCGCAGGTGGTTGAAGCCGCCCTTGCCCTTGATTCCGATCCGCTGCGTGAAGATGAACGCAATCAGATGATCAAATCCTTTGGCGGCAGGCCAACGGATAACGCCGCCGCCTGACGGCGTGCAAAGCCGAAAGGGAGCAGCCCGGGCAGAGAACGTTATCAACTGATCGCGTCCCAACATCTCTGCCCTGCATATGATCATGGATTTATGGCAGCCAGAATACCGGTTTCAGCCACCCGTGATCTTGCAGGATTTTGACACCTTCCAACACAGGAATGGCAATCCAGAACCACATCGCATCGCGGGTGGTGGCCAAAAACAGGGCTGGTCGGCACAAAATCTCTTTCTCATCACGCCAGCGGAACCATGTCGGGCGAAAACGCGGAACTGTATTCACATAGCGTTTGAATGCCCGGCCAAACCGGTCCGCCAGCATGGCTTCCTCGCGCAGAACCACATGCCGGAACACCGCCCAGCATAAAACAGCCGAGACCAACCCGATGGCAATACTGCCGGTCTGGGCACCGGCACCAAATGCACCAATGAAGCTGAAAACATAAAGCGGGTTTCGACACATCGAATAAGGGCCGGACGTCACCAGTTCGGTCTTTTTGCGCCCGCCAATATAAAGTGAACACCAGCCCCGCCCCACGATGCAGACCATGATTGCCATCATCCCGATAACCTGGATGGTGTGGTGCCAAACACTGTTGCGATCAAATCCTGCACGGGTAAAACAAACCAATGCCAAAAGCAGCACAACGCCGACGCGAAGCGTCCATTTTCGGTAGCGCTGAATGCGCTGTAGATCTTTTGCCGCGTGCGCGTCTGTCGCAGAATTGAAATTGGGTTGAATGATAAAGCGTGGTTGCAGCATGTATGCCCCCTTGGGAAAAAGAGGCCACAGCATCCGCAATCACCCGATCTTTGGCGTCCAATGCTGTTGATCCGGTCCTACGATTGGCGGTTCGGACGTCACCGACGCGGACAACACTTCCCGTCTTGCTGCCTCGCGCACCGCACTGGGTGTTTCACCCGTGATTTTCTTGAAGGCAAGATTAAAGGTCGATTTCGAATTGAAGCCGACACTTAGCGCGATATCAAGAATGGTACGATCGGGCTCAAGCACCAGAACCGATCGGGCTTCGCGTATACGCGCAGCATTGACGAAATCAAAGAAGCTTTTGCCGACATGATGATTAAGCACATAGGACAGCTGATTGGGTGTTATGCCAACCGCACGCGCCAGTTTCGGCAAGGACACCAGCGGGTCGAGAAGAATATCCCCCCGCGCCTGAATGTCCTTAAGGCGTGCCAACGCCCGGTCGACACCATCGGGATCAAGCAACGGACGCGGGGCAACAGCATCCGGCGCGCCATCATCGACCACGGGTGCTTTCGGGGGCAAATTTCCATCTGTTGAAGGGGCGCGTTTGCTCTGCAACTCATCTGCTTCATCCACGTCATCAGACATATCGTCGGATGGCCAATCGGGCATCACAAACAGCGCCGGCTGAGTTGCAATTTCATAGCTCATCGCGAACAGAACCAATACCAGGGCGATCTCGCTGCCAAATAGTTCCGGGTTTTCTGGCAGGTAAAGACCAACGATCTTCCCGACGGCAACCGTGATGAAAACAAATGTCAGCCCGCCCAGCACAACACAGATCCAGCGCTGCATCACCTTGCGATCCGCGCCAAGCTGTTCTTCGGCTTGGCGCTGATAGCGCCATGCAATGCGCCACAACAGCACCAGATAAATCGCGATCTGCACAAAGATCGCCACCCAGCAAAAAGCTTCAACCAGTTCACCTGTGGTATATGCGCCGCTGCCAAGAACCGCGCCGCCGCCGCCATGGATCACAACCCAGGCAGTCAGGTTAAACACCACCAGCAGCAAAACAAAATGGCCCCACGGACGGCGGGACGGATTACCGGAAATCTCGCGGAAGTACAGATAGATTGCTGGTCCAATGGCGAAATTGATTGGTTTGAAAAGCAGTTCAAAGAAGCCGTTAAAATCGGCCGACACAAGCGGATCGGCGACATCTTCGATCAGGTTAAGCGCAACACCGGCAATAAACAGCATCATCCATCGGTTGGCCCCAAAGGCACGCGAACCTTCGGACCGCAGGATCAAACACAGGAACACCGCCTGCACCACGCCAACGGCTGCGACCACAACACTTACATAATGCGTCCAACCGGTCATTCCGGCGTACTCCTGATTTTTCAGATGGATCTTCAGACGGCGAACAATGTCCAGCCCGATCGACTATATCGTTTCAATAGACACAATCGGACACTATCGGCGTCCGATTATGCACAGGCGGACGCCGCCCGGGATCGAGTTTGCGAAAGTGATCACCCGATGGCCAACGATACCCCGACCCCGTGGCCGATCATCACAACAATCATGTTGTAACACGAACCAAACATGCTTCGTCCAGATTGAAGGGCTGTCACAAAAGGTTCCATCATATTTATTTGACTATATCGAATTGATATATGATAGTTCGATATATATCGGATTGATATAGTCGTTTTGGCACCTTCCCCCGCCGCGGCATACTCAGTCCCGGATGCGTAAACAAGGATACAGAACACAAGATGGACGTACGTACTTTATGTCTGGGTGCCCTGATGGGCGGCGAGGCAACAGGATATGAAATCCGCAAGATGTTTGAAGATGGCACATTCAGCCATTTTCAAATCGCGTCCCTTGGTTCGATCTATCCGGCCCTGACCAAACTGACTCAGGACGGTCTGGTGACATTTGTTGAACATGAACAGGAAAACCGACCGGACAAGAAGATCTATCAACTGACATCCGAAGGACGTCGCACATTTCTGCGCACGTTGTTGCAGACCAGACCGGCCGAGGATCGTTATCGTTCCGACATTTTGTTCATGCTGACCTTTGCCGAAGAAATGCCGATTGAGCTGACCGAGGCGCTGATTGATGAATTTGCCGCCCGTCATGAATTGATGAGCCAACAGATTGATCCGGAAAACACTGACAAACCGGCGCATCAAAAATCAAATGCCCGCGATGAAAACGGCGAACTCAGACCAGGATGCTGTTTTGTTGCCGGACTGGGACAGGCCATGTGCAATGCAACGCTGAAGTTTATTCGCGAAAACAAGCAGGGCCTGCTTGACGAGTTGAAGACGCGCAAGGCCAACAAGTCCTAGGACGCAACCGAACGCTGTGCGCAAGACGTGCCCAACAGAGCCACTGACGCATTCCGATAGCGGAATATTTGAGGGAACAGAACAATGAATGCTTCACGCCTGATCGCCATTCTTTTGGTCGTTGGGACCGTTGTATGGATCGGCAGCGCCTATTTGACGGGTGGTGATGAGACAACGGAACAAACCAGCGCCTCAGATGCTACCACTGAAAACAAGGCCGCAAAAACAACGGCGAGTGTACGCACCATCACCAGCCACGCTGTGGATCACGTCGATCATTTGCGCATCACCGGCCGTACCGAAGCGGTCATTTCTGTTGAAATCAGTGCCGAGACCGAAGCACGCGTGATTGAAGTTGGCGCGATCAAGGGTCAGGCCGTTCAAAAAGGCGATCTGATCGTACGCCTTGATACCGGTGATCGTCAGGCCCGTGTTGCCAAGGCGCGCGCGCTGGTCGCACAGCGTGAACTTGAACATTCCGCCGCCGAAAGTCTGGCGCAAAAGAATTATCGGTCCAAAACCGGTGTGGCACAGACCCTTGCCCTGCTTGAAGAAGCGCGCGCTGATCTGATGATTGCGCGCACCGAGCTTGGCAATACCGAAATCCGCGCCCCGTTTGACGGCATTGTCGAAGAACGGCCGGCCGAGATCGGTGACCTTTTGTCAATTGGGGATCGGGTCGCAACCCTGATGCAGGGTGACCCGATGCTGGTCGTTGCCCATGTTCCCGAACATTCAATCAGCGCGATTGATCTTGGCCAACTGGCAAGCGTTACGCTTTTTGACGGCAGCACCCATGACGGCATCGTCCGTTACACAGCCCGGGCATCTGACAATGACACCCGCACCTTCCGGGTCGAGGTTGAAATTGATAATCCCGATCTGCGCATTCCTGATGGCATGACCGCCGAACTTGAAATTCCGGTCGGCATCAAACGGGCCCATCAGGTAAGGCCGTCGGTCCTGACGCTCAATGACGAGGGTGAACTTGGCGTCCGCGCCATTGTCGATGACAACAAGGTCGAATTCCTGCCTGTCGAATTGCAGGGCGGCAATCGTGATCGGATCTGGATCGGTGGTCTGCCCGATACGTTTGAATTGATCGTTGTCGGCCATGACTGGGTCAAGGAAGGGGCAACTGTTGAGGTTGTCCACCTTGAAACCGACAAGGATGGTCTTCCGATCATGCAGGATGACGAAGCACCTTCGACGGCGTCTGACGATACCGGCCCGACCCTTTCGGAAAACTCCGCGCAATAGCGCGTATCATGAGGAGATAAAAAATGTCCCTGATTGATCACGCGCTCAATCGATCGCGCACCGTCATTCTGGTTTTGATCCTGCTGCTTCTGGCTGGCTCGGTTGGCTATAACGCCATCCCCAAGGAAGCCGACCCGGATGTTCAGATCCCGGTTCTGTATGTCACCATGCATCATGACGGCGTATCGCCGGAAGATGCCGAACGCCTTCTTTTGCGGCCGATGGAACAGGAATTGCGATCCATCGAAGGTGTCAAGGAAATGAGCTCCCAGTCCTATCAGGACGGGGCATCGGTGACGCTTGAATTTTACTCCGACGTCGATATCGACGAAGCCCTTGCCGATGTGCGCGAACGCGTTGACATCGCCAAATCCGAACTACCTGAAGACACCGACGACCCCGAAGTCCACGAGGTCAACCTGTCGCTGTTCCCGGTTCTGGTGGTAACCCTTTCGGGTGACGTGCCCGAACGTGCGCTTCTGCGCATGGCGCGCGATCTGAAAGACGCCATCGAAGGCCTGCCTGCGGTGCTTGAAGCCAAACTTGCCGGTGATCGCGAAGAACTGGTCGAATTCATCATCGACCCGATGAAGATCGAGGCCTATCGCCTGAATGGCATCGACATCGTCAGTCTTGTGCGCAATTCCAATGCGCTGGTGGCGGCCGGTGCGATCGATACCGGTACGGGGCGCTTTAACATCAAAGTACCCGGCCTGTTTGAAAGCATAAATGACATTCTTGATATGCCGCTGATCGTTGATGGCGATTCCGTCATTCGGTTCCGCGACATCGGCGACGTCCGCCGGACCTTCAAGGACGCAAAAAGCTTTGCGCGTCTTAACGGCGAACCGGCCATCGCGATTGAAGTGTCCAAACGTGTCGGCGAAAACATCATCGAAGTCATTGATGCGATCAAGGCGGTCACCGCCGAGGCACAGGAAGCATTTCCGCCGAACCTGACAATCAGCTATTCACAGGACAAGTCATCTGACATCCGCACCATGCTGACCGATCTTCAGAACAGCGTGATCCTTGCGATCCTGCTGGTGATGGTGGTTGTCATCTGGGCGCTGGGCTGGCGGTCGGGTCTTCTGGTCGGGCTTGCCATTCCGGGCTCGTTCCTGACGGCGATCCTGATCCTTTGGGCGCTGGGCATGACGGTCAATATCGTCGTTCTGTTCAGTCTGATCCTGGCCGTTGGGATGCTGGTCGATGGCGCAATTGTTGTGACTGAATATGCCGACCGCAAAATGATCGATGGCCTGCATCGCAGCAAGGCCTATCCGCTGGCGGCAAAACGCATGGCGCTTCCGATTATTGCGTCAACCGCAACCACGCTTGCAGCCTTCCTGCCGCTGGCCTTCTGGCCTGATATCGTCGGCGAGTTCATGAAATTCCTGCCGATTACGGTTCTGTTCACGCTTACCGCGTCGCTTGCCATGGCGCTGATCTTTGTGCCGACCGTGGGCGCATGGTTTGGCAAACCGGGCAGTGAAAGCAACGAAAGCCTTGAGGCCATCGCCGCCGATCATGGTGATGACATCCACAAGGTCAAAGGTGGAACCGGGCTTTATGTCCGTATCCTCAGTGGATCGCTTCGCTTCTACTGGCTGGTTATCCCGGCGGCGTTCATCATTCTGATTTCGGTCTGGGTGGCGTTTGGCAAGCTTGGCAAGGGTGTTGAATTCTTCCCGGCGGTTGAACCGGAAGTCGCCGTGGTTCAGGTCCGTGCACGCGGCAACCTGTCCTATTACGAACAGGATTCCCTGCTTAAAGAGGTCGAGGACCGCATTCTTGCCCTTGATGCCCGTCACGAAGGCGAACACTGGTTTGATACGGTCTATGCCCGTTCCGGCGATGGTGCCGGTGGCAACGAAGCATCCGAGGACGTGATCGGCACGGTTCAGCTTGAATATGCCGATTGGCAAATGCGCCCGCCCGCAAGCGAGATTGAAAAACGTATCCTTGCCGACACAGCCGATCTTGCGGGTATTCACGTCGAGGTCCGCGCCGAAGAAGCCGGTCCGCCGCAGGGCAAGGATATCCAGATCCAGCTTCGTTCATACTATCCTGAGCTTCTTGATGAAACGGCGACCATTCTGGTCAACGGTCTTCAGGAAATGGGCGGGATGTACAACTTCGAAGACGGCAAGTCGCCCCCGGGCATTGACTGGGAATACACAGTCGACCGCGCCCAGGCTTTGAAATTCGGTGCTGATATCAACCAGATTGGCAATGTCGTCAAACTGGTGACCAACGGGATCAATTTCACGACCTATCGTCCCGATGACTCAACCGAGGAAATCGATATTGTCGGGCGTTACCCGGCCAAGTATCGTTCCCTCGACGAGCTCGAAAATCTGCAGATCGTGACCGATAAGGGTCTGGTGCCGATGTCGAATTTCATCACGCGCACCCCCAAACCCAAAACCGGTACGCTGACCCGCGTAGACAGCCGCCGCGCCCTGACCGTCAAGGCCGACGTGCAGGAAGGCGTTCTGGTCGACACCAAGCTTGGCGAGGTCAAGGCATGGATGCAAACCCTTGATATCGATCCGCGCATATCGGTCGAATTCAAGGGTCAGGATGAAGAACAGCAGAAATCGGCAGACTTCCTGATGAACGCCTTTACGGTGGCCCTTTTCATCATGTTCATCATTCTGGTCACCCAGTTCAACAGCATCTCGAGCTCGCTTCTGATCATGATCGCCATCATCATGTCGACGGCGGGTGTGTTCCTTGGTCTTATGATCACCGGGCAGGCTTTCTCGATCGTCATGAACGGCATCGGTGTTGTCGCACTGGCCGGGATCGTTGTGAACAACAACATCGTTTTGATCGATACCTTTGACCGGCTCAAACACACCGCCAGCAGCATCGAGGCCGCCATCCTGCAAACCGGTGCGCAGCGTCTGCGTCCGGTGATGCTGACCACGGTGACGACCATTCTTGGTCTGGTGCCGATGGTCATGCAGATCAATATCGACTTCACGTCTCGTGAAGTCACGGTCGGGGCACCATCCACCCAGTGGTGGGTACAGCTTTCGACCTCGATCGCGTTTGGTTTGGCCTTTGCAACGGCCTTGACCCTGATCTTTACGCCTTGTGCGCTGATGATGCGCCACAAGATTGCCAACCGTCTGCGCAAGACATCAGTTGGCAATCGACTGAAATCGCTTGTCTCCTCGCGGTTTGGACGTAACAGGACAAAGCCATCAGGCCCGACTGCATAATCGATCCCTTTAACCCAATAGCCGCGCGACTTTTCCCCCGACCCCGCCGTGCGGTTATACCGGCCCCCTCCCCGGGGGCCGGTTACTTTTTTCTTCAATCGGGGTGATCAAAACCGTTTGGTTTAATTGCGATGTAACCTTTTGCATTCAAACATCATAACCATTTAATTTTTCGCCTCTTTCTACGTCTGCGAAGGCCGGAATACACACTTTCCTAATGTTTCCGGGCGTATTTTTAGAATGGTTATCGAGAACTGTTTTCCGGCGGAACCAAAGGATCTGTATGGTATGGGCTGTTTGGCATAAAGCGCGATCACAGGTATTTGGACTTGTCTGCGCGTTAGGCGCGTTTGCCCCCCATTGGGCGACGGCGGAAAATGCCGTGTCCGACCAATCCCTGATCTGGGCGGTGCCTTCCTTTGCGCCGGCATTCATCAAAGATTACGGCGAACTCAGCGGCTATGCCGCCGATACCCAGAACTGGTTCGCCGCCAGGCTTTCACAGTATCAGCACCGCATTATGCATGTGCCCCTGGCCCGGCTTCTGGCGGAAATGAAAAGTGGCGATGGTGAATTACGCTGCTCAACCACGCTGATCCCGACGCCGGAACGGCGCACCTATATTACGTTTGCCAAAACCATTCTGCTGCATTTGCCAATCTCGATCGTTATCCGCGCCGAGGATGAGGCCCGTTTTGCGCCCTATCTCAACGAAGAAGGCCACATCAGGATCGAGGACCTCCTCAAAGACGAGGAACTTGCAACCGCGGTTCGAATTGGGCGCGCTTACGGGACCCTGGTTGACGGACAGTTGAACCGGTATCGCAATACAGACCGCATCATGGAGGTCGCCGAAGATACCAAGTTCGTGCGGATGCTTGATCTCAAACGGATTGACTGGACACTCTATTTCCCGTCCGAGGCGGAATTTTACCGTCGGTCCCAGACGCCCGACCTTTTGATAAAGGCCCTGCCAATTGCCGGAAACACCACCTTGCTTGAGGCCACCATTGGCTGTGCAAAAACACCGGCGGGCAAAAAGGCCATTGAAGCCATCAATGCCATTGTCGATGC
Source organism: Thalassospira sp. CA1 (assembly GCF_059052855.1). Lineage (NCBI taxonomy): Bacteria > Pseudomonadati > Pseudomonadota > Alphaproteobacteria > Rhodospirillales > Thalassospiraceae > Thalassospira > Thalassospira sp. CA1. Next base: position 92,884 of record NZ_JBZCIA010000014.1, read on the forward strand.
ACATCCGACCATGCCCTGGACCGACTATTATGCCGACTGGCTTGGCGCGAGTGACCGTGAATGGTTCTATGCCGCACGCGATCAATATATCCATGCAGAGCATTTCGAAACCCGTCTGGAATACCGCCCGTCATCGGCGCAATAACAAAAAAGCCGGCAAAGATGCCGGCTTTTGTTTTGATCTGATGATCAGTTCTGGTGGACGCGGTTCAGTCCCTCGTCGGGATCATCATCGGGTTCGCCATCATCATCTTCCTCGTCCGCTTTATCCTGTTCTTGCTGGTTCTCGACGCCCATACGGCGATAGGAACGATAGGACAGCGGGAAGGTAATGAAATAGATCCCGGCAATCACCGAAAGTGTCAGCCACGGCGAGGACACCAGAAACGCAACCGACGCCCCGAAGGCCAGCATCAAGGGCAGCACCCAGGCACGCGGCACCTTGACCTTCTTGAAGCTGAAGGTCGGCAAACGCGACACCATCAGACCGGCAATGATCACGCCATAGGGTGCGACGATATACGGGCTGTCAAAGATGCCTTCGCCAAACTGGAAGGTCAGGACAATCGGCCACATCGCAAGGGCGGCCGCCGCCGGGGCCGGAACCCCGGTAAAGAACCGATAGGCCCATGTCGGCAATTCCGGTTCGCCCAGCATCTGGGTGTTGAAGCGCGCCAGACGCAGCATCATGCAAACGGCAAACAGCAGCGACAACGCCCAGCCAATGCCGCCAAATTCATGCAGCGACCAGAAATACAGCATCATCGCCGGTGCGACGCCAAAGCAGACAAAGTCCGACAGGCTGTCGAGTTCACCGCCAAAGCGGCTGGATGCGTTCAGCATGCGGGCCAGACGGCCATCAAGACCGTCAATGATCCCGGCAATCAGAATGGCGGCAACGGCGGCCTCCCAGCGATCCTGCATCGCAAAGCGGATCGAAGTCAGACCGGCACACATGCCCATTATCGTTGCCACATTGGGCACCAGCCGTGTCAGCGACAACGCCTTGAAGCGACGGGGACGACGAATGGGATCGATGCCGCCTGCCATTAGCGGATCTCCCCGACCGCGGCTTCCTTGCCCTTGGCCGACACATCGGCAAGAACAGTTTCACCGGCAATCGTGGTTTGACCGACAATCACGTTCGGTGACACACCTTCGGGCAGGTAAACATCCACGCGCGAGCCAAAGCGGATCAGACCGAAACGCTCACCCGCCTTAAGCTGCGACCCGGTGCCGACATCACACAGGATACGGCGTGCAACAAGACCGGCGATCTGGACAACGCCAAACTCGCGGCCTTCCTTGTCACGCACCAGCAGGATCTGGCGTTCGTTGTTTTCCGATGCCTTGTCGAGTTCCGCATTGACGAACTTGCCGGGCACATAGGCCTCGCCAACGATCTCGCCATTGACCGGGCAGCGGTTCACATGAACGTTGAACACATTCATGAAGATAGACACACGCGTCCGCGGGGTTTTGTCGTCAAGTTCAAGTTCCTTGGGCAGCGGTGCCTGCGAAATCATGCAAACACGGCCATCTGCCGGGGAAATCACCAGATTTTCATCGGTCGGGGTAATGCGATCCGGGTCGCGGAAGAAGTACGCGCACCAAAGTGTCAGGATCACCCCGATCCAGCCCAGCGGTTCCGCAATCAGGAACAAGCCCACAGTGATCGCCGCAAAGATTGCAACGAATTTCCAGCCTTCGGGATTGATCGGCACAAGAACGGATTTCAAAGTCTTTATTCCCTGGTTGCCATGGTTGGGCGTATCAATTTGGTACGCATGGTACCGTGCGGGCGCTTTCCTACCATCTAGTGATGACAATGGGCAACGCAACCCGCGTTCAACTGTTTGGCCCCAAACTTAAAAGGGGCAAAACACACTTACCATGTGCTTTGCCCCTCGCAAAGAAAAGTGATGCTTATTGCTGATTTTCTTCGTTCGGCAGTGCGAAAATCTGCCCCGGATAAATCAGATCAGGATCGCGGATCTGGTTGCGGTTCTGATGATAGATCACCCAGTATTTCAGGCCTTCGCCATAAGTACTGCGCGCAATCCGCCACAGGCTGTTGCCCGGCTGAACGACATAACGTGAACCCGGCTCAAGAATTTGGTCTGGCCGCGCACGTTCAAACGGAATTTCAACGCGTGCGGTCACCTTGCCGGAACTGTCAAGCTGATCAGCGCGCAGCGTGTAATTACCCGGCTCAATCGGCTGCCCGATGGTCAGTGCCCAGTTGCCGTTTTCATCGGCCGGCGCGGTGCCAACATGGTTGTTATCAAGGTAAACCCGAACTGTGTGATTAAGGTCGGCCTTGCCCGACATTGCAACGCGGCCCTCGGTATCGTAGTCGACAACATCAATCGACAGACGCGGAAGGGTCGCATCTTGCGTATCAGAACCTTCTTCCTGTTTCGTCGCGGCCTCGGGTGCCGGTCCCTGCATTACGGTAACGGCACCGTCACCATCAGATGGCACCTTAAGCGCGATCACAGGCTGCTTTTCGCCTGCCGGTTCGCTGTCGGCCGCCTCTGTGGTCTCGCTGGTTTCACCGCTTTGTTCACTGGTGGCTGCCGGTGCCTTTTCGTCTGGAATCAGGACAACAACCTTGTCATCTGCCTTGGAAACACTCCCGGTAGCGTCTTCGGCTTCAAGCGACAATTCCCGGTCACCACTGGCCAACGGTTTGTTTGGCAGAACGACCCATTCTCCGCGTTCGTCGGCCGTGGCTTCGCCAATCACTTCTTCACCCTCGCGGATGCGAACCGTGCTGTTGGGTTCGGCGCGGCCTGCAATGACGGCATTTCCGTCCGGGCCGATGCGCACGACATCAAAGCTTGGATTGGTGATCGCAGGCGCGTCAGTGGCCGGTTCAGACGCCGGTTCGTTTGGCGTCGTCTCGGTGGTAACCGCAGGCGCCTGTGTTACTGCCGGTACGGTTTCTTCGTCCGCACTCTTGGTCAGCATGTAATTCAGCGCAATCGCTGCAATGATCAGTACAACGCCGACAATGACGAGGATATAGGGTCGCTTCACCGGAAATATCCTTGAACGATGTTTATGTTTATAACTCTTATGCTCAAGACACTGAAATTGCTTGCCATATTCCCCTCAAACAACCCGTGTGAGCACGTTAATTAGAAACTTGTACTACTTTGTACGTGCAGTTTCCATAACGTAACCTACAAACGATACATCGCAACCGTTAGGCAAAGATGAAGAGAGCGATACCGCGCGCAGCAAACCCCCTTGAGGTCAAAGGCTTCTGGTCGCCATCTCCGCCCCGACATAGGCCACAAGGGCGGCCATGATCAGTGGCAGGGCCAGAACACCGACCCGGATCATCATTCCCAAAAGTGCGGCCTGTGCCGGGTTATCGCTGGGCAGATGCGCCGCCAGCCTGGCTGAGGCCTGACGCGCTGAAACCACCAGAAGCAACACCGCAAAGGCAAGGCAGGATGCGGGCACCATGATCATCGCACTTGCAGCCCCCGACATCAGCGCACCAACAACGCCAAGCCACACCGCCAACCGGTATTGCGGGGCCGCCTTTTCAGAAACCAGCGCGACAAACAGTGCCACCGTCAGTGCGGCCTGAAACACAACATGATCGGCAAGGCCAAACAGATGAACAATGATCCCCTGCCCCAGGGCCAGGGTCATTAAAACCGCAATCGGGCCGGGTTTCGAGATTGTTTCCACGTCGCCTTTGGCATCCGTCGTCGACTTGCCGGATTTTGATTTGGTGCTTTTGGCTTTCCTGCCCTTGGCGGGTTTTGCCCCGTTATCGTCATCCTCAGTGAAATCCGGGCGCGTCACCCACAGGAAACAGCCGCCGACAATCAGAAACGCCAGCCATGCAAAAATCTGGATCGCGCCGGGATGGTATGACAGCCCCCGAATTGGTGCAGCCAACACCAACCAACCGCCCAAAAGCAGGGTCAACCCGGCAACGCCCAGCGATATGCGTTCCGACAGTCGCGAAATATCAATGATCGCGCCACAGACACCGCCAAGCACCAACATCAAAAGTGCTGCGCCCACGCCACCGCGCGCGGTTTCAGGCAGTCCGATGGCTGCTGGCACGGCCACGGCAACCGCCGGAATGATCGCGCCCAGAACAAGGCGACGCGCGATGGAACGTTCTAACCCCAGCCACAAGGCCAGCATCAGAACGGCGGCGATAATGCCCGATATCACAATGGCGAGAATGAATGGACTATCGACAAACACGTTGGGCGGTCCTGCCTTCTTCTTATGAATATGCTTAACGCAGTTTCCTGCTGTGAGAATTACCCATCCCACAATCAGGTTCAGAACTTGTTAACCCTGCGACAAAAAGCGCGCAATTTGCGGCCTTCCAGAGCCTGGCCGTCAATGCCATAGCCAATTGGCAAGATTACGGCCAAAGGCGAACAAATCACGGCACGATCGATAAATTTCAGATGCTGCTATGCGGAAATTACTGCCACAGATGCGATCGGATCGGTTAAGGTCCCTTTCCGTACGGGGTTTCGTTCAGAAATGCGTGGCCCCGCTACCTGCGAAACAAGAAACACAAGGCAGGTCGCCATGACAAAAGTAAAATCAATCTGTGTCTTTTGCGGTGCTTCGGATGGCAAGAATCCGCAACACATGGAAAATGCCATCGCCTTTGGCAAAATGATGGCCGAACGCGGCATCACGCTGATTTATGGCGGCGGCCGGATCGGCCTGATGGGCGCTGTGGCAGATGGCGTTATGCAAAATGGCGGATCGGTCGTGGGCATCATCCCGGCCCATCTTGACAATATCGAAGTCGGCCATACCGGTCTTTCCGAACTGATCGTTTGCAAGTCGATGCATGAACGCAAGGTCGAGATGTTCCGTCGCTCGGACGCGTTTGTCACCCTTGCGGGTGGGCTTGGCAGCCTTGATGAGGCGTTCGAAGCCATGACGCTTCGCCAGCTTGGCATTCATGACAAGCCGATGGTGTTCCTTAATGCGCTTGGTTATTGGGACAAGTGCTTTGACATGATTGACGCCATCATCGACGAAGGCTTTGCCCGCCCCAGCCACAAGAACCTCTATACTGTGGCCAACACGCTCGATGAAATCTTTGAACAGCTTGCCGCCGAACCGGCCCCGCGCTTCGACCCGCGCGAAAAGCTTTTCTGATCTCGGCAAAATAGCCTGACCAAAGCCCGGCCAGCCTCACCTGACCGGGCTTTTTTTTGCTGCAACCACGCCACTGGAAGAACCGATACTTCAGTTCGAATGAAGATTAACGGGAAAGCTCGCAGGTTGGTTTATCGGCAATCTTTGCCATGCGCTGATCAAATTCATCGGCCAGATCGGCCAATGTGACAGAGGCAAATTTTTCGATCAGCAGTTTTTCAGCAGCCTCGAACGCACTGCCAAGTGCCGAATTAACCGCCTGTTCAACAAGGCATTCCGGATGATCGACGGCAACTCCAACGGCAAAGAAAGCGGGATTGCCAATGGCGCGATGTATATCGAGCATTGTGATTTCCGATAAGGGCCTGGTCAAAACCCAGCCACCACCGTGACCTTTTTCCGAATGCACATACCCATCATCGCGAAGCCCCGCCATGGTTCGTCGCACCACCACCGGATTTGTCCCAAGCATCTGCGCAATTTGATCAGACGTCGCAGCACCGTCTATCCGGTCCATATGAATAAGAACATGCAGCATGCGCGAAAGTCGGCTGTCACGGCGCATTGCGAACTCCTGATGCGGGTTTGATTTCCAGCAATTCGTAGCACTTGGCACATCTCGCAACAACAAAAGTTTCGAATTCCTTTGACTCACTCATATCACGATACTTATAAAGTTACATGAAACACATCCATATGTTTGACGAGGAAATGCAATGTCACCAAATGTCCCTTCTGCTGCCCAATCAACCACGGCAAGCAAGAAACAATATGACGTCGCCGTTATCGGGGCCGGGTTCGCTGGGCTTTCGGCAGCGATGCAGCTTGCGCGCGCCCGGTGCGATATATGTGTGATTGATGCCGGAGAGCCCCGTAACCGTTTTGCAACCACCGCCCACGGAGTTCTGGGTCATGACGGCAAAACCCCGGCCGAAATTCGCACTACCGCCATTGATCAGCTTTGTCGCTATGAAACTGTTGATTTTCGTCGCGGGCTGGTCACCGACGCCATGGCCTGCACGCTTCGCGATGCATCCGATCCGCTGTTTGGACTGAAACTTGCTGATGGTGGGGCCCTTGAAGCCCGGCGTATCATTCTGGCCACCGGCGTACGCGATAGCCTGCCCGATATTCCCGGCCTTGCCGAACGCTGGGGCAAAACGGTTTTGCATTGCCCATATTGCCATGGCTATGAAGTGCGCGATAGCCAGATCGGTGTCATCGCGACCATGCCAGCATCAAGCCATCAAGCAATGATGTTGCCTGACTGGGGACCGACCACCTATTTCAGCCAGTCTGAACATATGCCCGATGACGACATGGTCCTGGCCATGCGTAATCGTGGCATCACCATCGAACATTCGCCAATTGTCGAAATTCTGGGCAAGGCACCGGTCATTGATGGTGTTCGGTTGGCGGACGGGCGCACCTTGCATATTCAAACCATTTTCGCCGGTCCGACCGTGTCCATGCCAAACCCGGTTGCCGAGATGCTGGGATGCAGATTTGATGAAGGACCGCAGGGTCCGTTCATTGCTGTTGATCCCAGTCAGGAAACCAGTGTGCCGGGGGTATTTGCCGCCGGTGATGCCGCAACTGCACGTCACAATGCAACGTTGGCGTCGGCCGCCGGTGTCATGGCCGGGTTTGGCGCGCACCAATCACTAGTGTTTCGATAAGATCGTAAACCAGGGACAAACTTCAATCATATCCGAACAAGCACCGCCACGCATACCGCGCGGCGGTGCTTTTGTTACACGCCCGTGCAAAATGGATGATCCGGGAACGGTGTTCATTTGATCATCGCCCTAAAACCCCATAATTTCCGGGCGGTTCGCAACCGTCTGAATATTCATATGAATGTCACGCTTCTGAAATCTTAGTGACAACGAAGCCGCGTATGATCGCTTCAATGTTCAAAACAACAAATTGAACGATCAAATGAATATTTCTACGCGACAGCGCGACATCATCGACATCCTGCGCCGTGACAGCTTCGTCTCCATCGACAAGCTGGCCGAACATTTTGACGTTACCCCGCAAACCGTGCGGCGCGACGTCAATATGCTCAGCGACGCCAATCTGGTGCGCCGTCGCCATGGCGGGGTTGAATATGCCGGCGAACCGGGCATGAACCTGTCCTATGACAGTCGTCAGGTCACCAATATCGCCGCCAAACATGCCATATCGCTGCATGTCGCGAGCCTGATCCCCGACGGGGCATCGATCCTGATCGGGATTGGCAGCACGCTTGAACTGGTTGCGCTTAATCTGGTCGATCATCGCCATCTGACCGTGATCACCAACAACATGAATGCCGCCATGGCGCTGGGCAACAACACCAGCAACCGGATTGTCATTCCGGGTGGCACGCTGCGCCTGCCCGATCGCGACGTCATCAGTCCCGAAGCGGAGGCCATGTTTAACAAATACAAGGTCGACTATGGCCTGTTTGGCGTCGGCGGTGTTGAGCCCGACGGGACGCTTACCGATTTCGACCATCGCGAAGTCTCACTGCGTCAGGCGATTGCCGCCAATTGCCGCAGATCCATCCTTGTTGCCGATCAATCGAAATTCGGCCGTCCGGCCCCGGCCAAGGGCGGCCATCTGACCGACCCCGACCTGATTGTGGTTGATGGCGTGCCCGGCGGCGTTTTCGATCCGTTGTTTGACCGTCAGGACGTTCGCGCGCGTCTGCAAATTGCCAAAAGCGAAAGTTACGAATGACCAACCAGCCCCCCTTTATTCGCATCCATTCTGTGTCGCGCGTGTTTAACGGCGGCAATGGCGTGCATGACCTGTCACTCGACATTCCGCGCGGAAGCTTTGTCGTTCTGCTGGGGCCATCGGGCTGTGGCAAGTCGACAACCCTGCGTCTGATTGCCGGCCTTGAAACGGCTGATCAGGGGTCGATTGCGATTGATGGCAAGGATGTCACAAGTGCGCCGCCTTCCAAGCGCGGCCTGTCGATGGTGTTTCAGTCCTATGCCCTGTTCCCGCACTTAAGCGTTGCCGAAAACATTGTCTTTGGCCTCAAGGTCCGCAAAACCAAAAAGGACGAAATCAAGACCCGCCTTGAAGATGCCCTGCGTGTGACCGGCCTTGAGGGGTATGAAGACCGCAAACCCGCCCAGCTTTCCGGTGGGCAGCGTCAACGTGTGGCACTGGCGCGCGCGATTGTTGCCGGTCATCCGCTATGCCTGATGGACGAGCCACTCTCAAACCTTGATGCCAAATTGCGCCATGCCGTGCGCAAGGATATCCGCGACCTGCAACAACGCCTTGGCATCACGGTTGTCTATGTCACCCATGATCAGACCGAAGCCATGAGCATGGCCGACATCGTCATTCTGATGAAAGATGGCCGGATCGAGCAGGTCGGTGATCCGGCCGACCTTTACCTTAAACCCGCCACCGCCTTTGCCGCCGGATTTGTCGGAAGCCCGCCGATGACGCTAATCCCGGCCAATGCCCTGCCAACCTCAGTCATCCCGGATGGGTTTGATGCCAACAATCTGACCTTTGGCATCCGCCCCGAAGATCTGATCCTGTCGACCGGGCAGAACGATCATCCATGGGGCATCCCGGCGACCGTTACCGGCAGCGAGTTTTTGGGGGCCGAGACATTTGTATTTGTTGCGATCCCGGGAACGGATGGGGCCACCGCCCGCCTGCCCGGTCGCGTTGAAATTTCGCCCAGGACAGAAGTCTCGCTCAGTTGGGCTGGCGCTGCGGCCCACTGGTTTGATGGCGAACACGGTCATCGTCTGACACCGACGGTACCGGGCACATCAGCGCAAGATACCAAGATCACCTCTCAACCTGACACTGCAACTTCGACACTTTAACAGGGAACTTTTGTTCATGCGTAACATCGTAACCAGTGCTGCATTTGCGGCCGGACTGATGGCAACGGCGGCGAGCCCGGCCTTTGCTGCCACTGAACTGACCATGTATTATCCCGTCGCTGTTGGCGGCCCGCTGACCAGCGTGATTGACGGCATGATCGAAGGCTTTGAAGCCGAAAACCCGGATGTCAAAGTCAACGCCATCTATGCCGGCAACTATGACGACACCCGCCTGCGCGCTGTTTCGGCAATCAAAAGCGGCGATCCGGCACAGCTTTCTGTCATGTTCTCGATCGACGTCTATGACTTGATCGAACAGGATCTGATTGTTCCGTTTGATGATGTTGTCAAAACCGCCGAAGACAAGGAATGGCTGAAGTCATTCTATCCGGCACTGATGGCCAATGGCGAAGTCGATGGCAAAACCTGGGGCATCCCGTTCCAGCGTTCGACCATTGTCATGTACTACAACAAGGACATGTTCCGCGAAGCCGGTCTTGATCCGGAAATGCCGCCCCAGACCTGGGAAGAACTGGTAACGACCGGCAAGGCACTTTCGAAAGACGGCAAATGGGGCCTGATGGTACCCTCAACCGGTTATCCGTACTGGATGTTCCAGTGCTTTGCCATCCAGAATGGCAAGGAACTGATGAGTGCCGATGGCACCGAGACCTATTTCAACGATCCGGCTGTTGTCGAGGCACTTGAATTCTGGCGTGGCCTTGCGACCGAAGAAAAAATCATGCCCGAAGGCACCATTGAATGGGGCACGCTCCGTCAGGCCTTCGTTCAGGGTCAGACCGCAATGATGTGGCATTCAACCGGCAACCTGTCGGCGGTCAAACGCGAAGCACAGTTTGATTTCGGCGTTGCCATGCTGCCGAAACACAAACAGCCGGGCTCGCCCACGGGTGGTGGCAACTTCTATCTGTTCAAGGACTCAACCGATGAGCAGAAAGAAGCATCGCTGGCGCTGATCAAATACATGACCGCACCGGAACGTGCGGCAGAATGGTCGATTGCCACCGGTTATGTTGGTGTTACACCGGCGGCCTACGAAACCGACGCGCTTAAGGCCTATGTTGCGGACTTCCCGCCGGCACTGGTCGCGCGTGATCAGCTTGAAGTTTCGGTTGCTGAATTTTCCACCTACGACACCGCACGTGTCCGCGAAGGTCTGAACAACGCCATTCAGGCGGCCCTGACCGGTGAAAAAACCCCGGAAGAAGCCCTTGGCGATGCCCAGTCCGAAGCAGAACGTCTTCTGCGGGCCTTCCACTAAGAGCGCCCGATCTGCACGCCGAAGCGGGATATATTCCCCGCTTCGGCACCTTATTCTTTGATGATTTTGATTAATTGATTTCTTCGCAGGACGTGCCGACCATGAATGAAATGGCCCGACTTCAAAAACGCAGGCTTGCGCTTTATGGCTGGATGCTGGCCGCACCGGCATTGGCCCTGATGAGCCTGTTTGCCTTTTATCCGGCCATTGCGACCTTTTGGCACAGCCTGTTTAGCCGCGGCACATCACGCCGCCCGTCGGTGTTTGCCGGGTTTGAAAATTATGGCGATCTGTTTGCTGATCCAACCTTCTGGACGGTTGCGACCAACAACCTGATTTATGCCGGGGTGACCATCCCGGTTTCGATCATCTTTGCGCTCGTCATGGCGCTTTGGGCCAATGCCCATATCCCGGCACGATCCTTTGTGCGCAGTGCCTATTTCACGCCGACCATTTTGCCGATGATTGCCGCGGCCAATTTGTGGCTGTTTTTCTATACCCCCGATCTTGGGGTGATTGACCAGATTACCGGCTTTTTCGGCGCATCGCCAACCAACTGGCTGGGTCAGCCGGAAACCGCGCTGGCGTCCGTGATCATCGTGACGATCTGGAAGGAAGCCGGGTTCTTCATGATCTTTTATCTGGCGGCCCTTCAGACCATCCCGCCGGATCTGCGCGAAGCCGCCCGGATCGAAGGCGCTGGTCGCTGGACCTATACACGCCGCGTCTTGTTGCCGCTTTTGATGCCGACCACGATCTTTGTCTTCGTCAATGCGATGATCAACTCGGTCAAGCTGATCGACCATCTGTTCATCCTGACCAAGGGCGGGCCGAACAATGCGTCCAAGCTGATCCTGTACTGGATCTGGGAAATGGCATTTGCCTATTTCGACAGCCCGCATGCGGCCGCCATGACCATCCTTGTCTTGCTGGCCCTTGGCCTTGTTGCCGTCGCGCAGTTCCGACTGGTTGAAAAACGGACCCACTACCGATGAAAACAGATACCGTCACTGCCAACACTACACTCAAACTGCCTGATCTCTACAAGGTACTGGATGCGCTTGGTGCGTGGGTTCTCGCAATCGTCTGGATCTCACCTTTGCTGTTTGCCGCCTGGGCGGCATTGCAACCATCGGGCACGGCCCTTGGTCTGGATTTCTCCAATCCGCTGACCTTCGAGAACTTTGTCTATGTCTGGGGTGCTGTGCCGTGGGGTGGGTATTTTACCAATACCGTGGTGCTTGTGACGCTGATCCTTGCGGGGCAATTGGTGCTGTGCACATTGGCCGGGTTCGCCTTTGCCCGGTTTGAATTCAAGGGGCGTGATACGGTCTTTATCCTGGTCCTTCTGCAGCTTTTCATTCTGCCGGAAGTACTGATTGTCGAAAACTACGCCATCGTGTCCAAGCTGGGTCTGTTTGACACCGCCCTTGGCATCGGTCTGCCTTACATGGCCAGTGCATTTGGCATTTTCCTGTTAAGGCAAGCATTCAAATCCGTACCGATCGAGCTTGAAGAAGCCGCCCGGATTGAAGGATGCAGTTGGATGGGCGTTCTGTGGAAGGTCTATGTACCTGCGGCCAAGCCGGTCTATCTGGCCTATGCGCTGGTATCCATCGCGACCCACTGGAACAACTTCCTGTGGCCGTTGATTGTGACCAACTCGCCAGAAACACGGCCGCTGACGGTGGGACTGTCGCTGTTTGGTGCGCCGGAAACCGGGGTGGATATTTCGGCGATCAGTGCCGCAACCATCATGACCATTGCGCCGCTTTTAATGGCGTTTCTGATCTTCCAGGGGCAATTCATTCAGGCATTCCTGCGCGCTGGCATTCGATAGAAACCGGCAACCCGGTATTCACCAGGTTGCTTCAAGAACCTCGAACAGCGCCGATATCATCGGCAATTCCTTGCGCCGTTCGGTTGTGATCAGGCTCAGGCAGGCCGGAATGGAAACGGTGTTGCACACGGCAAGGCCGAAGGTCTGCTTTTCATGCAGTGCGATGGAATCACGACATAAGCTTAACCCTACGCCGGATCGAACCATTTCCAGCATCGAGGCTTCCTGATCAACGCGCGCGACGCAATTTTGTGTGCAGTCATACTGATCAAAAATCCGCCTCAGCAGCCTTGAATGCACCGATGCGTCTGTCGTTCCGATCCATGGAAGCTTTGCCAGTGTCGTCCAGTCGGCGTTTGCGACTTCTTTTTCCCAACCGACCGGGGCAATCACCCGATAGTTAAAATCGGCAAGTTTGATTGCGTGGATTTCTTCAGACGAGATGGCGGCAATATCAGCATCGACATCCGGCCCGCTCAGATAAAACCCGGCATCGATCTGATTGCGGCAAACCCGTGTCAACATCTCCCCACTAACGCCATGCACCAGTTCCGTTTCGATATCGGGGTAATCGGTGCGCATCTGGCTAAGCATCCGGCCAAGACGGATGAATTCCGGATCAACGATGGTTCCGATCCGAAGCTTCCCCCCCACACGCCCGGCACGCTTGCGCGCACTTCTGCGAAACTCGTCCATCGCATCGAGCACAAGCTCGGCCTTCTTGAGCATCGCCTGTCCATCGGGCGTGATTTGCAGGCCGGTTGATGTCCGCTTAAACAGCGAAATGCCGGTTTCCTCACCAAGACGCTTGATCTGGTGACTGATCGCCGGTTGCGTCAGGTTAAGCACCGATGCGGCACGCGAAACGCTTCCTTCGCGCGCGACAGTGACAAAAGCCAGCAACATGTTGATGTTCGAAAAACGAGTCATATAAATAACACTAATATTGCTATTCGGATTTTGTCATTAGATTTATGCGACGCTTGCCCGCTTAATACACATTCGGTGTTCGCACCAAATGAAGACCGCTTGCAGATCAAAAGAACAAGCGGCCATCGGAATTGCCTTTGCAGGCCTTTGGTTGCGCGGCCCTTTGGGCCGACAGCCAAACCGATAGAAACCAACAGGGAAGGCGCGTCACAACGATGACAACCACAGAAAACTTCGACTATGTGATCATCGGAGCCGGTTCTGCCGGCAGTTTGCTTGCCAATCGGCTGAGCGCTGATGCCAGGAACAAGGTGCTGCTGCTTGAGGCCGGCAAGGCAGATAACTATGTATGGATCCACATCCCGGTTGGCTACCTTTATTGTATTGGCAATCCGCGCACCGACTGGATGTATCAAACCGAACCGGACAAGGGCCTGAATGGCCGTGTCTTGCGCTATCCGCGTGGCAAGGCGCTGGGTGGGTGTTCATCGATCAATGGCATGATCTATATGCGCGGTCAGGCCCGTGACTATGACAACTGGGCCAGGATCACCGGCGAAGAAGCCTGGGATTGGCAGCATTCCCTGGCCGATTTCAAGCGCCATGAAGATCACTACAAGCTTGATCACGGCAACAAACCCACGACACAAAGCGGCAAACCGTTTTCCGAGATGCATGGTCATGGCGGTGAATGGCGCATTGAAAAACAACGGCTTCGCTGGGACATTCTTGACAGCTTCATCGAGGCTGCCGGTCAAACCGGGATCGAGCCGACCGATGATTTCAACGACGGCGACAATACCGGCATCGGATACTTTGAAGTCAACCAACGGTCCGGCTGGCGCTGGAACACGTCAAAGGCCTTTATCCGCCCGATCAAGTCGCGCCCGAACCTGACAGTCTGGACCGAGGCACAGGTCGAAAAACTGACCTTTGCGACCAATGCCGACGGCCAAACGGTGTGCACCGGGGCAATCGTCAACAAGGCGGGAAAGTCACTTGACGTTACGGCCAGCAAGGAAGTCGTCCTGTCTGCCGGGGCTGTAAACACGCCGCAAATCCTGCAACTTTCCGGCATTGGTCCGGCAGCACTCCTTAAGCAAAATGGCATCGACGTCGTGCTTGATGCGCCCGGTGTCGGACAAAACTTGCAAGACCATTTGCAAATTCGCGCGATCTATAAGGTGCATGGGGCGCGCACGCTCAACACCCTTGCCAACAGCCTGATCGGCAAGGCGCAAATCGGCCTGCAATATTTGCTGAGCCGTTCAGGCCCGATGAGCATGGCCCCCAGCCAATTGGGCGCCTTCACACGGTCGGATCCATCGCGGCAATATTCAAATCTTGAATATCACGTCCAGCCACTCAGCCTTGAGGCCTTTGGCGGTGATCTTCATGACTTTCCTGCGGTCACGGTGTCGGTCTGTAACCTGAACCCGACCAGCCGCGGCAGCATTCAGATCAAATCTGCGGACTTCCGAGACGCGCCGCAAATTGCGCCCAATTACCTTGATACCGACGAAGACCGCAAAGTCGCCGCCGACAGCCTGCGACAGGTCCGCGACATCATGTCGCAACCGGCCATGGCAAAGTACCAGCCCGACGAATTCAAACCGGGCGTGCAATATCAAAGCGATGAAGAGCTCGCCAAGCTGGCCGGCGACATTGCCACGACCATTTTCCACCCGGTCGGTACCGTCAAGATGGGCCGCAAGGATGACACATCAGCCGTGCTCGACCCGCATCTGCGCCTTAAGGGCGTTGCTGGGCTTCGCGTTGTCGATGCGTCCGTGATGCCCGAAATCACCAGCGGCAACACCAATTCGCCGACCCTGATGATTGCCGAAAAGGCCGCTGGATGGATCCTGTCTGACCAGTAAGTGCGATCTGCGTACGGCCTTTGAAAACAACTGAGAACCACACTTTTGTTTTCATGAAATAAATTCAGATATTGATACCCAAATTCCTGTCGCGCTTTTATCGTGTTTGGTGCAACATGGCAGAAGATCATAACTTTTAAAAATTCTTCATATGCCCGTATTGCTCCTGCTTTTTAGCACCACCCTCGTCTGGGCCCTGATGTTGGTCAGCAACCGCATTGCGCTGACCAGCTTTGCGGTTGATGCCTATGCCATGACCTGCTGGCAGCTTGTCTTTGGCGGGATGGCGCTTGTCCTGATTGCACCGGGGCGCCGCATTCCGTGGCGGCAATTCGCCCTTCCGATCAACTGGGCCTATGGGTTCCTGCGTGTATTGACCGGGGTCAGTTGGACCGCATCCCTTTTATATATCAGCGCACCTGAAAGCGGCATTCTGTCGCAAACCGGCATGCCGATGGCAGCCCTTGCCGCGACCTTCATCCTTGGGCGCGCACCGGGGCGTTCGGAATGGCTTGGCCATGCGATCCTGATATCCGGTGCCCTGTGGCTGGCCTGGCATTTGCCCGGCGGGTTTGCCAACCCGGCCGTGCTTTTGATGCTGGCATCCGAAGTCACGGCAATTTCATCCTCGGTTCTGGCGGAACTTCATCCTGATAATCAGGTCAAGGACACCTGGGCGCATCTGCGCTTTACCGGGGTGTTGTTGTTGATCACGGCCTCGGTCTTTTTGATTGCCCCGCCGGTGGTCGAATTCATAAGTCCGGTTGCGATCCCCTATATCTCGACCGATGGCCTGTTTGGCACCGAAACCCTGATTGCCGGACTTTTGATCGGCATTCTGTTCCGCGGGCCGGCAATGGTTTTAACCCTTCGATCCATCAAGATTGCCGGGGTCGAGAAATACATCCTGTCGACAAGCATCCTGCCCTTTGTCCTTTTGGGTCTTGAGATGCTGGCTGCCAAATTCGACCTCACACCGACACCAACCCATGACAGTGTGTTCTGGATCTCTTCCCTTTTGGTGATGATCGGGATTATCCAGATAACAGCTTCAAAACACCGCCACGCTGCAAAGACCAAACGGATTGCTGCGACGGCAAATACGCCCGCAACCCAAAGCACGACCTGACCACAGAACACAAGACCACGATCTCCCTGCAGGATGCATCTCTCCCCTCCATCGGAGAGAACATATGACCTTCCCCGGTCGCTATGTCCCCCGGCATCTTGCGCCTTTCGGTGTCCCCCCGAAAGGCTGAAACGCCCGGGCCTCCCACCCGGGCGTTTTCTTTGTTCCTGCACGGATCACCAAGGCACATTTGCGAATTCTCATTATTGGAATTTAATTTCCACCATTGATATCAAACGTTATTTAACTAACAAGTTGATGTATG
>NZ_JBZCIA010000015.1:0-96146 GCF_059052855.1 Thalassospira sp. CA1
GCAGGTTCTTTGCGTAGGCCTCTGGCCGGAGCTGGCGGAGCCCATAGGGCGTAGACTAATCCTGCCCCCGCAACCAATAAAAAGACCCTGTCACCTCCGGTGGCAGGGTTTTTTGTTGCCCGTAGAGACAGTCTTACACCACCACCGTCGTCCCTGAATAATTCCAGGTTGCAAGGCGGATTATGTTAGGATCGTGTCGGTCGGGTGCAGGGCAGTAAATCCGATGCCCTATTTGCACGTATTAAAGTCAGCGGATCAAAACTCAATGTGATGAAACAGTGGAGGACAGATCATGAAGACGCGTGGAAAATGGGGTGGATTTGCTGCGGGGCTGATTACCGCAGCATTGGCCATCGGTGCATCGGCGCAGGCCCAGACTGTTAAAGTGACGCCGCTTGGCGCGGTTGATGGCGAGTTCTGCCCGCTTGATCGGGCGATGATTTTCGAAGATCCGGATGGTACCCGTATTCTGTATGACACCGGTCGAACGGTGGCGGGTCCAGAGGACGCGCGATTGGGCGAGATCGATGCGGTATTGCTTAGCCATATGCACGGCGACCATCTTGGTGATCGTCATATCGAGGCGGTGAATGCAACCGAGTGCGGCAAGCCATCCTTCCCGGTTGATGTCCGGTCCGTGTCGAATACGGTTCAGATTGCACATGCCAAGGATGCGCTGATCGTAACCGGTAGTGAAATGCCCGGTATTCTGGGGCGCAAGCTTGAAAGTATCGGGGGTGATCCGGACAAGTCCGTTCTGGTGCGTTTCGGAGCTTCGCGCATGGTCGGTGGCGTGAGTATCACCACGGTTCCTGCTGTGCACAGCAACGGCGTTTCAGGTGACTTCCTTGGTGGGCCGTTGGGCGAGATGCTTAAATCTTCCGGGGTAACGGCGTATGCAGGGCCGCCGACCGGTTATGTCCTGACATTCTCGAACGGGTTGTCGGTGTATCTGTCTGGTGATACCGGCATCACGGCCGAACAGGATGCTGTGGTGCGCGGCCATTACGGTGCGAAGCTTGTGGTGATGAATATCGGTGATACCTACACTACCGGCCCGACGGAAGCCGCCTATGTCATCAATGACCTGATCATGCCGGCATCGGTTATTCCATCGCACGCCAATGAATGGGCAACCGATGGCGGTAATGTGCGTTCCGGTACCCGGACTGAGGCCTTTATCAACGCAGTGAGTGTTCCGGCCCATGTTCCGCTGAGTGGCAAGACCATGGAATTCGACAGCGCCGGGGTCTGTTCAGCCGGTTGTTAGGGCTTGATCGGTTCGAATATGAAAAAAGGGCGGGATTTACCCCGCCCTTTTATGTTCGTTCGCGCGTACGCGATTTAGCTGCGCGGTTTGAGGTTTTCCGGATCATAGATCGGTTTGTAGCCGATGCCGTAAACTTCGACCGGATAGATCTCGTCCATGTAGGACACGGTCAGTTTGCGACCTTCCTGGCAATAGTCCCATGGCAGGTAGGCAAGGGCGATGTTTTTGCCGATGCTTGGGCCAAAGGCGATCGAGGTGGTGTAGGAACGACGGCCCAACTCATCAATCAGGGTTTTGCCAGACTCCGGATCCATCACCGGCAGACGTCCGACCGGATAACGGGCAACACCATTGGCATCGACATTATCGGTCATGATCAGCGTGCAGAGCATGGCTGGTTGATGATCGCGTTCGCGATACTCAACATGCTTTGCCTTGCCGCGGAAATCGGCTTCCTTGACCTTCGGGCGGGCAAGGTCGGCTTCCAGCAGGTTGTACTGGGTGTGCAGGTCTGCGTTCTGCAAACGCAGTGACTTTTCCAGGCGGCGTGAGTTGGCATAGGTTTCAACACCGACGGCCAGAACGCCAATGCCGCGCAACGCATCCCAGACAGCCAGGCCGTCTTCATAACGCATGTGAAGTTCCCAGCCCTGTTCACCGACATAGGAAATGCGGAAGGCCGAAACGGTCTTGCCGGCAATCTTGATCTGACGGATGGCAGCAAACGGGAAGTTTTCCACATTGAGCGCCTCGGGATCTTCGACAACCTTTTTAAGGTTTTCTCGCGCGTTCGGGCCCCAGATGCCGATCGTCGTGTAATCTTCGGTCACATCGGTGATCGTGACATCCCAACCCTTGTCCTGAGCGGTACGGCGCATATAGGTCAGGTCACGGGGGCCGGCATCAGCACCGTTTACCAGACGGCAGCGGTCTTCCATGCGGAAGACGGTGAAGTCGGCGCGCACCATGCCTTCGTCATCAAGCATGTGGGTATAGATACCCTTGCCGATATTGGCATCCCCACCGATCTTTGCAGCACAAAGCCATTCCATCAGTTCGACGTGATCGGGGCCGGAAATGTCGGTCATGTGGAAGTGCGACAGGTTGATGATGCCGCAATCGTCACTCATGGCCAGTTGTTCTGCGTTCGATACGCGCCAGAAATGGCGGTTGTCCCATTCATGTTCACGGACCGGAACGCGGTCGGCGTACTTTTCAAGAAGGTGCTCGTTGGCGGCATAGCCATGTGCACGTTCCCAGCCGCCCAGTTCCATGAAATAACCGCCCAGTTCGACTTCGCGTTCGTAGAACGGCGAACGACGAATACCACGGGCATTGGCGAATGGCTCGCGCGGGTGGACCGGCGGGTTATAGATCTTTTTCGCCGTTTCGTAGCAACGATCAAAGATATACTGTTCGTTCAGCTGGAACTTGTTAAAGCGCGAGAAATCGACCGAGGCGTGGTCAATGTGCGTGCGACCATGGGTCATCCAGTCGGCAATCAGTTTGCCCATGCCGGGCCCGTCTTTAATCCAGATGCCAACGGCATACCAAAGGCCACGCAGGTTCTGGCTTTCACCCATCGATGGGCCGCCGTCGGCCGAGGACTGCAACAGGCCGTTGAACGAGTGGCTTTCGTTAAAGCCAAGCTCGGTCAGGATCGGGGTCAGTTCCATGGCGCGTTCAAGCGGTTCCATGACGTCTTCAAGCTCAAGGTCGCGCTGCGACGGGGACAGGCGAGCCTGATCCTTTTCAAGGATGTCGCGCGGATGGACCAGACGCGGGTTTTCTTCGTAATAGTAACCCCATTCGATCTGGCCACCCTCAGTGCTTTTGGGATCGCCGGTGTCGCGCATATAGGCCGAGTTGCCCTGGTCACGCAGAAGCGGATAACCGATTTCAACACCGGTGCCTTCGAACTGGTTGTACGGCCCGAAGAAGGTAAGCGGATGGTCAACCGGCATGACGGGAAGGTCTTCGCCGGCCATTTCCGCAATCAGACGGCCCCAGAGACCGGCACAGACAACAACATAATCGGCATGGATCGTACCGCGTTCTGTAACCACACCCTTGATGCGGCCATCTTCGGTAATCAGTTCAAGGGCCGAGGTGTTGGAAAAGATCTTGAGCTTGCCGGATGCAACGCCCTGATCGATCAGTTTGCCAGCAACGGTTTGGGAGCGCGGAATAACAAGACCGGCATCCGGGTCCCACATCGCACCCATGATCTGGTCTTCTTCGAGAAGCGGGAATTTTTCCTTGGCTTCAGCGGCAGAGATGATTTTGACGTTGGTGCCAAATGCCTTGCCGGAGTCAACGCGGCGTTTGAGTTCGCCCATGCGTTCATGGTCACCGACACGTGCGACTTCCAGACCGCCGATGCGCGCGTAATGGCCCATCTTTTCATAGAAGTTCATGGAATACATGGTGGTCCAGGTGGTCAGCTGATCATGGCTGGTGGCATAGCAGAAGTCGGATGCGTGGGCCGTCGAGCCGATATCGGTCGGAATGCCCGATTTGTCGATGCCGACAATATCATCCCAGCCGTTTTCGATCAGGTGATGCGCCACCGAGGAACCAACAATACCCCCGAGACCGACGATGACGACTTTGGCCTTGCTTGGAAATGCGCTCATTTCTCTCAATCCTTCTTTCCGAGATGTTTGTCAGTGCTCGGCATGGCGAAAACGCGTCAGGGACCGGTCAAAGCCGGCCCCTTTGCGAAGTTTACTACAAAGTGAAGACAACCGTTCGGTGATCGTTAAGCATCACCCTGCCTTCAAGATGGTATTTTACGGCGCGGGCGAGAACCCGGGATTCAATATCGCGACCAGCCGCGACGAAATCGTCTGCGGACATCGCGTGGTTCACGCGTTCGGTTTCCTGTTCAATGATCGGGCCTTCATCGAGATCCGGCGTGACATAGTGTGCCGTCGCCCCGATCAGTTTCACCCCGCGCTCGTAAGCCTGATGATAGGGCTTTGCCCCCTTGAAGCTTGGTAGGAACGAGTGGTGAATGTTGATGATCATGCCATAGAACTGGCTGGAAAGCTCGTTGGTCAGGACCTGCATGTAGCGCGCAAGGACCACCAGTTCAGACTTGGTTTCCTTGATCAGGTCTGCAAGCTTGGCTTCCTGTTCAGCCTTGTTTTCCTTGTTCACCGGCCATTGGTAGAAGGGAATGCCTTCCTGATCGGCAACCTTGCGGGCATCTTCATGGTTCGAAACGATGGCCGCAACTTCGGCGTCGAGCCAGCCCACCTTGATTTGGTAAAGAAGGTGCAGCATCGCATGGTCGAATTTCGAAACCATGATGATGATTCTCGGACGGCGTGCAACTTCATCAATCTTGAGCTTGAGGTTAAAGCGATCCACCGCCGGGTTCAGCGACAGCGCAACAGCTTCCTTGTCGATATCTGCCGGTGTGATGATCGCAACACGCAGGAAGAACTTATTGGTGTGGCGGTCCCAGAACTGGTTGGACTCGGCAATATTGGCACCGCGCGTGGCCAGAGCAGAGGTAACGGTCGCAACGATGCCCGGCTGATCATCACAGGCAACACGAAGGATATAAGAGGTATCATTCACTGGTTTGGTTCCGTCTTGATGTCTCGTGTTGAATGTTAAAGCTGGTTTTCCAGCTGCGGCAGGATTTCAAACAGATCACCGACAATGCCGTAATCTGCGACCTGAAAAATCGGGGCTTCTTCATCGGTATTGATGGCAACGATGATCTTGGAATCCTTCATACCCGCCAGATGCTGGATCGCGCCGGAAATACCACATGCGATATATAGGTCGGGGGCGACGACTTTACCCGTCTGACCAACCTGAAGGTCATTTGGGGCATAGCCCGCATCGACAGCTGCACGCGACGCGCCAACGGCAGCGCCAAGTTTGTCGGCCAATGGTGTGATGACAGATTTGAACTTGTCTTCCGAACCAAGGGCACGGCCACCGGAAACAATAATCTTGGCAGATCCCAGTTCCGGCCGATCATTTTCCGATAGAATGTTTTCAAGGAAGGAAGATTTTCCGCTATTCGCACTTCCAGCATCAACCGGCTTGATTTCGGCAGTGCTTTCGCCAGCCGCGGCTGCGCCAAAGCTTGAGGTGCGGATGGTCAGCACTTTCTTGGCGTCTGTGCTTTGCACCACTTCGATGGCATTGCCCGCATAGATCGGGCGTTTGAAGGTATCGGCATCGACAACTTCCATCACCTCGGACACCTGCATGACATCGAGCAGGGCCGCAACACGCGGCAGGATGTTTTTGCCATTGGCGGTTGCGGCGGCGACGATGGTGTCGTAATCGCCAGCAAGTGAAACGATCAGATCAGCGGCGTTTTCGGCAAGATGGTTTGCCAGTGCATTGTTGTCAGCGACCAATACGCTTCGAATACCGGCAAGTTTGGATGCCTGGTCGGCAACCGCACCAATGCCCGAGCCCGCGACGAGAATGTCAATGTCGCCGCCGATCTGGGTTGCGGCACTCAGGGTCTTTGCGGTCTGTTCGGACAGGGTGGCGTTATCGTGTTCGGCAAAAAGAAGAATAGCCATGATTTCAATCTCCGCCTGGGTCAGATGACGCCAGCTTCATTCTTGAGTTTGTCGGTGAGTTCGGCAACATCGGCAACCTTGATGCCCGCCTTGCGCGTTGCGGGTTCTTCAACCCGGATCAGGCGCAGACGCGGGGCAACGGTAACGCCAAAGTCAGCGGCGGTTTTGCTATCGAGCGGCTTTTTCTTTGCCTTCATGATATTGGGAAGCGACGCATAGCGCGGCTCGTTCAGGCGAAGGTCGGCGGTGACAACTGCCGGCAGGCGCACACTGATGGCCTGAAGGCCACCATCCACCTCGCGCGTGACTTTTGCATGATCAGCGGAGAGCTCCAGCTTGGAGGCGAAAGTTGCCTGTGACCAGCCAAGCAGGGCCGAAAGCATCTGGCCGGTCTGGTTGGCATCGTCGTCAATCGCCTGTTTGCCCAGAATGACAAGGCCGGGTTCCTCGGCGTTCACAACACCTTTGAGGATTTTCGCGACGTCAAGCGGCTCAACCGGACCATCAACCGTGACCAGGATGGCGCGATCAGCACCCATGGCAAGGGCGGTGCGCAGGGTTTCCTGTGCCTGTGCCGGACCAATCGAAACGGCGACGATTTCGTCAGCCTGACCGGATTCCTTGAGGCGAATGGCTTCTTCGACCGCGATCTCGTCGAAGGGGTTCATCGACATTTTGACATTGGCAAGGTCGACACCGGAGCCATCCGCCTTGACGCGGATCTTCACGTTGTAGTCTACGACCCGTTTGACCGGTACGAGAACCTTCATCATTTCCCTCTCTGACGAAATCCGGATCAAACAAGTTTTTGGTCCGGTGTGGGTGCCTATTGCAGCAACCCGATGTAAGTTTCAAAGACTGGAAGCGTTACGCGATGCGACACTACCGGAGGCGATATTGAGCGTGGTGCAATTCTGGATGCCGAGTTTCCGGGGTCGGGGCAATCTGGACAGGTTTCTGGCGATCGTTTCGGGGCGCGAATGTACTGTTTGCCGATTTTGGCATCTTGATCGCAATCCGATTGTTGATTCTGCCGTGACCCTGTGTTTCTCTTGCTTAGCCGACATACCCTTCGGTATCATGAAAAGTAATCTGGCGACTTTTTGCGCCAAAAAATAGAATGTTTGCGTCAAAGTGAGATTACCGCTACGACAAAGCCGGTAACCTTGTCTGTATCGGAGGAACCGATGCTCAAGAAGCCTGAAGCACGTGCCCAGACTGCACCGCGTTTAACCGTCGGTTTTATCCTCGCAAAACGCTTTACGTTGTGCGCCTTTGCCAACTTTGTCGATGTCTTGCGCCTTGCCGCAGACGAAGGTGATCGCAGTCGTCCGATCCTGTGTAAATGGACGGTTCTGTCCGACACGATGGACCCGATCACATCAAGTAGCGGGATCGCGGTGCAGCCCAAGGAACGCTTGGGCGATCCACGGCGCTTCAATTATATCGTGGTTGTTGGCGGGCTGATGGATGACGCCGAAAAGCTGAGCCCCGCCTATCAGAAATTCCTGCATGAGGCGGCCGAGGCCGGGGTGCCGCTTGTCGGTGTTTGCACCGGGGTCTTTATGCTACATGAGGCCGGGCTTCTTGACGGGTATCGTTGCTGCGTCAGTTGGTTCCATCATTCCGAGGTGGTCGAGCAGTTCGAAGGACTTGATCCGGTTACCGAGCAGATTTTTGTGGTCGACCGTGACCGGTTGACCTGTTCGGGCGGGGTTAGCTCAGCACATCTGGCGGCCTATCTGGTCGATAAGCATGTCGGGCGCGCACAGGCGAACAAAAGCCTGCACATCATGATCATTGATGATGCGCTTCAGGCGGAAAAGCCACAGCCGGGCATTCCACTTGATTTGAAGACGCAGGACCAGATCGTGCAGCGCGCGCTTTTGATCATGCAGCAAAATATCGATATGCCGATTTCCGTGCAGGAAATTGCGCGTCGCATGGGCAACAGCAAACGCCAGATCGAACGGCATTTCAGGATGGCCTTGGATACATCGCCCCAGGTGGCGTTCCTTAATATCCGGCTTGATCTGGCCCAGCACCTGATCGAAAAAAGCGACAAGTCTGTCGCCCAGATTGCGGTTGATTGCGGCTTTTGTGATTCTTCGCATCTTAGCCGGATGTTCCGCCGTCGTTATGGCTGTACGCCACAGGCCCTGCGCCGCCCGATCCCGGATTCACTGGCCACAAGTGCGATGGTGGAAGACGCACCGCAGCTTGAGGCTGGCGCATAAGAAACGAAAACGCCCTGCTTACTGTGATGGTAAGCAGGGCGTTTTAAGGGATGCGCTTAAGATCGCAGAGATATTACATCTCAACCTCGACATCGGAAAGCGGGGTCGAGCAGCAAATCAGGATCTTGCCCTGATCAATTTCGCGCTGACGGATACCGCCACCATGGTTCATGTCGACCTCACCGGACACCAGTTTGGATTTGCAGGTGCCGCAAATGCCACGCTGACAGGATGACATCGGCATCAGGCCGGCTTCCTTGGCGGCCGACAGAATGGTCATGCCCGGGCTGCACTCAACCACGTGGCCGGTCTTGCTGAAACTGACGCGGAAGGTTTGTTCGCTGATCTCCGGTGCGACGGAGGCGTGTTCTTCGAACGTGCCCGCGGTTTCAGCACCGAAGTCAAAGCTTTCTTCGTAGTATTTGCCCATGTCGAAGCCAGCTTCTTCGAGCATGTGACGCACACCCTCCATGAAGCGGGCAGGGCCACAGCAAAATACCTTGCGGTCCTTGAAGTCGGGCGACATCAGCGAAAGCATCGGCAAGCTCAGGCGGCCGGTATAACCGGTCCATTGATGGCTGGCAGACGCGCTGTCGCACGTCAGTGCCACCTTCAGGGTCGGGTTCTGTGCAGCCAGCAGGGCAAGTTCATCACGGAAAATCAGATCAGACGGCGTACGTGCCGCATGAACGAAATGAAGATCGGTCGGTTCGGACAGGTCACAGGCGGTACGTGTCATCGACATCATCGGGGTGATGCCGCTACCAGCCGAAATGAACAACAGCTTTTCTTCGCCCGTGGCGTCTGCGGTGAATTCGCCGCCCGGACCGGAAACGTTGATTTCCTTACCCGGAAGCATGTTGTCATGCAGCCAGTTCGACCCCGGACCACCCGGAACCCGTTTGACCGTAATTTCAAGACGGTATGGACGCGCTGCCGAAGCCGAGATCGTGTAACAACGGGTAATCATGCCATCGACCGGCAGTTCGAACGTCATGAACTGGCCAGGGTAGAAACGAAACGCGCGCGGTTCACGTGCGGAAAAGACAAAGGTCTTAACGTCGTGCGTTTCCTGACGCACCTGACGGCAAACAAGGACGTCGTCGTTTTCCGGGTCCCAAAGCGGGACCCGGGTAACTTCGGTCAGAATTTCTTCGACCGGGGCTTGGTCGCCCTTGTTGCTGTCGGTGGTATTCTTGTCGGTCATTCTGCGGCAATCCCGGCTTTGGTCGTTGCGAAGTGATCTTCCAGACGCTTGATATACCAGTCACAGAATGCTTCGACATGCGGTTCGGTAAACTTGGAATAGGGGCCCGGTTCGTATGCAGGCTGTTCGCTGCCAATCTGGGCAAGGCGCACAAGGTCTGCATCCTGCTGGTTGGTCATGTTCCACACATGGGTGAGGTTATCAAGCGTGTAATCCTCATTCTCATGCGCGTCCTTGTGAACCAGCCAGGTGGTCCGGACCAGCGTTTTGTTCGGGGCCAGCGGCAGGACAGAGAAGGTCACGACATGGTCAGCCATGAAGTGGTGCCAGGAGTTCGGATGTGTCCAGAAGCTGAGCCCGCCAAGTTTGGCATCGGTGAAATCGCCAAGCAGTTTCTTGGATGCCGATTTTGTATCAAGGGTGTGTGATTCCCCTTCACGCATCAGCGGCAGGCGCATGGTGCGGAAACCGGTCACGCTCGACAACTGATCCTGTTCGGCAGACGGCAGACCGCAGGCTTCCCAGCGCGCATGATCATTGGCGATGGTCTGAGTGTATTTCGCAACGTCTTCGGAGCGGCGCTGATCAAGTTCATCAGGCGAGAAACCGAAACCGAATTCTGACAGTGGTACGGTCAACTGCGGATGGTTGCCTTCGCAGTGATAGCACTCGCGGTTGTTTTCCATGGTCAGCTTCCAGTTTCCTTCCTCGATCAGTTCGGAAACGTGGGCGACTTTACAGTTTGCAAGGTCATGCGGCGCGATATACGGCTCCATGACCTTGGCCATTTCTTCGATATCGGCCGGTGCATCCTTGGCAAGGCAGATAAAGATCAGGCCAGCGATGGAGCGAACATGGACGGTTTTAAGACCATGGCAGCTTTTGTCAAAGTCGGAGCCCATGTGTTCCGCAAGGATGAGGTCGCCGTCCTCGTTGTAGGTCCAACCATGATAGCGGCAGACGATATTGCCAATTGTGGTCTGGCGTTCGTCGATCAGTTTGGCGCCGCGGTGACGGCAAACGTTATGGAAGGCACGAATGCCCATATCGTCGCCACGCAGGATCAGGATCGACGCCCCGCCGATCTCAACCGTGATGCAATCGCCCGGCTCCGGCAGTTCCGGCTCTACGCCAACAAAGATCCAGTGCTGGCCAAAGATCACTTCCATATCCAGATCCAGAATGTCCTGATCGCTGTAGAACGGCGCTTCAAGGCTTTTGAATGTCTGGCGGCGGGCGACGAGTTTTTGAATGTCAGAAGAATGCATGGTCGGATACCTCGGCTTCTCTCAATGGTATCTGGATGGAATCCTGTGCATGGCTAGCCGTTTGCATCAGGGCGTAAGCATATCACCGATCACATTCGTCGGTGTACAGACAATTGAAACCGGTTGTTTCCGGCCTCGGGCTTATTTCCTGGACGTCTTCAGTGGCTATCTGCGCGCGAGAAAGTTGGTATAGCCGAGGTAACTGACAGTTTTGCGTCCGCACAAAATGTGATGGTGCCGAACGCAGGAAACCGTTTGCCGCAACACCATGGTGGTTGGCACGATTGGTATTCGCACCCAAAAGCGAATACGAACATGGTATCACGTACAATGTACGTGCCGGTTTGCGGGCCGTCAGTTGCACCCAAAGTCTCCCTCTACTCCGCCGGCAGGTAACCTGCTCTTTGGCACGCCCACGGTAAAGAGTGAGCGATCAGAAAATCTATTTCTAAATGAGGTCGCTAAGGGAGAAAGCATAAGTCAATTGGGCAGTAGTTTTGCGACGCAGTTATCATTGTCGGGCACACGATACCGGCTAGGTGGCCTTTGTCTGGAGAAATTTCAATGTGCAACAGCAGTTTTCCTCGCTTTTTTTGACGTCAATCGGCCGCAATGGCATCATCATGACAACAGACCTTGAAAATTGGGGATTCGGGTGATGAAAGTCGGCATTGTCGGGGCCGGAATGGTCGGAAGTTCGGCGGGCTATGCGCTTGCCGTCATGGGACTCGCAAGTTCGGTGGTTCTGGTCGATCAGAACCATGATCTGGCCGTCGCCCAAGCCGAAGACATTGCGCACGCAGTGCCGTTCCTATCCTCGACAATTGTCGAGGCAGCTGACTATGTCGGGCTTGCCGGGGCATCGGTGATCATCCTTGCCGCCGGGGTCAGTCAGAAACCCGGCGAAAGCAGGCTGGCTTTGCTGGAAAGAAACGCCGCCGTTTTCAAGGACGTCGTTGGTAATGTTCTTGCGGTGGCGCCTGACGCAATTCTCCTGATTGCATCGAACCCGGTCGATATCATGACGCAGATCACGCAACGGATATCCGGGCTGCCTGCCAACCGCGTGATCGGTTCGGGGACGATCCTTGATACGGCCCGTTTCCGAAGCCTTTTGGGGCGGCATCTGGGCATTTCGCCGCAATCGGTTCATGCCTATGTCCTTGGCGAACATGGCGACAGCGAAGTCTTGGCGTGGTCGAACGCCAAGGTGGGATCGCTTTCACTGGCCGATATTGCCGCCCAGGTCGGATCCCCGATTACAGAGCATGTGCGTGCCACCATTGATGATGGTGTGCGCAATGCAGCCTATAAAATCATCAAGGGCAAAGGGGCGACCTATTACGGGATCGGGGCCGGGTTGGCGCGGATCATCAAGGCGATTGCTCAGGATCAGCATGACGTTCTGACCGTATCGTGCGTCACACCCGAGATTGTCGGGGTCAAGGATGTTGCCCTGTCCATTCCCCGCGTGGTCGGCGCGCAAGGGATCGAGACGGATCTGATGCCTGAGCTTGTCAGCACGGAGCGTGACGGCCTTGAAAAAAGTGCGCGGCTTTTGAAGGACAGTGTTGAGTCAATCCGGCTGTAACGTGGTCTGTTATGTGCCAATGGCGGCGGCAGGTCGACGTTTGCTCCGCATCGCGCGCAAGGTTGCGCCAAAGGCCTGCGCATAGGCCCGGCTGAGTGCCGCGTGGCTTTTGAACCCGGTCTGAAGGGCGATGTCGGCAAGCTTCATGTTGGTTGAGCGGGCCAGATCACGGGCCCGGCCAAGACGCAGCATTTGATAATATTTACCCGGTGCCATCTGCAAATTGTCCTGAAAGGCGCGATCCAGACTGCGTAGCGAACATCCCGCATGGATCGCAATGGATTTCAGCGCAACCGGCGTTTCGATATGGGCGATCATTTCGGCAACCGCCCGCCTGACATGATCCGCGCCCGGCCCATGCAATCGGTCTGCGCCGCGTCCAGATATATTGGGGTCGCCGTGCCGCTGATGGCGGGCGTCATAGACAAACAGATTGCTGACATCAAAGGCAACCGCCGGCCCATATTGCCGCGCAAGAATGTGCAGCATCATTTCCATGACGGTTGCGGCCCCCCCGGATGTGATCATTTTGCCGTCTTCGACAAAGCGATCAGTCAATACGGTGACATCGGGGAACTGTTCACGGAACTGATCAAGTTCCTGCCAATGGATGGTTGCCGTTTTGCCCACCAACATATTGCACGACGCCAGCAACCAGGCGGCAGTATCGACACCAATCACCGTGCGCGCATGTTGCGCAGCATTTTGCAGGCGGGCACGGGTGCGCGAAGACAAATGATGGCGCATGTCATAACCCGAAATCACCACCAGATAATCGATATGTGTCGGGTCAGGGATGGCATTAAGGGCGGCCTTCGGCGTGATGACAAGATCACTTGAACTTGTCGCCGGGGATCCATCGATCGTGCAGATGTCCCAGCTGATCTCCGGCCCGTTTGGCAGACCTGCGGCCGCGCGTAACGGTTCCAGCGCACTGGCCAGAACCAGATTGGAAAATCCGTCAAACAGGACAAAGACAAATCGATGATGCGTGCTTGGCATGACCGGAAAAGTAAATGACGGAATATGTAAAATCAATATCGTCAATCGAGATATCCTGATGGCAGAGAATGATTGCAAAAAACAGTGAGGCCATCATGCCGCTTTCGATGAACAAGGAAGTCTTCATTACCGCCGCCGTAACCGGTTCGGGCGGAACCCAAGACAAATCCCCGCATGTGCCAAGATCCCCGGAACAGATCGCCAATAGTGCGATTGACGCGGCCAAGGCCGGGGCGGCCGTGGTGCATTGCCATGTGCGTGATCCCGAAACCGGGGCACCGTCACGTGATTTGAAATATTACCGCGAACTGACCGAACGGGTGCGGGCAGCCGATGTCGATGTTGTTCTGAACCTCACGGCCGGCATGGGCGGCGATATCGTCTTTGGCTCTGCCGAGGCACCGCTTCCGGTCAATGAAGCCGCAACCGACATGATCGGCGCGTCCGAGCGGATGGCGCATATCACCGATTGCCTGCCCGAGATTTGTACCCTTGATTGCGGCACCATGAATTTCGCCGAGGCCGACTATGTCATGACCAATACGCCGGGCATGCTGCGCGCCATGGGACAAATGATGACCGACCTTGGCGTCAAACCCGAGATCGAGGCATTTGATACCGGCCATCTGTGGTTTGCCAAGCAACTGGTGTCCGAGGGCATCCTTGAAAGCCCGGCCCTGGTGCAGCTTTGCATAGGCATTCCGTGGGGCGCGCCAAATGATCTTAATACCTTTATGGCGATGGTGAATAATGTGCCGTCCGACTGGAATTGGTCGGCCTTTTCCATTGGTCGCGATCAGATGCCCTATGTTGCCGCATCGGTTTTGGCCGGGGGCAATGTTCGGGTAGGTCTTGAAGACAATATCTATTTGTCGAAAGGCGTGCTTGCCACCAACGCCCAGCTGGTTGAGCGCGCGGTTGGCATTATCGAAGGCATGGGGGCCACCGTGATTGGCCCGGATGCGGTCCGCAAGAAGCTTGGCCTGACCAAGCGGGAGCCACGCTAATGTCCACGAGCTCAAACAAAAAAGCTGCCATCATTGGCGGTGGTGTCATTGGTGGCGGCTGGGCCGCGCGGTTTTTGCTGAATGGCTGGGATGTGGCGGTTTTCGATCCGGATCCGCAGGCAGAACGCAAGATCAACGAAGTTCTCGCAAACGCACGCCGAAGCCTGCCCGCACTTTATGACCGCTCCCTGCCAGAAGAAGGCACACTGACCTTCCATGACGATATGGCAAAGGCGGTGTCCGGGGCGCAGTGGATTCAGGAAAGTGTTCCCGAACAACTTGCGCTTAAGCACAATATCCTTGCCCAAATTCAGGCCCACGCCCCGTCGGACTGCCTGATCGGTTCTTCGACATCGGGCTTTAAGCCAAGCGAGTTGCAGCAAGGATCAATCAAACCTGAACAGATCGTTGTCGCCCATCCATTCAACCCGGTTTACTTGCTGCCCTTGATCGAAGTGGTGCCGTCTGCCGCGACCGACGCATCGGTGCTTGAAGCTGGCTGTGACGTGTTGCGTTCTGTCGGGCTTAAGCCACTTGTCGTGCGCAAGGAAATTGATGCGCATATTGCCGACCGGCTGCTTGAGGCTGTCTGGCGCGAAGGGCTGTGGCTTGTTCATGACGAGGTCGCGACCACCGAGGAAATTGATGACGCCATCCGGTATGGCTTTGGTTTGCGCTGGGCGCAGATGGGGTTGTTTGAAACCTATCGCATTGCGGGCGGTGAGGCCGGGATGGAACATTTCATCGGGCAGTTCGGACCGGCCCTTAAATGGCCGTGGACGAAGCTGATGGATGTGCCGGAACTGACCCCGGAACTGACAGCGCGTATTGCGCAGCAATCAGATGATCAGTCCGGTCATATGAGCATCCGTGACCTTGAACGCCTGCGCGATGACAATCTTGTTGGCATGATGCGCGCGCTTAAGAAATCGGGCAGTGGTGCCGGCGGCACGATTAATGATCACGAAGCGTCGCTTCCCGAACCGATGCCGATCAACGATCTTCCGGTAACCGGTGATCGGCAGATCCCGCAAAGCTGGACCGACTATAACGGGCATATGAACGAAGCCCATTATGTCGAGGTCAGTTCACAGGCAAGCGACCGTTTCATGGAATTGGTCGGTGCGGATGCAAATTATATTGCCAGTGGGGGCAGCTATTTCACGGTTGAAACCCATGTTTGCTACCTGCAGGAAATCAGTGCAGGCGACCATATCCGTGTGACCACCCAACTGATCAAGGGCGAAGGCAAGAAGCTTCACCTTTTCCATCGCCTGATCAATGACGCGGGTGCGGTTGCGGCAACGATTGAGACCATGTTGCTGCATGTCGACCTTAAAACCCGTCGCACATCCGAGCCCGGTGGCGTGGTGGCAACCAATTTGGCCGAAATGGCAAAACGTCATGCAAGCTTGCCCAAGCCAGATCAGCTTGGCCGTGCAATCGGTTAGTCTAAACGTACGACCCGTTTTGCGTGGAACCAGTTCACAATAACGTTGTGATGTGCCCCTGCAGTCTTTAACTGCGGGGGTATCCGCGTTAGGTTGATCTATCACGTCTTTGACCAAGGATCCGTTGATGGCCAATTCCGATCAGGTTTCCCCCGAAGTGACCTATGACCCGATGCCAGAGGAAGAAGGCATTCGTGCCTTTATCGCCAAATGCGACGGGTTCTATCCGCCCGACGCGGTGGCGGCCTCAATCGAGCAGCAACGCAGCTGGTACGATGCGCTTTGTGCCGAATTTGCCTTTCCGCATCCGGATGGCATGCAGGTCGAAGATGACGTGATTGCTGATGTACCGGTGCGCCATTACCGCCCGGTCGATTGCGCCTCAAACCACAAGATCGTCTATATGCATGGCGGTGGCTTTGTGGTTGGTTCGCGCGACAGCCATGATGCGATTTGTGCGGAAATATCCGAGGCGGCAAAAGCCGAACTGATCGCAATTGATTACCGTCTTGCGCCCGAGCATATCTGGCCCGCCCAGCACGAAGATTGCCATCGGGTGACCCAAAGCATCCTGGCATCGGGCAAGAAGATTGTGCTGGTGGGCGACAGTGCGGGTGGCATGCTGGCCGCCGGGATCGCGGTTCGGGCCCGCGAAGAGGGCTTTGGTGACCGCGTCTTGGGGCAGGCATTGATCTATCCGGCCCTTGGCGGTGATTTGAACTGGCCAAGCTATGGCCAGATGGCAAATGCGCCGGGCTTAAGCACCGATGACGTGATTTATTACCGTGACGTGCTGAAGGCACCGATGGATGATCCGTTTGCCCATGCGCTGTCTGTCGATGATCTGCGTGGGCTTCCGCCGACTTTTATTACAGCGGCCTATTTTGATCCGCTGCGCGATGATGGCCGCGAATATACCGCCCGTCTTGCCCGGGCGGGCATTTCCGTTCAATACCGTGAAGAACCCCAAATGATCCATGGCTGGCTGCGTGCCCGGCATATGAGCCCGGGGGCGAAAACTGCGTTCGGGCATCTATGCAAAGCCATTTCGGACATGCTGGAAACCGCCTAACACGCGGGTTACGCCACCTTGGGTTGAAGATATCCTCCCGATCAGAAAGAAGCGACACAGGGCCTAAAGTGCGCGCGGTGGAACCGCGCGTGGTTCTTTTTGGATCATAAGAGGTTGATCGTAATAAAAATTTTAGCTAATCAGGTCATTACGCGACGCAGTTTTGCGTGCGAGGCTGCTATGCAACGCCTTGTTGTGTGCTATTAAGCCGTTTGGGTGCGGAATGGTTCGGGGACCTGTATGATTAATCTTGCTAGATTGCCGTCGTCGTTGCTTTTGGCGATGACCATTTTTTGTGGCCTTATGATTCGGTGATGGGCGCGACGCATTTGCGGCAACGACGACAATCACCTGCGATGTCTCCTCCGCAGCAGCCGGTAGTACAGTCCGTCATGTGACCTACGACGACAGTGCTGGCAGCTGCGTCGCGGTAAACGCTGCTGGCACCAGCAGCGCAGCCCGCGACATCGTCTTCGAAGTAGACGACCAAGGCCCCACCACCCCGGAGCAATTCAAGATCGGAACCGGCGGCAGCAACACGGCGCATAGAGGATGTCGTATTGGCACTTTTAACGCCGCCGCTGGTGTTGCTTGCTCATTTAACAGTGCTGGGTCGAGCGGCGCCAAAACCGCGACGGTCACGATTGATGGGGAGAACGGGGCGACGATCCGAATGACCGTCAATTATACGAATGGCACCCTCGGAGGTAGTCCAGTATTCAACAGTGCATCGGTCACAATCACGACTGCTGATGCGGCGTCCTCCTCGGGGAACTCGGCCGCTGCCCTGCGTGCGCTTCAAGGTTCGGTCACGCGGGCGCAATCTGTGATCATCGGGCAGAATTTTGGGTCGCGGGTGGCCAATGTGTTGGCTGGTCCAGCTGTCGGAACGGTGCCAGCGAACGCCACCTCGACACAGCAATTCGGTTTTGCTTCGGCGCGCTTGCTTGATGATCCCATGGGCAGGAAAACGCGCACAGAGGGCACAACCCTGGGCGGGTTGGCGGTGCTTGCGTCTTTTGATACGTCGCGTGTGCTTGCTGCTGCGCAAACCGCTGATAGTCCGACGGATGGAGCGGAACAACGCACGCTGCTGTCTCGTGAAAGTCCGATTACGGTCTGGGGGCATGGGGCGTTTACCGATATCGAGAATACGCGCAACCGGACGGGCGAGGACAGCCGTTATGACGGCAACGTCTGGGGGTACAACCTCGGTGCGGATTATCGTTTTTCGCCCGCACTGGTGGCGGGTATGTCCGTCGGTTACGCGCAAACAGATATTACGACGACTTTTGAAGCTGGCACCTATGAAGAGGATACGTGGAACCTTTCCCCCTATGTCATCTATAGACCCTCAGACATGCTGACCTTTTCGGCGATTGCGGGTTATGCGTTCGGGGATGTTTCCAGAAGCCGCAACAGCACTGTGACAGGCAATACCGACAGCCAGAGCTGGTATCTGCAGGTCGATGTCCGCCAAACTTTCCAGCCTATGGCAGATAGCCCGCTCCGCGTGACAGGTGGGCTGGGGGCGTTGACGTCGCGGAACACGCTTGCTGCCTATACCGAAAGTGACGGCAACCGGGTCGAGGAATCCGCAGTTAATACCGTTCAGTTAAAGCCAAATGCCGAGCTGGCTTATTCTTTCCAGTTCAGCGAGACGTCCCTGACCCCATATGTGAAAGCGGGTTATATCCACGATTTCACCGACCAGACCAACGGCGATGCCGGGGCCTTTGACCTTGGCGGTGGTGTGCGGTTTGCTTCGGGCGGGACAGGTCTGTCGGGGGCAATCGAAGGCTCGCGCGTGGTCGGGCGAGATGATTACCGCGAATATACGCTGAGCGGTTTGGTTGCTTATGGCATTTCGTTCACCAGTCGGGATGGAAGTTTTGCCGGAACGGCGTCGCCTTATGTCGGTACCAGCCTGTCTGATAGCGGGACACCTGAAATATCCGCTGGCGCAACGCTGACCGACCTTGATGAAAGATTTTCCAGCAAACTGAATTTCTCAGGCGA
This sequence comes from Thalassospira sp. CA1, assembly GCF_059052855.1. Taxonomy (NCBI): domain Bacteria; kingdom Pseudomonadati; phylum Pseudomonadota; class Alphaproteobacteria; order Rhodospirillales; family Thalassospiraceae; genus Thalassospira; species Thalassospira sp. CA1. The sequence continues at coordinate 18,684 of NZ_JBZCIA010000015.1, forward strand.
TCCGGCCACACGCAGCGCTGATATTCTGATCACGCTTGATCTGAAGTTCTGAGTTTCACGCGACGTTTTCGTCACGTGAAAAAGGTCGGAAGGTTTGTCCGCCGATGATCTGCGCGGATTGTCGCCGACCTTTGTCACAACAGCCTATTTTTATCCTCTGCGTGATGATGGTCGGGGATACACTGCCCATCCTGTGCGTGCGGGAACCGCGCGTGGTTCGTTATGGCTGATAAGATGTTGATCCCAATAAAACTTTGAGTTTATAAGATTCGTATGCAACCAAGTTTTGTCTGCGATTAAGTCGCGCGGGTGCATAATGGTTCGGGGGGACCTGCATGATCAAATTTGCGAAACTGCAATCATCGCTGCTTTTGGCGATGACCGTCTTTTGCGGCGTTGTGATCGGTGATGGGCGTGACGCATATGCGGCAACGACGACAATCACCTGTTCGGTGGCGGGGTTTAATCCCTCTCAGCCGAGCACTCTGCAATACGATCACAGTGCGGGCACCTGCACCCTGACAGCAAATACGATTTCACCCAGCAGCGCCCAATTCGATATCGTCTTCTTCAATCAGATCGGCGGTCCAGAACAGTTCCGGATCGGTACAGGTGCAGCGCATAGTGATACGGCGCATAAAGGCTGTTCCATGGGGAGCTTTACCGCAGCAGCAGGTGCCAACTGCTCTAGCAACCGGTCAGCAGACGGCACCGAAACGGCGACGGTTTTAATTGACGGTGAAAACGGGTCGACGATCCGAATGACCCTCTCCTATACCCTCGCCGGCGGCTTGGGAAACAATTTCACCTACAATAGCGGATCGGTAACGATCACGACTGCTGATGCAGCGTCATCGGAGAGCTCGGCCGCGGCCCGGCGCGCGGTTCAGGGTTCAGTGACGCGATCACAGTCTGTAATTATCGGACAGAATTTTGGGTCGCGCGTGGCCAATGTGGCAGCTGGCCCATCCGTTGGAACGGTGCCAGCCAATGCCCCGTCGACACAGCAATTCGGCTTTGCTTCTTCGAGCTTGTTCGATGATTCGATGGAAAAGAAAACGCGCACTAACGGAACAACCGTACGCGGACTGGCGATGCTTGCATCCTTTGATACGTCGCGCGTACTGTCTGCAGCAGAAACATCGGATACACCGACGGATGGAATTGGACAACGCACTTTCATATCAGGCGAAAGTCCGATTACGCTTTGGGGTCACGGGTCCTTTACCGATGTCGAGAACACACGCAACAAAACAAACGAAGACAATCGCTTCGATGGCAGCGTCTGGGGATATAATCTTGGTGCAGACTACCGATTGTCGCCTGCACTCGTAGCAGGTCTGTCTGTTGGCTATGCCCAGACAGATATTACGACGACCTTTGAAACTGGCACGTATGACGAGGATACCTGGAGCCTTTCCCCGTATGTCATCTACACGCCATCCGATAATCTAATCTTCTCTGCCATCGCGGGCTATGCGTTTGGCGATGTGACCAAGAGCCGCAATACAAGCGTTACAGGCAATACTGAAAGCCAGAGCTGGTATCTGCAGGTCGATGTCCGCCAAACTTTCCAGCCGATCGCAGATAGCCCGTTTAGGGTGACAGGTGGGCTTGGTGCGTTGACGTCGCGAAATACGCTTGCTGCTTACACCGAAAGTGACGGCAACCGGGTTGCTGAATCCGCGGTTAATACCGTTCAGTTAAAACCGAATGCCGAGCTGGCGTATGCTTTCCAGATAAGCGAGACATCTCTGACCCCATATGTGAAAGCGGGTTATATCCACGATTTCACCGACCAGACCAACGGCGATGCCGGGGCCTTTGACCTTGGCGGTGGTGTGCGGTTTGCCTCGGTCGGGACAGGTCTGTCGGGCGCAATCGAAGGCTCGCGCGTGGTCGGGCGAGATGATTACCGCGAATATACGCTGAGCGGCTTGGTTGCTTATGGCATTTCGTTCACCAGTCGGGATGGAAGCTTTGCCGGAACTGCATCGCCTTATGTCGGCACCAGCCTGTCTGATAGCGGGACACCTGAAATTTCGGCTGGCGCAACGCTGACCGACCTTGATGAAAGATTTTCCAGCAAACTGGATTTCTCAGGCGATCCGGCCACACGTAGCGCTGATATTCTGATCACGCTTGATCTGAAGTTCTGAGTTTTGCGCGATGCTGTTCAGGGCATGATCGACCAGTCATAAGAAAAGGGCCGGATGACCGGCCCTTTTTTCGTGCAGATGGCTACATGAAATTGCGGGGAATGGTTTTTTCCCACTTCTTTTCAAACACCTGTTCACTGCCCTCATAGCCGATCACCCAGGCCGACACATACCAGTTGTCGCGATCACATTTGAGTTCCACATGGCAATCGGTGCGCACCGACCAGTCATCGCGTTCAAGATCACAGGTCCAGGCGGCCTCGCCCGTGACCGATGTCGGATCAAGCGGGTTGATTGTCCAGGTTTCGCTGCGCACTTGGCGGGTCGACAGGCGCGAGTGAGGATGTTCAAACAGCCCGGTATCTTCATAGATGCGATAACGGGTTTCGTTCTGCGTCAGATTGCGTTGAACACTCCGTTCCGTTCGGCCCGGCTTGTGTTCGATATATTTCGGCAGCGGATCGGGATTGTCTGGTTCTTTGACCTCAATCTTCTCGTGCGCGCCGAGCAACGGCAGATCAAAAGCAATAGAAGATGGTGATACAATCAGTCCCGCGTCAAAGGGCGCTGGCAGGATCATTGGCCAATAGGATGTCGACAGTGCAAGCCGCATGCGGTGACCCGGCTTGAAACGATAGCCGCAGGCATCAAGAACAAGTGTGATGGTCACCTTCTTGCCGCGCGGCATCGGTTTGGGATCGTTATAATTGGCTTCAAGATCACGATGGGCAAGGTTCAGAACCCCGAACGACACGCGGGTCGCCGTGCCATCAGGGTGCACATCGACCAGACGTGCACACAGGTTCGACCAGTCTGCATCGCATTCCAGATCAACGCGCAAAACCGGACGTCCCAGAAGGTCAATCTCGGCCTCAAGCGGTGCGGTTTCAAAGACCAGCGATCCGGCGTCATCCGGACGCTGATCAATGGCCATTTCGGCATCTGGTTTCAGCGTGAAATATTCACCCGATGCAGTGCCGGTATCGAGCGGTGATTTCAGGTAAATGTCAGCGGCAGGGGCGCTTTCGTCACCTGCCTCGAAGGCGAGCTTGCCGTCATTGACATAAAGGGTTTGGGTTTCGGGTTCCGACCATGTGTCCTTGGCGATCCAGAACCCCGGATCAAATTCACGGCGCGGGGCCGGTTTGGGGCCATCAAGGATATAGGCGCGCATCTGCGGCAGGTCATCCATGCCGTTATCATCACCCCGCAGCCACTTGTTCCACCATTTGATGGCTTCACCTGTGAAGTCGGCACGCGGCTTTGGCCAGGCGAAATGCGGGTATTTATGTACCCACGGGCCGATCAGGGCCTTGGACCTGTCTGGCATACCTTCAATCGCGCGTACTGGCGTATTGCGATAGCCATCAGCCCAACCGGCCAGAACCATCGACGGGATTTTGACGGCTTCAAAATCCTCGCAGATCGAGGCATGCTTCCAGAAATCATCGCGGGTCTGGTGTTGAAGCCATTCTTCAAGGAAGAACGGCTCTTCCTTCAGGCGGTGCAGCCACATCGCGCGCCAGTCATCACCAACCAATGCCGGGTCTGGTGAGCGCGACTGATAGGCCAGCATCGTGCCGGCCCATGACAGTTGTGCCGAGAGGTGACAGCCATTTTTATAGTGAATGTCGTCGTTATAGCGGTCCACCGTTGATGCGATGGAAATCACCGCCTTGAGCGCAGGCGGGTTCAGGGCAGCAACTTGCAGGCAGTTAAATCCGCCCCAGGAAATCCCCATCATGCCGACCGAACCGTTGCACCACGGCTGATCGGCGATCCATGCAATCAGCTCACAGGCATTGGCCAGTTCAAGTTCGGTATATTCACCGTCAATCACACCATCTGATTCACCTGATCCACGAATATCAATCCGCACGCCGGCAATGCCGGCCTTGGCAAATTCGGGATAGGTCGACTCATCGCGCGCACAGGTCCCATCGCCCTTGCGATAGGGCAGAAATTCAAACACTGCCGGAACCGGATCGTTTTCGGCATTTTCGGGCATCCACATGCGTGCGGCCAGTCGGGTGCCGTCGGCGATGGTGATAAAGGTGTTTTCAATAACAGTGAATTTTCTGTCGGACATATTGGGGCGTGGTCCTTTGGAGTGGTTATGTGGGGCTTACTCAAAAAGGCGGCCCATGATCCGGGCCGCCTTTTTTTGTTTTTGCACGGTTTTTAGTGACCGGCACTTTCCATTTTGCGCGTGGCCAGAACTTTTTCCAGCCAGCCCAGTTCCATTTCCGGCACCGATTTCAAAAGAAGGTCGGTGTAATCGTCAAATGGCGGGTTCAGGACCTCTGAGCGTGGGCCGAAATCAACCAGCTTGCCCTGCAGCATCACCGCAACAGAATCGGCAATTGCACGCACAATTGCGATGTCATGGGTGATGAACAGATAGGACACCTGACGTTCTTTTTGCAGACGCAGCAAAAGATCAAGGATGCCTTCGGCCACCAGCGGATCAAGGGCTGAGGTCGGCTCGTCACACAGGATCAGTTCCGGCTGTGCGGCCAGGGCACGCGCGATCGCCACACGTTGCTTCTGCCCGCCGGAAAGTTCGGCCGGATAGCGTTCATAGAAGGCTTCACCCATCTCGATTTCATCAAGAAGTTTGATGACTTCCTTTTTGCGTTCCGCACCACGCTTGCCGAAATAGAACTGCAACGGACGACCAATGATCTGGCCGACGGTCTGGCGCGGGTTCATCGCGGTATCAGCCATTTGATAGATAAGCTGGATACGGCGCAAGTGATCGCGTGACCGGTCCTTTTGGGCGTTCGACAGTTCCTCGTCACCGAATGTGACGCTGCCCTGGAAGGGCGGCAACAATCCGGTGATGACGCGGGCCAGCGTGGATTTACCCGAACCGGATTCCCCCACCACGGCCAATGTCTGACCACGCGGCACATGCAGCGATACGTCATGAAGAACCTGCACCCCGTTGCCATAGGCCGCCGAGATGTTTTCAACTTTCAGCAACGCATCGGATTGATCGCGGGCTTCGGTCTGTTTGGTCTGACGCACATTGACCAGCGCCTTGGTATATTCCTGACGCGGGTTTTCAATGATCTGCTGAACCGGGCCGTATTCGACGGTTTCACCATTGCGCAGCACCATGATGTCATCCGAAATCTGGGCAACAACGGCCAGATCATGGGTGATGTAAAGGGCGGCGGTGCCGGTCATTTCAATCGCATTCTTGATCGCGGCCAGAACATCTATCTGGGTGGTCACGTCAAGGGCGGTGGTCGGTTCGTCAAAGACAATCAGTTCCGGTTTGGAACACAGCGCCATGGCGGTCATGGCACGTTGCAACTGGCCGCCCGATACCTGATGCGGGAACCGGTTGCCGAAATTCTTGGGGTCTGGAAGACCCAGAATTTCAAACAGGTAGTCGGCCCGTTTGCGGGCTTCGTCACGGCTCATCAGGCCGTGTTCGACCGTGGCCTCAATCACCTGATCGCCCAGTTTGTGCGCCGGGTTAAACGATGCTGCTGCCGATTGCGCGACGTAACAGACACGCGCCCCGCGGATCTTGCGGATCCCCTTTTTATCAAGCGGCAGGATGTCCTGGCCATCAAGCAGGACTTCACCGCCCGTGATGCGCACACCACCCCGGCCATAGGCCAGTGCAGCAAGGCCGATGGTGGATTTACCTGCACCGGATTCCCCGATCAGGCCAAGGACCTTGCCCTTTTGCAGATCAAAGGACACACCATGGACAATTTCGATATCCATCGGGGCTTCGCCCGGCGGGAAGATGGTCGCGCCAATGCGCAGATCGCGTACCGATAAAAGATCAGACATCGCCGCGGCCTCCTTTCAGGCTGGAAGTACGTTTCAGCAACCAGTCGACAACCATGTTGACACAGACGGCCAGGGCCGCAATCGCGCCACCCGGAATAAGGGCGGCCTGAATGCCAAAGATGATGCCATCCTTGTTGTCCTTGACCATGCCACCCCAGTCGGCGGCGGGCGGTTGAATGCCAAGGCCGAGGAAGGAAAGCGTCGACAGGAACAGGATCGAAAACGCGAAACGCAGCCCGAATTCCGCCAGAAGCGGCGAAAGCGTGTTGGGCAGAATTTCACGGAAGATGATCCACATCCGGCCTTCACCACGCAGTTTGGCGGCCTCGACAAATTCCATCACTGCAACATCAAGGGCGACCGCACGGCCCAGACGATAGACACGCGTTGAGTCGAGAATGGCCATCACGGCAATCAGGATGAAGATGTTTTGCGGCAGGACGGCCAGCACCACGAGGGCGAAAATCAGGGTCGGGATCGACATCATCAGATCGTTCAGACGCGACAGTCCCTGATCAATCGGGCCGCCGGAAACAGCGGCCGTGAAGCTCAGGAAAATGCCGATTGAAAACGACAGGATCGATGCCGCAAGCGACACAAACAGGGTTGTCTGCGCACCGTAAATCAGGCGTGACAGAAGATCACGACCAAGGTTATCGGTACCCAGAAGATAAAGGTCACTGGCCGGTTCCCAAACACCCGCAACAATTTCGCGTTCCCCATAGGGCGCGATGAGCGGGGCAAAGACGGCACAGCCAAAAGCAAACAGAATGCCCAGAATTCCGATCCAGGCGGTCAGCGGGATTTCACGTAATCTCATCGCGGATGCCTCAGTCTCGGATTGGCGACAATGGCGACGATATCGGCCACCATATTGAGCAGGATATACACCGCCGCAAAGATAAGCCCGCAGGCCTGCACGACGGGCATGTCACGCACTGTCACAGCATCAACCATGTACTGGCCCATACCGGGATAGACGAAGACAACCTCGACCACGACAACACCAACCACCAGATAGGCAAGGTTCAGCGCCACCACGTTGACAATCGGCGCAATCGCGTTCGGGGCCGCGTGTTTGACGATCGCCTTGAAAGCACCAAGGCCTTTAAGCTCGGCCGTTTCCATGTAGGCCGATGACATCACACTGATGATGGCTGCACGGGTCATGCGCATCATATGTGCGAGCACCACCATCACCAGTGTTGCCGTCGGCAGGGCAATGGCAGCCAGTCGTTCTGACCAGCTCATATTGTCATAGACCGTGGACGGGAAGGTCGCGACCCCCATCTGAACGGCAAAGAACACAATCAGGATATAGCCGATGAAGAATTCCGGCAGGGAAATTGCGGCAAGCGACAGAACGTTGATCACGCGATCAGGAATACGGTTGCGATAATGAACCGCCACCATGCCAAGCCCGACCGCAAGCGGAACCGAAATCGCCGCCGCGAAGAACGCAAGAAACAGCGAGTTGCCAAGGCGTTTGGTAATTTGTTCGGTCACAGGCGCGCCACTGGCCCAGCTGTTGCCAAAGTCGCCTTGAACAACGCCGCCAAGCCATTCGAAATAGCGCGTGGTAATCGGGCGGTCCAGGCCAAGGTCGGCGCGGATGTTGGCAATCGCCTGCGGTGTTGCAGACTGACCAAGATAGGTTTCGGCAAAATCGCCCGGAAGGGCTTCGACTCCGGCAAAAATCAGAATTGATACAGCCCAGAGCAACAACAAACTCAAACCCAGACGTTCGGCAATCAACACCGATAGCGGATGGGTTTCTTTCAGTCTGTGTCGCGTGGCTCGTACGCCGGCCAAGGGATTGGCCATGAACACATACTCCCCCTTAATGGCCTGAACGGAAATTCAAGACGGGTGGGACGGCAAAGAATAATTTGCCTCCATCTGGAAATTTCGATCAGACCATGTGTCAAACAAACAGGCGAACAACAAGACGGGGACCACGATCAAACCAACCGTGATCCCGCAAGTCTTCAATCATCAGGATGCGATGCACCCCGGTTGATTAGCTGTTGATCCACAGACGTGTCGCAACATAACCGTTCGACATGTCGTTCCCGATGTCATCGACAAAGCCGGAAACGTTGGTCGTGGTTGCGTTCACGAAGTCATTGAACATCGGCAGGATAAGACCACCGGTGTCACGGACCATCAGTGCCATGTCGTGATACATTTCCTTACGCTTGGCCTGATCAAGTTCAGCACGCGCTTCGAGAAGGATCTTGTCGAATTCGGTGTTGAAGAAGCGGGTGTCGTTCCAGTCAGCGCTCGACAGATAGGCTGTCGAATACATCTGGTCCTGGGTTGGACGACCACCCCAGTAAGAGGTCGAGAACGGCTGAACGTTCCAGACGTTTGACCAGTAACCGTCACCTGGCTCGCGCTTGATCTCGATATCGATCCCGGCCTTTTTCGCGGTTTCCTGATAGAGAACCGCCGCATCGACAGCACCCGGGAAGGCGACGTCAGACGTGCGCAGAAGAACCGAACCGTCATGGCCGGACTTCTTGAAGTGGAAGGCCGCCTTGTCCGGATCATAGGAACGCTGTTCGATGCCTTCCGGGAACAGGGCATAGGTTTCGTTGATCGGGAAGTCGTTGCCGACCTTGCCGTAACCGCCAAGGATCTTTTCGACCATGGTTTCACGGTCCATCGCATATTTCAGCGCCAGACGCAGGTCGTTATTGTCAAACGGTGCGGTGTTGCAATGCATGATGAAGACATAGTGGCCGCGGCCCGAAGTGGTCTGAATTTCGACATTCGGTGCACGTTTCAGAAGGCCAACGGTCTTCGGATCAACGCGGTTGATGAAGTGAACCTGACCCGATGACAGGGCTGCCATACGTGCGGTCGCATCGTTCATCACGATCATTTCGACAGAGTCAACAAAGCCGCGATCGGTGCGCCAGTCGTTTTCGTTTTTCACGAAGGTTGCGCGCACGCCGGCTTCGAAGTTGTCGATCTTGAACGGACCGGTACCGATACCGGCATTCGGGTTGTCATAACCGCCACCCGGCTGGATCACGAGGTGATAGTCGCTCAGCAGAAGCGGAAGATCAGCGTTACCTTCCGAAAGCGTCAGAACAAGATCGCCACCCTTGTTTTCGATGCCCTTGATCGAGCCCAGAACACCCAGTGCGCCGGACTCGGACTTTTCGTCGGTGTGGCGGTTCAGGGTTTTGACAACATCGTCGATGGTCAGTTCGGAGCCGTCATGGAACTCGACACCCTTGCGGATTTTGAAGGTCCAGACCGATGCATCGGCATTCGGTTCCCAGGATTCTGCAAGCGACGGGACGGCAAGGCCGCTGGTCGGGTGCGATTCAACCAGGGTGTCGCCCCAGTTACGGTTCATGGCAAAGGTGAATTGCGAAGAGGATTTCGCCGGATCAATAACGTCGGTCGAAGCCCCGCCCTGAAGGCCAAGTTTCAGATGCCCGCCGCGCTTTGGTTCCTGTGCCATGGCGGCCTTGCCATAAAGGCTTGTGGCGGCGGCAAGGGTCAGGCCGGCGGCCATCGAACGGCCGATGAATTCACGACGGTTCATTTCAGATGCTGTGACGCGTGACGCGAAATACTTGATAGGGTCAGTCATCCCTGTTCCTTCTCTGATGCTTTTGATTTTGCTGAATTATTTAAATGGTGTGGCAGATCCTACCCGCGATTTGGTTGTGCTTGGTTGTGCAGGTTGGGGTGTCGTTCAGACACAAACGGGCATGCAGCATGAAGATGTGCTGTTGCGCCATGGCACCGTTATTGCGCAGTTGATCAACTCCCCCGTTGGCCACAATAATTTTCCCTTTCGGGTATGTGCACGGCCATGGATGCCTGCCTTTCACAAGACGGATCCAGCAAATATGTCCATTCAGAACTTATGGTGTTCTGATCTGGAGGCACATGTTGTGTGGGACAGACAGTGCACAAATCGCGCACATCGTGACACGAGTTTGGGGGCTTCATCAAGCCAAGTGCGCATGGCCGTGCGATTTTTCGGCATCCGGGGATAGAGTTTCACCATTCGAAACTCTCTGAAAAATAGAATAGAAATTCGATGGATTTTGCCAAGAAACGCCTTGCCAATTAAGGGGTTTACGGGTGGAAAAGCTGATGGGTTGGACAGGCCGAATTAGATCGAGAAAAATTTTTTAAAATTTTCAAGTTCGAACATCGAAAATTCGCTTAAAGGCACCGGATGTTCTGTTTGGAAACCTGAAAAATAATCATTTGGCGATTCGACTTTAGGCGCAGTTTCCCAATGTGGTCAGGTCAATTTTCGGCAACGAGTACTGTCAAACGGTGTGCCGGAATTTTACAGCAAATATTGCAGCATTGCTTGTGTGCACTTTCGAAAGCCCGTTTTTGATTTTGCGGACCGTCAATGTTAGGTTCTTTTCGCTGCCCTGATATTTCGTGAAACCACGGACTTCAGGGGTGGTGCACATAACGGAGGAATGAATGTATCAGAAGATGCTCGTGCCTGTCGATTTGGCCCACGTTGAAAAATTGGATAAAGCAATTAAAACGGCGGTCGATCTAGCCAAGCATTACAAGGCCGAGATAAGCCTTCTAGGTGTTGGTACCAATACGCCGTCATCGGTGGCGCATACGCCAAAGGAATTTGAACAGAAACTTCAGGCTTTTGCCGAGGATCTGGCGTCCAAGCATGGTGTAAGCACCAAGGCGGTCGCGCATATTTCGCATGATCCGGCAGTGGATCTCAGCAAGGAACTTGTCGCCAAGGCCGACGAGCTTGGTGCCGACGTCATCGTCATGGCATCGCACGTGCCCGGTATTGCAGACCACATTTTTGCGTCTCATGGCGGATATGTCGCGTCACACTCGGATCTTTCTGTATTCCTCGTGCGTTAGAGGATGCGGACGAACCTTTACGGCTAGGGGTAGCTGTATATTCATTTAACCTAGGGAGTTTCAAATGGGGTCTGAAGCTGACACGGGCATTGAAAGCCCGGACGGTGCAGCGAACCCGATTGATACAGAATATGAAATCGGGCAAGACAATATCCAAGCAGAGATCGGGCCATTTGGACTGGATGTCCATAACCCGGTCTTTCTGATTTCGGGTCTTGCGATTGTTGCATTCGTCTTTCTCACCCTGGCCTTTCAGGAAAGTGTCGGGCCGATGTTCAACGACCTGCGTGGTTGGCTGACATCGTCGCTTGACTGGTTCTTCCTGTCTGCTGCCAACGTATTTGTTGTGTTGTGTCTGTTTCTGATTGTCTCGCCGCTCGGCCGTGTGCGCCTTGGCGGTGCGGATGCAACACCGGATTATTCCTATGCCGGCTGGTTTGCCATGCTGTTTGCTGCCGGCATGGGCATCGGTCTTATGTTCTATGGTGTGTCAGAACCGATTTCGCACTTCACATCTTCGATGGGTGGAATTGCTGTCGGTGAAGATGGTCTTCGTACCGACTGGGCGCCGCTTGGTGCGGCCGCCGGTGATGCCGATGCTGCATTTGATCTTGGCATGGCTGCAACCATCTTCCACTGGGGTCTTCATCCGTGGGCGATCTATGCCACTGTCGCACTGGCACTGGCACTGTTTTCCTTTAACAAGGGCCTGCCGCTGACCATTCGTTCGATCTTCTATCCGATCTTTGGCGAACGTGTTTGGGGCTGGACCGGTCACCTGATTGATATTCTGGCGGTGTTCGCAACCCTGTTTGGTCTTGCGACTTCGCTTGGTTTCGGTGCGGAACAGGCCAATGCCGGGCTTGATTACCTGTTTGGCATTTCGGTTTCCGATACATCGAAGGTTTTCCTGATTGTCGGGATTACCGGTGTTGCACTTATTTCGGTGCTGGCGGGTCTTGATGCCGGGGTTAAGCGTCTGTCGGAAATCAACATGATCCTTGCAGCACTTCTGTTGCTGTTTGTGGTTCTGGTTGGTCCGACGATGGAAATCATCACCGGTTTCTTCTCAAGCCTGCTGTCATATGCGCAATATCTTCCGGCACTTTCCAATCCGGTCGGTCGTGAAGACGCCAACTTTAGTCAGGGCTGGACGTCCTTCTATTGGGCGTGGTGGATTTCCTGGTCACCGTTTGTCGGCATGTTCATTGCGCGTGTTTCGCGTGGCCGTACCGTGCGTGAATTCATCACCTGTGTTCTGATTATTCCGTCGCTGGTGTGTGTTCTGTGGATGACGGCCTTTGGCGGCACCGCGGTGCATATGGTAACCGAAGGCGTTACCGCGATTGCCGAAGCAGGACTGCCGATCAAACTGTTCACCATGCTTGATCAGCTTCCGCTGCAAGCCATCACGTCCTTCATCGGGATCGTTCTGGTGATCGTGTTCTTCGTGACCTCGTCTGACTCTGGCTCGCTTGTGATTGATACCATCACCGCAGGCGGCAAGGTCGATGCACCGGTCCCGCAGCGCGTGTTCTGGTGCACCTTCGAAGGTCTGGTTGCGATTGCATTACTGCTGGGTGGTGGCCTTGGATCCTTGCAGGCGATGGCGGTTTCGACCGGCTTCCCGTTTGCGATTGTCCTTCTGATGGCCTGCTATTCGATTATCCAGGGCCTGCGGACCGAACCCAAGGCCGTCGGGGCAAATTCCGAGGCGACGGTCAGCAAGGACTAGAATATCGTCATATGCGTATCTCGCCGCTTGGCGGTTATGATACCTGGTCAAAGAAAAGGGGCGCCAACTGGTGCCCCTTTTTCATTTCGCGCAAGCATGGTGCGTCGGCGGTACGTGATTGATGCCGGTGTGCTTATTGTGCGGTGGGTGTCAGCTCGATAACCGTGTTGCCGTCATTGTCCTTGAGCACAAGGTGCCCATCAACAACATCCCAGCTGCTGACCAAGACGAATGCGCCGCTAAAGGCATTTTCGATCTGCATGGCATTGTCGGCGATGCACATCTTTCGTGTCATGGCGAGTTGCGCGACACCCAGTGACGATCCCGCCTGTTCGTAAGTGCCGGAATACTGATTGCAACCAGCATTACCCGACACCATGCCGTCGCCGGAAAATGTGGCGGTCGCCATGACAGGTGGTGTCGGCGACAGGGTGCTGTTGCCATCAATGACCTGCACCAGTTGCCATTCCTGACCGGTTACACTTGCCCAGTCCGGTGTCATGTTGCTTGTGGATGCGGTGCTGCAGGCCGCAAGTGATGCCAATGCCACCAACGCCAAAGGCAAGACGATCCTGTGTTTAACCTGACGCATATCTGAATTCCTGTAATGCTTGCGCGGCCTCCGCGCGATCTTGTCATTCGCAAATTCTGGTGATGGTATCATATTTTCAAAGTCGTTGGCGCCAAAGGCGCTTCTGGTCGCACCCAAAACAGCTTTGCGCGCAGGGATGGCTTGTGGCTATGTTACGGATCCTGCAGGCGCATGATCCTTGCGCCCGTTTCCCGGTTCCAAAGCCCCACTTTGAAAATCAAGGTTACCTGACGATGAAGATTTCCGTGAAAGATGCCCACGCACTCGTGTGCGAAACTTTGATGCGCTGCAATGTGCGGGCAGACAATGCGGCCTCGGTCGCAACGGCACTGGTGACGGCCGAGGCATCCGGACAAGGGGGACACGGTTTTCGTCGCGTGCCGGCCTATAGCGCGCAGGCAAAGGTCGGCAAGGTTGATGGCATGATCAGCCCGATCTTTGAAAAGCTGACACCTGGCGTATTGCGCATTGATGCGCAGCATGGATTTGCCTATCCGGCACTGGATCTGATGATGGATCACTTGCCCGATATGGCCCGCACCCAGGGTATTGCGATTGCCGCAATCCACCGATCGCATCATGCAGGGGTGATGGGGCTTACGGTCGAACGTCTGGCGGAAAAGGGATTGGCGGCGATGATGTTTGCCAATGCCCCGGCGGCGATGGCAGCATGGGGTGGCCGACGTCCGATGTTTGGCACAAACCCGATTGCCTTTGGTGTGCCGGTCGGGGATGCCGGTGATCCGATCATCATCGACCTTGCGCTTTCGAAGGTCGCCCGCGGCAAGATCATGGCCGCCAAGCAAAAGGGTGTCGCTATTCCCGATGACTGGGCGCTTGATGTGGATGGCAATCCGACTACCGATGCCGTCAAAGCCATTGATGGCACGATGATCCCGGCCGGTGGGGTCAAGGGGGCGGCACTTGCCATGATGGTGGAACTTCTTGCGGCTGGTCTTACCGGTGCACAGTTCGGTCACCAGTCTTCGTCACTTTTTGATGACAAAGGCGCACCACCTGCGCTTGGACAACTGATCATTGCCATTGATCCCAAGGCAACCGGCGGTGACGGTGTAATGGATCACCTTGCCTATATTGCCAACGAGATTGCCGCAGAAGAAGGCGTTCGTTTGCCGGGGCGTCGCGGCAAGCAGGCACGCGCACTTGCCGAAGCGGAGGGCCTTGAGATTGAAGACGACGTCATGGAGACCATCAGTCAAATTAAATAAATTTCGCGATCGGTCCGTCTGCGCCGGTGTCAAAATCGTTAATGCCGAATGTTTGACTGTTCTGTAGTTTTAAAATTGGACATTCATCAGACAAATACCTGCTGCAAATTTTAAAAATGTTACAGAAATAATGTCGGAATTACCGGTGAGTACTTCGACGAATTCTTGATGTATAGACAAGTTTAATTGTTGTCGGGGCGATATGCTCTGCGTAATCATCGAACTGTAACATCAGTGTCACCGTAGAGTCGCGGTTTGTGCGTAGCTTCTTCATCCAGCGAAACACATTCAGGCGACTCTTTTGATGCTGGTTGTAGATATCTCTGGACTGAACAAAAGCTTTACCCGTGACAAGCGTGCGCTCAGCGGCGTCAAACTGCAGGTGCGGGAAGGCGAGATGGTGGCGCTGATTGGCGCATCGGGTTCGGGTAAATCCACACTGATCCGTCATATTGCCGGTTTGCTGCGCGGTGATCGCGATGGCGGCAAGATCGTCGTGTTTGGCGAAACCATTCAGGAAAATGGCAAGATTTCACGCGGTGCCCGCAAGGTGCGCTCAGAGATCGGTGTTGTTTTCCAGCAGTTCAATCTGGTTAGCCGCCTTTCGGTTCTGACCAACGTCCTGATGGGGCTTTTGGGCCGTGTTCCGGCATGGCGCGGGTCGCTTGGTCTGTTTACCAAAACCGAAAAGATGCGCGCCATGAGCGCGCTTCATCGTGTTGGCATTGATGCCCATGCGTCGAAAAAGGCGCGGAACCTTTCAGGTGGTCAGCAGCAGCGTGCGGCGATTGCGCGCACCATTACCCAGGGTGCCCGACTTATTCTTGCCGACGAGCCGATTGCATCGCTTGATCCGGCATCGTCCCGCAAGGTGATGAACACTCTTGATCGCGTAAACCGCGAAGACAACGTCACCGTCATCGTATCACTTCATCAGGTTGATTACGCAAAAGATTACTGCAAACGAACCATCGCCATGCGCGATGGTGAAGTCGTTTTCGACGGACCGTCAAGCGAACTGACGCCGCAATTCCTTCAGGAACTTTACGGTGAACATTCTTCCGAACTTTTTGCCGATGGTGCGGCAAAGGCCGCAGAGCCGGTTACACGGCCCATCGCAGAAAAGGACCTGGCTGTCGCAACAAGCTAGCCGGGCCAGTTGTCATGACTGCCTTACCTTCTCGAAACATGTCGAAATCTATTCTGACAGGGGACTTCTTATGAACGTTAAGACAATCGCATCCGCAGCATTTGCGGCCACGATGCTGGCATCCGTCGTTGCCAAGGCCGATGTTGAATTCAAGCCGCTCGAACAGGATCCGGAAACCATCGTTTTCGGTATCATTTCGACCGAATCCACCTCTAACCTCAAAGCTCAGTGGCAGCCGCTGATCGATGACATGGAAGAAGCCCTTGGCAAAGACGTCGAGGCATTCTTTGCACCGGATTATGCCGGTATCATCGAAGGCATGCGTTTTGGCAAGGTTCATGTTGGCTGGTTTGGTAACAAGTCGGCAATGGAAGCCGTTGACCGCGCCGGTGGCGAAGTTTTCGTTCAGACCTCCAAATCCGATGGTTCGAACGGTTACTACTCCCACATCATCACCCAGGCTGATAACGACAAGGTCAAAACCCTTGAAGACATGCTGAAATGTGATGGTTCGCTGAACTTCGGTATCGGTGATCCAAACTCGACCTCGGGCTTCCTGGTTCCGTCCTATTATGTCTTCGCGAAAAACGGCGTTGATCCGAAGGAATGCTTCAAGACTGTTCGTAACGCCAACCACGAAACCAACCTGATGGCGACTGCCAACAAGCAGGTTGATGTTGCTGCCAACAACTCCGAGCAGCTTGGCCGTACCAAAATGAACAAGCCGGAAATCACCGACAAGGTCAAAGTCATCTGGACCTCGCCGCTGATCCCGTCTGACCCGATGGTTTACCGTAAAGACCTGTCACGCGAACTGAAATCCGAAATCAAGGCATTCTTCCTTGGTTACGGTCGTTTCGGCGATGTTGAAAGCGCCAAGGAAGTTCTTGCCAACAACTCCGATGGCATGGGGCTTTTCATGGAAAGCTCGAACGCGCAGCTTTACCCGATCCGTCAGCTGGCCCTGTTCAAGGACAAGCTGAAAATCCAGAACACCGAAGAGCTTTCTGCTGAAGAAAAAGCAGAACGTGTTGCCGAGATCGACAAGAAACTTGCTGAACTCGACATCCTGGTTGCCTACCAGTAACCGACTTTTCGACAGGGAGTGCATCAAAGGTGCGCTCCCTGTTTGCTTTTAATTCCGGGATTTGAACGATGAACAGCAGCATTTCTTCGACATCATCTGTCGCAACGGAGCTTTCGCCGCGTGACCTTAAGCGGTCGGCATCAAGCTTCCTGCTTTGGGCGATCATCCTTGGACTTCTGGCCATGTCGTGGGAGGGGGCAGATATGCGCCCGATGGCGCTGTTTGAAAACAGCGGCAACATGGTTGACTTCGCCGAGGGCTTCTTCCCGCCCGACTTCCTGATGTGGAAGATGTATGTCGCAGAAATGTGGATCACCATCCAGATTGCGATCTGGGGCACAGCGCTTTCCATCGTTTGCTCGATCCCGTTTGGCATTCTTTCTTCTGAAAATATCGTCCCTGTCTGGGTCTATCAGCCGGTCCGTCGCCTGATGGATTCCTTCCGCGCGATCAACGAAATGGTCTTTGCCATGTTGTTCGTTGTTGCGGTCGGCCTTGGCCCGTTTGCCGGTGTCCTGGCCCTTTGGATTCACACCACGGGTGTTCTGGCCAAACTGTTTTCCGAGGCGGTCGAAGCAATTGACCCCGAACCGGTCGAAGGCATTCGTGCAACGGGGGCCAACGCGCTTCAGGAAGTCATCTTTGGCGTGATCCCGCAGGTCTTGCCGTTGTGGATTTCCTATTCGCTGTATCGCTTTGAATCCAATGTGCGGTCGGCGACTGTGCTGGGCATTGTCGGGGCCGGTGGTATCGGCATGGTGCTTTGGGAATATATCCGTGGCTTCTATTACGCGGAAACAGCGGCAGTCATGATCATCATCATTATTTCGGTCAGCCTGCTCGATATGGTGTCCCAGCGTCTGCGTAAACTGGTGACCTGATCATGGCGTTTAAGATTACGCAGGCTAAACCGGCAATGAAGGCATTGTCGGAGCAGCCCACGATTGACCAAACAGCGATCGTCGTTGATTGCGAAATGGGGATCTGGACCGAAGTCGGCGCACGGACCTCGATGCGCGAAACGAAAATGGATGATTATTCCTATGTCGTGAATGACAGCGAGATCATCTATTCCGACATCGGCAAGTTCGTAAATATCGCCGCCCATACCCGGATCAACCCGGGACAGCATCCGATGGACCGGGCATCGATGCATCATTTCCAATATCGTTCCAGCGCCTATGAACTGGGCGAAGATGATCCGGCATTCTTTGACTGGCGTCGTGAAAAACGCGTGCGTTTGGAACATGATGTCTGGATTGGCCATGGGGCGATTGTGCAGGGTGGTGTCACCATTGGCATCGGTTCGGTGGTTGGATCTGGTGCGGTGGTCACCAAGGATGTCGCGCCCTACACGATTGTAATCGGTATTCCGGCAACTCCACTGCGTCCGCGGTTTGAGGCGGATATTGTTGATGCCCTGTTGCGCATTCGCTGGTGGGACTGGTCGCACGAAATGCTGCGCGAAAGACTGCAGGATTTCCGAACGCTTCCGGTGCGTGACTTTTGCCTGAAATACGATACGGTTTAACCGATCAATATTTCCCAATGATTTGATGGGTGCCGAAGGCTAAGCTACTGACCTTCGGCATGTCTCGCCACGTCACCCGTTTCCAGAGTTCACTCATGACCGACCAATATCAACGCTACGCGCTTTATTATGCGCCAGAACCGCAAAGCGCGTTGGGGCAGTTTGGTAATGCCTGGCTGGGGCGTGATCCGGAAACCGGAAACCAGTTGGCCCGCCCGACTGTTGCGGGCCTGACAGAGGCCGAGATTGTGGCGGCAACCACGTCGCCAAGCCGCTATGGTTTTCATGGCACCCTGAAACCGCCATTTGCACTGCCAAGCGGCATGGATCGTGGCGATCTGGAAACAGCCGTTTCGCGACTTTGCAAAACGACTGCACCGGTAACGTGCGGGCATCTGGTCTTAAAGGCGATTGGTCGTTTCCTTGCCCTTGTTCCGACCGAACCGGTCGCAGAATTGGCCGACCTTGCGGCAAAACTGGTGCGCGAACTCGATGACTGTCGCCAGCCCGAAGATGAAGCGGCAATGAACAAACGCCGTGCTGGCGGTCTGACGGATCGGCAGGAAGCCTATCTTACGCGCTGGGGCTATCCCTATGTCATGGAAGAATTTCGCTTCCATCTGACATTGACCAACAAACTGTCAGACGAGCAGATCGATCCCTTCAAGGCAGCACTATCCGGCTTGGTCGCACCGCTGTGTCAGGAACCATTTACCGTCTACGAAGTCTGCTTGTTTGGTGATCCGGGGGATCATAAGCCGTTCAAACTGCTGAAACGTTTTCCGCTTGCCGGATAAAAATGCTGCGCTTTTAAAGTGCAGCATTTTTGGGTGCTTCAAACTGTCTCAGGCGCGGTTTGCAATCGGTTGTGGCATTTCAATTGCGTGGATGAAGCGCGCGATGCCGGTTTCTAGATCGGCATCATTATCAACATGAACAACATGGTCGCCGTCAACCTGATAGGCGGATGCGCGCGCAAGCCGGCGTTCGATATCAAGGGCATCTTCGCGCCCGCGGGCCTCAAGACGTTTGCGCAATGCTTCGCTGCTGGCGCGGATACTGATCACCCGAACGTTGTTTTGCCCGACAAGGGTACAGGCATCGCCAATGACGCTGCGCGATACATTGACGATGACGGTTTTGCCCGCCGCGACCTCGCCAAGAACATGGCGTGGGATGCCGTATCCCAGATCATGGGCCATCCAGCTCAGCAGGAACGCCCCCTGACGTGCCATTTGCCCGAAATCTTCGGGCCGGACGGGGATGTGTGTTTCTCCGACCGATCCGGCCGGGCGGGTGATGCAGCGCCGTGGAAAGCAGAACTGCTTGTCATCGGCCAGTCTTTCGCGCGCTGCATCGATAAGGGTGTCCTTGCCAACACCACTTGGGCCGACGACAAGGACCAAAAGTCCATATCCTGATCTGCAATTATGTGCAGGCGCGCCGGTCATGACACCCGAACACCTTCGCGCCAGACGCCGCGTACAATCGGATGGTGCGGGGAATGATGTACACGGATCAGATCACCACGTTTGCCAACCGCAATCTCGCCGCGATCATCAAGCCCGACCTGGGTCGCCGGATTAAGCGACACGGTGCGAATGGCACGTGGCAGATCGTAACCTTCTAACTCGTCAAACAGCTTCATCGCGCCGTGCAAAAGGCTGTGCGGGACATAGTCGCTTGATATGATGTCGAGATAGCCATGCTTTGCCAGCTCGCCTGCGGCAACATTGCCGCTATGCGATCCGCCGCGCACAAGGTTCGGGCCCCCCATCATCACACCAAGTCCGCCTTCATGGGATGCCTTGGCAGCCTCAAGCGTGGTGGGGAATTCGGCGACTGTCATTTTGTCTGCAACCGCCTCGGCGACGTGCTCGGCTGTGGCGTCATCGTGGCTGGCGAGTGCAAGGCCCTTCGCATGGGCCTGTTCGACCACATGACGACGGTGCTTTTCGGAATAAAGCTCGGCATCGCGACGGCGGGTGGCGATGAATTTGCGCATTTCCTCGTCGTTCAGGCCGTATTTGCCCTGATAGTAGGTGTAATAGGCATCAAGGCTGACGAACTGGCGCTGACCCGGTGTGTGATCCATCACCGAAAGCATGCTGACCAGTGGCAGGTCGATCAATTGACCAAGGGCCTCGACCATGCCTGGGAAGGATGTCTCGCAGCGCAGATGTAGTTTATGGTCCGCGCGCAGCAATGCATTTTCCAGCGCGTGTTCAAGGGCATTGACCGATTCAATCAGTCTGACAATGCGTTCCGACCCTTCATTGACATCGCCGATGGATACCGCATCAAACACGGTGGTGATCCCGGCACTGGCAACCTGATTGTCGTGCGCGACAACGGCGGCTGTTGCCGGCCAACGCGTTTTGGGGCGCGGGGTAAGATGTTTGTCGAGGTTGTCGGTATGCAGCTCAACCAAGCCCGGCATCAGATAATCGCCGCCCATGTCCTCTGCCCCTGGCAGGTTCGATGGGCGATCGGAAATATCGCTGATCTTGCCGTCTTTGACCTGTACGGCGCCATCAATGACTTCGTTGGCCAGAACGAGTTTGGCATTGGTAAAAATCTGTTCAGTCATTGGCCCCAACTTTAAACGAAGTCACATCAAACGACCCGGTGCAGACGGCATCACGGGTTTCATGGTCGTGGAAAATACCGGCAATCGCGGCCCCACGGCTTTTGGCTTCTTCAATCAGCGCCAGAACTGTGGCGCGATTTTGGACGTCAAGCGATGCGGTCGGTTCATCCAGCAGCATGATCGGATAATCGGCAATAAAGCCACGCGCAATATTTACGCGTTGCTGTTCCCCGCCCGAAAAGGTCAGCGGCGAAAGCTGCCAAAGACGTTCAGGGATGCGCAGACGGGTTAAAAGGTCGCGTGCTTTTTCGGTTGCAGTTTCCCGGTCCGTGCCGAGGGCCACCAGCGGTTCGGCAACGATATCAAGGGTTGGCACACGCGGTATCACGCGTAGGAACTGCGAAACATAGCCCAGCGTACGCTTGCGGATTTCCAGTATCGAATGCGGGCTGGCGGTGGTGATATCAAGCCAGTCGCCATCATGGAGCACCTTGATGGACCCTTGAGAGCATGTGTAATTGGCATAAAGCATGCGCATGAATGTACTTTTCCCCGATCCGGATTCACCGGTCAGCGCGATGCATTCACCAGCCGAAAGCATGAATTCAACGCCTTCGAAAACCGGGATGGTCACGCTGCCCTGAGTATGCAGGGTAAAGCTTTTGGCGACGTTTTGAGCATGAAGCATTTCAGACATTTTCTTCGCCCCGGTCAGTTTTGCAGAATGGAAGAAACAAGCAGCTGCGTATAGGGATGCTGCGGGTCATCAAGAACCTGATCGGTCAGGCCATGTTCAATGACCTTGCCCTGTTGCATCACCATCAGCCGGTGCGAAAGAAGTCGGGCGACTGCCAGATCGTGGGTGACGATGATCACCGCAAGATTAAGATCGTGAACCAGCCCGCGCAGCAGATCGAGCAATCTGGCCTGAACAGAAACATCAAGCCCACCCGTGGGTTCGTCCATAAAGACGAGGCGCGGGCTGGTTACGAGGTTGCGGGCAATCTGCAAGCGTTGCTGCATGCCGCCCGAAAACGTTGATGGCAGATCATCAAGGCGCTCGGATGCGATTTCAACCTTGCCAAGCCAGTTGTCCGCATTGCTGCGGATGTTGCCATAATGACGATCCCCGATCGCCATCAGCCGTTCGCCAATATTGGCCCCGGCACTGACATTCATGCGCAGACCATCACGCGGGTTCTGATGCACAAACGCCCAGTCGGTGCGCATCAAAAGGCGACGCTGTGCTTCGGACATCTGATAGACATCGCGCACGCCATCAATCCGGGTTTGATATTCAACCGTCCCCTTGGTCGGTTCCTGTTGGGCGGAAATGCTGCGCAGCAAAGTGGACTTTCCAGATCCGGATTCACCTACGATGCCAAGGACTTCACCGGGGCGGAGGTCAAAGCTGACATCCTTGCAGCCAACCCGGTCGCCATACATCATGGTCAGGTTATCCACGCGCAGAAGCGGTTCGTTCATCTGGGTCATTATTCTGCTGCCTTTCCGCGATCTGCGCTACCTAGGGGTTGGTCATGATGTTGCGGGCCGCGATGGCCGGCTTCCTGTCGTTCCGCGCAGTAATCGGTGTCCGAACAGACGAACATCCGGTTGCCCTGATCATCGAGGATGACTTCATCAAGGTAACTGTCGCGGGCACCGCACATGCCGCATTCATCTTCCCAAGTCTGAACTTCGAACGGATGATCTTCGAAATCGAGGCTTTTGACCTTGGTGTAGGGCGGCAGGGCATAGATGCGTTTTTCGCGACCAGCCCCGAAAAGCTGAAGGGCCGCCATATTGTTCATTTTGGGATTGTCGAACTTTGGTGTCGGCGACGGATCCATCACATAGCGATCATCGACCATCACTGGATAGGCATAGGTGGTCGCGATATGGCCATGGCGTGAGATATCTTCATAAAGCTTCACATGCATCAGACCGTATTCTTCAAGCGCATGCATTTTGCGCGTTTCGGTTTCACGCGGTTCAAGGAAGCGAAGCGGTTCCGGGATCGGCACCTGATAGACAAGAACCTGATCTTCGCGCAGTTCCTTTTCCGGAATGCGGTGGCGGGTCTGAATGATCGACGCCTCGGCGGTTTTTTCCGTGGTGGCGACCCGTGCGGTCTTGGCAAAGAATTGCCGGATGGAAACCGCGTTGGTGGTGTCATCCGCCCCCTGGTCAATGACTTTCAGCGTATCATTCGGCCCGATTACGGCGGCTGTTACCTGAACTCCGCCCGTACCCCAGCCATAAGGCATCGGCATTTCGCGCCCGGCAAACGGCACCTGATACCCCGGTATCGCAACGGCCTTAAGCAGGGCGCGCCGGATCATGCGTTTGGTCTGTTCATCAAGATAGGCAAAGTTATAGTCCGGTGCCCCGTCGGCGGGATTCTTGACAGTCTGTTCCATGGGATTACTCCGCGGCCTCGGGTTGGGATGTGCCATTCTCAGCTTCGGCTTTCGCCAGACGTTCTTCGACCTCGGCGCGCATGCGGCGGACCAGTTCAAGTTCGCCCTGGAAATCGACATAGTGTGGCAGCTTGATATGTTCGACAAAGCCTGTGGACTGGACATTGTCGCTATGTTCCATAACAAACTCGCTGTCCTGTGCCGGACCCATGATCTGTTCGCCCATTTCATTGGCGCGCATGGCGCGATCCACCAGGGCCATCGAAATGGCCTTGCGCTCGTTCTGACCAAACACAAGCCCATAGCCACGTGTGAATTGCGGCAGCTTGGTTTTTGATCCCTTGAACTTGTTGACCGTCTCGCACTCGGTGAGTTCGATGTCACCGATATCAATCGCAAAGCCGAGTTCTTCGGGCTCGATCTCGACCGAGACGGTGCCATAGCGGATTTCACCGACAAAGGCGTGGCTATTGGCATAGCCGCGCTGGGTGGAATAGCCGAGTGCGAGGACAAATCCCTCATCCCCGCGCGACAGGTTCTGCAAACGCAGATCCCTTCCGGCCGGGAACTTGACCGGCTCTCGGGTCAGGTCGGCGACCGGGGCGTTTTCATCGACCGGAACCGGTTCATCCTGAATAAGGCCTTCATAGTTCAGGATGTCATCCAAAACGCGCGGCATGTTCTCATCAATCGGATTTTCACCGCTTGGCGCCTCGGTCGGTGCTTCGCCATTGGCCATCAGGGTGAAATCCAGAAGGCGATGCGTGTAGTCAAAGGTCGGGCCCAGGATCTGTCCGCCGGGCAGGTCCTTGAAGGTTGCCGAAATGCGGCGCGATACGTCCATTTCGGCGGTTTTGATTGGCTTGGAAAAGGCAAAACGTGGCAGCGTCGTGCGATAGGCCCGCATCAAAAAGATCGCCTCGATCAGATCACCACGGGCCTGCTTGATGGCAAGGGCGGCCAGATCGCGATCATAAAGCGATCCTTCGGCCATGACGCGGGTGACGGATAGCGAGAGTTGCTGTTCGATCTGATCAGTTTCGATTTCGGCAATGTCCGTATCGCCCCGGCGCTGCTCGGCCAGAAGCTTGTGCGCATTGTTGATGGCGCGTTCGCCACCTTTTACTGCAACATACATGATTAATTGACCTCGATCCGGGTGGTGCGTGACAGGGCGGCGATCTGGGTTTCGCTTGCGAAAATCACATCAACACCGCACGGAAACAGGTGATGGTTCTCTGCCCGCCATGCGTGGAAGCTTTCGGGTAGCCCCTTGATCGCAAGGCTGTGCGTGTCCTTGATGCCCGGGCCCTTAAGGGTCATGGACGGACGATCTGAAATCTCATCGACCATCAGTATCAGGGTTGCCGATTGATCCGGATATTCCGCATTTCCAACGGCAAGATCGGTAACAAAGGACAGATCATCGGAAATGCGCGCAATCGCAAAATCGGCCTGTTTGACATCCGTGCTGAGTGGGCAACCGCAATGGAATTTCAAATGATCGCCTGCGGTCTGGGTCGCGCAGTTTGGTGACAGCCAGACTGTGGTATCCATATCTGCCATCGCAAGAAGCGTTGCGGTGGCTGCTTTGTTCAGGCCATCGGGAGCGGAAATATTGACCGGCAAATTATAAATGCGACCCGGACGCGACATCGCATCCAACAGGGCGCGGAAAACAGCGTTTGAATCAAATGCTTCATGGTCAAAACCGGGCAGCAATTCACTTGTCTGGGCGGGGGTTGATTGGGGTTGGGGCGTCATTCGTCTTCTCCGCGGACAAGGGTGAAGAAATCAACTTTGGTGGCGGCAACCTTGCGCGCATGATCGCGTTTTGCGGCGGCCTGTTCGGCGGCCAGGGTGTCGATGAAATCGCTTGCCGATCCGTCGCGCAGCATCACCGCATCAAACAGGGCGGCATATTGCGCCTGAATGCGATCGCGTCCCTTGACGTAGGAATGTCCGACCGTGCCGTCTGACAGCGTGACGGCACAACGCGTCACGGTCATTTCACCAAGGTTAAACCGCTGCCCGGCACCACCAGCGCGGCCGCGTACCATCACCATGCCGATTTGCGGTTCGCGCAGGTGTGTCCAGCTTTCGCTGCTGTGATTTTCCGACCATTCGGTTTCAAGGCGGGCGCGGGATGTGCGGGCCAGAACCGACATCCATTTCTGGCGCGCGGCAATGTGCGGATCGCTGGGGGTGTCTGCATTCCGGTTTTGATCTGTCCCGGCATTCGGGGCGGGGTGCGCCGTCATCAAACTGATCCCTTTTCAACTTATGTCGACAACTTCAAAATTTGTCTAGACGTCTATACCTATTGACGTTATAAGCGGATCCGGAGCCAAAGGCAAAGGTCTTGCGGTGAAAGTTTTGTGAACGGGGAATGCAATGGATTGGGAACCGGGCCTATCTATTTGGAAGCAAATCGAAAAGCAGCTTCTGGCTGATATCTCTGACGGCGTTTTTACGCCCGGCGAAAAGATGCCGACCGAGATGGAATTGGTCCGGCGTTTTGGGGTGAATCGCCATACAGTGCGCCGCGCCATGGCCGCACTTGTCGATTCCAATGTTGTCCGTGTCGAACAGGGGCGCGGGGCTTTTGTTCAGGAACAGATCCTTGACTACCCACTTGGTTCGAAAACCCGGTTTTCGCAGATCGTATCGGGTCGCCATCGCTTGCCCGACAAACGCCTGATTTCGTCCGAGGTCCTTAAAGCAAATTCGACCATCGCGCAGTTCCTGGATGTCAAACCGGGCACGCGGGTGATCGAGTTGTTTTCAGTCTCCGAGGCCGACGGTGTCCCGCTTGCGGTTGCGACAAGTTATCTTCCCGCCGCGCGCTTTGACGGCATTGTCGAGATATTTGTCGGAACCAAATCGCTTACAGAGGCCTTCAAACGGTTCGGGATTGATGATTACACACGAAAGACCACGCGCATTTCGGCAACGCTTCCGTCATCACGTGTTGCCAACCTGCTTAAGCAGGCACGCAATCGACCGGTGATTTCGACCGAAAGTGTCGATGTCGATTCCGCTGGTGCGCCAATTGAATACGGTGTGACCGCCTTTTCAAGCGACCGTGTTCAACTGATCGTCGAGTAGGTGCACGGGCAAAGCCGGTGTGCAGTCTTAGTACTCCCGACCCGGACGGGCCCTGTAGACCGGGAAGCTTAGCTTAAACTTGATCGCACATGCCCGCATCAGGAATGCGGCAAAGAATGCAATCACGGCAATCGGCCCGCGTGGCAAATCAAGGATTGCTGTACCAATCACATAGATCCCCGCACCGACCAGCGCACAGGTGATATAAATCTCCGGGCGCAGAATCAGCGGGATTTCGTTACAGACAACATCACGTACCATCCCGCCAAAGGTGGCCGTGATCATGCCCAGAACGATTGCCACCAACGGGGACACGCCCAGATTAAGGCCGATGGCCGCCCCGGTGACCCCGAACATTGCCAGTCCCAGCGCATCCAGCCACAGCAAGGCAACATAGCGTCGTTCAACCATATGGGCGGTGAAGTAGGTGATGACGGCAGCCCCGATGCAGGTCACAAGCCAAGTGGTATCGCGTATCCAGAAAACCGGTGTTGCCCCGGTAATGACATCGCGCACAGTGCCGCCGCCGATGCCGGTAAAGGTCGCAATCAGGACAAATCCGACCATGTCCATCTGACGACGGGATGCCTCAAGCGCGCCGGTAATCGCAAAAACGGCGACCCCTGCCAGTTCAAGCCAATAGATGATTTCAGTAATCGTCATGATGTCCTTTGCGGGGCCTGCCCGTGATCTGTGGGTTGCGAAACGGGGTGTTCTATCGGCATGCGCAATCTGGTTGCGGCAACATCTTCAAGCTGTTCACGTAACCAGAGATGCGATGGATCATGTTGATAGCGTTGGTGCCAACACATGAAAATAGGAAGATCAAGCGTACCCTTTTTTAGACCTGCGAGCGGCATCGGCGCACGGGCAAAATCACGCAGCGCATGTTTTTGGAGAAGGCTTGGCAAGGTTGCGATCATATTGCTTCCGCGCAGGAATTCGGCAATGGCGGTAAAATTCGGTACCCGCAAAACGATGTTGCGTTCAACACCCTGATTTTCAAGCATGTCGTCAAACTCAAGCGTGCGATTATTGCCATAACGCACCGTGATATGGCGCGCGGATAGATAATCGTCATCGCTTTGCGGGGCGTCGCGTATGTCCGGATCATAAAACACCATGTAATGATCGGTCAGAAGACGCTTTTGCACGATATCCACACCTTCGGGTGGCCGCGGCGAAATCAGAAGGTCGCAATGATTTTCGCGCAGCAAGGCCGGTCCGGGCAGAAGGGACGGCACCACCGTCATCCGGATATTGGCAAGCGCGCCTTCCAGATTGCGAAACAGCGTTGGCAACAACAGATCACGCTGCAGATCGTTGGCGGCAATTGTCAGGCTCATGGATGCGCCATCGGGTTCGAAATGCGCACCACTGGCAAAGGCCTGCATTTGATCAAGAAGAAACCGAGCTTGCTCGGCCAGGTTTTGTGCATGCGCGGTCGCTACGATCCCGCGCCCGGATTTGGTGAAAAGCGGATCGCGCATGATCCGTCGTAATTTTGTCAGGTTATGGCTAACCGCCGATTGCGTCACGCCAAGCCGTTCGGCGGCAGCTGTGACCGACCCTTCTTCAAGAACGGCCAGAAACAGACGCAGCGCATGGCCGTCCAGTTCCAAATGATCAAAATTGCTCATGAATAAGATGATAAATGATGCATTTATTTTATGCAATTGGCCGCGCAGGATGCCTTTAACGCGGACATTCAACAGTCCGGAGCATCATCTGCGGAGGAAAAATCATGGAATTCTATCAGCGTGACAGAACGCTGCAGCCAGCAGGCTACACCCCGATTTACAAGACATCGGTTGCGCGTTCCCCGCGCCAGTCGCTGTTGTCACTGCAAGGATCCTTGTCGGAAATTACCGGTCCGGTCTTCGGTCAGAACGAACTGGGGCCGCTTGATAACGATTTGATCCGCAACTATGCCAAGGATGGCGATCCGATTGGCGAACGTATCATCGTGCATGGGCGGGTTCTGGATGAAAACAACCGTCCGGTGCCCAATACGCTGGTCGAATTCTGGCAGGCCAATGCCGGCGGACGGTATCGCCACAAGAAAGATACCTATCTTGCGCCGATAGATCCGAACTTTGGCGGCTGTGGCCGTGCGCTGACCGATGAAAACGGTTACTACTTTTTCCGCACCATTAAGCCGGGTCCGTATCCATGGCGCAACTACGTCAACAGCTGGCGTCCGGCCCATATCCATTTTTCGGTATTCGGTTCCGGCTTTGCCCAGCGCCTGATCACCCAGATGTACTTCGAAGGCGATCCACTGATCAAGGAATGTCCGATTGTGCATGTCATCCCGGACGAAGATGCGATCAACCGCCTGATTGCGCCGATTGATCTCAAGGGCTCGGTGCCGCTCGATACCATTGCCTACAAGTTTAACATCGTCCTGCGCGGGCGCCGTTCGACCCTGTTTGAAAACCGTCTGGAAGGAAACTGATCCATGGTGCAAAGCCTTGATTATCTCAAAGAAACTGCCTCCCAGACGGCGGGCCCGTATGTTCATATTGGGCTCATTCCCAATCAGGCCGGTTTTGACATTTTTGAAAACAACTTCACCAACGCTCTGGCCAATGAAAACACCCGTGGGGAGCGGATCATCATCGAAGGGCGGGTGATTGACGGTACCGGAACGCCACTGCGTGATGCGCTACTGGAAATCTGGCAGGCCAATGCGGACGGGCGCTACAACCATGAACTTGATCGTCAGAATTCTGGCAAGATCGATGAGGATTTCCGCGGCTGGGGCCGGACGGGAACGGATTTCGATACCGCCGTCTATCGCTTTGAAACCATCAAGCCAGGCGTGGTTTCCGGTCGCAATGGCAAAGACATGGCGCCGCATATCAACTTCTGGATCGTGGCACGTGGTATCAATATCGGGCTGAATACCCGGATGTATTTCGCCGACGAACAAGATGCGAATGCGGCTGATCCTGTTCTGAACCTGATTGAACAGAAAACCCGTCGCAAGACACTGATTGCTGACCGTGATGACAGTGGACCGATCCCAGTCTACCGGTTTGATATCATCTTGCAGGGCGATGGCGAAACCGTGTTTTTTGACATCTAACAGCGCGTAAAACTTTAGGGGTAATGCGGCGACCGCCTTTTGCGGTTGCCGTATTTTTGTTCAATCAACTACTTAAAAAGCCGCCTGCTGATTCTTATATTCACGTTCATAAAAGCGGTGTGGTAAAACCACCGCTGCCGAGGGTTTCAAAAACAAAAAGAAGACCCCGGTGATAGAGAGTGAGAGGATCAGCCTTGAACAAGTTGTTACAGGTCGGAATCCGCGTGCAAGTAGCTCTGGCAACAGCGCTGCTGCTGGTTGGCCTGACGGTACTGATGAGCTTTGTGATCGGAAAGCGATCCGGTGCTGATCTGCAAAAGCAGATTGGTCTGGGTGTTTCTGATATTGCCCGTCAGATGGCTGATGAGCTTGACCGTATCATGTGGACCCACCGTGGCGAGGTTTCGGTCCTAAGCACGCTCTCTGTCCTGCAAGAGCTCGAAGATACCCAACAGATTTCGAGTATCGTCAATCGCCTAAGCCGTGAAATTCCGATCTTTACCTGGATAGGTGTGCTTGATCGCGACGGGACGGTGGTTGCGTCGACGAATGACTTGTTGCTCGGGGCCAATGTTTCGCAGCGACCGGTGTTTCAGTATGGCAAGAATGGACAGTTCATCGGTGATGTTCACGATGCGAAATTACTGGCGGAAAAATTCCCGCTTTATAACGGGGAGCCGATCCAGTTTGTCGATATTGCCGTTCCGCTATTTAACAACAACGATCAGTTTACCGGTGTACTTGCCACTCACCTGAGCTGGGAATGGGCCGATAATGTCCGCAAAACCCTTTTTGCCGGGCAGGGGATCCATCGGGATGTCGATATATTTGTCGTATCAGCCGATGGCACAGTTCTTTTGGGTGCGGATGGGGCGATGGTCGGATCATCGCTTGAACTTGATGCTCTGCAGCAGGCACAGCGCAGCAATATCGGATGGAAGATCAGCACTTGGCCAGATGGCGCAGAGTATCTGACGGGCTATGCCCCGGCCGATGGTCACCTTGATTATGCCGGTCTGAACTGGTCAATCCTGGTGCGTCAGCCCGTCGAAGAGGCGCTTGAGCCGGTTTATGTCCTGCGCCGCGACATCATGGCGTGGGGGTTGGCGTTAAGTATCATCTCCAGCGTGATTGCATGGTGGGGGGCTGGTTTCTTTGTCGGACCGATCGGCAAGATGGCCCTTTCGATCGAGGCAATGAAACGTGGCGAGATTGAACGTCTTCCGGATTTTGATGGCGCAAGAGAAATCAAAATCTTGTCAAACAGCCTCAATGCCTTGCTGGCCAAACTGACGGAAAAGGACGCGGCCCTTGGCCAGATGGAACACATTGCCCATCACGATAACCTGACCGGACTTGGCAACCGTCTGGCACTTGATGTCTATTTCGAACATGCCCTTGCCCATGCTGATCGCCACAAGACCCAGCTTGCGGTCATGATGCTTGATCTTGATGACTTTAAACCGATCAATGACAAGTTCGGTCATTCAGCCGGCGATGATGTCCTGCGCGAGGTCGCAAAACGGTTGCGCCGTTGTGTGCGCGGTGGCGATCTGGTTGTGCGTCTGGGTGGTGATGAGATGGTGGTGGTGTGTCATGTCGGAACGAGTGGCGAGGGCGAAGCTACAATGTTGGCCGAACGGATATTGAACGACATCCAGATGCCCTTCATTACCGGCGGCAATCGCGTTTCCATTCATATGAGCATCGGCATCGCCCTTTGTCCGGTGCATGGCAAGACCATCGATGTGCTTCTTGATCAGGCAGATGATGCCCTTTATGCCGCCAAGGCGCGTGGCAAGAACTGTTATGTGCTTGCGTCTGATGATGGTGAGCCGTCCGGCAGCAAGTCGTCGCTGGCATGAGATGCGGGTTTTCTTGACTTTGTCTCAGGGCATCGCAATAAGCATTTCATGACAATTTCATCCGAAAAAGAACTCGAACAATTGCGCAAGATCGGGCGGATCTGTGCCCGTGCGCGTGATGTCATGGGGGCGGCCATTGTGCCGGGTATCACAACCGCCGAGCTTGATGATATCGGCCGCAAGGTTCTTGAGGATGCCGGTGCGGTGTCCGCCCCGGAAAGCGAATACAAGTTCCCCGGTGCGACCTGCATCAGTGTCAATGACGCGGTTGCGCACGGTATTCCCGGTGATCTGGTTCTGGCCGATGGCGATCTGGTCAATATCGATGTTTCGGCATCGCTTGATGGCTATTTTTCCGATACCGGTGCCAGCTTTATTTGCGGGACAGCAAGACCCGAAATCGCCAAACTGTGCGAAGATGGCAAGAAAGCCATGTGGGCGGGCATCAAGGTGGTGCGTGACAAGGCGCCTATTCGCGAGATCGGTCTTAAGATCGAAATGTTTGCCCGCAAGGGTGGCTATACCCTGATCCGCAATCTTGCCAGTCACGGCATTGGCAAATCGCTGCATGAACATCCCCACACCATCCCGACCTGGGATGATCCCAAGGAACGCCGTGCCCTTAAAAAGGGGCAGGTGATTACCATCGAACCGTTTCTGTCGCGTGGCGCGAAATGGGCGCTTGATAGCGAAGATGGCTGGACGCTGTATGCCGATACCGGTGACGCGACTGTGCAATACGAGCACACCCTTGTTGTCACCGAAAAGGGTTATGAGATCATGACATTGGGGAATTGATCCCGGTTAAGAATGTTGCAGTTTATGCTGCAGCATTTCTTGCAACATAAAAGCCGCCCGAACGCGTCGGGCGGCTTTTGTTTTAAGCGTGTTTGATGCGCGGTGTCGCGGTTACGAACCGTATTTTGCCTTGGCTTCGCGACGGCGCGCATGCAGAACCGGTTCGGTGTAACCGTTCGGCTGTTCGCGACCCTTGAAGACCAGATCACAGGCGGCCGCAAAGGCGATGCTGTCATCAAAGTTCGGCGCCATGTTGCGATAGGTCGGGTCCCCGGCATTCTGTTTGTCGACGACCGCTGCCATCCGCTTCATGGTTTCCATCACTTGTTCTTCGCTGCACAGGCCATGATGGAGCCAGTTGGCGATATGCTGACTTGAAATACGCAGCGTCGCACGGTCTTCCATCAGCCCGACATCATTGATGTCTGGCACCTTCGAACAGCCGATCCCGCTATCGATCCAGCGCACAACATAACCCAAAATGCCCTGGGCATTGTTATCAAGCTCTTCCTGGATTTCGCTTGGCATCGGTTTGATGTCACCTAGACGCGGGATCGCCAGAATATCATCAAGGCTTGCGCGTTCGCGTTTGCCAATCTCGTCCTGAACCGCACGGACATCGACCTGATGATAGTGGATGGCATGCAGGGTTGCTGCGGTCGGTGATGGAACCCAGGCACATTTCGCACCGGCCTTGGGATGGCCGATCTTGGCTTCCATCATTTCGGCCATGCGGTCCGGTTTGGCCCACATGCCTTTGCCGATCTGGGCAACGCCCTTCATGCCGCATTCAAGACCGATATCAACGTTCCAGTTTTCATAGGCCGCGATCCAGTACTGGTCTTTCATCGCTTCCTTGCGGACCATCGGGCCAGCTTCCATGCTGGTGTGGATTTCATCACCGGTACGGTCAAGGAAGCCGGTATTGATAAAGACCACACGGTCCTTGGCGGCACGGATGCATTCCTTGAGGTTGACCGTCGTGCGGCGTTCCTCATCCATGATGCCGACCTTAAGGGTATGTTCCGGCAGATCAATCGCCTTTTCGACAAAGGCAAACAGATCGTTGGTCAGCGTGACTTCTTCGGGGCCGTGCATTTTCGGCTTCACGATATAGACGCTACCATGGCGGGAGTTCGAAAGTTCGTTATTGCCGATCACGTCATGCTTGGCGATCAGGCTGGTGACCATGGCATCAAGGAAGCCTTCCGGGACTTCGTCGCCATTGGCATCAAGCACCGCATCCGTGGTCATCAGGTGACCGACATTACGGATCAGCATCAGGCTGCGGCCCGGCAGGACAACTTCAGTCCCGTCAAAGCCCTGATAGGTCCGGTCCGGGTTCAGGCGACGGGTGATCGTTTTGCCACCTTTTTCGAACTTTTCTTCAAGCGTGCCTTTCATCAGGCCAAGCCAGTTGCGATAGGCAACGGTCTTGTCTTCGGCATCAACGGCGGCAATCGAATCTTCGCAATCCTGAATGGTGCTGACGGCGGATTCCAAAATGACATCGCACACGCCAGCGGCATGTTCCTTGCCAATCGGATGCGTCGGATCAATGTGGATTTCGATATGCAGGCTGTGACGACGCAGTAAGACATCGGTCAGCTTGCCGTCCTTTTCGTTGTAACCGATGAACTGAGAGGGCAGCTCAAGTGCGGTTTCGCTGCCATCAGACAGGGTGACAACCAGCGTCCACCAGCCTGACGCGTCTTCGCGCACTTCGTATTTCGTGGCGTCGGCATGTTTGCCGGTTGCAAGCGGGGCGGCTTCATCAAGGAAGTTCGCGGCATAAGCCACAACCGCAGCACCGCGTTTCGGATTGAATGACTTGGTCTTTTCCTTGCCGTCGGCTTCGTCGATCACATCGGTGCCATACAGCGCATCATAAAGGCTGCCCCAGCGCGCATTGGCAGCATTAAGCGCATAGCGCGCATTCATCACCGGCACGACAAGCTGCGGACCTGCGACCCGGCCGATCTCCGGATCGACATGGGTGGTGGTGATATAGAAATCATCGCCTTCTGGCAGCAGATAACCAATCTCGGTCAGGAATTCCTTGTAGGCAGCTGGGTCGCGTGGCTGATCCTGACGCGACAGATGCCATTGATCGATTTTGGCCTGCAATTCGTCGCGCTTTGCCAGCAGCGCCTTGTTGCGTGGTCCAAGTTCAGTGACGAGCTTTTCAAAGGATGCCCAGAACTGATCGGAACTGATCCCGGTTCCCGGAATGACTTCGTTGGCCACCAGATCGTGCAGCACTTTTGCAATCTGAAGTCCACCTTCTTGGATGCGTTGGGTCATGTTTTCTCTCACCAGACTTGGAACTGTTTCGGGCGATTAATATGGCTTTGCCGACGAACACATAGAGCGCGGCAAAGGCAACTCGCCTATCGTTGGTTCACAACATATGGGTTGAAGCAGGCCCGGGTCCACAGCAGGTTTCAAAATTGCGGGATGTTTTCCGCATTATGGAAGCCTGATCATTCTGCCCCAATCGACAGACATTCACATCTTCTTGTCTGCATTCGGATCCGTCGTGCCGTCGCTGTCTGCCGGCGGCACCTGTCCGATGTCGTCGGGATGTGCCGTGCCATCCGGGGTCAGCACATCTTGCAGATCATGCGGATCCATTGGTTTTGTCTCACTATCTGGCTCTTTGCTGTCGTCCTCGTCATTGAGACTGATGTCGTCGGTAATCGGTGACAGCTCAAACGCCATTGGCGTCGTGCGGGGCACGGCAACGAACTGACCCTGTTCCTCGATCGAGATACGACGGCCAAAGCCAGCGCGGTACGTTGCAAAGCTCGCAACGCAAATGCCAACGATTGAAAACAGGACCGGCAAGGCCCACGGGCCGAAATAACCGATTGCACTGGACCCTAGAATTGGACCAAACGCAGCAGACCCGCCATAAATGATCAGAAGACCACCCGACGCAGGAACGATGTCCTCCGGCTCAAGGTAGTCATTCACATAGGCCACAGCCAGGCCATAAACCGGCATGATGAACACGCCCGTGATCCCGCCCCAGACCGTCAGATTGTCGCGGACAAGATCCGGCGCAACCAGCGGGAAAAATCCACAGATCGCAAGCCCGGTCAGAACGAAAATCATCACATATTGGCGCGGCACCATGTCCGAAATCTTGCCGATCGGAAATTGCATGATCATGCCGCCCAGAATGACGAAGAACATGAAATAGGCGATCTCATTGGTCGCAAGTCCGAGGTCAGCGGCGAAAACCGGCCCGACACCATAAACCGCACCCGAAAGCACGCCTGCACCCGATGCGGCAACAAAGCCCAGCGGCGAAATCTTGTAAAGACGGCGGAATGTCATGCGTTCACCGCTGACCGCAGACGGCGGTGGCTGTCGGGTCAGGGCAAGTGGAACAAGCGACAGCGACAGCAGGACAGACGCCACCGTAAACAGCTCGAAACTGCTGACCGGGGCACCGTTCAGCAACAGCTGACCAATCGCCAGCCCGCCAAGCGAAACCGTCATGTAAATCGCAATCGTCCCTCCGCGCGATGTATTGTCCGCCTGTGCGTTCAGCCAGCTTTCAATCACCAGATACAGGCCCGAAACACACAGGCCGGTCATGATGCGAAACAGCGACCAGGTAATCGGATCAACCAGAACGGCATGTAAAAGTGTGATGGCCGATGCGGCCGATGCCAGTGCGGCAAATGTCCGGATGTGGCCGACCCGGTTGACAAGGCTCGCCCCCCAGATGATGCCGGCAACGAACCCGATATAATAGGATGCCATGATGATACCGGTATAGACCGGCGCAAATCCCTCGGCGGATGCACGCAGTGCAAGCAGCGATGATTGCAGAGATGCCCCACTATTTAGCGCAAACGCGGCGAACAGCGTTGCAGACAGTGCAATAATAAGGGCGACCGGCGAACGCGGCATGGCATCCTCGTTTGAGTTTCAATCAGGCAGGCACCCTGCGGCAAGGGGATCGACCGTGTCAATCCTTACAAGCCCTTGGCACACAAGGGGAATAGTGCATTTTGTGTTTAACACCACGGCGCACAAGAAGTTCCGCAAAAATTATGAACCTTCTTTAATCCCGCTTGGCCCACGCGCATAGTGCCGGTTTCGCGCAACTGATATGTGTAAAGCGGCTTTACTTGGCGCCGAAGTAGGCTTTGTTCGGTGAAAATCGCACAAGCAGCTTGACCTTGGGGGTGTTGATGCTTTCTATGGACCGAAATCAGACGCAATCTGCCAAAATTCCCGCGATCCGGGGTTGGATTTTGCGTTTCGCCACCAGACTTCAGGTTCATTGATGATAATCGGCATTCAAGCCAACAGATGAACTGACCATACAAGGGGAGGAAACCTTGAAAATTTTGCGCACACTCGGCGTGATTGCCGCCGGAATGATGGCTTTGTCCGTGGCGAATGCCGCGCAGGCTGAAACCCGCGTCACCCTGAAATCGGCCAAGGCCGCGTCATCCTATTACCAGATGGCCGCCCAGTTTGCCGAGGCGATGAAAACCGGTACCGATGGCGATATCATCGTCACCGTCGAGGAAAGCCAGGGTTCGGTTCAGAACGTTATGGAAGCCATGGTGCGTCCGGGCAATTATGTCTTTACCTCCCCGCCCGGTCTCGTAAGCCTGGCACAGAACGGCAAAGGCCCGTTCGACGGACGTCCGACCGAAAAGTTTGCCGAAGTCCGCGCCCTGTTCCCGATCCCGTCGCTGACCATGCATTTCGTGATGCGTGCTGATTCCGGTGCAACCAGCTTTGCCGATCTCGAAGGCAAGACCATCCTGCTTGGCAAGGGATCCTTTGGTGCGCGCGAAGGTGAAAAATACCTTCAGCTGTTTGGTCTTGAAGGCAAGGTCGATCTGGCGGATGCCGAACTGTCCAATGCGGTTGCCGCCCTTAAAAACGGTCAGATTGATGGTTTCGTGACGGCCGGTTCCTGGCCAGCGCCGAACGTGATCGAGGCCGCGGCAGGAACCGACGTCACTGTTCTGTCGCTGTCCGAAGATCAGCTTTCCGAGACCAAGCGTGACAAAACCGTCATCCCGGCCGGGACCTATAACGGTCAGGAAGAAGACATCACCACCGCATCGCTTTCGGTTGTTGCCTTTGCCACCACCCAGATGGATGCCGATACGGCCTATGCGCTGACCAAAACCTTCTGGGAGCAGAAAGCGAAAATGGGTGAAAGCTCTTCTTGGTGGAACGGCGTCAGCCCGGAAATGCTTGCCAACATCACGGGCAAAATGCATCCCGGTGCACTGCGTTACTATGACGAAGTCGGGTTCTCCATCCGCGACGATCAGCGCTAAGTGCTGATCAGATAACATGTTCAAGGCCCGGCAGTTTTGCCGGGCCGTTTCTTGTCAAACAAGCCATTTACATTATGTCAGCCACCACTCGTCCCTTCTGGATCGCCCTTGGCGCCGTTTCAATTGCCTTTCACCTGTGGCTGATTTTTTCAGGATTGGTTCCCAATCTTGTAAGCCGCCCAATCCACATGGCGCTTGCCCTGCCTTGGGCGCTGATCTTTGTTGCCAAAACCCGTGCACAGAAAATCTCTGGCATCATCCTGACGCTGATTGGTCTGCTTGGGTGTGGTTGGATCGTTGCCAATCATCAGACGCTTGGCGATCAATACGGCTTCCTGATGGGAAATAGCCAGATCGTGCTGGCAGCAGCGTTATTGCTGATTGTGCTTGAAATGGCGCGTCGGGCAATTGGCTGGCCGTTGCCGACGGTGGCGGCAATTGCATTGCTTTATGCGCTGTTTGGGCAACATATTCCGGGCGAATTCGGGCATGGCGGGTTGCCAGTTGAAAGCATGCTGGGCACCCTGACCATCGCCGAGGGCGGCCTTTGGGGCAGCCTGACCGGCGTGTCGGTCAATATCGTCGCGATCTTCGTTATTTTCGGGGCGGTTTTGAATGGCGGCGAAGCCGGTCAGGGCTTCATGAATGTCGCAGGTGCCGCCGCCGGTCGGCTTAAGGGCGGGGCGGCGAAGGTTTCCGTCGTGTCATCCGCGCTGTTTGGCTCGATATCGGGGTCTGCATCGGCAAACGTGGCCTCGACCGGTGCAATCACCCTGCCTGCCATGACCAAGCTTGGTTACCCCAAACGTTTGGCCGCGGCGGTTGAGGCCGTGGCATCCAGTGGCGGGCAGATCATGCCACCACTGATGGGGGCAGGGGCGTTTGTCATGGTAGAACTTACCGGCAAGCCTTATGTCGATATCATGGTCGCCGCCATCTTGCCGGCCGTCCTTTATTTCTTGGCCGTCTGGGTTGGCATCAATGCCTTTGCCATGCGCTATGACCTTCCCGGTGTGCCAAAGGAAGATCGCCCGAACCTGCAGTCGGTCGTGATCACATCGGCCTTCTTCCTGGTACCATTTACCATCTTGCTTTGGGGCATGTTTGGCGGTGGTTACACACCACAATATGCCGCCTGTCTGGCGCTTCTGGCCGGGGCAGCTTTGCTGTTGCTTGATGCGGACCTGACGGTTGATTTGCCGCGCAGCAGACAACGATTTGCCGATGTCTGCCTTAATGCCGGGCGTCAGGTGGCGATGATCGGTTCGATTATCTTGTGCGCATCAATCGTGATCGGCGTTCTCGGTCTGACCGGACTTGGTGTGAAGATCACCTCGCTTCTGATTTCCGGATCGGGCGGCATGTTGTGGCCGGCTCTTTTGCTGACGGCACTTGCCTGTCTGATCCTTGGGATGGAAGTCCCGACCACGGCGGCCTATGTGATTTGTGT
Source organism: Thalassospira sp. CA1 (assembly GCF_059052855.1). Classification (NCBI taxonomy): domain Bacteria; kingdom Pseudomonadati; phylum Pseudomonadota; class Alphaproteobacteria; order Rhodospirillales; family Thalassospiraceae; genus Thalassospira; species Thalassospira sp. CA1. The sequence continues at coordinate 57,507 of NZ_JBZCIA010000015.1, forward strand.
TTCGGTCGCCGGGCCCGCTTTGATAGAGCTCGGGCTTGAGCCGCTTCAGGCGCATTTGTTTGTGTTCTGGTTTGCGCTTTTATCGACGATTACGCCGCCGGTTTGCGGGGCGGTGTTCATTGCCGCGGGCATGGTCGAGGAAAACTGGCTCAAGGTCGCCGGAACGGCGATGGCGCTTGGCATCGGGCTTTATATCGTGCCACTGGCAATGATCGCCAACAGCACGCTGATCGAACTTGGCAGCGATCCGGTTTGGGCGATCATCGCCGGGCTTAAGGTCGCGGTGGGTTTGACGGCCATTTCATATGGCCTGATAGCGCCCAGACCTGTTTGGCAGCGGATCGGGATGGTTGCACTTGGTGGTGCAGTGATTTTTGCTGCGGGTGTTTAGAACCACGAAAAAGGCCGACAGTTTCCTGTCGGCCTTTTTCGTCATTGAGGGAAATGATTTAACCGGTTTTAAGCGGTCGCGCGTCCGCTGCGCGGGCCAGCAAAGAACCAGATAATCAGGCCAAGGACCGGCAGGACAACAACAAGTACTGTCCACAATACTTTTGCACCGGTGCTTGCACCGCTGCCCATGATATTCACGATTGCCCAGATATCGGCAATCAGGACGAGAAGTCCGATAATTCCACCATATTCAAGCATGTTCCAACCTCACATTTGTTGCTGCGGTATCTGTACCGCGCTTACAACTCAAACGGTTGGTTTTCTCGTTTGTTCCCGCACTGAATTCAATCAGTGCATCAGGCGGGTTCGGAAGGGCAGTTTAAACCACCTGTCCGGCAGACCAGCCCGATGACCATGCCCACTGGAAATTGAAGCCGCCAAGATGGCCCGTGACATCAACCACTTCGCCAATGAAATAAAGGCCGGGCACGTCACGCGCTTCCATGGTTTTCGATGAAAGGGCATTGGTGTCGACCCCGCCAACCGTGACCTCGGCCGTGCGATACCCCTCAGTCCCGCTTGGTGTCAGGGCCCATTGATTGACATCCATCGCCAATTTGCGCAGTGCCTTGTCACCGGTTTCGCCAATCGGGCGATCAAGGCCATGGGTCGCGGCAAGCATCTGGGCAAGCCGGTTTGGCAAGATGCGTGACAGAACCGTGTGCACCGCCTGTTTCGGGTTTTCACCCTTGGCCGTTTTCAAAAGATCGAACGCATCTTCTTCCGGGTTGAGGTTCACCGTAATGCTGTCGCCTTCGTTCCAATAGGATGAAATCTGCAAGATCGACGGGCCGGAGAGACCACGATGGGTGAACAGCAAACCTTCGCGGAATTGCTTTTTGTTGCATTGAACGATGGCATCAACGGATATGCCCGAAAGTTCACCGGTACGCGCACGCAAATCCGGATCGAAAACAAACGGCACAAGTGCGGCACGGGTCGGAATGACATTGATGCCGAACTGCCGTGCAATCTGATAGCCAAAGCCGGTGGCACCGATTTTCGGGATCGACAGGCCGCCACATGCGACAACCAGCGATGAGCAGGTCCATTGCGCGCCCGTGCGCGTGGTGACATCAAAGCCGCCATCATCGCGTTTGATGATGTTGGAAATCTCGGTGTTGAGTTTGATCGTCACATCGGCGGCATCACATTCATCAAGCAACATGTCAATGATCTGAAAGGACGATTCATCGCAGAAAAGCTGGCCGAGTGTCTTTTCATGCCAGGCGATATTGTGCCGGTTCACCAGATCAATGAAATCTTGCTGGGTATAGCGTTTAAGCGCTGAAACACAGAACCGCTTGTTTTCGGAAATGAAGTTTTCCGGGCTGGTATGGATATTGGTAAAGTTGCAGCGCCCACCACCGGAAATGCGAATTTTTTCCGCCGGTTTGGTCGAATGATCAACCACCACGACGGTTCTTCCGCGTTTTCCTGCTTCAATCGCGCACATCAGGCCGGCCGCACCCGCCCCGATGACAAGAACATCAATCTTTTTCAAGCCCGTCAGATCCATTCATGTGAATTTCGGACCTGCTTATACGTGGAAAACGTGGCCTTGTCAGTGCCAGTGGCGCAAATACCTATTCGGCGGCGATGCCTCTGGAACTCGGGGGTTTTAGCTCCCCGCGTTTGCCAGCGGTTTTGGATTGTTCAATCTGTTGTTCGCTTGCAACCTGATTGCGGCCGTTTTCCTTGGCAAAGTATAGCGCCCTGTCGGCCCGTTCGATCAGTTTGGCGGCCGGTTCGCCGGGCCGGAATTCAGCCACCCCGATTGACGCGGTTGCCTTGCTGATGATCGTCTTGCCGCTTTTGGTCACGACCTTGTGGCTTTCGATATATTGACGCAGCTTGTTGCCAAACAACACGGCATTGCCAAGTGACGTGCTTGGCAGGATGATTGCAAATTCCTCCCCGCCATAGCGGGCGGCAGTATCCTGGCCTTTGATATTGCGTTTTAGCGATTCTGCCATCAGCCGGATCACCTGATCACCGACCTGATGACCATAGGTGTCGTTGAACTTTTTGAAGTGATCAATATCAAGAAGCAAAAGGCTAAGCGGCTGACCATCTTCCATGGCATGCATCATGCCATCGCGCAGTTGCATATCGAACGCCTTGCGATTGGCAATGCCGGTCAGCCCGTCGGTCATGGCTTCGCGTTTCAGGTTTTCCATATCTTCGCGCAGACGGTTTATTTCCGACGAACTGTTCGTCAACCGGCTTTCAAGGCTGCGGTTGACGCCCTCCATCTCGCGGGTGGCGCCCAGAAGGGTATGAAGTGCCTGTTCAAGATTGCTGAGGTTGCGGTTCTTGTCCCCGACATAGGAGCAGAAATGATCAAGCGCCTTTTTGTATTTCCGGGTGTCGACGCCGACCTTGTTAACAGTATCAAGGATGCTGCCCAACTGCGCGCGCAAGTCGTTTGAAATGCGTTCGATGATTTCGTTTTCGCGCTTGTCGCTGAAGAAACGGGTATGGAGCTCTTCGCACTGTGCTTCATCAAATTCGCGATGGTTGCTGCGCAGAATGTCAATCGTGCGGCAAAGATCGAAGTTCGTATGCGCGACATAGGTGAAAAACAGCTGGAAATTGTCCGGGTGCGAAACCACCCCCAACTCTGCCATCAGTTTGTGGGCAGCGTTGCTGTGCTGTTGAGCTGTTCTGTGATTAAACCCGTACGCGCTCATCAATTGCCTGCAGTAGAATTATGTCGCCATAAGTTTCGGCAACATCCTATGCAAACGCATATGCGAAAGGTTTGATTTAAATCATCGAACCTCCCGGATTGCGGGGGATTTTTGATTTCACATGATAAAATAGGTCAATTGTGATGGGGGACGCTTATGCGCTTTCTGCGCGATTGATCGGCTGGGTCAGAAGATCATTCTGGTTCATCACACAGTTTCGACCATTCGCCTTGGCAAGATAAAGCGCCTGGTCGGCACGATCTATCACGCGGGTCAGGGGTTCACCCAGCTGATATGTCGCAACCCCGACAGATGCCGTGATTCGGCCCAGATCTTCGTTGCGATTGAAACTTCTCAGATGAAGAGACTCGATTGATGCGCGAATGTTTTCCGCGACCCGCATGGCGTCCGCAAGCGTCGTGGCCGGAAGAACGACGGCAAACTCCTCACCGCCATAGCGCGCGGTGGTGTCGCGTCCTTTGACATTCTGCTGCAGGGTCTTGGCCAATGTCCTGATGACTTGGTCGCCAGCTTGATGACCATGTTTGTCGTTGACCCGTTTGAAATGATCAATGTCGATCAAAAGGATGCTCAGGGGCTCACCCCGTTCCATCGTTGTCATTGCTGCGTCGCGGAGGCTTTCGTCAAAGGCCTTGCGGTTTGCAATCCCGGTAAGCCCGTCTGTGTGGGCTTCGCGTTTCATTTCCTCAAGATCAAGAAGCAACTGGGTAACCTCGACCGGCGCCGGATCGGCATCGTTCTCGCCTTTAGCACTTTGTTGCGCGTTGGCACGGTTTTCCATCCCCAAAAGATCGTGGGCGGCATTCCTGAGTTCGGCAGTGCTGATGACGTCCTTGCCTTTTGCCAGTCGATCAATCAGATCGGAAACCTGCCGGTGCATATCATGGGACATGGTTTCACGCAGAAGCTCTGCCCGACTGGGCTCGATAAACCGCTGATAAAGCTCGTGGCATTTGACATCATCCAACGCACGCTTGTTGCCGCGCAGAATATCAATCAGCGCAACAAGGTCATCGTTTGATTTTTCGACATAGGCAAAGAACACAGCATAATTGATCGGGTTTGCACTCAAACCCAATTCATTGATCAATTCCAGCGCTTCGCGCGACAGCGCGTATGACCGCTGCCGGTATTGTTCTTGCTGAGGCATTCCTGGGAACCTGAAGGAGTGATATCGTCGGATGTAAAGGCACTTCTTTAAGTCTGGGCTGCGCATTTCGCACACGCAGTATATCAGCTTTCCCACATGCGCGTACAGAGCGCAGCGGTTGTAGTTTTATCGGTTTGTTCACGTCTGGACCCTAGGCTACCTTCATCGGGAAACGGCTTCGATCCGGAAAAGAAAAACGGGATAAAAAGATGCAGAAACTATCGGCTTTGATGGCTGCTGTCGTGGTGGCGTTGGGCTTTGTTTTGTCAGGTGACGTTGCAAACGCCCAGGCCAGCGGTTCAACAGACCAGACGACGGTCAATGGTCAGGTCACCGACAGTACGACCGATGTTCCATCGATCGACTACCGTCCCCTGTCGGCCGAGGAACGGTCCAACATGCCGCCTCTGATGGAACGCTATGTGCTTGATGAGTTGAAAAACCTTCGTACCGAAATGCAAGGCATGCGTGCCGAATTGCTGCGCGAAGTTGTTAACCGGCAGCTTGAGGCCATCGACAAGGCGATTTCCTATTCATCGAATACCGTGACCTATTTCTTCTATTTCGTGGCGGCCGTCGGTGCGCTTTTGACCATGCTGGGATGGCAGTCTCTGCGCGAATTGAAATCAAGCGTGCGCAATCTGGCCAATACCGAACTGCAACGTTTGTCGCAGGAATTCGAAGGGCGTCTGACCTCGCTTGAAAACGAATTGCTGTTGAAATCCAAACTGATCAACGAACATCAGCACGAGATCGAACGCACCCAGACCATCCATGCCCTGTGGTTGCAAGCCAACCAGCTCAGCAATCCGCGGGCAAAGATCGAAACCTATGACAAGATCCTCGAACTCGCACCGGGTGATCCGGAAGTCATGGCCTACAAGGCGGACGCTGCCTTGCAACTCGGGGATCGTGACTGGGCACTAAGCCTTTGTAATCGGCTATTGGCGGAGGCCCCCGAAAACGCCAACGGTTACTATCAGCGTGCCTGTGCCAATGCTGGCCTTGGTTTCAAGGAAGCCGCCCTTGCTGACCTGCAACGTGCTGTTGAATTGTCTGATACCATGCGCCAGCCCGCCTGGGTCGAGGAAGAATTCGAGCCGCTCCGCGACATGCCGGAATTCACCCAGATTCTCGGCAAAAAGGAAGACCTGCCGCCAGCCGAGTAATTCGGGAACTTCAAGCCACATACGAAAAAGCCCTGCAGGTTTGCTGCAGGGCTTTTTGATATCCGGGTTTTTACAGTCGCTTAGCTGCTTGGCAGTTCGTTCCACAGCGGGTGGATCGGTGCGACGTCTTCTTCGATCTTGGTAAAGCGCGCATCACAATCAAAGAAGTAGTTGTCGGTCAGATCATCATTGACCTGCGACACTTCGCCGACGATCACCGGACCCTTGCCCTCTTCGCCATAGAAGCGGTGAATCAGCGTACGCGGCAGGGTCACACTTTGACCCGGTTCCAGAACAACCTTGCCGCCCGCGGGCAGGATGTTGAGTTTGCCGTCGGTGCGGACACGGACTTCGTTTTCGCGGTCCATCTGGCCATCTTCGGTCAGGTTGCACAGCTCGATCACAAGATTGCCGCCACCACGCACGATGATGTCTTCCATTTTGACCTTGTGGTAATGCCAGGGGCATTCCTGATTTTCGCCAACGATCATGATCTTTTCGGCATAGGGCACTTCGCCCGGCTGGCGCAGGATGCCGTTGCGCAGGCAAAACAGGATCAGGCCGCGCTTTTCAAAATTGCCTTCGCCGTAATCGGTGACATCCCAGCCCATCTGATGGTTGCGGCACCATTTTGCCAGATCCGGTTCGGCTTCCCATTGCGCCGGGCTGTAATGCGCCCATTCCGGCAGTCTGAATGCGATGGATGCATAAAGTTCCTTGGCATGCTCGATACAGGCATTGATTTCAGAACGCAGCATGGTTGACCTCTTGTGGCATTTGGCATGATTGATTGGGTCGGGTTTTACCACGCCCGAATGGTGAATGCGATAGTTTTTGAATGCATTCAAAACATTTCGATTTCAGAGTGCGGGTATTGGCGGTTTCCATCAAAAGCTGCCCCGCAATCGCCGTTTTTCAGCGCAATACAGTGAAAACCATACAATGTGATATCATGTTTACGATATCGCCCGAAACCGGACAGGGGAACTGCATCATGTCGCAATCATCTGGATTTGCCAAAGTTGTCGCGGCAATCGTTGTCGCCGGGGGACTGGCCGCATCGGGCTGGCTGGTCGGAACTGGCATTGAGAACATGCGTGCCCTTGATCGCTATGTCACGGTCAAGGGATTGGCCGAACGCGATGTAAAGGCCGACAAGGCCGTCTGGCCGATTACCTATGTTGCGACTGATGATGTGCTGCAAAATGCACAGGCCAAGATTGATGCTGATACCAACACATTGTTTGAATTTCTTGCCAGCCACGGCATCGGTCGCGAAGCGACAGAGCTGCAAAACCTTCAGGTAACCGATCAACTTGCCCAGTCCTATCGGTCCGGGCCGATTGAAAGCCGCTATATCGTCAATCAGACCATTCAGGTCCGCACCGATGATGTTGATGCGGTGGTTGCCGCATCCCAGGATATCGGCAAACTGTTGCAGGGTGGTGTTGTTCTGGGCGGGCAGGGCTATAACCCGGGACCGAGTTATCTGTTCACCGGTCTTAATGACATCAAACCGGAAATGATCGCGGCTGCCACCGCCAACGCCCGCGAAGCAGCCCAGCAATTTGCCGCGGATTCCGGCGGTGAACTTGGCGGTATTCGCCGTGCGACACAAGGCCTGTTTCAGATATTGGCCGCCGATGGCGCCCCCAACATGATGGAAGCCAACCAGATCAACAAGACCGTGCGGGTGGTCACCACCATGGAATATCTCATCCGCGATTAGGGGCTGAACTGAGTTGACAGCCTCGTCAAAGCTGGTTTTATGCGCGCCATGGCGCAACTGATCCTGTTTAACAAACCCTATGGCGTTTTGACCCAGTTCACCGACCGTGAAAACGGACGGCCGACCTTGGCCGACTATATCGATCTGCCCGGCGTTTATGCCGCCGGCAGGCTTGATCGCGATAGCGAGGGTTTGTTGCTTCTGACCGATAACGGGCCGCTGAACGCCCAGATCGCCCATCCGAAATTCAAGAAACCCAAAACCTATCTGGTTCAGGTCGATGGCGAACCCACTGACGCCGCACTTGATGCCCTGCGCAGCGGGGTAGAGCTTAAAGACGGCATGACCTTGCCAGCCAAGGCCAGACGGATTGATGAACCGGCCGGGCTTTGGGAACGTGATCCGCCGGTGCGCTATCGCAAGGAGATCCCGACAAGCTGGATCGAACTGACCATTACTGAGGGTAAAAATCGCCAGATACGCCGCATGACCGCCGCCGTTGGCTTTCCGACCTTGCGCCTGATCCGGCATGCCATCGGGGACTGGACGCTCGATGGTCTGGCACCCGGCGAATGGAAGGTGATCGAGGTCGATGCACCGCCTGCCACCCATCGAAGGCTATCCCCCGGTTCGGCCAAGCCGCCGCGCCGCAATCAGGTGCCCGATCTTGCCAATGCCCCCAATGCCGATGACAAAGCCAATATCGCGCGTGAAGGCGTAAAGGCGGGCAAAGGTCCACGCAAAGGCGGGTATAAACCTGCACGCCACCGTTCGCGCCCGAAGAAAGGATAGCCGCCATGCTGAGTTACCTGCACGGCTTTCATGCCGGGAATTTTGCCGACATGCACAAGCATGCCGCCCTTTGGCTGATCCTTGAGCATTTGCGCAAAAAGAACAAACCGTTCTGCGTGATTGATACCCATGCCGGATCGGGCTGGTATGACCTTGGCAGTGAACAGGCCGCCAAAACCGGTGAGTGGAAAGACGGTTATGCGTGCGCCAAGAACGGTGCCAATGCACCCGAAATGATGCAGCAATTCCTAAGCTATGTCGAAGCGTTCAATCCGGTCGCGAAGGGCCGTGATTACGGCGTGCGCGAAGGCGATGATTACCAAGGGCCGTTTTACCCGGGATCACCGTTTATTATCCGCGATATGCTGCGCGACGAAGATGAACTGGTCCTGATGGAACTTCATCCGCGTGAACATGAAATGCTTCATCACCGGGTCAAGCGTGATGCACGCATTCATCTGCACAAACGCGATGGCTATGAGGGTGTTGTTGCGATGATGCCGCCCGCCATCCGCCGCGGCTTGGTTCTGATGGATCCAAGCTATGATGTGAAACAGGATTATCAAAAGGCCGCCAAGGCAATTCGTGAAGCCTGGGAAAAATGGCCAACGGCGACTTTCATGCTGTGGTACCCGATCCTGTTGGATGGGTTTGATGCCGACCTTCGCAAATCGTTTGCCGCGATCAAGGCATCGGGTGGCGTTTTAAGTGCCGAACTTGCCACTGATCAGGGTGGGGCCAAGGGCCGCATGCGCGGTACGGGCCTTCTGGTCATCAATCCGCCGTGGCAGTTTGATCAGCAACTTGGCGATATCGGAAACTGGCTTGCGAAAACCTGCAAACTGCCGGGGCCGGCAAACCATCAGATGCGCTGGCTGGTGCCCGCCGCATAGACCCGCTGCAAAGAAAAGAGGCCCCGAAGGCGTGATGCCAGCGGGGCCTCGATGCGTTGGGACGCATTGGTAACAGGTATCAGATGCCAAAGAATGGCTGCAGCAATTTCGGCAGCAGACGATTGAACTTCATCGGCGCATCGGTTGCGATCAAACAGATGCATTCCTCGGCGGTGTCGGCAATCGGTTGGTGATCGACATCATCATCAAGGTCTGCCACATCACCGGCCCGGAACCGCCCGATCTCGTCGATGTAGGATCCTTTGATCAACAGGGTCATTTCATGACCATGGTGCCCGTGATCGGGGATCGAAACACCCGGTGCGATTTTCATCAGGCGCACGGTGCCCTTGCTTTCGATGGATTTCAGCTGGAAATGCTTCACACCCGGTGCAAGCGATTTCCACGGAATATCATCAAGCGACGTCACATCGTCGGGCAGCAAATCGGCAAGCGGCCTTGGCAGGGCGCTCATGGCACTGCCGGTAATGCTTTCACCGACCGCAACACGACGCAATGACGGCAATTCTTGCGCAACGATGTTTTCGTTCGCTGTTTCACGTTCAAGCATCGCCATGACATGATCAAGCGAATGATCCGCCATCGACATGCTGTTCGTGGTTTCAAGCGCGGCACCGCCCATGGTTTCGTAACCACTGACCTTGTCCCGGCAATGCGGGCACACGGTCATGTGGGTTGCCACCAGCAGCTCCATCGCTTGCGACAGCGAACCACTGGCATATTCCATCAATGTCTGATCGGTTGGATGATGCTTAATGTTCATGCGACACCTTCCAGTCCGCCACGCAACTTGCCAAGCGCAAGCCGCAAACGGGACTTCACAGTTCCCAGCGGGATATCAAGACGCTCGGCAATTTCACTGTGTGAGCAATCTTCGAAAAACGACAATTCAACAACTACCTTTTGGTCGGCGGGTAATTCTTCCATTGCGGCTTTGACAAGGACGGCCTCCTGGTCGCGATTGACTACGTCATCTGCCAGCGGATCTTCGTCAACAATCAAAGTCGGGTCGGAATCATCTACCTCGATATGTTTGCGTTGCCGGAACCGGTCAATCCGAAGGTTCCTGGCGATGGTAAAAATCCACGTACTGGCGGCTGCCTTCGCAGGATCAAACAGGTGCGCTTTGCGCCAAACCTGCATCATTGCTTCCTGTGCCATTTCCTCGGCGGTCTCGGGATTGCCGCCAAACCGGAACATGTAAGCTTTCACGCGCGGGGCAAAATGCGCAAACAATCGCGCAAATGCTTCCCGGTCGCGTGTCGCTGCGACGGAAACAATCCAATCGGCACATCTTTTCGCTTCGACCGGATCGGCTGGCCCGGTGCGTCGTGGTGTGGTGCCGCTCATTTTTGTTTCAGGTCCCTGTTGGGGCCGCGCCAGAATTGTGTTCATCATGCAATTCCTACGTCGGCCACGTTCATTCGGATCAAATAAAAATGTATGTTTCCTACCAGACACTTACAATCTGTTCAGGCAAACAAATCCAAAATAATCCGAGTGATCCGCAAATTACAGATCCGCGTACTCATATAAATAATGTCACACAGTAACAGTAAGCGGGCCGCGCCGATATGAACATTGTCACCCCGGGAAAACTCAATATCGCCGTTGTCGGGTCTGGGATATCTGGCTTGTCTGCTGCCTGGCTGCTGAGCCAGTCACACAACGTGACGCTTTATGAAAAGGATGATCGCGCAGGCGGTCATTCCAACACGGTTGATGCTGGGCAAACCCCGGTCGATACCGGTTTCATTGTCTATAACACCCGCTGCTATCCCAACCTGTGTGCCCTGTTTGATCATCTGGGCGTTGAAACAACCCCGACAGACATGTCCTTTGCGGCTTCAATGGATGAGGGCGGTCTGGAATATGGCGGTGGTGATCTTTCGGCCCTGTTTGCCCAAAAACGCAACCTGTTCCGTCCGCGCTTCTGGAAAATGGTGCGCGATATCCTGCGCTTCTATCGCGAAGCCCCGGCGGCCCTTGAAGACGGCACGGCTGAGCATATCAGCCTTGGCGATTACCTGCGCGACAATGGCTATTCCAAATCCTTTATCAATGACCATCTGCTGCCGATGGGGGCAGCCATCTGGTCAACGCCGGTTGATACCATGATGGCCTATCCGCTGGCGGCATTCGTGCGGTTCTGTCAGAACCACGGCCTGTTGCAGATCAAGGATCGTCCGCAATGGCGCACCGTGGTTGGCGGATCACGCGAATATGTGAAACGCATGACAGCACAGATTTCCGGCGGTGTGGTTCTTGATCGCGCCATTGCCAAGGTCGGCAAGACCGCATCCGGTGGGGCGTTTGTCGAGGACCGCTATGGCAAACGTGAAGAATATGACCACGTCGTTCTGGCCTGCCATGGTGATCAGGCGCTTGCATTGCAGGAAACACCCGATCCGCGCACTGCCGAACTGCTTTCGGCGTTCAAATACGAACGCAATCTGGCGATCCTGCACAATGACGCCAGCCTGATGCCAAAGACCGAGAAGGTCTGGTCAAGCTGGAACTATCTGGCCGAAGATCATGACGGCGAACAGAAAGTCTGCGTGACCTACTGGATGAACCGCCTGCAGCATCTTGATCCGGGCCAGCCGCTTTTCGTGACCTTGAACCCGCCACGCCATCCGGCAGAAGGCAGTGTGATCAGGTCCTTCCTGTATGATCATCCGCTGTTTGATGCGGGCGCAATGGCAGCACAAAAGGAACTCTGGTCGATCCAAGGTGTCGATAACATCTGGTACTGCGGCAGTTACTTTGGCTATGGCTTCCACGAAGATGGCATTCAATCGGGTCTTGCGGTTGCCGAGGCCCTTGGCAATGTGCGACGCCCCTGGAATGTCGAAAATGAAAGCGGCCGTATTCATGTTGGCGAAACAGCCCGTTCGCAATCAAGCGAGGCTGCATGACACGTCCTGTTGCGACAAAACCGGCATCGGCCCTGTTTGAAGGGGTGGTCACGCATCATCGTTTGCGTCCGAAAAAGCACAAACTGCGCTATCGGGTGTTTTCCTTCCTGCTTGATCTCGACGAGATTGATGGCCTTGCTGCCAAGCTGAAATTGTTCAGTCGCAATCGCTTTAACCTGTTTTCATTCCATGACCGCGATCACGCCGACGGGGGTGCCACCGATTTGCGCACCCGGTTGGAGTCAATTCTGAGTAATCACGGGCTTGGTGATTGCGCGGACAAGATCCGGCTGTTGTGCTATCCGCGCTTGCTGGGTTTTGTGTTCAATCCGCTCTCGGTTTATTTCTGCCATCGTGCTGACGGATCGGTGGGAGCGGTTCTGTATGAGGTCTCGAACACCTTCGGGGATCGGCACAGTTACCTGATCCCGGTAAGCGAAGGCGCACTTGATGACAAGAACGTGCTGCGCCAGTCCTGTGCGAAGGGTTTTTACGTCTCGCCCTTTATCGACATGGTCGCGGACTATCATTTCCGCATTCGCATGCCCGATGAAAATGTCGCGGTTGCCATTCGCGAAACCGACGCAAAAGGTCTGTTTTTGAATGCTGCCTTTGTCGGTGATCGAACCGAACTTTCCGACCGTAAACTTTTAGGAGCCTTCATTCGATATCCACTGATGACCCTAAAGGTCGTGGCAGGTATCCACTGGGAGGCGCTCCATCTTTGGCGCAAGGGTATGACATTCCATAAACGACCAGCACCGCCAGAGCAGCCTGTAACCTATGTGCTGGAAGCCGGGACAGCAGCGGCCCAATCAGGGAAGAGATAAAAACAATGCCAAACCGCAATCGTAATGCATCCGTTTCCGCCTTTTCATTGCGTGACCGCATTCTGCCGATGCTGGGCAGCATGACCGGCAGCCGCAGTCTTCTAAAGGCGATGCTCAAGCGCGTTCTGGCGCATCTACATTACGGTCGTTTGACCATTGTTTTGCCCGATAATGACACCCTGCATTTTTCCGGCGAACATGAAACCAATCTGCGCGCGGCGATCCATATCCATGACTGGCAGGCGATCCGCAAACTGGCCACGGGAGGGGATGTTGCCTTTGCCGAGGCCTATATGGATGGCAGTTGGAGCAGCCCGGATCTGACGCATCTGATGCACTTTGCCATGCACAATGAAACGATCGTGCGGGCACGTCTGGCTGCAGGATTTCTGGCACGCACAGTGGCGCGGATCGGACATTTGCGCAACGCCAATACGCTTGAAGGATCAAAGCGCAACATTGCCTATCACTATGACCTCGGCAATGATTTCTATCGTGCATGGCTTGATCCCAGCATGACCTATTCATCGGGCCTCTATACCGCGCCCGACATGTCCCTGGATGCGGCGCAATCTGCGAAATATGAACGTATTTGCGAACTTGCCGAACTCAAATCAGGCGAAGATGTGCTGGAAGTCGGATGCGGCTGGGGCGGCTTTGCCGAACTTGCAGCGGGCAAGTATCGTTGCAATGTCACCGGTCTGACCCTGTCGAATGAACAGCATGCCTTTGCACGCGAACGCCTTTTGATGCAGGGACTTAGCGACCGCACCGAAATCGTTCTGCGCGATTACCGCCATGAAGAAGGCCAGTACGACAAAATCGTCTCGATCGAAATGTTCGAGGCGGTCGGTGAAGAACACTGGCCAACCTATTTCGAGATGATCCGCAAACGCCTGAAACCGGGCGGCAAGGCAGTATTGCAAATCATCACGATTGACGATGACCGGTTTGAAACCTATCGCCGCGGGGCGGATTTCATCCAGCGCTACATCTTCCCGGGTGGCATGTTGCCCTCGCCAACTGCGCTGTCGGCGGCGGTCAGTGCCGCCGGGCTCGAACTGCGTCATTCGGAATTCTTCGGCAAATCCTATGCCCGCACACTCTCCGAATGGCAGCGCAGCTTCCAGCATGGCTGGGATGGCATTGCCAAACAGGGATTTGATCTGCGTTTCAAACGCATGTGGGAATACTACCTTGCCTACTGCGAAACCGGATTTGATCAGGGCTCCATCGATGTCGGGCTGTTCGTGATCGAACATCGCGAAAATGCGACAGGCTGAATACCCCACCCGTATTTCGGTTCTCTATGCGCTTCCGGCGATGGCAGCAGCCGTGCCGACCATCCCGGCCTATGTGTTGTTGCCAAGCTATTATGGCGATGACCTTGGCCTTGGGTTGGCGGTCACGGGTGTTGTTTTGTTGCTGCTCCGCATGATCGATATGCTGACCGACCCCGTTGTTGGTTGGCTTTCCGACAAGACCGGCAATCGCAAAATCTGGACCGGTGCCGGGGCGGTGATAGCCGGTATCGGGCTTTGGTATCTTTTCAGTCCGCCATCCCAACCGAGCGCGATATATCTCCTGATCTGGGCGAGTGTGCTGTTTCTCGGCTGGACGATGTTTCAGGTGCCCTATCTTGCCTGGGGGGCGGACCTTTCGGGCGATTATAAAAAACGCACAACGCTTACTGCCCTTCGTGAAGGGGCGGGCTTGATCGGGATTGTATTGGCCGGGGCCATTCCGGTGGTGATCAATGCGCCGGATCGCGCAGCCGAAATTCAAACCCTTGCCACCGTGACACTGACACTGGGGGCTGTATTTGTCGCCCTTCTGGTTTGGAAGGTGCCCGATCCGGTTGCGCAACATAAACGCACAAGCCGAACGAGCTTTGGCAGAGGAAGCCTTTGGGCCACTTTGCGCCTGGGCGCCCGAAGCCTGCGTGACAATGGTCTTTTCATGCGCCTGCTTGCGGCATGGATGATCAATGGTCTGGCGGCCGGATTGCCGGCCGTGTGTTTTCCTTTGTTTGTCCGCTATTACCTCGAACTTGATCAGGACAGCGAGAATATCCTGATCCTGCTTTATTTCGCCGCGGCGATCATTGCCATTCCGCTTTGGGTTGTGATGGCCGGCCGCATTGGCAAGCACCGCGTCTGGTGTTTTGCCATGGTGATGGCGATTGTCGCCTTTGCCTTTGTGCCGATCCTTGATGCCGGGGATTTCGGTGCCTTTGCGGTCATATGTCTTGTTACCGGGGCGGCACTGGGCGCGGATCTGGCTTTGCCACCCGCCATTCAGGCCGATGTCGATGACTGGGATCGTTACCGGTTCGGGGTACGGCGCACCGGCCTTTTATTTGCCCTTTGGAACATGACCAACAAGCTTGCCATGGCGCTTGCCGCCGGGATTGCCTTTCCGATATTGGGGGCATTTGGTCTGACCGACGGAGGAGACGAAAAAACTGGCGCATTGGTTGTGCTGGTTTTGATCTATGCGGTGATCCCCATCGTATTGAAGGCAGGAGCAATCGGGATGATGTGGCGCTTTCCGTTGGACAGCACGCATCAGGTTGCCATTCGTCGGCGCCTTTCACGCCGCAATGATTGATCTTGGGATTGTCAGGACAGGAGAAAATCGATGCTGCGGAACTTCATGGCGCTGTGTGTTTTGGTACTATTAGCCGGATGTGGGTCGATGAAACCGCAGGATTTTGCGCAAAAAGAACCCCGCTTCGACGTGTTTGACTATTTCGAAGGCGACAGCCGGGCTTGGGGAATTTTCGAAGATCGTTTCGGAACCCTGCGTCGTCAGTTCACCGTCGAAATAACGGGAACCGTTGAAGATGGTGTTCTGACACTTGAAGAAGACTTTATCTATGACGACGGCGAAACAGACCGCCGTGTCTGGAAAATCAGCAAAACCGATGAACACAGCTATGAAGGGCTTGCGGACGATATCGTCGGCAAGGCGATTGGCAGTCAGTACGGCAATGCGCTGAACTGGTCTTATGATATGGATCTTAAGGTCGGTGATGGCGCCTGGCGTGTGACGTTCGACGACTGGATGTTCCTGCAACCCGATGGGGTTCTGGTCAACCGGGCACGGGTCAAGAAATGGGGCTTTGAGATCGGCGAAGTAACGCTGTTTTTCACAAAGACCCAACGCGTCGCGCAAGCCGCTGAATAAACCAGCGCAGTACGGGGATTTTGGCATAGAAGTTCTGGCCGGAATCCCAGTGGTCAAAGTGCGATGCCAGCCGCGTGCCATCGTCGTTAAAGGTCACCTCTGACATACCGGTAAATTCCCAGTTGCCGATCACCTTTACCCGCGCACTAAAGCGCCAGCGTAAAAATCCGAGATCCTGATCGATCGCACGGTGGGTAACGATAAAGCGCGGATGATCCGCATCGGTAAACGCCTTGGCCAGATAGGCACAAACGGCGTCTGGACCTCTGACAGTCGTGAACGGGTCGCAAAAGACGAAATCGTCTGTCACCAGTTCCTTTAACTGATCAACAGTCTCAAGCGACAGTTTCTCGTAATAGTCTGCGTAAGTTGCCAGCAACTGGCGCTTGGCGTCGATGATGTCGTTCATGATCAGAGCAGCTTACGCATCAGTTTGAAGAAAATCGGATATGGCAGAATTTGGGTCAGCTTCAATTGCCGCACAAATGGGGGCGGGAAGGCAATCTCGAATTTGTCGCTGCCGCAAAGCCCGCGATAGATGTAATCGGCGGCCTGTTCCGGTTCGAGCAGATAGGGCATTTCAAAATCGTTCTTGTCGGTCAGCCGTGTTTTAACAAACCCCGGATTGATCACACGCAGCAAAACGCCACTGCCACTCAGTTCGGTATGCAGGGATTCACACAGATTGATCAGGGCGGCCTTTGTCGGACCATAGGCCGCGGCATTGGGCAGACCGCGGTAACCTGCCACCGATGCCATAACGGCAATCTCGCCAGATTTGCGCGCGCGCATCTTGTTCAAAAGCGGCTCCAGGCAATTGACGATGCCCATGTAATTGGTATCTACGTGGCTGCGGATGGTGGCGGCTGAAAACGCACTTAGCTTCATCGGGGAATAGATACCAGCTGCCAAAACAACCAGGTCAGGCAGGCCAAACTGCTTTTCAACCTTGGCAATCGCACCATTCACCGCATTTGTATCGGTAATATCGACCGGAACCGGGGTTAAATCCGGCATTTCAGCCGCAAGTTCATCGAGTTTGTCGGAATTTCGGGCCGAAATGATGATTTTTTGTGCGGAGGATGTCGGGTTTTCATGGAGTTTGCGTGCCAATGCGGCACCAATCCCTGAAGACGCCCCGATAATCCAGATGGTCTGGAAGTGCTTTTTCATTCCTCATCCTTTTGCGCGGTTTGCGTCGCGCAATTCATGCAACGATATGTGATCTGCGATCCGTCGCGTGCCTCGAAGGCAAGACCGACCCAGCGGCCGTCGGCATCATACCATGCGGTGGTTTCAAGTTCGCCGTCATAGGTGAAACGGGTGGCGCGCAACGTGCCGTTAGTTGTTTGCAGTGTTTCCGTCTCGTTCGCGCTGATATCGACCGCGTTTGATTTACCGGTGATGGTATTAAGGACCGCTTTGCTATCCAACACACCGCAATGCCAGTGATCGGTCGGGAAAATCCCGTTTGGCAATGCCTGATCCCCCTCCGGACCACTGACAACGAGTGTGCCCTGCGCATCAGGTTTGGCGACCACCTCTGTCATGTCACCATCATCATCTACCCGCACCGAAAGGGCCGCCAGGCGGTCACCTTGCCACAAGCTTTCAGATCGATAGTCAAAGCTATAGGCATTAAACCCCAAAAAGCTGATATCGATATTGCTTTGGGCAACGACCTGCAGGCCATCGCGACCCTGATTGAACTGCACGATGTGGCTTCCAACCGGGGAGTCATTACGCCGGATCTGAAAGCGAAGCTCGTTGCCATATCGCTGGATGGCATCAAATTCGCGGCACGTTTCCGGGCCATCGAACGCCTCGGAAAGGCGCGCTTGCTCAATGGGTGTGGTGTTGGGCTGCGTTGATGATTGCGCATCGGCTGCAAAGGCATTGGAAGACAGCGCGATACCGCCCGCAAAGGCGCAGGCAGCAAATAGCGATTTGACCGGATATGCCATGGATGTCTTCATGATTGATACCAAAGCCAGGTTGAAAAACTAATACTCCCTTCTTGTTACGCACTGGCGTGATCTGCGGATCAAACGTCATGATCATTGCCCGCAAAGGTCTGATGGGGTAAGCAGGGGCTCACGGGCCAAGACCCGAAATGAAAGGCCACGCCATGCCCCATCCGATTGCAGACGACCTGATCGCGCATGTTCTGCACCGCGATTCCAACATCATTGTTCTGAACAAGCCGCCCGGGCTGGCCTCGCATGGTGGGCCGAAAACCTATTTTCATGTTGATGCCTATCTGCCGGATCTGAAATTTGGCATTCAGCCCGAACCGACGCTGGCCCATCGGCTCGACCGTGATACCGCCGGCTGTCTGTTGCTGTGTCGTCATCCAAAATCGTCAAAAAAGATCACCCGCCTGTTCACCGAAAAGAAAATCGGCAAGTCCTATTGGGCGGTGGTCCGTGGTGCGATGAAAGATGATCACGGCTTTATCGATGCGCCGATTGGCAAGATCAATGATGAAAGCGGCTGGACCATGCTGGTGCATGAAGATGGTCAGCCGTCAAAAACCGAATATACCGTGCTCGGCCGTGGTAAGGACGCAGATGGCAAGGACATTACCTGGCTGGAACTGATCCCGCATACCGGGCGGACCCATCAGTTGCGTGTGCATCTTGATCATGTCGGGCACCCGGTGATTGGTGACCCGTTTTACGGCCGTGGCGATGAACCGCCGGTCTTTGGTGCGCCGCCGACCCTGATGTTGCTATCGCGCCAGATCATCGTTCCGTTCCATGCCGACCGTGATCCGGTAATTGTTGACGCCCCGCCGCCAGAACTGATGCGCGCAGGGCTCGAAGCGTGCGGTTACGCAGGCGAATACGCCGCGCATGCAAGCTCAATTGATGCTCAATACACCGGCGATGACAGCGACGCTGAAGGCGGAGAGTAACGTCTCCAGCGTGATGATCGATGCCATTGCCTCCGGGTCGCCATTGAGTTGGCGTGCCAGGATATAGGCATTGCCCGCACACGGCATGCTGGCATAAAGAACCCCCATCGCCAGAACCATGCCATCGACACCGGCAAGATACAGGCAGACGCCGGTGATAACCGGCAAAACCGCAAGCTTGATGGTGGTGGCAAGGGCAATCGCGCCCACGGCCTTTTTATCCATGACAAAGCGTAAACCCGCCCCGACCGAAAGCAGGCTAAGCGGCAGGGCAGCTGTCTTGAACAGGGCGGCGGTATTTTCAATTGGCAACGGAACGTGAATATTACTCACATTCAGGATTGCACCAGCCCCGGCGGCAATAATGATCGGGTTTTTCAGAACACCTGCAATGATCCGCTTAAGGTTGCTTTTGCCACTGCTAAAGGCGCTCAGAACCACAACGCCCAGCATGTTGGTGGCAATCACCATCACCGCAACAAAGATGATGGCAAGCGCCAATCCCTCCGCCCCGTAAAGTGCATCGGCAACCGCCAGCAGGACATAACTGTTGTAACGTACCGAGCCCTGAAAGATGGATGTGAAAAGCGGCGTGTCGCGCGTGATCACCGGCCGCAGCAAAAGCAGGGCCGCAGAAAGCCCCAGTGTCGCAGCAAGCGTAACACCGACGGCGGTGCCTGCATGGCCGCTGGAAAAATCGGCGCGATAAATCTCGACGATCAGAAGCGATGGCAGCAACAGATAATAGGTTAGCCGATCAATCCCGGCCCAGATATCGGCGGTTTTAATCAAGAAATGCTTTAAGGCCGCACCAACCAGAATGGCGGCAAAGATCGGAAAGATCGCGGCGATGACATCATAGGCGAGCTGCATGGCGGGTGGGGGCGCTCCGGCGCAGAAAACGTCTTGTTGGGCCGTTTGGAGTGGAGGCTAAACCTTGCGGTTGCTGTAATCGGCAAAGACCTGTTCGGGGGAATGGTTGCGATATTGTTCACAGATTTCCTCGAACTTCGGATTGCTGATCAAAAGATCGGCCGTGCTTTGGTTGCAGGCAATCGGCACTTCATACATGTTGGCCAGCCGGATCAGGGCGCGGACATCGACATCGTGGGGCTGGGGTGTCATCGGGTCAGTGAAAAAGAACATGGCCTGTAATTCGCCGTGCGCAATCATCGAACCCAATTGCTGATCGCCGCCAAACGGGCCGCTTTTAAGCGGATGGACATCCAGCTCAGTAAACCGTTCCTGCAATACGCGCCCGGTGGTGCCGGTGGCAAAGATGCGCATATTGGCGAATACATCCTTGTGTTTTTCCAGCCAGTCAGCCATTTCGCGTTTGCGACGGTCGTGGGCAACAACGCCAACAGACAGCACCATTTTCATTCTCCGGGCCAGTAAACAGGTTTTGTCATACTAATCCCCAAAGCCCCCCAGCGTCACCTGCCAAAAGTCTGACAATTCCACAAACTTCATAAAATGTAGGGACTTAGGCGTTTCTGGTGGCCAAAACAAAACGGCCGCCCCAAGTGAATGGGACGGCCGTTTGCGGATCAGAGAACTGATCAATTACATGTGGATCGCGCGTTTGTCCGCGTCCAGTGCTGCTTCCTTGACGGACTCGCCAAGGGCAGGGTGGGCGTGGCAGGTGCGTGCGATGTCTTCGGCAGAGGCGCCGTATTCCATCGCCAGAACCACTTCGGCAATCAGATCGCCCGCAGCCGGGCCGACAATATGCGCGCCGACTACACGGTGCGTTTTCTTGTCTTCGATGATTTTGACAAAGCCCTCGGTGCTTTCCATTGCCTTGGCGCGACCGTTTGCGGTGAAGGGGAATTTGCCGACTTTGTAGTCTGCGCCTTCTTCCTTCAGCTGCTCTTCGGTTTTGCCAACAGCGGCAACTTCCGGCCAGGTGTAAACAACACCCGGGACCTTGCCGTAATCGACATGGCCTTCTTCGCCAGCCAGCATTTCTGCCAGGGCAACGCCGTCTTCCTCAGCTTTGTGGGCCAGCATCGGACCGACGATGGTATCGCCAATCGCAAAGATGCCGCCAACATTGGTCTGGAAATGCTCGTCGGTTTTGACCCGACCACGATCGTCGAGTTCAACACCTACAGCGTCAAGACCAAGGCCTTTGGTGTACGGACGACGACCAATCGCCACCAGAACCACATCGGCTTTGAGTTCTTCTGCATCGCCGCCCTTGGACGGTTCAACAGTCAGGGTCACGCCAGACTTGGTGGTCTTGGCACCAGTAACCTTGTGACCGAGTTTGAATTCAAGACCCTGCTTGGCAAAGATGCGCTGGGTCTGTTTGACCAGCTCGCCATCCATGCCCGGCAGAATGCGGTCAAGATATTCAACAACGGTAACTTCGGCACCCAGACGACGCCAGACGGAACCCAGTTCCAGACCGATCACGCCGGCACCGATGACAACCATCTTTTTCGGCACTTTCGGAAGAACCAGTGCGCCGGTCGAGGAGACGATTTTTTCTTCGTCAATTTCGACACCCGGCAGCGGGGTGACTTCCGAACCCGTCGCGATGACAATGTTCTTGGCATTCAGGGTTTCTTCGCCGCCATCCAGAAGGGCGACCTTGACCGAGGTCGGCGAAGTGATTTCGCCGGCACCTTTGACATAGGTAACCTTGTTCTTCTTGAACAGGAACTCAATGCCTTTGACATTGCTGTCAACGACCTTGTCCTTGCGGGCCATCATCTTTTCGATGTTGACCTTCGGCTTGGAGACTTCGATGCCGTGGGTATCGAAATGCTCGGTCGCTTCTTCGAACAGGTGCGAGGAATGCAGCAGGGCCTTGGACGGAATGCAGCCTACATTGAGGCAGGTACCGCCAAGTGCGCCGCGTTTTTCAACGCATGCGACTTTAAGGCCAAGCTGTGCGGCGCGGATGGCGCAAACATAACCGCCAGGACCGCCACCGATCACGACAACGTCGTAGTTCTCACTCATGAGTTCTTTGATCCTTTTGTCTGATCAGATATCGAGCAGGATGCGTTCCGGGTTCTCGATGCATTCCTTGACGCGTACCAGGAAGGAAACGGCTTCACGGCCGTCAATGATACGGTGGTCATAGGAAAGGGCGAGATACATCATCGGACGAATTTCGACTTTGCCGTCGATTGCGACCGGACGCATCTGGGTTTTGTGCATGCCAAGAATACCTGACTGCGGCGCGTTCAGGATCGGCGATGAAAGAAGGGAACCGAAGACACCACCGTTGGAGATGGTGAACGATCCGCCGGTCATTTCATCCATGCCCAGTTTGCCGTCACGTGCACGCTTGCCGAAATCGACAATGGTGCTTTCCAGATCCGCAAAGGTTTTTTCCTCTGCCGAACGGATGACCGGAACAACCAGACCCTGCGGGGTACCAACGGCAACGCCGATATCGCAGTAGTTTTTATAGATGAAGCTGTTGCCATCGATCTCGGCATTCACAGCCGGCCATTCTTTGAGCGCCGTGGTGCAGGCCTTGATGAAGAAGGACATGAAGCCAAGCTTGACACCGTGTTTCTTCTCGAAACCGTCTTTGTACTTGTTACGGCAAGCCAGAAGGTTGGTCATGTCCACTTCGTTGTAAGTGGTCAGCATGGCCGCGGTGTTCTGGGCTTCTTTCAGGCGGCGCGCGATGGTCTGGCGCAGCTTGGACATTTTGACACGCTCTTCACCGTCACGCAGTTCACGTTCCGGTTTCGGTGCTGCCGGGGCGCTCGGTGCCGGGGCCGCAGCGCGCGAAGCAGATCCGCCGCCTTCGAGGAAGTTCAGAACGTCGCCCTTGGTCAGGCGGCCGTCTTTGCCCGTTGCCGGGATTTTGGACGGATCAAGGTTCTTGTCTTCGACCAGTTTGCGAACGGCCGGTGCCAGCGGATGATCGCTGTTTGACGCGGTCGTTTCTGCCGGTGCAGCAGCCGGGGCTGCTTTCGGCTCTTCTTTCTTGGCCGGAGCTTCTTCTTTTTTCGCGGCCGGGGCTTCTTCCTTGGCCGGTTCATCAGAAGCAGCGGCGCCTTCGGCACCTTCGTTGATGTGCGCGATCAGAGCGCCAACTTCAACTTCGTCGCCTTCACCAACGACCAGCTCGGCAATTGCGCCAGCAACCGGGGAGTTGACTTCGACGGTGACCTTGTCGGTCTCAAGTTCGACAATCGGTTCATCGGCTGCAACAGCATCACCGACTTTTTTGTACCATTTTGCCACCGTGGCTTCAGATACAGACTCGCCCAGTGCGGGAACTTTAACTTCAGTCGCCATTTTTTCCTCGACCGTTTTTTCAATCAGGCAGTGTGGGTCTGCCAGCATACGAATGAAATCTAAATGAACGTGGCGGACGGGCGATTTCGCGCCCGTCCTGTAAAGTTATTCTACGCTAAGTGCCGCGTCGACCAGCTCAGCCTGCTCGCGCAGGTGGGCTTTCAGAAGGCCCGTTGCCGGCGAAGCAGATGCTGCGCGACCGACATAAACAGGACGACCTGCCTTGTGCTTGATGCTGGCAAGCGTTGCCTCGATCCGGCGGTCAACGAAGAACCAGGAACCCATGTTTTCCGATTCTTCCTGACACCAGACGACATCAGCATTCGGGTATTTGGCCAGTTCCGTTGCCAGTTCTTTTTCCGGCCACGGATAAAGCTGTTCGACACGCACAAGCGCAACATCTTCGATGCCACGGTTTTCGCGTTCGGCAAGCAGATCGTAATAGACCTTGCCCGACGACAGAACGACGCGTTTGACCTTCTTGTCGTCAACCAGCTTAGCGGTTTCGCTGATCACAGGCAGGAATGTCGTGCCCGTCGCAAAGTCGGACAGGTTCGACACGCACTGTTTGTGACGCAGAAGCGATTTCGGCGTCATCAGGATCAGCGGCTTACGGAACGAGCGACGGATCTGACGGCGCAGGATGTGGTAATAGTTTGCCGGCGTCGTGCAGTTCGCCACCTGCATGTTGTTTTCACCACAAAGCTGCAGGTAACGTTCCAGACGTGCGGAACTGTGTTCCGGACCCTGGCCTTCGTAACCGTGCGGCAGCAGCATGACCAGACCCGACATACGCAGCCATTTGGCTTCGCCCGAGCTGATGAACTGGTCAATGATGACCTGTGCACCGTTGGCAAAATCACCGAACTGGGCTTCCCAGAGAACCAGCGAATGCGGTTCTGCAAGGGTGATGCCGTATTCGAAGCCAAGAACACCTGCTTCGGACAGGGGCGAGTTGAGAACTTCAAGCTCGGCCTGACCGGTACGGATGTTGTTGAGCGGGGTGTATTTTGCTTCGGTGGTCTGATCGATCAGCTTGGCATGACGCTGCGAGAACGTACCACGCTGGCAATCCTGACCCGACAGACGAACTGGCGTGCCTTCGCACATCAGGGTCCCGAATGCCAGGGCCTCGGCGGTTGCCCAATCAATTCCTTCGCCGGTTTCAAACATCTTCGCTTTGGCCTTCAACTGACGAAGGATTTTGCGGTTGATGTCAAAGTCACTCGGCGGGGTCGAAAGTGCGCGGCCGACTTCCTGCAGGAGGTCGTTTTCAACGCCGGTTTTACCGATCCAGTCAGCATCGTCACCATGAGAGGATGCAAGACCCGACCATTTGCCTTCAAGCCAGTCAGCCTTGTTCGGACGGTAGTTTTCGGACGCCTTGAACTCTTCATCAAGGTAGTCCTGGAACGACTTGTCCAGTTCCTTGATACGTTCTTCGCTCAGAAGACCTTCCTTGACCAGCTGCTGGGCATAGATGTCCTTGGTGGTCGGGTGTTTGCCGATCACGTCGTACATCTTTGGCTGGGTGAATGCCGGCTCGTCGCTTTCGTTGTGGCCAAAGCGGCGATAGCAGAACATGTCGATAACGACGTCCTGCTTGAACTCCTGACGGAATTCGGTCGCGATGCGGGCCGCATGAACCACAGCTTCGGGATCGTCGCCATTGACGTGCAGGATCGGAGCCTGAACGACCTTGGCAATGTCCGAGCAATATGGCGAAGAACGGGAATCGGTCGGTTTGGTCGTGAAACCGATCTGGTTGTTGACCACAAAGTGGATCGTACCACCGGTACGGTAGCCTTTGAGGTGCGACAGATCGAAGGTTTCCGCCACAAGACCCTGACCGGCAAAGGCCGCATCACCGTGCAGGAGGATACCCATAACCTGCTCGCGATTGGTGTCTTTGCGCTGGGCCTGCTTGGCGCGGACCTTACCAAGAACAACCGTGTTCACCGCTTCAAGGTGCGACGGGTTTGCCGTCAGCGACAGGTGAACAACGTTGCCGTCAAATTCGCGGTCGGCGGAGGTACCAAGGTGATATTTAACGTCACCCGAGCCCATCACATCGTCCGGCTTGGACGGGTTGCCCATGAATTCCGAGAAGATCGCCTGGAACGGCTTGCTCATGACGTTGGCAAGAACGTTAAGACGACCACGGTGCGGCATGCCGAACACAACCTCGCGGATGCCAAGCTGGCTACCACGTTTGAGGATCTGTTCGAGTGCCGGCATCAGGGCTTCGCCACCATCAATACCGAAACGCTTGGTGCCGACATATTTGGTGTGAAGATAGTTTTCGAAACCTTCGGCTTCGATCAGACGCTCAAGGATGGCTTCCTTGCCACGGGTGGTGAACTGCGTCTGGTTGCCGATGCTTTCGATACGCTGCTGAATCCAGGATTTCTGTTCAGGTTCCTGGATATGCATGAATTCGATACCGATCGACCCGCAATAGGTTTTGCGTGCCAGCGAGACGATCTGACGGATGGTCGCGGTTTCAAGGCCAAGAACATTGGCGATGAAGATCGGACGATCCATGTCGGCTTCGGTAAAGCCATAGGTCTTCGGATCAAGTTCCGGATGCGGTTCACGCGGTGCAAGGCCCAGCGGATCCAGGTTCGCTTCAAGATGGCCGCGTACCCGGAAGGAGCGGATCAGCATCAAAGCGCGAATGGAATCATTGGCGGCAGCGCGGATGGCATCAGAATTTACCTGACCTGCCGTGGGTGCTGCATGAGGTGCCGGTGCATAGCCCATCTGGGCCGGGCGTTCGGCATGCCCCTGTGAGACGTCGTATCCCTCCATGCCGCCAACAACCTTGGTTTCCCGTGGCTGCCAGCTCGGCCCGCGCATTTCTGCGAGGATTTCGGAGGCGTCGTCCTGCAACCCGTCAAAAAACTCAGCCCAGCTCTGGTCAACCGCAGACGGGCTTTCCAGATACCGGGCATAAAGTTCAGCGATGTAGGTTGCGTTCGACTCGTTCAGAATCGTGTCGAGATCTTGAGGTTTCATTTGTGGTCTTGGAAGGCATGGTCCCCAAGAAGGACCACGCCCCCCCTTGCCTTTCCTCTGACTACCCAGATTAGCCCTTCAAAGCCTTCAGCATGGTCGAGCCGAGGCTTGCCGGGGAATCGGCAACAAGAACGCCAGCACTGCGCATGGCTTCCATTTTCGCATCGGCCGTACCTTTGCCACCGGAAATGATCGCACCGGCATGGCCCATGCGTTTACCCGGAGGTGCGGTAACACCGGCGATGAAGCCGGCAACCGGTTTCTTGACTTTGGAAGCCTGCAGGAATTCACATGCTTCTTCCTCGGCCGAGCCGCCGATTTCACCGATCATGATGATGCCTTCGGTTTCCGGATCCTTCAGGAACAGGTCGAGGCAGTCGATGAAGTTGGTGCCGTTGACCGGGTCACCACCAATACCGATACAGGTCGACTGACCAAGGCCAGCGGCCGTGGTCTGTGCAACTGCTTCGTAGGTGAGCGTACCGGAACGCGAAACGATACCGATTTTACCGCGGCGGTGAATGTGACCCGGCATGATGCCGATCTTGCATTCGTCCGGGGTAATGATACCCGGGCAGTTCGGGCCGATCAGGCGGGTCGACGAACCGTCGAGCGCGCGCTTGACGCGGACCATGTCAGCAACCGGAATACCTTCGGTGATGCAGACAGCCAGTTCGACTTTGGCATCGATGGCTTCAAGGATTGCGTCTGCTGCGAAGGGCGGCGGAACATAGATAACCGAGGCATTGGCGCCGGTGACATGTACCGCTTCTTCAACAGTGTTGAAAACCGGCAGGTCAAGGTGCTTGGTGCCGCCTTTACCCGGGGTAACACCGCCAACCATTTTGGTGCCGTATGCCAGTGCCTGTTCGCTGTGGAAAGTACCCTGCGAACCAGTGAAACCCTGGCAGATAACTTTGGTGTTTTTATCGACGAGAACAGCCATAGTTACGCGGCCTCCTTCACAGCTTTGACCACCTTCTCGGCGGCATCGGCAAGGTTGTCAGCCGAAACAATCGGCAGACCCGATTCTTCGAGGATCTTCTTGCCAAGTTCGACATTGGTACCTTCAAGGCGAACGACCAGCGGGACGTTCAGGCTGACTTCGCGGGCTGCTGCCACAACGCCGTCTGCGATCACGTCACAACGCATGATGCCACCAAAGATGTTGACCAGGATGCCTTCGACATTCGGATCCGACAGGATCAGCTTGAAGGCGGTGGTCACGCGTTCTTTGGTTGCGCCGCCACCAACGTCAAGGAAGTTAGCCGGTGCGCCGCCATACAGCTTGATGATGTCCATGGTTGCCATGGCGAGGCCTGCGCCGTTGACCATGCAGCCGATGGTGCCATCGAGCTTGATGTAGTTGAGGCTGTGTTTTGCAGCTTCGAGTTCGGCCGGGTTTTCTTCGTCTTCGTCACGCAGCTCTTCGATGTCCGGATGACGGAACAGCGCGTTGTCGTCGAAGTTCATTTTGCAATCAAGCGCAATGATGTCCCCGTCACCGGTAACAACCAGCGGGTTGATTTCAACCATGGCAGCATCGGTGTCGAGGAAGCACTGGTACATCGCGGTCATGAATTTGACAGCTTTGGAAACCTGCTTGCCTTCGAGGCCGAGTGCAAACGCCAGTTTGCGACCGTGGAAGCCAGAGAAACCAGCCGCCGGATCGATCTCGACAGTGACGATCTTTTCCGGGGTTGCTTCTGCAACTTCTTCAATGTCCATGCCGCCTTCGGTCGACGCCATGAAGATCACGCGCGAGCAAGCGCGGTCGACGAGAACCGAAAGATACAGTTCGCGTGCGATATCGCAGCCTTCTTCGATGTAAACGCGTTTGACTTCTTTGCCATCCGGGCCGGTCTGGTGGGTAACCAGCGTGGAGCCGAGCATCTGTTCGGCATTGGTGCCGACTTCTTCCGGGCTCTTGACGACGCGAACGCCGCCTTTGTCACCTGCCTTGGCTTCCTTGAAGGTGCCTTTACCGCGGCCACCTGCATGGATCTGGGATTTTACCACGTAAACCGGGCCAGCCTGGGACTGGGCAGCTTCGATGGCTTCCTGAGCGGTATATGCAACCTTGCCGTTCGGCACGGTCACACCGTATTTGCGAAGAATTTCTTTCGCCTGGTACTCATGAATATTCATGTTCGGTCGCTTTCTTGCCTTCCGTACGATTTCCGGTGGGTCAGAAATCTGGATTTCAATGTCCCTGTAACGAGCGGGAGGGACTTTGTTAAGAGGCCGCGATCATTGAAGTTTGAATAACAACAATGATTGAAAAACGGGCCGGTCACTGACCAGCCCGTTTCGCGTTCTTAGAGCATGCCCTTTGCAGCTTCGACGAGGCCGCGAACAGCGTTCACGGAATTGTCGAAGTTTGCTTTTTCGGACTCATCAAGATTGATCTCGACGATGCGTTCTACACCGTTGGCACCCAGAACAACCGGGACACCAACATAAAGACCGTCAACACCGTATTCGCCGCTCAGGTAAGCAGCAACCGGCATGACGCGCTTCTGGTCTTTGAGGTAGCTTTCCGCCATCGCGATTGCCGAAGCAGCCGGGGCGTAGAAAGCAGAACCGGTTTTCAGCAGGGCAACGATTTCGGCGCCACCGTCACGGGTGCGCTGCACGATCTCGTCGATCTTTTCCTGCGTGGTCCAGCCCATTTTGATCAGATCCGGAACCGGGATACCGGCAACGGTCGAATAACGGATCGACGGGACCATGGTATCGCCGTGGCCGCCAAGGACAAAGGCGGTAACGTCTTTGACCGAGACGTTGAATTCTTCTGCGAGGAAGTAACGGAAGCGGGCCGAGTCCAGAACGCCAGCCATGCCGACAACTTTCTTCGGATCGAAGCCGGTTGCCTGCTGCATTACCCAAACCATCGCATCAAGCGGGTTGGTAATGACGATGACGAACGCGTTCGGAGCGTGTTCCTTGATGCCCTGACCAACCTGGGTCATGACTTTGGTGTTGATACCAATCAGGTCATCGCGGCTCATGCCCGGCTTGCGAGCAACACCGGCGGTGACGATGACGACATCAGCGCCTGCGATGTCTTTGTAGTCACTGGTACCCTTGAGGTCGGCATCAAACATGTCGACGGGGGAGGATTCAGCAATGTCGAGCGACTTGCCCTGTGGCATGCCATCAACGATGTCGAAAAGGACGACGTCGCCAAGCTCTTTGAGACCGACGAGGTGAGCAAGCGTGCCACCAATATTGCCGGCACCGACGAGCGCGATCTTGTTGCGGGCCATTCCGTTACCTTCTTCCCTATTGCGCTTCCTGGGGGTCGAAACTCAACTTGGGAGCGCGATTGAAAATTTAAACCTGCGAACGCGAAATAATCGTTCGTAAACACCGAGTGTCGTAAACTGAATCGCCACGAATGACAAGGGGAAACCCCACTGTTTTTACGAGGAAAACCGCCGCTTCGCGGTTTATTGCAACTATGGTCTAAACGCTTAAAAACCATTCACGTTGCAGATGCGAACATGGGCTAATGCGCAGCAAAACCAAAGCTGGTTTACGATTGCGGCCTGCCTAAATGAAAGGCAGTGCGCCCCTTTGCTGCGAATTCGTGCGTATGAACAGGATTACACTGGCGCAGCATTGCAGGAAACGGCCATCAGCCATGCGGTCGGGACGGGGGCGTCAAATCCAATATATGACGATTTTTGCGTGAAGCATCGTTTCCCCTGCGTCAAACGCAAGAATCGCGCGATGATAAGCGCTCATATGGCGAATAATTGCGACGGTTTTAAAGTGACCCCGATGGAGTCGTTTTCCACAGGCTGCGCTATCGCTGGCAGATCGTCCGAAGAAGGCATGTCACAGCTGTGATCATCGCTGCCGTTTTGATCCGCCATTCTGGCGTTTTGAAAGCCGTCAGGTCAGGTGCGCCATATCGAGATATTCTTGACTGCGCATTTCGGTCATGCGCGACACCGTGCGCTGGAATTCGAATGAGTAATCACCGTCGGTGTAGATCTCGGTCGGGTCACACTCAATCGCACAGATCAGCTTGGTTTTGTGTTCGTACATCGCATCAACAAGGGTACCGAACCGTTTGGCCCAGTCGCGGCGCGAGTCCGGCAGTTTCGGGATGAAGTCGATCACGATGGTGTGGAAATGCGTCGCGAGCGCGATGTAATCCCCGGGTCCCAACGGACGGGTGCACAGTTCTTCAAAGCTGAACTTGGCAACTCCGGCACCGGCAGCACTGATTTCGATCTTGCGTCCCTTGACGGTCAGGCTGTCGGGTGCGACCCGTGCGCCTTCGGTCAGGGTGGCAAACATCTCGTCAATCCGCTTGGATGCCTGTTCGCGGGATATCGGATACAGGAACACCTCGGCGGCCGTCAGATTGCGCATGCGGTAATCGGTCGGGCTCGCCAGTTCCAGCACATCAAGCTTCTGCTTGATCATGTCGATGAAGGGCAGAAAGTTCTGGCGTTGCAGGCCATCCTTATACAGGTCATCCGGCACGCGGTTGGATGTGGTGACAATCACGACCCCATGGTCAAACAACTGTTCAAACAGGCGGCCGAGGATCATGGCATCGGTGATGTCGGTTACCTGCATCTCGTCAAAGCACAGCAACCACGCATCGTTTGCAAGGTCCTTGGCAATCGGCGGGATCGGATCGGCATCGTCCTTTTTCTTGGTCTGGCGATAACGGTGCATGCGTTCATGCACATCTTGCATGAAGTCATGGAAATGAACGCGACGCTTTTTTTCAATGTCGATGGTTTCATAGAACAGATCCATCAACATGGATTTGCCACGACCAACCTCGCCGTAAATGTAAAGTCCTGACGGCGGGGTCGGTTCATCGCGCCGACGGGTCAGGCCAAACCGTTCGCGCCAGCCACCTGTGCCGGTCGACGGCTCATAGTTGATCAGCGCGTTTTTCAGGCTTTGGAGTTTTTCCGCACAGAGTTCCTGCATCGGATCGTGGGACAGCTCACCAGCGGTGATTTTCGCGCGATAACGTGAAAGCGGGCCGTCGGTCATCAACAAATCTCGAATGCAGTGAAAGGAATTAGGACTGTGAGATTGTCATAGCTCCAAGTTGCATCGCATTGCAACAAGACGGTTTGCATTGCTGCCATCAGATCAGGCGCATCTTTTTAAACAGCCAGATTTCAAACGCGGTAATCACTGCCAGAATAATCGACACCCCAAGGAACCCATACGGGCTGTCAGTTGCCGGAACACCGCCGACATTGATCCCCAGAAGGCCGGTGACGAAACTGATCGGCAGGAACAGACCGGCAATCACCGTTAGCCAGTACATCGTGCGGTTCATCTGTTCGCTTTCGAGCGCCATCAGGTTTTCATTCACGATCTGAATGCGTTCGCGCAGGGAATCAAATTCCTCGACCAGACGGACGGTTTTATCGGTCAATGCACGGGCGCGCCGTTTGAACCGCTTGTCAGACCAGACCGGTTTCTGTTCGACATAATGCGCCAGCGCATCGCGTTGCGGTCCCAGATGCCGGCGCAGACGCGACAGCCGATGACGAATGTCCGATCCGCGTTTGCGCAGCGCAAGGGTTTTGCCCTCGGCCACGGTTTCCTGATCGTCCTCGATCGCCTCGACATCTTCTTCCATGCCGCGCACGACATTTTCGACCCGAAAGGCAAGCCGTTCGGCCACGGTCAGGACGAAATCATCAACGCTGTTGGGGGCCTTCTGGTCGGCAATGGCGGCCCGCATGTCATCAAACGCCTTGAGCGGCTGGTTGCGCAGCGTGATCACCATATTGTTTGTGACCCAGAAACGCACCGAAATCATATCGGCTGGATCATTTTCCGCGTTCAGGTTCACCCCGCGCAGATTAAGCGAATAGCCCGGATCATAGAAAAACACCGCCGGACGCGTGCCACGGGTCGACAGCGTATCGGTTATGGTTGCATCAATCCCGGCAACCGTGATCAGCCAGTCGCGCACCCCGTCGCCCATCCAGTCCAGATGTACCCAAAGATAATTTCCCTCTGCAATCGGCGGCAGGCCCGATTGCAGGGCGTCCCATCCAACCGGTTGTGCGGTGCCATCCGGGGCAATTTCAAAGGCATTGATCAGCGCGGTTTTGCTCATCGCAGGGCTCCTTGGCTGACTGCGGTCATGCAGGTCAGGGACGGGGTCATCATCACGTCACAATGACAACGGAACGAAACGTTAGATGATTCGTTACTGTTCTCAGTGTAGGGTTCGGTTCTGTGACCAAGTATCAGGCCAACCTGTTTACAAAACGCGAAAAACACTCAAGAAACGGAAGCCGGGCAGCGCTTCGGGCATCAATATGGATCATCAGGCATGACATCAGTTCGTCAGGTAATCGCAAGTCTTGCAATCTGTCTGTTTGCAATAACGGTTTCTTTTGATTTGGCAGCACAGCCCAACGAACCGCGCCCTGACTCTGTGCAGAAGATCGAACTGGAAAATGCCCAGAACCGCATCGCGGACTGGGAAGCGACGCTTGATGCGATTGAAGAATCTATTTCCGGCGAAGAAATTTCCGGGCGCGTGATCTCCGATGGCCGCGACCGGATCGAAACCATCCAGCTTGCGATTAACGAGCTGCGCGGTCGGGCCGATGAACGTCTGCAGCGGTTTGAAGCCGCCCTTGGCAAACTTGGCGAGCCCCCGGCAGAGGGCGAGGAAGAAGTCCCCGAGGTCGCCCGTGAACGTGATCGTATCGGACAGGACATCGCGCGCGTTGGCGGTGTGCTCAAACAGCTTGAACTGGTCAATTTCCGCGCGAGCGAGCTGTCTGACCAGTTGTCCGGTCTGGCGCGTGAACGCTTTACCCGGCGCGTTCTGGGCCGGGTGGATGTTCCGTTTGATCCGGTTGTCTGGTTTGAAGCCTGGCGCGAAATCGTCAAGCTGCCCAGCATGGTGCAGGCGCGCTATTCCAACCTTGAACTCGAAGGGGACGTCGCCGATCAGCTGTCCGAGGTGGCCCCGGGTCTGGTTTTCCTGACCTTCATCGTGATCGCAGCCCTGATTGGTGGCGAGGTGGTCGTGCTGCGCTATATGCCTGCGCGTTGGAACACTGTGCCGGATGAAGATCGCGTGTCACTGATATCGGGAACGCGATTCCTGTTTACCGCCTTGGTGCCGGGCATCGCCCTTTTGATCGCCTATGGAATACTTGAATCGCGTGATGCGCTTCTGAGCGGTGCGATGGGTGATTTTGTTCTGCAATGCTTTGCGGCTGCCTTGTTCCTGTTGTTTGTCGGGGCTGCGGTGCGCAGTGTGCATTCACCGTTTGCGCCGTCCTTGCGGCGTTCCGGCACAACGCCAAGGGGGGCGCGGGTTGTTGGGTTCTGTTCGCTGGCTGTGGCAGTGATTTTTGCCTTTGACATGGTGCTTTTGCAGGGGGCGACGACGCTTGGGACGTCGCTTGATATCGCGCTTGTGCAAAGCATCTCGAACGTGCTGGTGATTTCGGTTTTGCTGTTTGTCTGTTCACTGGGTGTGTTCTGGCAACATGACGAACGCGACCGTCACGAAATCTGGTCAAAGATCGAACGCCGGTCGCGGCGTGGCCTGAAGGTCATTGCGATCATGATGCCGGTGCTGATGTTGCTGGGTTATGTCGCCCTGGCACGCTTCATCCTTGAAAACCTGATGATGGCGCTGGCGTTTTTGACCTGTTACTGGCTGCTGCGCGGTTATTGCCGGGCTTTGATGCATACCTATCTGGTGCGCCCGGAAAGCAGCGAAGACAGCAATGTCAGCGATGCGGTGCATGGCACGCTTTATTTCTGGCTGCGGGTTTTGATCGATGTGGTGATGTTTTCCATCGCCGTGCCGGTCGCGGTGATGATCTTTACCGACATTGCCTGGGCTGATCTTATTTTGGCGGTTCAGCAGGCCTTCATCGGCATTCAGGTGGGCGGCATTCATTTCTCGCTGCGCTCCATCATGCTGGCGGCCTTGATGTTTGTCATCGTGCTGGCAGTGATGCGCTTCTTCCAGCGCATGCTGAGCACGCGGGTGCTGCCCAACACCAAGCTTGATCAAGGGCTGCAACATTCGGTTTCGGCAATCTTTGGCTATGCCGGGATCTGTCTTGCCATCTTGCTTGCGGTTTCGGCCGCCGGGCTTGATTTGTCCAACCTTGCCATCATCGCCGGTGCCATTTCGGTCGGTATCGGTTTTGGCATGCAAAGCATCGTGAACAACTTTGTCTCCGGCCTGATCCTTTTGGTCGAACGCCCGATCAAGGTCGGTGACTGGATCGTCGTCGGCGCCGATCAGGGCTTTGTAAAGGACATCCGGGTCCGCGCGACCGAGATCGAGACGTTTGACCGGTCTTCGGTCGTCATCCCGAACTCCGAACTGATTTCCAACCGGGTTCTGAACTGGACGCTTAAGGAACGCTCAGGCCGCGGCATCATCAAGATTGGTGTGTCTTACGGATCGGATGTCGACAAGGTTCGCGAGATCCTGTTTGAAATGGCCGACAAGCGCCGCGAGATTTTGACCTATCCGGCACCGCAGGTGGTGTTCATGGATTTCGGGGCCAGTTCGCTTGATTTCGAACTGCGCTATTTCCTGCGCGATATTGGCGATGTGATTGCGGTGGCAAGCTCGATCCGCTTTGAACTTGTGCAGCGCTTCCGGGATGAAGGTATCGAAATTCCGTTCCCGCAGCGTGACCTGAACCTGCGCGATATCGATAAGCTGACCGATGCCATCCGCGACGCTGGCAAGGGTGCTCCGAAAAAGATCGAGAAGGCCGAGCCTGAGGAACCCAAAACGCCAGAAGACAAAGCAGAAGATACATCCTCAGGCACCGACGATGGCGGGGCGGATCAAAAGGCCGCACCACCGTCTGCCGCCAAGGATGTTTCGCGCGATCGCGATGCGCCTGGCCGTGAAATTCCCGATGCGGGCGGCAGTCCCGACGGCGATGCACCGCGCTAGGGCATGTGTTCCATCTGCTGTTTCAAGCTGCCTGTTGCTATTGAGCCTTTTGGGGTTGTGCGGTGAAAAATTCTTCAAGCTCTGCAAAGCCCATGGCCTGGTCGGAAAATCCGAATGTGCCCGTGTCGATCATTTCACGCGATGCTTTGACAAAGGCGCCATAGGCAAGGCGGGCAAGTGCTGATCCGACGCTGATCCTTTTTGCGCCGGCGTCCGCCAGTTCAGTCAGACTGAACGTGTTTCCGGGCATGCCCATAACGACATTCACCGGTTTGCTCAGCGATGCGCAAACCGTGCGGATCGTTTCAAGATCATACAAGCCCGGCGCATAAAGAACATCCGCCCCTGCCTTTTCAAAGGCCTGAAGGCGCTTGATCGTGTCGTCAAGGTCAGGGCGTCCCCACAGGAAGTTCTCGCACCGCGCAGTCAGGACAAAATCATGGGGCAAGGCTGATCGAGCTTCGACAGCAGCCTGAATGCGTTCAACAGCAAGCGAAAAATCATAGATCGGGTTTTCCCGGTCTCCTGTGTGATCTTCAAGCGAACAGCCCGCCAGGCCGATTGACGCTGCGACCGAAATCGTTTCTGCCGCGCTTTCCGGACTGTCGCCCATCCCTTTTTCAAGATCAGCCGTGACGGGAAGTGGCGTGGCCGAAACCAGTGCCTGACAATGCTTGAACGTATTTTCGGGTGATGTCTTGCCTTCTGCAACGCCCAAGGAAAATGCCATGCCCGCACTTGTCGTTGCCAAGGCACGAAAGCCGAGTGCGGCGAGAATTCTGGCTGTTCCGATATCCCATGGATTGGGAATGATGAATGCACCAGGTTCTTCGTGAAGCGCCCGAAACAATGCCCCTTTGTCCTGCGTCATGTTCTGATCCTTTTGTGCAAAATTGCAAATCATGCTTACCACAAAAGAATAGAACATAACAAGAACATTTGGGGCAGTGGTCACAACCGCAAGGTACTGCCGGTTGGCCGTATAGCGTTGATCGGGGGATCAAATATCGAAAAGGGCCGCAGTGATCTTTTGCCCCATCGGGGCCATCAGGTGGCGTTCACGCGGCGATAGCCATCTGAGTTCGGCGATTTCGCGTTCGGGTGCAAGGGTTCCGCAATAATAGCCGGTAAAGCAGGTCATGCGCACAATCGACCCTTCGGGCAGGTTGTGGCCCTGTCCGGCAAACGTGCCCAACTGGCGGAGCGTGCCGGGGATCAGGTCGACGCCGAGTTCTTCCTTGATTTCGCGTTTGATGGCTTCGCGCGCGGTTTCGCCGGGATCAATCTTGCCACCGGGCAAATAGAACCGGTCGCGGCCGTGGCTGCGGACCGACAAAATGTTTTCGCCGTCGCGCAAGATCCAGTTGGCGGTTTCGATCACCTTGATCAAGGCTGGGTCTGTGGTGCTATGACTGCTTGCGCGCATGTGGCCTCACAGGATTGCGACATCAAGTCCGATATCAACGGCCGGTGCGGATTGGGTAATCCGCCCGACGGAAACATAATCGACCCCGGTTGCGGCAATCGCACCGATGGTCTGAAGGTTTACACCCCCGGATGCCTCAGTCTTGCAGCGACCAGCGACAATGGCAACCGCTTCGCGCAACATATCCGGGCCCATGTTATCCAGCAGGATGATGTCTGCGCCAGCTTCGGTGGCTTCTTTGACCTGATCAAGGGTGTCACATTCAACCTCGATCTTCGGCAGGTTGGCGGCCCGGGCGGCCTCGACACATTTGGTGATCGATCCGACAACGCCGATATGGTTGTCCTTGATCATCACCCCGTCATAAAGACCCATGCGGTGGTTCTGAGCCCCGCCCATACGGGTCGCGTATTTTTCCAGTTTGCGCCAACCCGGCAGTGTCTTGCGGGTATCAAGCAGTTTGGCGTTTGTTTCGCCCATCGCCGCGACATAGCTGCGCGTGGTGGTGGCAATGCCCGACAGATGTTGAAGCGTATTAAGGGCTGTGCGTTCAGCCGTCAGGATGCCGCGCGCATTGCCTTCGACCACGGCCAGAACGTCTTTGGCCGCAATCGCATCACCATCTTCGCAGTGCTTTTCGATCTTCGCATCCGGCACCAGCTTGCGGAAACAATCAAGGGCGATATCAAGCCCGGCAACAACGATATCCTCGCGCGTTTCAAGCGCGACGCGCAGGCGCGCATCGGCGGGGATGACATTGTCCGATGTGATGTCACCGGTGCCGATATCCTCGGCAAAGGAACGATCAATGAATTCCGCGATTTCGGCTTGGGTCAGGACGGTCATGATGGCGGGCTGCTTTGAATTCTGATGGGGGATGGCAAACAGCCCCGCAAATTTTGCGGGGCTGTGAGGTTGGCTGGCTTACGCCGCGTCGTCTTTTTTGACCGGAATGTTCTTTGACATTTCCAGCATGCGTTCAAGCGGCTTGACCGCTGCGACGCGCAGGTCTTCGGGCATGACGATCTGCGGGCCGTTATTGACCAGGCACAGATACAGCTTTTCAAGCGTATTGAGTTCCATGAACGGGCAGTTATTGCACGCACATGACCCGTCCGCACCCGGCACCGGAATGAATTCCTTGTGCGGGGCTGCTTTTTCCATCTGGTGGATGATGTGCGGTTCGGTCGCGATCAGGTATTTCTGATCCGGGCCGTTAATCACATATTCCAGAATGGCCCGGGTCGAGCCGATGTGATCGGCATGTTTCAGAATACCGTCATGGCATTCCGGGTGGGCTGCGATCTTGGCATCCGGGTTCTGGGTTTTCAGGCGGATCAGTTCACGCTCGGAAAACTGTTCATGCACGATGCATGACCCGTTCCAAAGCGTCATGTCGCGACCGGTCTTCTTGGCAAGATAGGAACCAAGATGGCGGTCAGGCGCCCAAAGGATCGGCTTGTCGAGCGGGATCTGATCTATGATCTCGGCCGCATTCGACGAGGTCACAATAATATCAGACGCAGCCTTCACCTCGGCCGAGCAGTTGATATAAGTGATCGACACATGATCAGGGTGCTGTTCGCGGAATTTGCGGAACGGTTCGGGCTGACACGAATCTTCGAGCGAGCAACCCGCCTTTGAATCCGGCAGCAGAACAGTCTTGTTCGGGCTGAGGATTTTGGCAACCTCAGCCATGAAGCGCACGCCACAGAACACGATGACATCGGCATCGGTTTCGGCCGCCTTGCGCGACAGGTCCAGACTATCGCCAACAAAGTCGGCAAGGTCCTGAATTTCCCCATCCTGATAGTAATGGGCCAGAATGATCGCGTTCTTTTCCTTTTTCAGGCGCTGAATCTCAGCTTCCAGATCAAGGGTGGGATCAATCTGCATTTCCGACATTGCGTCAGCAGAAGCCTCGGCAATGGTGATCATTTCATTCATGGCGTCGTCTCATCTCGCCTGTTTGCAAGCCGGAGATAAGTCGCGGGGCCCGGCATTGCAAGTTAATGACAGTTTGAAACCTGAATATCGCCATTGCGACGGGATGGCAAGGAATAGGCGGCATACGTGCGATATTGATTGGGGCTGACGGCTGCCGAGCCAGAAAATGGAACGGAATTATCTGAATTAATAAATAAATCCGGTGTCTTTGATCGCCGAATTAAATTTCACCATTTTGTTTAAACGTAT
>NZ_JBZCIA010000016.1:0-23729 GCF_059052855.1 Thalassospira sp. CA1
ACCTTTCCCTTACTCCACCTGATCCACAGTCAATTTTTGCACATACAGTTGCTCAACTTTATTTATTTCGGCAATCTGATCGTCTGCGTTCTCTTTGGCTTTTTTCACGGTATATTTACCGAGAAGAACTGATACAACAGGAAATATGCCGATAAAAAGCACTCCCCAATAAGTTAGATGAATGCGTTCTTCAGTAAAACAATCTGAAAGCCATAAAAAAACACCAGCATCATGAGCAACGCCAATACAAAGTAGAATACCAGTAAAAAAAGCTAAAATAGTAATTATGAAAAAATCAATATGGCACTCAAACCAAAACGCGTAAATCACTCCCCATAGCCCAGGCAATTTTGCATCTTTTTCGACTGGACACAACCAACGCCTCCCCTCATCTTCCAGATTGGATAACCGCGCAACAATTTTATATGTCTTAAGCGCACTTATACCATTCCCCGGGTTCCTAAGGTCACCCATTTTAGAGCCAACATAATCGCGAATAGCTTTTCTATAGCGAAAACGCTCGAGCCCAATGTAAGCAAGATTTAACGCAAAGGCGATGGCTACTGCAGGCTCTAGTTTTGGCAGGAGAGATATTACTTCAGTCATAGATCGACCCAAACAAAAACGCGAACACAAATATTAATGTTCGCGTTTTTGTTGCACAAGAACTTATTTTAGACGTTAGTGTTTTATTGTGAGCTCTTCGGTCGAATTACCCCACATTTCAGCGAAGATATCTGTAAGGTTTTTTCCACCAATCCTGTCACCAAATGCAGCAATTGCAGCAGGAACAGATTTATTCTTTTCAAAGCGATAACTATCTCCGTCCATCACAATGAAGTGGAACGGTAGATCTTTGTACTTCTTATCAAGGACACGAAACTCCACATCCGAGTGGTCTGCAAACTCTGTTGCAAACGGGTGGTCCTTTATATCCAACTTCTCGGGCTCTTCCACCAAGACTTTGATTTTATGGTCAGTAGTAGATAAAAACAGCTTCGCGTGCTCAATTACACTGTCTCGACCATAAACTAACGCATCAAGCTTCCCTGTGAGTATGCACACTTCATCGCCTGCGTACTCGAACATAGCAGCAGCTAGGACGGACGCATGCTCCTTAGAGCTGTTATAAAGCGGCGTGCCGTCTCTACGGCATGCAGCATCCCGAACTTTTTTTGCGTATGCATTCATGATTCTGATACTTCGTAAGTTATGTGAGCATGATGACCGCTACGCCAAACTCACCCAAAAATGACTCAACCCACACAGAAACTCAATCTTAAAGAGAGTCTTCATTTAAGATAACAGTTAACAGTTAACAAGAAATTTTTGTATCACTTTCTCCAACTCGCTGATTTTAAACGCAAACAAATTTTGACAGATTTTAACCTTCTGCTTTCTTTGCTCATTACAGATTCGAGACGGTTTATTGGTATGTCGTGTGACCAACTATATAAGAAATAATATTTCAGTTGCAATTAGCCCACCCTCTTACACACATCGGCCAGAACACAGGCATCAAGAAGTGCTGTAAAATGGTCTGCCCGATATGTCATCTGCCCTCAATACCCTTTCAAAAGAAGCTCTGCATCCATCTTTGCCAACTCAGACAAAGCCTCGTCACGCTCTGCATCCCGGGCTGTTTTATAGGCAAACAAATCCTCTGCCTTGATCCGGCGGTGCCGCCCGACGGTGGCATAGGGGATGTCGCCGGTTTCAAGCAGCTTGATCAGATAGGGCCGGGAGACGTTCAACAAATCTGCCGCCTGTTGCGTCGTAAGCTCTGCCGAAAGCGGGATCATCTGAAAGCCCTGACGGCTGGACACCAGACGCAGCAACGCCATCAGGCTTTCAGTCAGAGCCGGGCTGAGCGTAATCGTTTCCGGTTTACCGTTACCGGGCATGACGGTCAGCTTGGTATCCTCACCATCCTTGGTCTGCGACGCGATAATCTGGCGGAGCTGATCGGCAGTCGCGCTTTCAATCTGGGTTGGCAATCTACCGCCAAAGTCGTCTTTGCGAATTGCGGACATAGTGCAATCTCCATTTCACTTTCCGGCGCCAGCCTGCAATTTTTCTACAAATTTTCTACAATTTTTCTTGTAGCTTTCTTACTTATACACACCCGCCCGCTTATTCGCAATATTCGAAACAACCGCAATAAACGAAATCACGGGATCTTCTTATCCGCACTCCGCTTCACCACACTCACGCCCAAAACGCCCAACGCAATGCCCCAGATCGGGCTGGTATTGACGAGTGCTGCGATGATGGCCGGGGCCTGTAGCGGGGTGAGGATGATGGCATAGGCGATGGCGCCCATGGTCATGATCCAGGTGAGTGCGACGGCGTAGCCGAAGCTGGGGCGCCAGCGGCGGACAAAGGCGTCTTCGCTGGCGACCTCGGCCCGGATGGTGCGGTTGACGGATTTGACTGTTTCGATATCGCGCTCCAGTTCGATTTCGGCCATGCGTTCAGTGTGGCGGTTGGCGGCAATGAGTTGTTCAGGGGTGACGTCGCCCTTGGTGACGGCGGCCTCCACCTGTTTAAGGCCCTCGGCCGCGGTTTTGGCGATCGGGTTGTCGATATGATCAAGCCCCGCACCCACCGCCTTCATCAAAAGCGGCAGGCCGATTTGGGCGAGCAATGCCGGGATCATCAATGTTCTCCATCAAAGTCGAGTGCCCAACCGATGGTCGGGATTGTCGTTAAGGCGTGACGAAAAGGAGCATTGGCGAGAACCGGCGCGCAGCGTACGTTTGAGTACGTGAGCACCGGAAGCGCAGCCAATGCTTCTTTGCAGTCCGTCTTGGCGGCAAGAGCGGCCATCGGACTAGCCGATGTTCTTGTAGAACAGATGATTTCCGATTTCCGCACACGGCACATTCCCACGCGCCCAGAACGGATCAACCGCATGGGTGTGATAATGGGTGGCGCCGTCGGTTTGGTCGGGAAGCTCGCCTGCCACCGCGCGCTTGGCGATGCGTTTGCACAAACGATAGGCCGGGTCGCGCGAACTGAGTGCCAGCAGCTTCTTGCGGTTGGGATCATTCGCATTCCAGCAGGAAAACTGTGCCGGTTTCAGGCACACCAACTTGATGTCATTGCCCCACCAATAGCGCCCGCGTTGTTTGGCATACGCCACCCGGTTTAGGATCACCGATGCCACCGCCTCGATCCCGGCAAGCTCCTCGCCACGCGCCTCGCCATAGAGGGTGCGGGCAAAGACTTCGACCTCGGGCAGTGTATCGGGATCGGTGACCGGCGTTGATAACGATCTGGTCAGGGTTTGGGGGTCGGTCATAGGCTCAGATCCTTTTTGCTCGGGATGGGGGGCATGTCGAGCTTGGCCTCGATCCGGAGCAAATGGCCGGTCAGGCGTTTTTCGACATCCTTGAGATAGGGGATGGAGACATAGTTGCGCGCGACATCGAGCTTGAAGGCAGCCAAGGCATCGCGCAGGTCGCTGGCATCTGATTCCTCGCGGGTGCGGAGTTGCTCCACCCGGCCAAGCAGTTCGGAACGCATCCGCCAATGCAGCCAGAACAGGCTGGCGACAGCAGGGATTTCAACAGCCGTGATCCACCAGATCACATCAACCGTCTGGGTCACAGGCAGGGTCATGGGGGCCTCGATTTTCAGACAAAGAAAAACCCGCAAACCGGTGGTTTGCGGGTCAGGTCGACCGCGCCTCCACCCGGGGCGACATCCCACGGGCTGGATAAGCGGTCAAAGCAGTCAGGAGGCGGGGAAGCTTGGTTTAAGCTGCCGGGCCTTTGAGCTTTTCTTCAAGGTCCTGCCAGGCCTCGCCAGAGGCGACAAGGCAGCTTGGGCCAGACGGATAGGTAAACAAAATCGTCCAGGTCTGGCCATCGGGGGCTTTAAGCACCTCGATCACGCCACCATTGGACGTCACGCCGACCGCGACCGGTTCTTCGGAATATTTTGCGCTCAGGCTGTCGATCACCTTGGATCGATCCCCGCAGACGGGGGATGCCGAGGCTGGGGTGTGTGTTACTGCAACGGCACCTGCCACCACAGCAATCAAGCTCAGTGTTTTCAACATGGTCAGGCCTCCTGGCAGTCAGGTGCGCCCACATGGACGTCTTGTTTTCCTGTACTGCAAAATCAATCAACAAATGATCTTTGGCCGCTTCCTTGTGCCGGCTTCATGGGCCGGGACCCGTCTTTTTCTGGCTTCGAAAACTCACTTTAGTATAGGAAGAAAAATTACTTACTATGCTTTCATATAATAAACGTAGGGACCAAAGCTGAATTTTCCATGAATATTTCACAAATGTGATACAGACCTGCGCTAACCATTTGGCATTGTGAGAAAGTTTTTTCCTCCCTCACGAATTGAAAGCCCGTTCTCACGGGTTGAAATGGCTATCGGCCCGGAAAATCCCGCTTTGTGCCCGCCAATCGGCCCGTTTGACCGGCATATCGACCCGTGGCAAACGCACCGGATCATGCAAAATACAACCCGCCACCGCATCCAGCCCGTCATCAGCACCTTTGTTGGCATTGCTGTTATCGGGATGCCAATCGCGCATCTGGCGCAGAAACGGTGTCTGGCAAACATCGCAATGGACATGCAGCAATCCTGCCCCCATCACCGCGCCAAAGGCATCCTCGATACGGGTGGCCTTGTTGGTGCTCTCATGATGTTCTACGACGCTTGCCGCCCATCCGATTGATTTCAGTTCACGCCGCAGGATATTGGGCAGGAACCGACCAATGCCATTGGTCTCGACCCGGACCGACGGCAAATGATGGCGCGCCATAAACTCGGCGACCTGCGCACAAAGCTGGCTGGCCTCATCGCGCCAGGGCATATCGCAGTTTGCCGCCGGTGCACTCGGATCAGACGCCCGCAGCCACGCGATATCCTGCAGCCAATATTCCCCCTGATCGCAGATATAAATGCACGCAACCACCGCCCCGTCGCCCCGAAGCGACCCGAAACTCGGATCAAAATGGCAGGCACTGGCGACCATGGTCCGCCCGCCAATTCGAAGGCTCATGCGGCCATTGCCATGCGTGATCTCAACTTGATCGTCGTAGAAACGCAATTTTGCCGGATCGAGCATCCCGGCCACCGGGGCCATCATTTCAAGCATCATCTGGCTTTGAAACTTGCGCTCTGGCGTGCGGATCCGCATCGCATCAATCGCGGCCAGATCAAATCTTTCCGGCCAGTTTGATGTGCCGTCCTTATTGACGATGGGAAGCTCGAAGCGTGAAAAACCGGCCAGAAACGGGGCAACCTCGCCGAGCTCGGATCGCGCTTCATCGGCATAGATCGAGTAATAGCTGTGCGGGGTGCCGACATAAAGCTGCGCACCGCTTGGTCCCAGCACATAGGCAATCTCGCCAAGCTTTTCACGCAGTTCGGCACGTTTATGGGCGGTGTCGCTGTTTTTGGGCACCTCGACATCATCGCAAATCACCAGATCGGCGCGCGACCCGGTAATGTTGCCGCCAATGCCCACCGCCTGCATCGACGGATCACGCAACACAGCCGTGCGGGTCACGGTAAAGCGCTCACTCCCCCAATCGATAAGCTTTTCGGGCAACAGGGCACCCATCAGCGGATGACGCTCAATCACCCGCTTGACGTTGCGCACCATCTTTTTCGCCAGATCCAGATCGGCGGCCAAAACCAGAATGCGCAAGTCAGCATCACGATAAAGCACCCAGGCACAAAACAACCCGACCAGCGTCGACTTGCCGGAATTACGAA
Organism: Thalassospira sp. CA1; assembly: GCF_059052855.1. NCBI lineage: Bacteria > Pseudomonadati > Pseudomonadota > Alphaproteobacteria > Rhodospirillales > Thalassospiraceae > Thalassospira > Thalassospira sp. CA1. The sequence continues at coordinate 5,747 of NZ_JBZCIA010000016.1, forward strand.
ACGCCATCAACAGCATCTCGCGTTTGCCCGACTGCCAGCAGTCCTCAAGCCAATCGGCCATCTTGCGGTGATGGGCCGGCAGGCTGAGCCCCAACATCTGATCCCAGATCCAGACGAATTCGGCGAAGCTTGCCATTTGCTCGATCCTCGAAATGATCAGATTTCTTTATCTTGAATACAAAAAGGCATTCGGCGACGCATGCCGCCGAATGCCCTTCACATCACGATGAGAATTGCGGGTCAGAGGTTTGTACAAACCCCAAATTTGCTTTCCCAGGACTTGCCCTTGGATTTGTCCTTGCAGTTATGGGCATCACGGTTACTCAGAACCTTGCCTGTGCAGTTTTTAGCAGACCAGCATTTCTGCTTTTGGGTCGCACCCTGCACCTGTTCAATCAGGCTGTCTTCCGAGCTCGAACTTGCCGATTCCTCGTCACCACCATTGGCAAATGCAGGGCTTGCCATAAACATCAGGCTGGCAAAAACAATCATCGCATTTTTCATGGTCTGTCCTTTCTAAAGTTAGGCATTTATCGCTGCGCGACCTATGCCGGCAGCTTTCAAGGACGTCTCGACAATCACGGATGTGATACCATCACACAAAGATCACAATGCTTTACGCCAATCCCTCAGCTGGCACCTTCAAGCGCCTCCTTCGCTTTGGCGATCAAATCGCTGGTGTTCATTGCATCGTCCGCGCCGTCGTCTTCCCCGGCACCCTGCCCCTCAGACGCCCAACGCAGCAGTTTGATCAAACCATCAAGATGCCCAAGGGCGGTTTTGCACGCCGCCTGATGCGCATTGAAATCCTTGGCTTCGCGCAGAAGCGCTGCCTGCTGTGCCGCCCGGCGATAGGCATTGCGCACCCGTTTGATGTCATCGGGCAAATCGCGCAGCAGTTCCGCTCGCAAGGTGGCAATTGGATCGGTGTTTTCCGTCTCACGCATCGCCCATCCTCAGACAGTTGAAAGCTCTGACAACCGCACATTGGAAAGCTTTTCCGGCCAATAGGCGAGATTACGGACATGGCCGTTCAGTGCCTTGTCGGTTCCGCCAAACGATCCCAGCACGATATTGGAAAAATTGCGCGGCATGACAAAACCATCGGGCGAGGACAACACCACGCCATCCAGCCCGACCGAGATCACATCATCATCCCACGCCAGTGCGATGCGATGGCGGGTGTCCTTAGCAAGACTTCCATAAAGCGACTGGGTGACGAGCGGCACGCCACCCGAACGTAGCGAAATGCGCAACTGATCGGCGGCACTGTCATAACCAAGATCAAGGTGATCATCATTAAGGCTAAGCGAGTAAAGCTGCACGATCCGCCAGATGCCCGCCCAATCGGACGCGGTATGGATATCAAAAACCAAGGTTCCCCGGCCTTGGGCGAACCAGTCGCCGGGATCAAGCCGGACGTTATCGCAGGCGCGCGCGGCCGGGATGCCGTTGCTGATGATGTCACTGGTGGGCACGGGGCTGGCTTCAAGCTGCGCATTCCAGATCAGGATGGAGGCCGGAAGCGCAGTTATGGCGGTGCTGATTTTCGGATAGCGCGTGCTGTTTGATGCCGGTTCCGCGATCCACACCCGCTGCCAGTTTTCACCCAGGGCAAAACCATGTGCGGAAGCCCCGTCAATGCCGCCAAGCGTGATGTCGGCCGTGCCCGAAACTGCGCGCATCCAGACGGCAAAGCTGTAGGTCTGGCTGGCCACAAGCCCACCGACATTCTGATAAAGTCCATCCGCACCACCGGAAGTGCCCGGCAGATCAAGCTGCATCGCGGTTTGGCTGCCATCCGGGGCAGCAATGGTGCTGCTGGCCACGGTCACACCGCTGTTCTTTTCCCAAAGCGCATTGTCAAAGGCGATTGAGTAGCGCAGCAGATTGGTCGCCGCCCCCTCGATCAAAAGGCCCAGGCGCCGACCGAGCCGGTCATGGTCATAGGCCGGTTCATCAATCGCGCGGGTTTCAAGCAGGCCATTTTGGCCGCGAACAAGCTTGTTACTGGCGCGCGACACGTTCATGCAGGCCGCAAGCGGCTGATAACGCAATCCCATTGGATGCATCTCCGATCAGTGTGTGTGTCGATGGATGGCAGGTGCGTGTTGGCGCGCTAGCCGCCAATGCGATGGATATGACACCAGGTCAAAAGATCACTCGCGCCGATGTCGCGAGTTTGCGCATCACTATGCGACAGACGCAGGCGCAATCCGGAGCCGGGCGTTGGATTAATCCGGGCAATACCATTCAGGCGCAAACTGTGCGCCGCCCCGCTGCCCATGGCGGTAATGTCATTGGCCTGCAAGTGGCTCGACCAATCGGTGCCGTCAAAGCGTTCGAGCGACAATGTGGTAAAGACCGACTGGTCGGTAATCGGGAAACGCACCCCGATATCAACATGATAAAAGCCCGGCGGCAGGCCGGTCACGCCATGCACGGCACTGTCATAAAGCCCGTGGCTGTCTTCAATCACCTGATCCCATTCGACCAGAAACGCCCCGCCGGCCGGGATGGATTGCGATGCCACCCGCAAAAGCTTCACCACCGGGCCGCTTTCATGGATCGGGGCGGCAAACCAGCGCGTGCCATCACAGACCAGATCGACCATGTCACCACGGGTCGGCAGCGGATAGATGGTTGCCTCCGCCCCGCCGTTGGTCGGGCGGATCACATCACCCGATGCAGTTGCGATATCGACCATCGTGCCATCACCGTTAAACACCCGAAAGCGAACGCCATTGCGCGCAAGTGACGCCACCGGCAAGGTCAATTGTGCCCCGCTTGAAAGCCGGACAAGTGATCCGGTTTCGCGGATATCCATGATCCGGCTGACCGGCGCGTCAATCACCGGCATGCGGCGCTCATCCTCCCACGCCAGAACATCGCCACTGCGAAAATCAAGATCGAGCATCGCCGAGGCGGTTGATCGCTCAAACGACGCACGTGCTGTTTCAGATCGGCTTTCGGCGGCTTCGGCCCGGTTGGCGGCATCTTGTGCCTGGCTGGCCTTATGGCTTGCGACCGCAATGTCATCGGCCGTCGGCCCATTGGCCAACCCAGTGCCATCACTGTTCCAGATCAGCGCCCGACCGGGCTTGATCACCGGAAGCTCTGCCGACGCGCCCTCGCCCTGATCCGCGCCAAACCGCAACGTGCCGACAAGCGCGCGATCAACATCGCCAAGGGCGGCCGTCATGAAATCAAGATCGCGCTCCAACGCATCACCGCGCGGGATCGACATGGCGTCAAAGCTACTCAGGCGACGCAAATGCAACTGCCGGGCAATATGGATCGTGCTGCCATTTGCCGGCGGATTTTCAAACCGCACCACGCCACCCCCGCCCTGATCGGTGGGTGTTAGCGCGATATGAAAACCGGTATCGGTTTCCGTTCCATCGATGCTGATGCGCACATCGCCCGCATCAAACACATCGAAATCAAACGGAAAAATATCGCGCGCGCCATCGCCGACAAAGGCGATGGCGGCACGGATCTGATTGGCAAAAACAGCGCCCATAGCTTCTTCCCCCTAATAAACCTCAGCCCCAGAACCTCAGCCCCAGCCATCGCGCTTTGAAAACCAGGCATTCAGCCGCGCAACAGTGTCATCCTGTGTGGATCGCAACAGCGACTTTTCGCGCCAGGCGGCCTGTTGGTTGATGCGATTGCGGTTTCTCGCGGCGGCATCGGCACTCTGGTCTGCATCCTGCCGCGCGGCCTTTTCATAGCCCGCCAGCACCGCACTGGCCGATCCCGAGCCCCCGGCGATCAAGCCCGATGCCCCTTGCCGGGCGCGTGCGGTTGCCTGACGCCGCCTAAGGTCTTCTTCGCGATTGGTGGCGTCTTCACGCTCCCGCGCTGCGATCTCGGCCAGCTCCGCCTGACGGGCTGCTTCGGTTTGATCAATACGGCTTTGTGCATTGGTCTGGTTGGCGCTAATCCGTTGTCCGGTTTGCAGCACCGATGCCGCCATCGGCACGATTGAAGTAAATCCACCCATCAGTCATTCACCCCCATTTCACTGGCCGCACCGAGCAATAAAAAAGGCCGGGGCAATGCCCCGGCGATGCGCCATAATCCGCTTTTAACTGTCCCCCCACTGCCCCGCCGCCAGCCCAGTGCGCGCAGCATGATATCCCCGCTATAAAGCGCATCTTTTTCATCGGGTGGTGCAGATACCGGTAGTGCGACATCGCGCAATCCCCGACCGGTATCAACGCGCAGCTGCCCGGTTTCCTGCAAACGCAACGTCACCGAGACCAGCCGCACGGCATTGCCGCCATGCGGGCGACTGCCATCCGATGCAGCCGGCGGCAGGGCATAAATTTCATGGGTAAAGGGCAAGCCGACCTCGATCTCCGCCACTGCCCCGATGTGATCTGGCAGCGTAATCGTGCCCCCGGCAACCGGGATGTCATCGGCAAGAACGCCATCGTGCCAAACGCTGACATCCAGACCATCGAGCGGTTCAAGATTGCCCCAATGTTTGCGTGGCGGTTCGCCCTCGGCCACCGCTTGGCGGCGATAAAGGTCGAAACCGCATTTCGGGTCAAACACGCCGAGGAAATAGCGGCCATCGCGTTCCAGCACGACATAGACATCCCCGCCGGATACCGAAACGGATGCAAAGGCACATCCCGTAACCGATTGCGCCGACCAGGCGGTAATCGCCTCAGACCGATACAGCGTCAGGGTCGCAAGCGAACCATCGCGCATTACCACATGCAAAAGTCTGCGTTCCGGATCAAAGGCCTGATCGATGGGATGATGGATCAGATGGCGTGACAGCAAGGCCAGATCGGCCGAACCATAGGCCTGTTCGACATCGGTAAACAGGAATTCGCGAATTTCGCGTCCGCTCCGCCCGGCAAAAAGCGTTGCGCCATCGACATTGACCAGCGGCACGGTGCGATCACTTTGGCTGCCAATCCGGGTCTGGCGCGTGACCTGCACATTGGCCGGGGTGAGCGGATCACCCGTCACCATCCATTCCGATCCGCTGGTAAAGACCTGCAAATGACGCCCGGCGAAAATGCCGGTAATCGCATTGACCTGATCGGCCAGAAGGGCAAATTCAATTGCCTCGTCATCAAGCCCTTCGCCGAGCTCGAAATTAAACAGATCGCCGGATTTTGACATCCACAACCGGTTGGGCAGATCGCGCGATCCGCCAATGATCAACCGGTCCTGATGAAAGGTCACGCTGCGCGGCCAACCGCGCACCTCGGAAAAGGCCTGCTCGACAAAATCGACGGTGGCGTTCGTGTTGGGCAGTGCCTGCTTGAGTGTAATCTGCGCGGTGCGGGCATCAGACACACTGGTGATTTCGCCCTCAATCCCCTGAATCCGCCACAACGTGCCGACATGTTCTGGCACGAACACATCCATATTGGCAGTGACCGTGACCGTTCCGCTGGTGCCCGACGGGCTAAGGGTCGCAGCCGGTTCGACAAACTTGTAGTAGGGCTGGCTGGTACGAAAATTGGTTTCACGCCAGGCCCAAAGGCTGGTTTGCCAACTGCCATCGCCGGTGCGTGTGATCCGGACCGGCTTGGCATCCGGATGCACGACCAACAGCGTATCCGCACTCTGCGTCCAGTTCAAAAGATCATGGTGCGCAGGCCCAAACGTGGTTTCAAACCAGATCGTCTCAACCCCGTCTTCAAACACCAGTGCGCGGTTATCGCCAAAGGCCAACAGATAGGTCTGCTCGGTATTGAACTCGAACTGGATCAGGCGGGCCGGACCCGGCAATTCATCAATCAATCGAATGCCCGGACGCCTGCGCACCCCGCCCGAGGGTTCGATAAACACATTGCGCAGGCGTGCGGCCCCATTGGCATAGGCGCTTAAGTCTGAGCGCCCCCACAATTCAGGGGCCAGTTCGCCGGTTGAAAAGGTATTTTTCTCCAGAACGCGGCGTGCCATGGGCTCAATTCCTTGCAGAAATCAGGGAAAAATCATCAATCGGCTACGGGCAATCCAGGCTTCGACCGAAAACAAAAAATGCCCGGCTCACGAGAACCGGGCAGAACAAAACCTAATTTCCATAGAAGGCAATTAATGTACTTTGGCTAAACCTAGTCGAGCATCCATAGCTTCGGAAAGGCCTGTGAAAGGAACAATTGTTCCTGCCAGTTCCAGGAGACCCAAGCGGTCCGTTCGCCAATTATCAGTGTCATCATAAACCAGCAAAGACTCTGCCTTGATCTCGGCATTCTCCCGAACGTCAATATGTGCGACCACTCGTGAGCTGATCGAGGAGAGGTCAGGGATGACAGTATCCATAATAATCAGTTGATTACGTCCGCCCTCAAAAACATGCTCAAACTTATGAGATGTGTAGCGCCCGGAAATAGTTCGGTCCCGCTCAAATTTGAGCAAGTCTTTCTCTTTTACAAATTCAGCAACAGCTAGCTTAAGGTCTCTATGATGTCGGGGTTTCATTCTGGCTATTTCTGTGTTTACAGCTTCCTGAACCGCATTGGAGACAAGGACGACAGCCGCCGACACTTCAGCAGCAGAGGTTTTTACATAAATTTCACCCTTTTTGGAAATCTGAACACCAAAATGAGCTGCATGAGCTTTGAACCTTTTGGTCGGAAACTTGTCTCCCAGACCTAAATTTTCAATTTCCGTCATTGCCAGCCCGCAGTCAGAAACCACGATCTCGCTGGTTCCGCCAGTTATCAGAACCTGCACGACCTCGCCAGTTGACAGCAAGCAAGTAGTATCTACAAGCGTCCCGTGCTCTACGGGACGCGCCCGCGCGATATCTGCGGAAATTTGCACATATTTGTCTGTCATAGCAGCGTCTCCCGCAATGGCGGTTCCGGCAATTTTGATTTTGGCAGCGCGATCTTTACCATACCACAGAACCATTCGAAAGCGGTCTCAATATCGGTCGATCCTGTATACGAAACCGCCTCTTTCAGGTTTTTGGGAATCGGTGCCCTTCCTTCCGGCGCATTCAAATGCCACGGGTGGAAGTGACTTCCATGGATCGAATGTATCCGGGGCTTGCGGTTCATATGGATCAGTTCCTTGCCTACATCAAGGCGAAAGACCGGTGGTGGTATCATCAGCATGATACTGTATTTCAAGTATGGTGCGCCGCTACTATACGTAATCTCAACATGCGTTCCACCTGTTCCCCGAAAGATAACAGGCCATTGCAATCGGAACTGATTGTCTTTCGAGCCCGCAATCCAAACTGGTTGGCCGGAAAGTGACTTGGTTGCGTCGAGGTAATGAGCAACTTCATCCGCTCTCATTGGATTAAGTCCTTGACCATGCTTTCATATAAGAAACGTAACATTCATGTGATTGCAATCCAAAGCCCAAACACAACCAGAAGAAAAAATTAATGTGCCCGATACCGTTACGGGACGCAGCCGCGCAGCAATTTCTCAAATAAACACCTTGCGCAACCCTGTCGCTCTCACCCTACCCCCGCGCCTCAATCAGCGAAAACCCCTCAATCGCCTGCGGGGTCGATTGCTGCGCATCGGCAAGTCTGGCTTCGCGCAACTGGTCCTCGGCCCGCTTGAAAAGGTACTCGGCGCGTGTGCTGCTTTCAGTCAGCGGCAGGCAAAATTCGGCTGCCAACCGCGCCATCAGGGCCATGTCAAACCAGGCCGGAAAGCTACCCTCGGGCAAGCGCGCGACATAGCTAAGATACGCACTGTCACCCGCGACCAGAACCGCCTGATCGCGCAACTCAAACCGGGCTATCTTGCCGCCGTCATTTTCCAGCGACAGCAACCGGATAAAATCGCGCGGCAGCGCAAACAGGGTGCTGTCCTCCTTGGCCGAAACAGCCCCATCCCCATCGGCCAAACGCGACAACCACGCCCCCCGCCCGGCAAACCGCCAAGGATAGCCCGCCAGCATCCCGTCGCGCACGGTGGGATACAGCATCCGGGCAATCTCGGCCTCGGCAACGTCTTCTTCAAAAGACGAAATCGGCGCCGCCCCGATCATCACCAATGCGCGTGCACACAACGCCACATCACTTAACGCCATCCGTTTTGCCCCCAAACAAAAACGGAGCCCGGAAAACCGGGCCCCGCAAGGTGCTAGATCACAGCAATCAAACCTTGATGATGTAATTCACCACCAGAAACGGCTGCATGTTGTTGTGCGGCTGGTCGCCGCCAGCATCCGACACCGAATACCATTCCTGCGAAGTCGGGTTTACGCCCCGTTCCGCAAAGGAACTCATGCCGTAGGTTTGGAGATGCGGCGCACCATACTGATGAGTATGAGAGGGCATCTCATCGACAGTAAGCTGATGCGTTTCTTCGCCATCAACCGCGCCGATCACACGATCCGAAAGGCCATCACCCTGACCGGCACCAATCGGTGCACGACCGCGCAGGTCCGGCAGTTTGAAACTGCCCGCAGCCTGCCCGACACCATAGGTCGTGCCAATCGCGGTAAACAGATCGGCATAGTCCGCCGCCAGAAGTTCCGCACCATCACAAATCATAAAGCCTTCCGGTGCCACCGAACCGGCAAACGGCAGGATGGTCGCAACCGGCACAGAACCGCCACCGGCCCCCGCCACCGGCCCCCCCCCGCCAAACAGGGTTTCAAGTGCCTGCAACAACTGCGTATCGTCCATGCGATCCGGGACAATATCGGCTGCCAGAACAACATTGAGAACTTCACTTTCGACCGGGCTCAAACACTGCATATGAATTCTCCAACTCGGATAAAAAAGAACCCCGGCAAACAAGGCTTGCCGGGGTTAGTGAATTTCTCTGAACGACTTATGCAGACGTCGGATAAAACGCCTTGATCGCATAGGTCATAGCAATGTTGCGGGGGCGGGTTTCGTCACCTGTAAGACGGAAACGCAGAGCCCTGTTGTTCCCGCCTGTGAGATCATCGATGTTCATGGTCCGATCGGACCAAGAGCCATCCTGCGGGATCGTGATCAAGGGTGTCTCTGGGCCATCATTGTGAATTTCAACTTGAGCAAGCCGGTTCGTGGTCGTGTCCTGTGCAGAGCCAAATACACGCCCATCATCAACCCCACGACCATCATCAAAGCCACGCACAAACTCGCCACGCAAATCCGGCAAGTTAAAGGTCGACACCTGATCACCTTGCCCCCAAAGGGTCCCGATGGTTGCAAACAGATCAGCATACTCGGTACGTGAAACGGCCGAGCCATCACATACCAGCCAGCCAGTTGGCGGGGTTGGCATGGCGAAAGCTGAGACCGAACCGATTTCACTGCCAGCCACGATACCGCCATCACCAGAACCACCGCCTGCAATCAGAGCTTCGATGGCCTGCAGCAACTGGGTCTTGTCCTTGCAATCAGGCCAGATGCCTGCCCCCTGAATAACATTGAGGATTTCACATTCGACCGGGGTATTACCCTGCATGAGCAGTCTCCTTGGTTGATAAAAAGAAAACCCGGCAGCGAGATACTGCCGGGGCGTTTGAAAAGATGTGGATTGGTTGCGGGTCTTACTCAGTTGCTCGCAGGGTGGATTGCCTTGATCGCGTAAGTCACCGCAACGTTGCGCGGGCGTGTTTCATCACCGACACGCGCATTCGGGGAATCGGCGCTATCGAAATGAAGCCGGTTCTGATTGGTGATACCGGATGTCGCGTCGGTGGTGCCTGATTGAGTGGTGTAGCTAAATACACCCTCGGGCGAGTTAAAGCGGCTCACGACACCGATACTGCCAGTGATCTGTTGCATCTGATCACCCTGATCAGACGCGAACACACGCCCCTCATCCACACCACGGCCAGCATCAAAGCCGCGCAGGAACTCGCCGCGCAAATCTGGGATATTGAAAGTCGTGGTGCCATCACCTTCGCCCCAAACTGTGCCAAGTGCAGCGAAAAGCTCGGCATACTCTGCGCGGGAAACAGCCGAACCATCACAGATCAGATAATCGGCCGGCACGGTCTGGGTGGCAAAGGCATGGATGGAGGCAATCGGCACCTGAAGGCCAGCAATCTGGGTGGCGTCAAATTCGGTGCAGATGGTAATCTTGTTGCAATTACACATGGGCAATCCTTGTTTTGATCAAAAGAAACCCCGGCGACACACGTCACCGGGGCAAGGTTGAGGGAGGATGAAATGGGTGGATCGGGGGTGTGCGATCAGTCGGTGTTTGAGGTGCCGATTGCCGTCATGTCGCGGACATCGACACCGTTTGCACCGGAGCTTGCGACGACGAACAGGCCGCCGGACAGGGTGGCGTCGCGGTTGGTGTTGGCGATGATGAAATCGCCGACGCGCAGCATGTCGCGCGCCTCAAGAAAGTAGTTCGTGGTATCGACGTCGGCGGCGACGTCCGGGGTGATGTAGTGCCACAGCGTAAAGCCGTTGGCGTAGGCCAGAACACTGAGGTTTCTGGCTTTGAAACCTTCTGCCATTTTGGGCTCCTGATATTGGAAAATGTTGGGCTGAGCGTTTGGCGCGAGATCCCCGCCTGCGCAGGGATGACGGCGTTGATTAAGGTGCATGGAACGAACGTCATTCCCGCGCAGGCGGGAACCTCGAGCGGCATGCTCAAAAGGGCTTTAGCGTTATTCCTTCGCCTGCAAACACACCACGCCGTCACCATCAACGAGGGTTGCGCCCTGGCTCATGGAGTTGTTGACAAAGTGGGCAGCATGATCGCCGTGCCAGGTGATGTCGGACTGAACGTCCGAGCCGATGGCATGGCCAATCGCGGTGCGGTGATACCAGAAGCAGGAGCGAATGCCGCTTGCGACCGGCAGGCCCGAATGGGGCATCCAAAGCGTTCCGAGCCAGCGTTTGGCCTGGGTTCCCTTCCACGGCAGGTCTTCATCGCCGATATAATCCGATCGTGAAAATTCATCGATCAGAAGCAGTTCCGACCACTGTTTCCAGCCGACAATTGCATAGCGCTGCCCGTCATCGGGCACATCGCGATCACCAAGGCCCTCGAACGCCATCATCACCTTATCAAGCGTCATGCCCTCGGTATTATCGGGCAGGACATCCTCGGCCCCGACCAGGGCATTGATGATCAGCTCGTCGGTCTTGCGGCCAAGCGCATAGGCCCCGGCATTGGCCAGAACCATCTTTTCATCATGGTTGATCTTGAGTTCATCAAGCGCATCGACCCAGTCACCGGCATAATAATCACGCAGGTCACAGCGCACCGCCGCGTGATCGACATTCATTACCGGCACCTTGCCGTGCCGGGCCTTGGTGGTGGCCGTGCCCTTGCCGACCTTCTGGAAAACCGTGGTCGCGCCCTTGATGGCGTTTTTCACCCGCACCGTGTTGCGCAGTTTTGATCCCATGCGTTGATAGGCCTGATGCACATCGGCCTGAAAATGGTCGATGAAGCTTTGATCAATCGTGGTTGTCATCGCCTTTTATCCCCTTGTTTCAGATATGGTTTTGTCGTGATTGCAGGCAGCCGTCGGGGTTCAATTGCGCTGCCTGTAAAGGCCGATGCCACAATTGCCCCAAAACCGGTCATTTTCCGGCCAAGGTTTGGTGTTTTAAGAGCGCTGTTACAGGGAACCTCATCCATCGAGGTTCCGTAGGACACGCGCTTGATTTGCCCCGACCTGTTGCACCCGACGGGCTTTTCTGCGCGGTCCGGTCCAAGACAAACAAGAAAACAAAGAAAAAGAGTATCTGCCGTGAAGAAGTCGGTTTTGCTTGTGTTCAGCCTGATCGGGCTGGGGACTGCGGGCTATTTCCTTTTGCCGCTGACCCCGATCCCGGACTATGTCAACGCGGTCATCGACCGTGCCGACAAGCTGTTCTAGGCCTGACTAACCACCAGAAAGCCGGGCAAAATCCGCCTGCACCTCGGCGACCAGCGTTGGATCGCGATCCCGCCAATAGCGCGGATCATTCATCTTGCGCCGGATTTCGGAGCGAAGACTGGTCTCCCCCGCCCCGCCGTCAGACTTGCCAAGGGCTGCCTCATCGCCATGGGTCATCATGCGATGCATGGCACGCACGCCATCGGCACTTTGACAAAGCGTCTCAAAGGCGGCCTCTGGCAGGTTGGCCTTGCCCCAGCTTTCGATTTTTGGGGCCAGCTTTTTCCAGCTTTCCACCCCGCCAAACTCGGCCGCCAACGCCGCACGGTCGGTCGCGCGCTGTGCCGCCTGATCAAGATCGCCCAGAAGCGGTGAAAGAACCTCCCCCGCCAGATCATAAACCAGCTGAGCCTGTGCGTTGCTGAAGCCTGCCGCATGCAGGCGCTGGTTTAAATCCGTATCAATATCTTCCATGCCATCTGCAAGCGTGATTGCGTAGGCGTCCGGTGTTTCGGGCACCAGATCGGCGAGGGCTGCGGCATCAAGTTCGGGTTCTGACGTTTCATCGATGGTATCAAGCAACTCGGGTATTTCTACTGACTCCGGTGCTTCCGGCGTCTCGGTTTCCGGTGCGAGAAGGTCGGGTTCGGTTGTCATGCGAATGCTCCGCTTATTGGGGTCAAACTTGGGGTTTGGTAGATGTGGCTCGGGATCCCCGCTTTCGCGGGGATGACGGTGGACAGAACAGGCGTAAGGAACGAACGTCATCCCCGCGGAGGCGGGGACCTCGAGCAGCGAGCTCACACCTCCTTTAAGCCCCGCGCCAGCCGTTTGATCTGCAGCACCAGCGCACGCTTCCCTTCGCGCATCCAGATCGCCGCAGTGCTGGCATCCGGGCCAAGGGCTGTGTGCAGGAAATGGCGTTCAAGATCGGCCAGCACCTTTGCCCCGGCGTCGCTATCAAAACAGGCCTGCCAATGGTCGCTGCCGTTTTCCGAAAGCGTCTCGTTCTCGGCCTCGAACCAGTCCCATCCATTATCGGCCATCACACCGCCTCCGTGATTTCGGGTGGCAGGCTTGGCCGTAGAAGATGGTCCGGCACGCCAAACTGATCGGCAAGCCAGCGGACCATGACGGGCAAATCAACCTCCGCCAAGGCATCCGGGCCAAGGGCGGCAATCCGTGACAGCCAATCCAGCGCCTGTCCCGCCTGTACGCGTTTTGGCAGTTGTGCGAGCGGGGCCGCATGACGCAGCACCACGACATCGCCATCCAGCGGGATGTCGGGAAGTTCCCCGGTTTGGGTCAGGATATAAAGCGCACGCCGGATTAACGGATAAAGCAACTCCGCCTGCAACCGGCCATAAGTTGCGCCCAGAAGCCTTGCGTTCTCGGACGCGCGTTCAAGCACCTCGGTCGCGGTCATGCCCGGTTGATCGGTTTGCCCCAACCGATCGGCCAGCAAACATCGCCGGATACGATCGCGCAGATCAGAAAGAACAAGATCCGACACATCAAACCGACCGGGCGCCTCAAGCGGTTTGAGCCCCGCAGACCCCACGGCCTTGGGGATGATGCTACCCGGCACAAGGCGGATGGTGGCGGGGTTCAGAACGCCATCATCATCGGCCTGCCAGATGCCCGTCACCGCGATGGAGGCGTTTTTAAGCACCAGTTCGACCACCTTGTTGGCAGTCTTGATATCGGGCAGGGCCTTCATCACCGGGGACCGGCCATAAATCTCGCCCGGTGCCTTCATCCAGCGAAAGGCGATATAGGGCGACACATCAAACCGGTCGCGATAGATCAGATCATGGGTATTGGCGTCACCGTCTTCGCGAAACACACACAGCTCATAGCCGGTTTTGTGATCCGTTGCCGGAAGCACAGCCTCGATCACCGTGAAGCGTTTCGGCGCGTCCTTGTCATCGCGATCATCACCGGCAAAGCCCTTTGCCCCCGGCCAGGTTGCAAGGATTTCCGCGCGGGTGAGTACCAGTTTTCGAAACACCGCATCCATCTTGCCATCGGATCGTTCTTCAAATGCCAGATCGCGCAAGGGGACAGCCGTAAAGCGTAAAGCAGACGGGCTGTGCAAATCGGCCTTTTCGAGACGCAAGCACGCAGTCCCAGCCGTCACCAGATCCAGAAACGCCTGATGCATTTCGACCGCAAAGTTGGACCGATCAAAATGCCCCTGCAAAATCCGAACGGCCCGGCCAAGTTGCTCGGTCAAAGCCTGTCGATCCGCATTGGCGACATTACCACCCGGTTCTAACTCAAACCAGCCGCCACCGGGCGGGGTGATTTCGGCCATCAGGCTGGCGGCAAGCTGTTCGACCGCGTCCGATGCAGTGGCGTCAAACACCCGATCAAGGCGCTTGCCGCCATTGGTCTGGTTGCTGGCCGCCGCATTGCGCTGTGGCAGGGCGAATTCGTAGCAATCCTGCCAATGGGCGATCCAGTTGCGCCGGCGCTCCATCGCCTTTTGAAAGCGGGCGCGCAATTGGGTGATATCTGCCCCGTCGGTTGCCTTGTCCTCAGTCACAGCCTTTTGCGAATTCGCCATGCCTATTCCCCCAAAAGGTTCTTGCCGCCACCCGCCTTGGCGATGCGGTCCGTCAAAAGCCCGCGATAACTTGTCCCGATCAGGCTGGCCCGTCCGTAACGGCGGCGTTCAAGCGCCTCGGTCCGGGCAGATCGTGCGGCGTCTTCAGCACTGGTGTCTTCTTCGGTTATGGTCGCCGTTGACGTTGGAACCGGCGGCGCAACACGTGCCGGTTTCGGCGTGGAAAACAGACTTCCCATCGAGGCCTCCGGGTTGTGATGTTTGGTGATGGTTGCAAAAGAGCACGGTGAGCGAGATCCCCGCCTTCGCGGGGATGACGGTGCCCAAAACAGCAGCATGAAGCGAACGTCATTCCCGCGCAGGCGGGAAACTCGATCCACAAACGCACGGCCAAACGCAAAAACGCCCGCAAGGGTCGGAACCCTGCGGGCGCATCTGTGGCGTTGATTTGTCTCTTATGTCACATTAAAAAGAACAAATCAAGAACATTTTTCAGAAAAAAACACATCCCCGATTTGATCGCGCGCAATCCCCTGTTGCAGATGGCGATAGAGCTGCCAGGGGGTAATGATCCAGAAGGCCGAAATACCCAAAAGGCGTTTGATAAGCTCGACACAGCTCATCGGGCCGAAGCGAACCTTGTGTGTGATCGAGGCCGGATACCGCGCCCAGATGCAGTGATAGCCGAGGCCACGATAATAGGCCGCCGGATCAAAGATCGGCGAATAGCACCAGCTTTCGCAGCGCACCCGATGGCTTTGCGGATCAAGGCAAATCCATTCCCCGGCCCGCACCCCGGAGACCAGCACAAAGCAATGGCGAAATCCCGGTTTGAGAACCCGCAACAATCGCTTTTCCGGCGCATCGGCAAAGACCACAAGCACCGAAACCTCACGCCCCGACGCAAATTGATCGGCCCAGTGATCCATCCATGGACCGGCGGATTCCTGCGCCGTTTCAGCGATTTGGGCTTCATTGAAAACGTTGGTTACATCCCGCATGGCGACAGATCCCCACCCAGTTCCACGGCGACATCTTCGTGATGGAAACTTTCATCATTCCCGCGTTTGACGATGCCGCGTGTGACCAGCACATTTTCAAGCGCATCAAGGGCCTGTTGCCATAAATCACCCTTGTCCTTTTCGCGCGGATCACGCGCATCGGGTTCACGTTCGACCAGCCCGAAATATTCCAGTACCTGCAAATGCCGCTCATTCAGAATGCCCGCCTTTTTAAGGCGCGTCACCGCGTTATAAACATCATCAGGATCACAGGGGCGCACAACCTCGCCTGCGTCGGCCACCACACGGGCACCCTCGATCCGCGCAGTTTGACAGCGCACGAACCAGAACCACGCCTGCCTCGCACTGGAAAAAGGGGTGATGTCGCGCGCAGAATGCGGTTTGGGAAAAAGTCGTTGTTCGGTCACGTCGCCCTCCTGCTGGATAAAACCTGTTCATTCCACCGGACCTGCAACCACCCCTTCACCGCGTCAAACCTTTGAAAAGTTCAAACTTTCCCGTTCGCGCATCTTGCGATGCACGCTGGTTTGATGAATGGTTTGTGATGTCCCCAAGGGCGGTGTTCCGCCCGCGCATATCGACGGTTCTCGCCGTCTTTTCAGTCGAACCTCAAAAGGCCCGACTTATTTCCAGATGCAATTCCGGTGTTGATATGCAAGCTATAATCCCTTTTTGTTCTCATTGTAAAGGATTAATTTCCTATTTTTACTGTTAGCGGCCCTGGGAAAGGCCATATTGCAGAACAAACAGAGGTTCAGGCGCCAGAGTCCGGACGCCAAGGTTTGGACGCTAATAGCCCTCAAAGGCATATTCCCGGAGAATCGCGCGTTCGCGGAGCAGGGTGCAATCCTGATCAGACAGATCGACATCCTGTGCCAGTTTTGGGAAAAGATCCTTAATGGCTTCAATCTGAACCTTGATGATGGCTCTTGCCTCTGATTCAGACAGGCCGAAGTCTGGTGCCGACTTTAATGCCAATGCCAGTTGCGAGTGGTTTGACTCTGCAAATACCGACATCGCCTGATTGGCCGCATATGACATGCGCGGGCGCGGATCAATATCGTAAGCAGGTGTCAGGCCAAGGTCCCTGCCATCCCAGAATGCCGCATGGTTCCGTGCATGATCGTCTGTATTTCCCACCAGAATATTGAAGCACATGCGCCCGAACAGCTCTTTGACGTCTTTTTGCGGCGTTTTGCTTCTTTGACGTAGCGCGGTCGCAAGCATTGGATAGCTGGCATAGCGTGCTTCATGCTCTGCAAGACCAAGTATGGTCAATCCAGAGACCATCGCGCGTCGTATCTCGCCTTTGTCTGTAGTGACCCGGTCAAATCGCTCTATCAAAAGAACATCCTTGCCGGAGACGGTCGCAAGCTCGACCTGTGCAACATCCAGTCCCGCAGCACTTGCCATTTTCATGGCAATATACTCGCCCTTGACGACCGAATGCTGGTCATTTGAGGCGGAAAACTTGGCAATATACTTTGTCTCGTCCGCCTTGATCTGTGCTTTTGGTCGCGCCCCGCCGATGGATGTTCCGTGGCGCAGCGCTTCATCCAGCTCCTGGGGCAGTGGCGTTCCCGCCTCAACATAGGATGCTGCATTCATCAGCATTTCAAGGGTCACTTCGCCTTGCTGGCGGGGAACGTATTTTTCTGCGGACACCTGAAAGTCGAGCGCACCAATCCTGTCAGAGCCGGATTGCAGCATGAAATTCATTTCATCGAGCGCATCGACATCAAGCGCGTTCCCCTTTGCCCCGGACAGCCGATTGACAATGACCCGACGCCCCCAGAAATCCGGGCTGCCATCGCGCAGGCAACCGGCAATCGTCAGTGGTGCCTTCGGCGCGATGATCCCCTTTTGCAACGGGAGCTCCGGAAAATAGACCGCGATGGCATCAGGGTTATTGAGGTAGCTTTGACCATATGTAAATTCGTGAATCCCGTTGACCAGATCCAGCCTTCCGGCCACCACGGGCTCTGTCGCGTTCGGCAACCAGATCCAGACGAACAGTGACTTTGCTGGCGTCAGCAATTCAGAAGTCATCCTTCACCTTCCTGTTCTGCGCCTGAAACGCCCTTTGCCGAAGGACGGAATGATATCGTCGCTCGGTCGACAAGGATTTCGACACATCATCCGGCCGATCCCCCAACAACGGAACCCCGACGATCGCCGCGATCTCAAACACCGAACCAATTCCTACCCTTGGATCTCCGTTCTCAACACGGGCCAGCAAGGGGCGCGATACACCTGCCCGTGCAGCAAGATCCACCGCTGTCATGTTTCGCTCAAGACGCGCGGAACGGATCATCAAACCGAGCAGTTCAATCGCTTCCCTTGATTGACGCGAGACGCTCTTTTGATTTCTGGCCATGAAACATCGCCTCCTGTGCTTGGCTGATCTTATTCCATCGCAAGGATGTAATATATAGATTACTTTAAAGCATTTAACGCAATTTATATATTACTCTAAAAGCGCATTCTTTGCGGTTTCACCTTTTCAAAGGAGAACCGCCCGAAGACTCACATGAAGATACATATATATAATATTAAACCTCATAATGTAATATATATATTCCGTATTGTATATTATTCACCG
>NZ_JBZCIA010000017.1:0-16010 GCF_059052855.1 Thalassospira sp. CA1
GAAGCGCCACCGGCTTCTGCCAGAACTTTGGTGATTGCTGCGGTCAGCGTGGTTTTACCGTGGTCAACGTGGCCGATGGTGCCAACGTTAACGTGCGGTTTTGTACGCTCAAACTTTTCTTTAGCCATTTCTAACTCCGTTTATTCTAGCTGGCCCTTAGCCGGCCGATTTGGCTTTGACTTCGTCCGCAACTGCCTGCGGGACGTCGGCATAATGATCGAACTGCATCACGAACTGGGCACGGCCCTGGGACATGGAACGCAGCGTGTTGACGTAACCGAACATGTTCGCCAGCGGTACGAAAGCGTTAACAACGCGGGCAATACCACGGGAGTCCATGTCACGGACCTGGCCACGACGGCTGTTCAGGTCGCCAATGATGTCGCCCATGTATTCTTCCGGGGTCACAACCTCGACCTTCATGATCGGCTCGAGCAGCTTCGGCGAAGCTTTTGCAAGACCTTCGCGGAATGCGCCGCGTGCAGCGATTTCGAAGGCCATGACGCTCGAGTCAACGTCGTGATATGCACCATCGGTCAGGGTGATCGAGAAGTCGGTTACCGGGAAGCCTGCAATCACACCACTGTGCAGCGAGCTTTCCAGACCTTTCTGTACGCCCGGGATATATTCCTTCGGAACGTTACCGCCAACAACGGTATCGGAGAAGGAGAAGCCCGAACCCGGTTCACCCGGGGTGAAGGTCAACTTGATACGTGCGAACTGACCCGAACCACCCGACTGCTTTTTGTGGGTGTAGTCGATATCGACCGACTTCGAGATGGTTTCACGATAGGCAACCTGCGGCGCACCGACATTTGCTTCGACTTTGAATTCACGCTTCATACGATCGACAATAATGTCGAGGTGAAGTTCGCCCATACCCGAGATGATGGTCTGGCCGGATTCGTGGTCGGATTTGACGCGGAACGACGGATCTTCCTGTGCAAGACGCGCAAGGGCGAGACCCATTTTTTCCTGGTCGGCTTTTGATTTCGGCTCTACAGCGATTTCGATAACCGGATCCGGGAATTCCATACGCTCGAGAATGATCGGCTTGGCCGGGTCACAAAGGGTATCACCAGTGGTGGTGTCCTTCATGCCAACCAGAGCAACGATGTCGCCCGAGCATGCGTATTTGATTTCTTCACGGTTGTTTGAATGCATAAGCAGCATACGGCCAATACGTTCTTTTTTCTCTTTGACAGAGTTCAGAACATACGAACCGGCATCCAGAACACCGGAATAGATACGAATGAAGGTCAATGAACCGACAAACGGGTCGGACATGATCTTAAACGCAAGAGCCGAGAACGGCGCATCATCGGTCAGCGGACGGCTGTCGGGCTCGTCTTCGGTGTTCGGCTTGACGCCACGAACATCGTCGATGTCGTCCGGTGCCGGCATGAAGTCGATGACAGCATCAAGAAGCGGCTGAACGCCTTTGTTCTTGAACGCGGTACCCAGAAGGACCGGAACAAGGTTACCAGCGATCGTACCTTTGCGGATGCACTTCTTGATAACTTCCTCGGTCGGCATTTCGCCTTCGAGGTAAGCTTCCATTGCCGCTTCGTCGCATTCGACAGCCTGTTCGATCAGGGCTTCGCGGTATTCCGCAGCCTGATCTGCAAGGGAGTCACGGATGTCGCGATATTCGAATTCCGCGCCAAGGGATTCATCTTTCCAGACGATTTCCTTGTTGCGAACCAGATCGACAACACCTTCGAACTCGCCTTCGGAACCGATCGGCAACTGCATAACGGCAGCATTCGCACCAAGGCGTTCCTTGATCATTTTAACGCAACGGAAGAAGTCCGCACCGGTACGGTCCATTTTGTTGACAAAGCACATACGCGGAACGTGGTACTTGTCAGCCTGGCGCCATACGGTTTCGGTCTGCGGTTCAACACCGGAAACGGCATCGAACACCGCACATGCACCATCGAGAACGCGCAGCGAACGTTCAACTTCAATCGTGAAGTCAACGTGGCCCGGGGTATCGATGATGTTGATACGGTGGTCGTTCCAGAAGCAGGTCGTCGCAGCAGACGTAATCGTGATGCCGCGTTCCTGTTCCTGTTCCATCCAGTCCATGGTCGCGGCGCCGTCGTGGACTTCGCCGATTTTGTAGGACTTGCCGGTGTAGAAAAGAATTCGCTCGGTTGTCGTGGTTTTACCAGCATCGATGTGTGCCATGATGCCAATATTGCGATACCGAGAGATCGGAGTACGTTGTACCATAATCGACTCTTGATCCTGAGGTCTGGGTTACCAGCGATAATGAGCGAAAGCCTTGTTGGCTTCGGCCATACGGTGGGTATCTTCGCGTTTCTTGACGGCCGAGCCACGGTTATTGGCTGCGTCCATCAGTTCGCCTGCAAGACGACCAACCATGGTGGTCTCGGAACGTTTGCGCGCAGCGTCAACCAGCCAACGAATGGCCAGAGCCTGACGACGCTCGGAACGAACTTCAACCGGAACCTGGTAGGTAGCACCACCAACACGGCGCGAACGAACTTCGACGTTCGGCTTCACGTTATCCATGGCTTCGTGGAACTGGGCAACAGGGTCTGCACCCTTGCCTTCCATAACTTCCAGGGCACCATAAACGATCTTTTCAGCTGCGGATTTTTTACCATCCAGCATCAGACCGTTCATGAACTTGGTCAGAACCTTATCGCCATATTTGGCGTCAGGCAGAACTTCGCGCTTTTCAGCAGCGTGACGACGTGACATCTGAGCTGCTCCTTATTTCGGACGCTTCGCGCCGTATTTCGAACGACGCTGTTTACGGTCTTTGACACCCTGCGTATCGAGGGTACCGCGAATGATGTGGTAACGGACACCCGGCAAATCTTTTACACGGCCGCCGCGGATCATTACGACGGAGTGTTCTTGCAGGTTGTGGCCTTCACCCGGGATGTAAGAGGTAACTTCGTAGCCGTTGGTCAAACGAACACGAGCAACCTTACGAAGTGCCGAGTTCGGCTTCTTCGGGGTAGTGGTATAGACACGGGTGCAAACGCCGCGTTTCTGCGGGCATGCTTCCAGTGCCGGAACCATATCGCGCTGGGTGCGCGGAGTCCGCTTTTTGCGGATCAACTGGTTAATAGTGGGCATTAACTTTCCCTTTTACTTTAACGGACGCCACTAGGGCGTTGCTCTTATCGACGCACGACGAGCGACCACGCGTCTTTGTACAAGTACAAAAACACGCGCGGACGCCCATAAAAGCAGGAGTTCCTGCCTCGACGGCCGTCAGAGTCGCACTCAAGCGATGGGGGGCGAAAACCGCCCGCTACCGCACAAAACGGCACCGGCACAGTTGCCCCCCCCTAGATTCGGTGGGCGCATACTAGTGACGGGCCCCTTTTGCGTCAAGCAAAACCCTCTGGGCCTTCGAGTTGGCGCTTCAAACGCCGAAACGAGCCGGTGCGTCGATAAGAGTCCGGCTCGTTTCTGATTCTTTTTAACTGTCTGACGCGACGAACTTATTCGCCTGCCGGCAGTGAAGCAGTATCGGATTGCGGACCAAAGTTGTCGCCGATTTCCTCTTCTGCTTCGATCTGTACATTTTTGTCGCGTTCGGCAGCCAGTGCACGGAAGCGGTTCATCACCGCCCCGGTACCAGCCGGGATCAAACGACCCACGATGACGTTCTCTTTCAGACCGATAAGCGTATCGGTTTTGCCCGAGACAGCTGCCTCGGTAAGAACGCGCGTGGTTTCCTGGAACGACGCGGCCGAAATGAAGGAGTGCGTCTGGAGCGAGGCTTTGGTGATCCCCTGGAGGACCGGTGCGCCTTCGGCCAGTTCGCCGCCTTCTTTAAGAGCACGTTCGTTTTCAGCATCAAAATCAACGCGGTCAATGATTTCGCCAACCAGAAGCGTGGTGTCACCCGGTTTGGTGATTTCCACTTTCTGCAGCATCTGACGTACGATGACTTCGATGTGCTTGTCGTTAATCTTCACGCCCTGCAGACGGTAGACTTCCTGGATCTCGTTGACCAGGTAATCTGCCAGTGCCGGGACGCCCATAACACGCAGAATGTCGTGCGGAACCGGTGAACCATCGAGAAGCTGATCGCCCTGCTCGACGAAGTCGCCTTCCTGAACGGCAAGGTGCTTGCCTTTCGGGATCAGGTATTCGACCGGTTCGGTCAAACCCGAGTCTTCGAGCGGATGAACCACGACGCGACGCTTGTTCTTGTAGTCCTTGCCGAATTCGACGCGACCCGGGATATCCGAGATAATCGCGTGTTCTTTCGGTTTACGGGCTTCGAACAGCTCGGCAACGCGCGGCAGACCACCGGTAATGTCACGGGTTTTCGAACCTTCACGCGGGATACGTGCAAGCACGTCACCAGCGGCGACCTTCTGACCGTTCTCGACCGAGAGAATAGCATCAACCGAGAGGAAGTAACGGGCTTCAAGACCGTTATCCAGGTTGATGACCTCGCCGTTTTCGTTACGCAGGGTAACGCGCGGCTTAAGGTCGGATGCCTTCGGCATGCTCTTCCAGTCGATAACCGTCTTCGAGGCGATACCGGTCGCTTCGTCATAGACTTCGCGAATGGTTACGTTCTCGAGAAGGTCGACATAGTTCACGTAACCTTCTTTCTCGGTGATGATCGGCAGGGTGTACGGATCCCATTCAGCCAGTTTCTGGCCACGGGTAACCTGCGCGCCTTCATCGGTCAGAAGTTTCGCACCATACGGAACGCGATATTTCGCACGTTCACGACCGGTCTTGTCGATCAACAGGATCTCGAGGTTACGCGCCATGACGATGTTCACGCCCGACGAGTTCTCAACAACCGCGCGGTTTTTCAGTTTCACGGTGGCATCGAAGTTTGCTTCGACACCGGAAACTTCTGCACCACGCTGCGCGGCACCACCAATGTGGAACGTACGCATGGTCAGCTGGGTACCTGGCTCACCGATCGACTGTGCGGCGATAACACCGACAGCTTCACCGATGTTGACCGTGGTACCGCGGGCCAGGTCACGACCATAGCAATGGCCGCAAACACCGGTTTCGGCGTCACAGGTCAGAACCGAACGGATACGCGCCATTTCGACGCCAGCCTTTTCGATCAGATCAAGGTGATCTTCTTCGACCAT
Source organism: Thalassospira sp. CA1 (assembly GCF_059052855.1). Classification (NCBI taxonomy): domain Bacteria; kingdom Pseudomonadati; phylum Pseudomonadota; class Alphaproteobacteria; order Rhodospirillales; family Thalassospiraceae; genus Thalassospira; species Thalassospira sp. CA1. Next base: position 5,121 of record NZ_JBZCIA010000017.1, read on the forward strand.
TTCGTTCTTCGGTACGATGATTTCACCGGTCGACGGATTGACAATCTCGTCAGCGGTGAAACGACCGAGGATACGATCGGAAAGGGTTTCGATAACCTCACCGGAGTCGACGACGGCTGCGATGTCGAGACCACGATCAGTACCGCAATCATGCTGAGTGATGATGCAGTCCTGGGCCACGTCAACGAGACGACGGGTCAGGTAACCCGAGTTCGCCGTTTTCAGTGCGGTATCAGCCAGACCTTTACGAGCACCGTGGGTGGAGTTGAAGTACTCCTGCACGGTCAGGCCTTCTTTAAAGTTCGAAATAATCGGCGTCTCGATGATCGAGCCATCCGGTTTCGCCATCAGGCCACGCATAGCAGCCAGCTGACGCATCTGGGCGGCAGAACCACGGGCACCGGAGTGCGCCATCATGTAAACCGAGTTCACATTGTCACCTTCAGCCGTTGCCGAGATGACTTTCATCATCGCTTCGGAAACGTCGTCGGTGCACTGTGCCCAGGCGTCAACAACCTTGTTGTATTTCTCACCACGGGTGATGAGACCATCCTGGTACTGCTGCTCGTATTCCTTGACCTTTTCATGGGTCTCGCCAACCAGCTTTTCCTTGGCGTCCGGAATGATCATGTCATCCTTGCCAAACGAAATACCGGCTTTACATGCCCAGTTGAAACCAAGGCCCATCATGCGGTCAGCAAAGATAACGGTCTCTTTCTGGCCACAGTGACGATAGACGACGTCGATAACGTTCGAGACGTCTTTCTTGGTAAGCAGCTTGTTGATGGTCGAGAACGGAATGCGCGGATGACGCGGCAGAAGTTCCGACAGCAGCATGCGGCCCGGGGTGGTGGCAACACGAACGGTGATCGGTTCGTTGTTTTCATCAACCGTGTGGTAACGGGCATTGACCTTGGAATGCAGGTTTACAACACCTTCATCCAGAGCCTGCTCGATCTCGGCGATGTTAACAAACGACATGCCCTCGCCCGGCTGACCATCACGCTCCATGGAGATGTAGTACAGACCAAGGACGATGTCCTGCGACGGCACGATGATCGGTTTACCCGATGCCGGCGACAGGATGTTGTTGGTCGACATCATCAGGGTACGTGCTTCAAGCTGGGCTTCAAGCGACAGCGGTACGTGGACAGCCATCTGGTCACCGTCGAAGTCCGCGTTAAACGCAGTACAAACGAGCGGGTGCAGCTGGATGGCCTTACCTTCGATCAGGGTAGGCTCGAACGCCTGAATACCAAGACGGTGAAGCGTCGGTGCACGGTTGAGCATAACCGGGTGTTCGCGGATAACCTGTTCGAGGATATCCCAGACTTCGGCGCGCTCTTTTTCCACCATGCGCTTTGCAGCCTTGATGGTGGTGGCCATCCCGTACAGTTCCAGCTTCGCGTAGACGAACGGCTTGAACAGTTCGAGCGCCATTTTCTTTGGCAGACCGCACTGGTGCAGTTTCAGGTTCGGACCCACGGTAATAACCGAACGACCGGAATAGTCGACGCGTTTACCCAGAAGGTTCTGACGGAAACGACCCTGCTTGCCTTTGAGCATGTCCGACATCGATTTGAGCGGACGCTTGTTGGCACCAGTGATCGGACGACCGCGACGACCGTTGTCAAACAGCGCATCAACCGATTCCTGAAGCATACGTTTTTCGTTACGCACGATAATATCAGGCGCACGAAGCTCGATCAGGCGCTTCAGACGGTTGTTACGGTTGATCACACGACGGTAAAGGTCGTTCAGATCCGAGGTCGCGAAACGGCCGCCATCCAGCGGAACCAGCGGGCGCAGTTCCGGCGGGATAACCGGGATCACTTCAAGAATCATCCATTCCGGGCGTGCGCCGGATTCCTGGAAGGCCTCAATCAGCTTGAGACGCTTGACCAGCTTCTTGCGCTTGGCTTCGGAATTGGTTTCCTTGAGGTCGATTTTCGCGGTTTCGCGTTCTTCATCAAGGTCGATCGCCGCAAGCATATCGCGGATGGCCTCTGCACCGATACCGGCGCGGAAGCTGTCTTCGCCATATTCTTCCTGGGCGGTCATATACTGGTCTTCGGACAGGAGCTCACCCATTTTAAGCGGGGTAAGGCCCGGTTCGATAACCACATAGTTTTCGAAGTACAGAATGCGCTCAAGATCCTTGAGCGTCATGTCCAGCAGCAGACCCAGACGGCTCGGCAGCGACTTCATGAACCAGATGTGGGCAACAGGTGCCGCCAGTTCGATATGGCCCATACGTTCACGACGTACTTTGGCCAGAGTCACTTCGACGCCGCATTTCTCACAGATAATGCCGCGATACTTCATACGCTTGTACTTACCGCACAAGCATTCGTAGTCCTTCACCGGACCAAAAATGCGCGCACAGAACAGGCCGTCGCGCTCCGGTTTGAAGGTCCGGTAGTTGATGGTTTCCGGTTTCTTGATCTCGCCGAACGACCAGGAGCGGATACGCTCCGGGCTGGCAATCTGAATCCGGATCTGATCGAAGCTCTGGGTGCCCTGCGGCTGCCCGAAGATCTTCATCAACTCGTTCATAAAGGCTCTCCCGCTATGCCCGGTCTCGCCGGGTTTCGCCAATTTCAGGCCGAAAGATGCGATTTGGCGACCGGGATGCCCGGATGGGCACCCCTGTCAGCCAAACACTTAGAAATCGTTCTGCTCAAGCTCGACATTGAGGCCAAGCGAACGGAGTTCTTTAACGAGAACGTTAAAGGATTCCGGAATGCCGGCTTCGAAGGTGTCTTCGCCGCGAACAATGGCTTCGTAGACCTTGGTACGGCCCGAAACGTCATCCGACTTGACCGTAAGCATTTCCTGGAGGGTGTAAGCGGCACCGTAAGCTTCGAGTGCCCACACTTCCATCTCCCCGAAACGCTGGCCACCGAACTGCGCCTTACCACCCAGCGGCTGCTGGGTAACAAGAGAGTACGGACCAATCGAACGTGCGTGGATCTTGTCGTCGACCAAGTGGTGCAGTTTGAGCATGTAGATATAGCCCACTGTCACCTTGCGATGGAATTTCTCACCGGTACGACCGTCATAGAGATCGACCTGGCCAGAACCATCGAGGCCTGCCTTTTCAAGCATACGAACAACATCCGGCTCACGGGCACCGTCGAAGACCGGGGTGGCCATCGGGACGCCGCGACGCAGGTTGTTACCAAGTTCAATGACTTCGCCATCAGAAAGCTCTTTGATGCCGGCGATGTATTCTTCGCCTTCGTAGACATCATTAAGCTTGCTGCGCAGGTCATCCATCTCGCCACGACCATCGGCAACAGCATCGACGAGTTCGCCGATCTGTTCGCCCAGACCACGAGACGCCCAACCAAGGTGGGTTTCAAGGATCTGGCCGACGTTCATACGCGACGGAACACCCAGCGGGTTCAAAACGATATCGACCGGCGTACCGTCTTCGAGGTGCGGCATGTCTTCAACCGGCATAATGCGCGATACGACACCCTTGTTCCCGTGACGGCCGGCCATTTTATCACCCGGCTGCATTTTACGTTTAACTGCGACGAAGACTTTGACCATCTTCATCACGCCCGGCGGCAGTTCGTCACCGGCCTGCAGTTTGTCGACCTTGTCATCGAAGCGGGCCTGAAGAACAGCAATCGATTCCTCGAACTGTTTTTTCAGAGCTTCGATGTCCGACATGACATTGTCATCTGCAACAGCGATCTGGCGCCAAAGACCACGGGCAACACCCGAAAGGCTTTCTTCGGTCAACTCACCGGTCAGGCCCTTCGGACCATCAACCAGTTTCTGACCAACCAGAAGGTTCTGCAAACGACCATAGAAGTTACGCTCGAGGATCGCACGTTCGTCATCGCGGTCCTGTGCGAGACGTTCGATTTCTGCGCGTTCGATCGCCAGAGCACGTTCGTCCTTGTCAACGCCACGACGTGAGAACACGCGGACTTCAACAATAGTACCGAACTGTCCCGGCGGGACACGAAGCGAGGTATCGCGAACGTCAGATGCTTTTTCACCGAAGATGGCGCGCAGAAGTTTTTCTTCCGGCGTCATCGGGCTTTCGCCCTTTGGCGTTACCTTACCGACAAGGATATCGCCCGGTTTGATTTCCGCACCGATGTAGACAATGCCCGCCTCGTCGAGGTTTTTGAGCGCTTCTTCACCGACGTTCGGAATATCACGGGTGATTTCTTCCTGACCGAGCTTGGTATCGCGGGCCATGACTTCGAATTCCTCGATGTGGATCGAGGTATAGACGTCATCACGGGCAATACGTTCGGACAGAAGGATGGAGTCCTCGAAGTTGTAACCGTTCCACGGCATGAACGCGACGAGCACGTTACGGCCGAGGGCGAGTTCACCCATATCGGTACACGGACCATCCGAAATGATGTCACCCTTCTGGACAACATCGCCAACTTTCACCAGCGGACGCTGGTTGATGCAGCTGCCCTGGTTGGAACGCTGATATTTCAGCAGGGTGTAAATATCGACACCCGATTCCGAAGCAGCAATGTCACCAGTTGCGCGAATGACCATACGGGTCGCGTCAACGGATTCAACAACACCATCACGGCGTGCGATCAGGGTTGCACCCGAATCACGTGCCACCGGAACTTCCATACCGGTCCCGACATACGGAGCCTCGGAGCGGATCAACGGAACCGCCTGACGCTGCATGTTCGAGCCCATCAGTGCGCGGTTCGCGTCATCGTTCTCGAGGAACGGAATGAGCGCGGATGCGACCGATACCAGCTGCTTCGGCGAGACGTCCATCAGGTCGATCTCTTCGGAGCGGGCCATGTAGTGGTCACCGGCCTTACGGGTGTTGATCAGTTCGTTGGTAAAGCTGAAGTCAGCGTTAAGCGGTTCGTTTGCCTGTGCGATGACATAACGGCCTTCTTCGATCGCCGAGAGGTAAATAACCTCTGCGGTGACGTTACCATCGACAACCTTACGATACGGGCTTTCAATGAAGCCGTACTGGTTGACGCGGGCAAAGGTCGCCAGCGAGTTGATCAGACCAATGTTCGGACCTTCCGGCGTTTCAACCGGGCAGATACGACCATAGTGGGTCGGATGAACGTCACGCACTTCAAAGCCTGCACGCTCACGGGTCAAACCACCCGGGCCAAGCGCCGAAAGACGACGTTTGTGGGTAATTTCCGAAAGCGGGTTGGTCTGGTCCATGAACTGCGACAGCTGCGAGGAGCCGAAGAATTCACGAACAGCAGCCGCAACCGGCTTGGCATTGATCAGGTCATGCGGCATGACGTTGTCGATCTCGACCGAGCTCATACGCTCGCGGATCGCACGTTCCATACGCAGCAGACCAACGCGGAACTGGTTTTCCATCAGCTCGCCAACCGAACGCAGACGACGGTTGCCGAGGTGGTCAATATCGTCAATCTCGCCACGACCGTCTTTCAGGTCGATCAGAACACGGACGACTTCCAGAATGTCTTCGCGACGCAGGATACGAACGGTGTCTGCACATTCGAGGTTCAGACGCGCATTCATTTTCACGCGGCCAACCGCGGAAAGGTCATAACGCTCTGAATCGAAGAACAGGCCCTTGAACATGGCTTCCGCACCCTCGAGGGTCGGCGGTTCGCCCGGGCGCATCACGCGATAGATGTCCACAAGGGCTTCTTCGCGGTTGCTGTTCTTGTCCAGCGCCATGGTGTTGCGCAGATACGGACCAACCTGGTTGTGGTCGATCATCAGCAGACGAACGGAATCAACACCCCATTCTTTCAGCTGCTCGAACACTTCCTCGGTCAGTTCGTGGCCGGCTTCAGCCAGGATCTCGCCGGTTTCACCATCGATGAGGTCATCAGCCATGAACCAGCCGTTAAGCTGCTCTTCGGGCACGAGGATCTCGGTGACACCCTGTTCGGCGATTTTGCCAGCAGAACGCTTGGTGATCTTGGAACCAGCCGCAGCAACAACTTCGCCGCTTTTGGCATCGATCAGATCGAAGACAAGCTTCTGGCCAATGTAACGCTCGACGCTGAAATCGGTAACCCAACCATCCTTGGTGCGGCGGTATTCAGCCGACTCATAGTAATAGTTGAGGATTTCTTCCGGGGTCAGACCTTCGATTTCCGACGGATCGACAGAACGGCCTTCTTCGGCACGCTGTGCACGCAGCTGTTCGGACTCTTCGTTTTCAAGAGCCATAAGCAGCGTGGTCGCCGGCAGTTTGCGGCGACGGTCGATACGGACGTAAAGAATGTCTTTGGCATCGAATTCGAAATCGAGCCAGGATCCACGATACGGAATGACACGTGCGGCAAACAGATATTTGCCCGAGCTGTGGCTCTTGCCCTTGTCATGGTCGAAGAAGACGCCCGGCGAACGGTGCATCTGGGAAACAATCACACGCTCGGTGCCGTTCACGATAAAGGTACCGTGTTCGGTCATGAGCGGCATGTCGCCCATGTAAACGTCCTGTTCCTTGATATCGCGGATCGAACGGGCACCCGTGTCCTCGTCGATATCCCAGACAACCAGACGCAGGGTAACGCGCAGCGGTGCGGCAAAGGTCATACCACGCTGGCGGCACTCTTCGGTATCGTATTTGGGCTGCTCAAGCTCATAGGAAACAAATTCAAGAGTTGCGCGTTCCGAAAAATCTTTAATCGGAAAGACGCTCTTGAATACTTCCTGAAGACCTGCATCGTCTCGCTGCTCCTGCGAGATTCCGGTCTGCAAAAACTTATCGTAGGAATTCTTTTGAACCTCGATGAGATTCGGGAGCGGAGCGACTTCGCTGATCCGTCCAAAGCTTTTGCGGATGCGCTTTCGACCAGTAAAGGACTTATCCATCATCGTTCCTTTAATCGCGCCTCCCCACACCGTCCGAACTCGTTCGTCCCTGCTCTGTCACGTTTGCGAGTCGCGCAAAACGCATACAGCACAACGACGCCCGAGCCCCGTACGGGGCGGGCGTTCACTTGATTATGACTGTGGATGTTATTTGACATCCAACTTGATTGAGATCACTGATCCCTCGGCTGTCGACGCCGTCAAAGATAACCTCTGACCTAAACGGCCTTACGTTATGTACGATTACCTTTGGCAGCGTCAACCGTTAAATTCCTGTTCGCGCCTCTGCACGGGCTCGGCACGATTGCCGTAGTGCACAGAGACGGAAGGGCCGGCGCCCGAAGGACGCCGACCCAGACCTTGGCAAGAAGCCGTCGATTATTTGAGTTCGACGGTTGCGCCGGCTTCTTCCAGCTTCTTCTTGATTTCTTCGGCTTCGTCCTTAGCAACGCCTTCTTTGACGGCTTTCGGAGCGCCTTCAACCAGGTCTTTGGCTTCTTTGAGGCCAAGACCGGTGATGCCGCGTACTTCTTTAATGACGTTGATTTTCTTGTCGCCAGCAGAAGCGAGGATAACGTCGAATTCGGTTTTTTCTTCAGCAGCAGCACCACCGGCAGCAGCGCCACCAGCAGCAGCAACAGCTACCGGAGCAGCGGCGGAAACGCCCCACTCTTCTTCGAGCATTTTGGAAAGTTCTGCAGCTTCAAGAACGGTGAGCTTGGAAAGCTCTTCAACGAGTGCCTTAAGATCGGCCATTTTACTATACTCCTAGGCTTGAACTTAGATATCTGAGATATCTGATTACTTTGGTTTACGCGGCTTCGCCTTTGTCGGCATATGCCTTCAGCACCTGGGCGATCTGGCCCGCCGGCTTGGAGGTCAGCATAGCGATACGCTGTGCCGGGGTCTGGATCATACCAACCAGTTTCGCACGAAGTTCGTCCAGCGACGGCAGTTCTGCCAGAGCTTTGATGCCCTGTTCATCGAGAACCTGTTCGCCGATGGCACCAGCAACAAGAACCAGCTTGTCGTTGGATTTCGCGAACTCGGAGGCTACTTTTGCGACCGAAGCCGGATCAGCTGAGTAGCCAATCGCGGTCGGACCGGTGAAGTAGTCTGCAAGACCAGCAAATTTGGTGCCTTCCAGAGCAAGTCGCGTAAGCCGGTTTTTGGTGACCTTGAAGCCCGCACCAGAATCACGCATCTGTGCACGAAGAGCGGTGATTTCAGCAACCGTCAGACCCTTATACTGGGTGATGACGACGCCTTCCGCACCTTCGAACACTTCGCGCATTTCTGCTACGAACTGTTGTTTTTCATCGCGGTTCACTTTTAGTCTCCGACATTGCTTATTGCCCTGAACCCCACAAGGAGGTTCACAGACGCGACCAGTCCTTTCGAACTGGTCTGTGACGCCCGTCCGTTTGCCAGATGTTCAAGCCTTGTGTGAATCCCCGATGGGGAAAACTAAGAACCGGAACCTCTGCCTATGCAGGGAATTAAGAGCGGCAAATCCCACTCACCTGCAGTCTGGGACAGACAGGTAGAGAGGGCCTAAAGCCCTCTCCGGTCCTGACCGATCCGAAGACCGGTCAGAATTCGAAATTTCTTACTTCGACGCGATGTCAGCAATCGACAGTTTCACGCCAGCACCCATGGTGGAGCTGATCGCAGCGCGCTGCAGGTAAACACCTTTTGCGCCTGTCGGTTTTGCTTTTACGATCGCATCGACGAATGCTTTTGCATTCTCAAGGATCTGTTCTTCGCTGAACGATGCCTTGCCAATACCTGCATGAACGATACCGTTTTTCTCGGCGCGGAACTGGACCTGGCCAGCTTTTGCGTCGGAAACAGCGGTCGCAACATCCATGGTCACGGTGCCGAGTTTCGGGTTCGGCATCAGGCCGCGCGGGCCGAGTACCTTACCGAGACGGCCGACAACAGCCATCATGTCCGGGGTTGCAATAACGCGATCATAGTTCAGATCGCCTTTCTGCATTGCTTCCATCAGGTCTTCGGCGCCAACAGCGTCTGCACCAGCTTTCTGGGCTTCTTCTGCTTTGGCTTCTTTTGCGAAGACAGCAACGCGCATGGTTTTACCGGTACCATGCGGCAGGGAAACAACACCACGGACCATCTGGTCAGCGTGACGCGGATCAACACCAAGGTTCATGGCCATTTCGATGGTTTCATCGAATTTGGCTTTTGCACCTTCTTTGACGAGCTTTACAGCAGCTGCAAGTTCGTACTGGGTGTTACGGTCGATGCCCTCATAGGCCTGGGCAAGGCGTTTACCAGTCTTGGCCATCGTCTTACTCCACAACCTCGAGACCCATCGCACGGGCAGAGCCCTCGATCATTGCCATCGCGCCATCAACGTCAAATGCGTTGAGGTCAGCCATTTTGGCTTCTGCGATTTCTTTGACCTGTGCTTTGGTTACTTTACCAACATAACCTTTACCGGTGGTGCCGGAGCCCTTGGCAATGCCTGCTGCCTTTTTCAGGAAGTAGGATGCCGGCGGGGTTTTGGTTACGAAAGAGAAGGAACGGTCGGAATAAACGGTGATGACGACCGGAATCGGCATACCAGGTTCCATCTGCTGGGTCGCTGCGTTGAACGCCTTGCAGAATTCCATGATATTCACGCCGCGCTGACCAAGAGCCGGGCCGACAGGCGGCGACGGGTTGGCTTTGCCGGCGGGAATCTGCAGCTTAAGATAGCCGTCGATTTTCTTCGCCATTAGGGTACCTCTTAAAGAAGCGCGCGGTACGGCCATGGCTGACCTCCCGCGCCTTGATTGCTGCCTGCGTATACAAGCAGCGACTTAAATTTTCAAGATCGTTTTTTAAAGCTTCTCGACCTGGGTGTATTCCAGCTCGACCGGAGTTGAACGACCGAAGATCGAAACAGACACCTTCAGGCGTGCACGTTCTTCATCAACCCCTTCGACAATCCCGTTAAACGATGCAAACGGACCGTCGGAAACACGTACTTCCTCGCCGATATCGAATGCGATGGTCGGCTTCGGACGATCAACACCTTCCTGCACCTGATGCAGAATGTGCTGAGCTTCCTTTTCGGAAATCGGCATCGGCTTGCCACGGCTGCCGAGGAAATCGGTAACCTTGGCGGTGTTTTTCACCAGATGCCAGCTTTCGTCAGTGAGATCCATCTTCAGCAGGACATAGCCCGGGAAAAACTTCCGCTCGGCATTGACCTTTGCGCCGCGACGCACCTCGACAGTCTCTTCGGTCGGCACCAGAACTTCTTCGATCTCGCCTTCCAGACCTTTCTTGATGGCCTGTTCGCGGATCGACTGGGCGACCTTTTTCTCAAAACCGGAGTGAACGTGCAAAACGTACCAGCGATGCGCCATAATCAACCCCCAACACCAAAGACCAGCTTAACACCCCATGCGAGGAGCTGATCGACAACAAAGAAGAAAACAGACGCAAGAGCAACCATCACGAAAACCATGATGGTCGAAACAGTCGTTTCCTTACGGGACGGCCACGAAACTTTTTTCGCTTCGGAGCGGACCTGCTGTACGAATTGTGCTGGCGACGTTTTAGCCATTGTCGGGGTTACACCGCTTTCTAATGCTTTATTTCACAACCCGGAAAAAGTGGCAGGAGAGGAGGGACTCGAACCCCCGACACTCGGTTTTGGAGACCGATGCTCTACCAACTGAGCTACACTCCTACAAGACATCAGAAAGTTGAAAAGCTTATCTTCTTCCTGACTAAATCCCGCCCGGGTGGCGGGGTGTGCGGGCGGGTTATAGCCGCCCGCACATCCAAGATCAAGCACTCAATCGTGCAAAATCTCAAAAATTATTCGATGATTTTCGCAACAACACCCGCACCGACGGTACGACCGCCTTCACGGATTGCGAAACGCAGACCTTCGTCCATTGCGATCGGTGCAATGAGAGTTGCGGTCATCTGAACGTTGTCGCCCGGCATAACCATTTCGGTGCCAGCCGGCAGCTCGATCGAACCGGTTACGTCAGTCGTACGGAAGTAGAACTGCGGACGGTAGTTCGAGAAGAACGGCGT
>NZ_JBZCIA010000018.1:0-6930 GCF_059052855.1 Thalassospira sp. CA1
GAAAAGCGTATTTGTGTGTACGACCTCCCCGTCCTCTGCATCGCAGGCCCCGGTTCCTTATGGCGATGCGCAAGTGTGTCCCATTTCACAAACAAGTTATTCAACCCAAAGTTTTTATGGGGTACTATCAGTACCTCAAAGCAAGCCTCACAGGTTTAAGCGCAACCCGTGTTTCGTGCGATGTGCCTTCATTGGATCCCCCGGAAATTCTCTTGCCGACATTGCTTGCGAAAGCGCGAAGGATAGGAGCAGATAATGAAGACGTTTCTGGTTGCGGCGGTGGCGGCGATTTCCCTGAATTTCATCTGGTCTCCAGCATCTGCGCAGGACGCGGAAAGGCCCAATATCCTTGTGATCTGGGGCGATGACATCGGCTGGCAGAACCTGTCTTCCTATGGGCTGGGCACCATGGGTTACACGACCCCCAATATCGACCGGATCGCCAATGAAGGCATTCGGTTTACCGACCACTATGCACAACCGAGCTGCACGGCCGGGCGTGCGGCCTTTATTACCGGGCAATATCCGATCCGGTCGGGCATGACGACGGTTGGCCAGCCGGGGGCGACACTTGGCCTGCAAAAGGAAAGCCCGACACTGGCGGAGCTTCTGAAAGAAGAGGGCTATCGCACCGGGCAGTTTGGCAAGAACCATCTGGGCGACCGCAACGAACATTTGCCAACGGTCCATGGCTTTGACGAGTTCTTTGGCAATCTTTATCACCTCAACACGCAGGAAGAAGCCGAGCAACGCGATTATCAACGCTTTGCGGAGCAGTTTGCCGGATCGCTTGAGGAATATGACGCCCGCTTTGGTACCCGCGGGGTGTTACACAGCTTTGCCACCGAAGAAGACAACGGCGCGGTCGATCCGCGCTTTGGCCGGGTCGGCAAACAGATCATTCAGGATACCGGTCCACTCACCCAGGAACGGATGAAGGATTTTGACGGGGCAGAAATCATCCCGGCGGCGATCAATTTCATGACGGCTGCCAAGGATGCCAATGAGCCGTTCTTTGTCTGGCTTAATACCAGCCGCATGCACCTTTACACCCGGCTGAATGAGCAGTGGCGTTACGCTGCCGAGGAATATACATCCGAGGCCGATTATCACGGCAGCGGTATGTTGCAGCACGATCACGATATTGGCGGTGTGCTTGATTGGCTTGATGCGCAGGGTTTGGCTGAAAACACTATCGTCTGGTATTCGACCGATAATGGGCCTGAGCATGCATCCTGGCCGCACGGCGCGACCACCCCGTTCCGCGGCGAGAAAATGACCACCTATGAAGGTGGCGTTCGTGTGCCATCCATGATCCGCTGGCCGGGCAAACTTCCCGAAGACAAAATACTGAACGGTATTCAGGGCCATCAGGACATGTTCACATCCCTTGCCGTTGCCGCGGGGATTGATGATCCTGCCGAACGGGTGATGGAAGAAAAAAACCAGTATATCGATGGGGTGAACAACCTGCCTTACTGGCAGGGTGAAACCGACCAGTCGGCACGTGATCACATCTTCTATTATTTCGAAAGCCAGCTGACGGCTGTGCGCGTCGGGCCCTGGAAACTGCACTTCGCGCTTAAGGAAGATTACTACGATAACATGACGCCGCGGAACTTCCCGATGATCTTCAATCTGCGGATGGATCCGTTCGAAAGCTACAGCAGCATTGATTCCTATGGCCATCTTGCACAGAAGGTCTCATGGCTCATGCAGCCGGTCAGTGTGCTGATGACCCAGCATCTTCAGACGCTTGGCGAATATCCGCCTGTGCAGGGCGGGGCCTCGTTTGACATGTCGAACATGGTGCAGGATTTCCTTGCCAAGGGACGCCAATAGGATGAAGGGACTGACGGTCTTTGGGAGATACATTTTTCGGGGCAATCTCCCTATCCTGTCTTGTGCGGTCGCAGGCCTTTTGGGGTTACCCGCTGCCAGTGCGGCAGACCTGCCTGAGTTTGTCGAACTATCGGGTGGCACCTTCCTGATGGGGGAAGACCGCATTTATCGGGAAGAAACCGAAATCCATCAGGTGACGGTTTCGCCCTTTGCGATCAGCCGAACCGAAATTACCAATGCGCAGTTTCGCGAATTTGTCGAAGAAACCGGATATGTGACGTCCGTGGAAAAGCCGCTTGATCCGGCGGACTATCCCGGTGTGCCCGAGGAACTGCTTCAACCCGGATCGATGGTTTTTGCCCAACCCGCAGGTGCTGTGGATATGGGGGATATCGGAAACTGGTGGCGGTATATCGCCGGGGCAAACTGGCAACATCCAACCGGACCCGAAAGCAACATCGATGGCCTGGATGATCATCCGGTAACACAGGTGTCCATCGAAGATGCGCGTGCCTATGCCAAATGGGCTGGTGGCAGGCTTGCGACCGAGGCGGAGTGGGAGTTTGCCGCGCGTGGCGGTCTGTCGCGCAAGGCGTATGTCTGGGGCGACACATATGACCCTGCCCAGGGCTGGAAAGCCAATAGCTGGCAGGGGCAGTTCCCGACAGACGATCTGGCCGATGACGGTTATCACGGAACTGCACCCGTCGGGCAATTTGCGGCAAATGGTTATGGTCTTTACGACATGGCCGGAAATGTTTGGGAACACGTCAATGATTGGTGGGTGCCGGGGCATCCAAACACTGCCCAGACGGACCCAAGTGGCCCGCCTATGAAGCTTGCCGTACGTTTTGCCAGCAGCGCAACCGGCCCGATGACCGTTGTGAAAGGCGGATCATGGTTATGTGCGCCAAATTTCTGCCTGCGCTATCGCCCGGCCGCCCGACAACCTGCCGAGGGGCATATCGGTTCCAACCATATCGGATTTCGCATCGTCAGGGATATCCAATGATCCTCACTTTCGCCTGATGGCGGATTGGTTGTCAGGAAATGCTGTTTGATCTGTGCATCGGTTGTCGCCGCGACATGCGCCCCATCAACTGAGAAAGGAACAGACCATGCTTTTCGTAAGATTTCTAAAATTTTGCGTGCGCCAGCGGGTCTTTGCCGGTGCGGTCGGGGGTGGCGTCATGCTGATGCAGGTCCCGGCGTTCGCGCAAAGTGACAATTCCGATCTTGCCAAACAGTTGGCCAATCCGGTGGCCAATCTGATCAGCGTCCCGTTGCAGGGTAATTATGACAGCGGGTATGGATCGGCTGACGGGGAAAAATACCTGATCAATGTGCAACCGGTCATGCCGATGCGTCTGAATGATGACTGGAACCTGATTTCGCGCACCATTTTGCCGTTGGTGCATCAGAACGATATCAATGGCAATAGTGGCACCGATACCGGCATTGGCGATACGGTTCAAAGCTTCTTCTTCTCGCCGGTTGAGCCCACCGAAAGCGGCCTGATCTGGGGTGTTGGTCCGGCATTGTTACTGCCAACCGCCAGTGAAAGCAGTCTTGGCGTTGATCAATGGGGCGCTGGTCCGACGGCGGTTGGTTTGTTTGCCGATGGTCCGTGGAACTATGGCATGTTGACCAATCATGTCTGGGGCGCGGACGAAGGGTCTGCGGCCTCGGCGACCAACGCCAGTTTTTTCCAACCCTTTATCAATTACACCACGCCGAATGCCTGGACTTTCGCGCTGAATACCGAAAGCACCTATAACTGGACGGCCGAACAATGGTCGGTGCCGGTCAATGGGATTGTTTCCAAGCTGACCAGCATCGGCGATCAGAAAATCAGTGTCGGGGCGGGTGTCCGTTATTGGGTTGATAGTCCGGATGCGGGGCCCGATGGGTGGGGCGCGCGACTGATTTTGACATTCCTGTTTCCGAAATAACCGGTGGATACAAACACAGCTTTGGGACCGCTTTGAACAGCATGAATTCTGTGCGTAATAGTCGGATCAAACCGACAGGTGCTGCGCGTGCAACTTGGATACCATGATGGGGGGGCTGATATGGGACGGTCAGTTGTTGGCCAGTTTGCTGGTCATTGGGCGATTGCGGGTGTTGGGGCGTTATTTGCAACGGCGTCGCTGTCGGAGGCGCGGGCGGCCAATTGTACCGCAGATGGTGGGCTGATTTTTGTGGGGAAAACAGCTGATAATTCCAATTCAGTGTGGCTGTCAGGAACCAGTTCCGGGGCGTTTCGCGTTGATGCGCAAGGGGCAACCAAGGATAGCTGGAACCAGGCACGGCGCGGGTTGCATCTGACCCTGTCGGATGTTGTCTCGACCGGAAATGGTGGGACGCACCATCTTTATGACAATAGTGGCGGTGGCTGTCTTCTGGACAGTCAGAACCAGAAAGGCGGGGTGAACCTGCCGCCCATCGGACGATTATTCCCTGATTTTCTGACACCAGAGGTGCCGGTGGTTGTTGATCCGCCCGTTGCGATCAAGCCGCCGATCGGGATTTTGCCGCCCCAAACAATCACACCGGAAATCCCCATCGCCGTGATCCCGCCAATCGGTATCCTGCCGCCGACCGGCATCACGCCCGAGGTCCCGATTGCCGTCAAACCGCCCATCGGCATTTTGCCACCCGATCTGATTACGCCGGAACTGCCGATTGGTGTAACGCCGCCCATTGGCACCTTGCCGCCAACCGGGATCACGCCGGAACTTCCAATCGGCACAAAACCACCCATCGGGGTGCTGCCCCCGGAACCGGTTACGCCGGAGGTTCCAGTCATCACCCCGCCATCGCCAAACGTGCCGGAAACAGTTGCCAATGCGCAACTTTCAAAGCGCCCTGACGCATATCTTGCGGACAGTACCTGTGCGATCCTTGAAGGGAATGGATACCTGTATCTCGATGAAAGCGGGGCGATTTTTACCGCGCCCTGCACCTTGGTCCGACAGGGTGGGTATGAGGGGATCACGGTGGCATCCTTGCTTGAACAGTCGGACGTGCCATTGACGCCGGGGCGCGATTTTATGCGTGAACCCTTGTGGAACTTCTGGTCGGAAACGCGCGGCTTTTATGCCGAGGATCATCGTCATAATCTTGATACCGAAGGTTACAGCGGTTCGTTCCTGTTCGGGGTTGATCGCGAAATTGCCGAGGATACGGTTGCCGGTATTTCTGCATCATTTGAAACCAGCGGGTCCGATGGATATGACGGCGGGCTGGAAACCGCGGCCTATGGTTTTTCGGTCGGGCCGTATTTTGCCCATCGGCTGTCGCCACAATGGGCGGTGCAGGGATCGCTTGGCTATATGTTGTTGCAAAACGATCTTGAGGTTGTCGTTCTTGAAGGGAATTACTTTTCCCATCAACTTTCCGCCGCGGCCGCAATCAACGGGCAGTATCGCTATGAAGAATGGTTCTTGCGCCCGCGCCTTGGTCTTTCCTATGCCGAAACCTTTGTCGAGGACTATGATCTGAGCGGTACGATCAACACCACACCGGTGACGGTCAATATCGGCTCGGATCATTTTGGTTATGGTTCGGCGGAACTATCGGGCGAGGCCAGCCGGTATGTCGATCTTGGTGATGACCTTTTGGGAATGCCCTATGGCGAGCTTGGGCTGCATATCGCACTCGATCGTCCCAATGACGGCAAGATCCTGTCGGGTGATCTGCGACTTGAAGACACATCGCCTGTGACCGGCACCATCCGCGGCGGGATGCGGTTTTTCTATGAGGACCGGATCGCCTTTGACGTCGGGGCCGGGTATCTGAGTATCGGGCAGAACGGGCTTGATATCTGGGAGGCAAAGGCACGGGTATCCTTTGCCTTTTGACGGTGACAAAAAATGCCCGCCACCCAGTATAGGGTGACGGGCACCGGATCAACTTGATAGTGCACGCGGATGCAATATCAGTTGGCAATCATCGCGGCCGGTTTTGGCGTGTCCGTGCTGCTGACCGGCAGGATCGGATAGGTGACCTGCGGTTCCTGACCTGTCAGGGTTTGAAGGAAGGCGGTGATCGCCTTGACTTCATCCTCGGACAGCTCGGTGCCCAGTTGTGAACTGCTCATGATCGCAACTGCCTGTTCCAGATCCCAGACTTTGCCGGAATGGAAATATGGCGCGGTCAGCGCGATGTTGCGCAGCGGACCGGCCCGGAACACATAGTCATCACTTGCGGTCTGGGTAACGGCAAAGCGGCCCTTGTCATCAGGCGGCAGGACTTCGGAGCCCGGCTTTTCAACAACACCAAATGGATAATAACCGGTACCACCGACATTCACCCCGTTGTGGCAGGATGCACAGCCGGTATCGATGAACAGTTCCAGACCTGTCATCTCGGTTTCGGTCATGATGGTGTCATTGCCTTCAAGGAACTGGTCAAACCGGGAGGCCGGGGTGATCAGGGTTGCTTCGAATGCCTCGATCGCCTTTGCCATATTGTCAAAGGTCACAGGATCATCTTCGCCCGGGAATGCCGTTTTGAAATGGTCGACATATTCCGGGATGGATTTTAGCACAGTGACAACACGTTCCGGCGTGCTGGCCATTTCAACGCCGGCCTGAACCGGGCCTTTGGCCTGTGCCTTAAGGTCTTCGGCGCGACCATCCCAGAACTGGGCTTCGTTGAAGACGGCGTTCAGAACGGTTGGCGCATTGCGCGGGCCTTTCTGCCAGCCATGTCCGATGGAGGTTTCCAGATTGTCATCCCCACCCATGCCAAGGTTGTGGCAGGTGTTGCACGAAATGATCGCACTGGCCGACAGACGCGGTTCAAAGAACAGCATCTTGCCCAGTTCGACTTTTTCACGGGTGACGGCATTGCCTTCGATGGCGGGAACCATCGACGGAATGACTTCAAAATAGTCCAGCGCGCTTTCGCGAAGTTCGGCTGGTTCTGCCGCGATTGCCGCACCGCCAAGGGCACATGCCGCAACGGTGGACAGAAGGGCTTTGGAAAATAGGCGTCGGGATGTCATTTCTCTCTCCCATTTTTGGTGGTTCGGGTACTAGACCAAAAACGGGGTTGTAAAACCGTGACATACATCAACTTGTT
>NZ_JBZCIA010000019.1:1673-3045 GCF_059052855.1 Thalassospira sp. CA1
CACCTTCACAGGCTTACGGAACGCTCCGCTACCACTTGTTCAAAGAACAAGTCCGCAGTTTCGGTGTGTGGCTTGAGCCCCGGTACATCTTCGGCGCGGGACAGCTTATTTAGACCAGTGAGCTGTTACGCTTTCTTTAAACGATGGCTGCTTCTAAGCCAACGTCCTGGTTGTCTTGGCCGTCCTACATCCTTTCCCACTTAGCCACAACTTTGGGACCTTAACTGGCGGTCTGGGCTGTTTCCCTCTCGACCACGGACCTTAGCACCCGTAGTCTGTCTGCCAGATAGTACTCATCGGTATTCGGAGTTTGATTAGGTTTGGTAAGCCGGTAAGGCCCCCTAGCCCATTCAGTGCTCTACCCCCGATGGTATTCGTCTGACGCTCTACCTAAATAGATTTCGCGGAGAACCAGCTATCTCCAGGTTTGATTGGCCTTTCACCCCTAACCACAAGTCATCCCCGTCTTTTTCAACAGACGTGGGTTCGGTCCTCCAGTGACTGTTACATCACCTTCAACCTGCTCATGGCTAGATCACCTGGTTTCGGGTCTAATCCCACAAACTCAATCGCCCTATTAAGACTCGCTTTCGCTGCGCCTACACCTATCGGCTTAAGCTTGCTTGTAAGACTAACTCGCTGACCCATTATGCAAGAGGTACGCTGTCACCCCATAAAGAGGCTCCAACTGCTTGTAGGCATCCGGTTTCAGGAACTATTTCACTCCCCTTATCGGGGTGCTTTTCACCTTTCCCTCACGGTACTGGTACACTATCGGTCGTCAAGGAGTACTTAGGCTTGGAGGGTGGTCCCCCCATGTTCAGACAGGATTTCACGTGTCCCGCCCTACTCGAGGACTTATGCATTTTCTACCCGTACGGGGCTATCACCCACTATGGCCGACCTTTCCAGATCGTTCCGGTTCTTATGCATAAGCCACTGGCCTGGTTCGCGTTCGCTCGCCGCTACTAGCGAAGTCTCGGTTGATGTCCTTTCCTCCGGTTACTGAGATGTTTCAGTTCACCGGGTTCGCCTCCTGCCGCTATGTATTCACGACAGGATCACCCTATTGGGTGGGGTTTCCCCATTCAGAAATCTACGGGTCAAAGCCTGCTCTCGGCTCACCGTAGCTTATCGCAGAGTGCCACGTCTTTCATCGCCTCTTGACGCCAAGGCATCCACCAGATGCCCTTATTATGCTTGAGAGATCCCTCAGCTAACTGTTCTGCGGCTTGCGCAGGGGTAAAACCTGCAAAACCACATCACAACTAGTTCGCGATCACGTTCTTTCGTTGCGAAAAATCACAACGGAAAGATCCGTTCTCTTCATATTCCCTATTCACAATGTCAAACATCTCGTCATCTAACTCTC
>NZ_JBZCIA010000020.1:0-4259 GCF_059052855.1 Thalassospira sp. CA1
TTAGAAGTTCTGATCACAGCTAAATCATATAAATCGTGTTTCATAAGCTAATCTTTGCATGAGAACATGTTGATGTCCCTGTCAAGTCTAACCAAACCGTTACTGGATTTTATTAAAAATACTTATAGTAAGATAGATACCTATACTGGAGACGACAGAAACCAATTACAAAAGTTTGACATTTTGTTTTTCTGTCACGATGTCGACCGTGGTGTCACCCTAGGAAACAAGGCTTATTCACCTCTTATTGATAGCTTAAAAGACTATTTTGAGGGAAAAGGACTGAGATGCGCGACTATAGCTCATCCTTTCTCACGCCTGACACGCGAGCATGCGCATGGTTCACCTATATCGATAAACAAACCGTACTTGATTTCCAGAGTACTCACGAAATTTTCGCCACGCATGGCTCGCTCTCTGTCGCTAACCCCCACTGACCTCTACAAATCAATTCTGCAAAAAACGCGGGCAAAAATTGTAATATCTATAGATACTCGGAGGGACTTGTGTGTTGCAGCACACGATATGGAAATTTTTTCCCTCGAATTATTACATGGCGTATCTCACACCTGCCTACCCGCCGGCTGGGACGTCGCAACGTCAAAAGAGCTACCTAACGGCATCCTATCTTTAAGCCCGCAGTCCTCACTTCTATTTTCCAACCAGACTTCTCCTCAGATAGAAGTAAAAACTATCCCACATCCGTTCCTTAGACGCTTTACTCCTGCACGCTTATCATGTCTTCCAAAAGAATGGGCGCTCCCCCGGACAGATCGAAAGAAGTTCCAGAAAGAGATACTCATCACCCTAATGTGGGGATATGCCGGAGACCATGGTCCCAATTCGCCGTTTGACGGGATTCTTGCTAACGGCTTGTTCCCAGAGGATTTGTCTTGGGTCATAGCAAATAGACAGGACATATTCTGGCGATTTCGATTGCATCCGGTTCAATTGCGTGACTCCAAGTATGCTAAGCTGCGTCAGTTCACACGGAATTATGTTGCTTGCCACCCCAACACAGAGTGGGAGCAATCTTCGACACTTCCGCTGCCAAGTGTAGCATTACACTGTGCTGGTAATATCTCTATGGCTTCGAGCGCTTGCTATGATGCGGCGGCAATGGGGCTAAAATCTCTGATGCTGTGCCCCACGCTACAGAATGGCGGCACTAACGAATTACTATTCGAAGATTTACTTCATGAAGGTTATATCGAGAAACGCACTTCGTCGAAGAAACTGATATCGGATTGGGTCGACAACGCGAAAAAAACAGAACCAAGGTTGCTTAATATAGAAGACGACGCAGCATGGGATGAAGCCACAAGCTGGATACTAAAAGCCGGGAGACTATCCCAAACCAAACAACAAACGGGTTAACTTTGTGAATATCGGTATACTAGACACAGGAATGGGCAACATCGGTTCAATCCAACGGATGATCTCAAAAGTTGGTGGAAAATCGACATTTCTGTCATCAAAAAAAGAATTGTTTAGTGCTTCAAAAATCATTTTGCCAGGTGTCGGACACTTCGACGAAGGAATGCGCTCACTTGCCAGATGCGGGTTAGTAGAACCTTTGATGAGCGCGGCACGATCAGGAACTCCAATTTTTGGCATCTGCTTGGGAATGCAGTTACTATGCAAAACAAGCGAAGAAGGAGACGAAAGAGGCCTTGGACTAGTAGACGGTAACGTTAAAAAATTTAATTTTTCAGACGAGACCCATCTGAAGATTCCTCATATGGGATGGAACAATGTAACTATTGCACGCCCCAATTCGCTTATACTGGCGGAAGAACGTGATTTAAGATTCTATTTTGTTCATTCATATTATGTAGAGCTAGATGATCCGAGCCTCGCGATTGCGACAGCTTCTCACGGTCGCGAATTTTGTGCTGCTTTTCAAAAAGACGCGATATTTGGTGCGCAGTTTCACCCCGAAAAGAGCCACAAGTTCGGCATGGCGCTCATGAAACGGTTTTGGGAAATTTAGACTATGTTGCGTAACAGAGTCATTCCGGCACTTCTGCTGCAGAATGAAGGACTAGTTAAAACAACTAAATTTAAGAACCCCAAGTATGTCGGCGACCCTATCAATGCAATTCGCATATTCAACGACAAGGAAGTCGATGAATTAATGGTGCTTGATATAGCGGCAAGCCAAACAGGTTCTGAACCAAACTATCAGCTCATTGAGGAGCTGGCTGGCGAGTGCTTTATGCCGCTGGCTTATGGAGGCGGGATCTCAACAGTGGAGCAGGCTGGTCGAATTTTTGCGTGTGGCGTTGAGAAGATTTGCGTGCAGACAGCCGCTTTACAAAATCCACAATTAATAGGTGATTTGGCCCAAAAGTTCGGAACCCAAAGCATCGTATTGTCAGTCGATATAAAAAAGAACTGGTTCAACAAACCAAAGCTTTTCAAAGCTGCTGAGCGGAAGATCGTTGACTCTGATTGGATAGCATACCTACAACAACAAGTTGGAGCGGGTGCAGGAGAGATATTACTTAATTCGGTTGATAAAGATGGGACACTATCTGGTCCAGACTTGGATTTAATTAGTACAGCAAGCAAGGCGATAAAGGTGCCTTTGACTGCAGTAGGGGGTATCTCAAGCTTGGACGACATCAAAGCCGCTGTAAGAGCAGGTGCAAGCGCCGTGGCAGCCGGGTCTTTCTTCGTGTTTCACGGCCCACACAAAGCTGTTCTGATCACATACCCACAATATCAAGATCTTGAGAAGCTTTTTGAAGGACATGATGGATAAGTTGATGATTTCACAAAACCACAGAGAATATCAACAATGCACTCGGTGCGTTATGGACACCAGTGACCCTGAAATCATATTCAACAACCAAGGCGAATGCAATCACTGCGTCGAGTTCTTTGAACATACTTCAAAAAACTGGTTCCCTAATGCGGAAGGTCAACAAATACTAGATCGCTTTATTGAAACAGTTAAAACCACAACTAAGAACAGTCAATACAACTGTATACTTGGGCTCAGCGGGGGTGTAGACAGCTCATATCTAGCCTTGAAGGTCAATGAAATGGGCCTCCGCCCTCTTGTCGTCCATATTGATGCAGGCTGGAATAGCGAGTTAGCAGTTGCCAATATTGAAGCAGTAGTGAAATACTGCAATTATGATCTTTACACCCACGTGGTAAATTGGGAAGAGATGCGCGATCTCCAACTAGCGTATTTACGCTCGGGTATTGCTAATCAAGACGTACCACAAGACCACGTTTTCTTTGCTATGCTTTATCACATCGCAAATAGCCAAGGCATTAGATATGTTTTTTCTGGTGGAAATCTAGCAACGGAAAGTATCTTCCCTAACTCTTGGCACGGAAGTGCGATGGATTCCATTAACCTCAGATCAATACACAAAAAATTTGGAAAGAGAAAACTTAGGGACTACCGCACAATTAGCTTCTTTGAATATTATTTTTGGTATCCATTAGTTAAGAAAATGCGGACAATACGCCCACTTGACTACATGCCCTACGTTAAAGCTGATGCATTACGAGAACTAGAAGAAAAAGTCGGCTACAAAGCTTACGCAGGAAAACATGGTGAATCACAGTTTACCAAATTTTTTCAGAATTATTATCTGCCGAACAAATTTGGATACGATAAACGTCGCCCACACCTGTCCAGCATGATTGTCTCTAAACAAATAACCAGAGAAGAGGCGCTACGTATCCTGGACATTCCTCTGTACAGTGAAGATGAATTGGAAATGGACATCACCTATTTTTGTAAAAAGCTACGTATTTCGCGACAAGAATTCAATGACATAATGAAGCAAGAAAATCGGCACCACACGTCATTTCCTAACTGGAACAAATACTACATACCAATGAAGGCCGCACAACAATTAATTTCAAAAGTGATAGGAAAGCAAATAAAAATTCATTGAAATAGTCTTCACACACGAAACTACAATTTGACCTCGCCACAATCGGCGTAAACAGTACAAATCTTTTTGACCAAAAAACTGCATAGAAAAACAAAGTTGTGAGAATTCATGAAAAATATTGTTCGCGTACGCAGCGACTTTTTCTCTGTTCCCGAGCAAAAACTGCATAATTTCTTGTGCGGAGTGGCTATGTCCGCACCATTTTATGCCGACTTTATTTCGTGGAATTTACTCTACATATTGATACTTCCTATTTCTCTATACTCTTTAATATCAAACAAAAATAATTCGTTTTTTTCACGAAATATTATACCATTTTATCTGATATTTCTTCTT
>NZ_JBZCIA010000021.1:0-2727 GCF_059052855.1 Thalassospira sp. CA1
ACCCATTTTGGATCTGACTAGGTGTTATAATATGAAGCTTTCTACTTTTTTCTGCGTTGCAGCGACGTTGTTGGTAATTGGTTCTGGAAATGCGAAAGCCCAAGAAATTGCCGGAGAGTATTTTGCTACATTTTTGGACAACGGGCTACCTCAACCAGTGTGGCTAAAACTAAAGGGTGTTCAACCAGGAAACAACGATAATGAACTAACATACTCAAAACCAAGAAATTGCACTCTTGCATTTGAATACGGAGGGGCAGCTGGTAATGCCCATTACTTTTACTTTGACAATGATTGGGGTCATGGATGGTGTAGAGCGAGATCATCTAAGGATCTTATTCTTCGCGTCACTCCCGAGAATGGCAGAGATATGCGATATGAGTTAATCAAAGACAGCAAGGCTATTGAAACTATAATAGTGAAGCGCAAATAGAAAAATGAAGTTACGACAGGTATCAGCTTTAATAACAGCAAATCTACTTCTGTCTGCATCGATTGGATTTGCACAGGATGTTACCGAATTAGAGCCATACAGCGATAATTGGATAGACAATGTGCCAGTATCTGGTTCAATTTTCAAAGGATACACAGTTCACAGTCAACATACGCTGCCATCTATCAATGAAGTATGGATCCACTTTGGGACAAAACACAAAGGAACCTTCTGCTTGAAAATTGAAAGTCGAGATGGGAAATACCTTGGACAGGGGCTTTTCAATAAAATTAGGCTAGACGCCCACGCAGTGCGGGTACCTATAAAGACAAAAAATTCCAAGCGCCTCAAAAACATAGAAACCACTGATATAGCCGCGCTCGCTTTCTCCGCCGACAGTTGCCAAGAACGGCCAAAAAAGCTTCTTGCTGTATCATGGACCCGAGAGATATCTAACGACTATCTAGTTTCCCTAAATTCAATAGCTGGACAAGCGAAAATTAGGGTCCGTGATCGAAATGAAAGAAGTCTTATAATGACATGCTCTCCAGCACCAGCACCACATAATGTCTCCTTCGACAGTCATTGTAAAATAAAAGACTTTTTACCAGAAACAATGGATGTGTCGATAATGTATGGAACGACCTATCCAAAACCGTATCATTTTATCATCCAATAAAACACGGATAAAGGATGGAAAAACATTTTTCACTTCGATCATTTTTTCTGTATGCAATAATATCTTTTATTTTCACATCTATTTTCTTACCTATCTACACAATCAAATTGAACACGAGATATCAGATTACTGCTGATACTCAAATTGTTGATATATTGCTTCTCGATCAAAACGGGAGTCCTTTTCCCTTCGAGTTATCACTCAACAAAGCTCAACTAAAATTTTCATTTAATAACTTCAACAACACTGACTTTAGTGGAACAGTTCACATCCCTGGGGGATACACGGTCCGCGTGGCAAAAATTGACAACGAAACAACCTTCTTCCTACTCCCAACAATAAACACCTTCACGCGCCCGATTTTTACAAGTAGCCAGAGACATCAGCGCAAGGAATACGACGAGATACCCGCAATTGTGTGTAGCGCCAGTTGTAATGGCCTGACCATACCAATCCGTGGACGAATCCGATTGGGAGAGGAACCTCCCAATTTTACAGTTTACGACTACCCGAAACTGCTTGGCGGAACGGTTAGTGCTCACGCTCAAGTAATCCCATTCCTCAGTGACGAACTATATCAGCTCCTGAAACATGAGTTACGTACGTATGACACCGTAAGCATATTAGGAGACAGTGACGAAATAGCATATTCGGCGGGTACTCTGCACCTCTCGGAAGCTAACTCCGCCACTTTGAATTTAAATTCTTACGGTCAGTCTGCGAGAATTACAGCATATGGCATCGATGAGCACAGAATTCGCCCAAGCTTCTGGCATGCGCTCACGCTCAACCCCGCGATTGATGCATACCTAACCATACTTGCTTTACTCTCACCTGCTATAGTCTGGTTTATTCTGCATGTACCTCCTCTTCGGCGACAGTAAATTGAACAAGATAGCTCTTCTAATATTGACATTTATAAGCTTAGTTAGCGATGGCAACGCACATGATCTCGTGTACGTGGATAGCAACCAAAAAGGGCAAGCCATAACTCACGCACACGACAACCAGTGCTATGCATTGTTTCCTGCTCATATTGCCTCAGACGGCTTCAGTGTAGAGCTGGTTTTCCCTAACGGGTCAAAAGCCGATACGGGCGATATTACATTCTATGAGCCAGATATTGCGATCGCCTCAATACCGACATCACTTAACCATTGCTCCACCCTGACACCAGAGCTGGATTACAGAGCGTTCCTTCCAAAGGATCCACTCAACATCGGCACCGTACAAGCGAACGGAGGAGTTCGTTATGCAGCAGCTGAAGTTACCAGTTACGATGAGCGATATATCTGGCTAAAACTTACTGACCCTCAAAAAACAATTTACCAAGGAATGAGTGGGGCCCCGGTCTACTTTGAAAACCAGATCATAGCCCAATTACAGAGCGTTATCCCTCAAGAGGGCACAGCAAAGGCCATACGGATAGAGTACTTACTTGACCTGACAAATACTTATTTTGAATCAAAATCATCTCCAAGGAAGCGAGAAAACATCTCGGAAACCGACCTTGAACTTGCAAAAACAAATATCGAAGCTGAATTGATAATATCCGGGGACATACACAATGTACTAACAAAACACGAAAATACCGGATTATTAATATGGAATCAAT
>NZ_JBZCIA010000022.1:0-2350 GCF_059052855.1 Thalassospira sp. CA1
AGAACTTCTAAAAAAATATTACGTTGAAAAGTCGTACACATTTATCGTTCCGGCGCTATTTTTTTAAGAAATTGGGCGATAATAAAGTGCCGAGTAGAGGCCCACTATATCGCCCGCTAACATTGATGTTTTGAAAGAATTATTCACTATCCACGGAAAAAATCATCTTTCTCATAGTTGTTTGCAAAACGTTTTCCAAGGTAATTGGAGTATATATCTTTAGAGGAAACTCCGGTGCCTGGACGTTTAAATACAAAATCCTCGGATTGGATAATGTCGCCAGCTTTCACATCTTTTGCTAGCCAAGCAGACTTATAGTATTTTTTACTGTCAAGTATATCTTGTTTCGTCGGTTGCAATATTCCATCGCCAAGTGATGTGTAGCATTCCTGTATGTTTTCAATCCAATTTTTAAAGTCCTGGGGGTCGTGGGCTTTCCAGTGGCCATTTTCTGGGATCTCCCTTGACAAAGTTAAGCGTTTTTCAACGAAGGTTGCGCCGAGACCGACGGCCATATAATCAAGCCAATCCCTTCGTCCTTGTGGAGTGTAGCCAACCTTATACCCAGCTTCAATCAGCGTCTTTATTGCCCGAAAGTTCATTTCTTCAGGGACTGAAGTGTGAAAATCATGAAGTATTATGAGCTCTCCTCCTCCGGAGCTGTGATAAAACTTCCTAAGGTCCTCAAGATCGTCAATATCAATGGTTCCGGTATCAATAATTAACGGTTTTCCGTTCTTGGCTAATGCTTCGATCATCCGGTAGTGGCTCAAGCTCCATGTGCAAATTTTATTTACAGGAAGATTGAGCTTGTTGACGCGTTGAACTGCGCTTTCTACATGGCATGTAACAACGAGACCAATGTTATATTTGTCACAGTGACTCTTGATCAGAGCCCAGTCCGCGTCAGAGAACTCAAGCTTTAGAAACATTTCGTACATGTTTTCGGTTATGTTGCCCTTTGCCAAAGTCGGATATGTGTATTCAACCGACTTGTCGCCTAGAAGCTCGTTAGCGTCTAACATCTGAAACTTAACAGCGTGAACCCCCATTTTGGCAGCGGTCTCAATCAGCTCAAGGGAGCGATCAATGTCGCCACCGCAGGTTAAGCCGAGGTCTGCCATAACAAAAAGGTCTTTGTTTTGTGGGCGCTCAAATAAGTGGTGCATTGGTTCACTCCGCGAGGAAACGTCGGGAAATTAGGTATGGATTAAAGCCGAAATAGAACGGCACGTCGTTCGTCAGAAATGAAAGTACTTTTCATTTTAACTAGTATAATTTTTGATAGTGAGAATGTACTTGGTAATTGCGGTTTCCTGTCAGCGATAAGGGGGTGTACAAAGGAGGCTTTTTTTTCTGGTACAAATCGATTGCTTTTTTCATGTTTACTGTCGAGATTCCTTGGAATTGAGATATTGTCTCTATATCCCAAGATTTCTCAAGGTATTTTTCCCTAAATTGTATGGCTGAAATTTTTGAGATGCGATTAAATCTCAAGTCACGACTAAGCAAAGAATCAATTTTACTTGTTCCAGTAGTGATCAGTCGCACAAGATCAAAGAATTCAAGCTTTAAAGATG
Source organism: Thalassospira sp. CA1 (assembly GCF_059052855.1). Classification (NCBI taxonomy): domain Bacteria; kingdom Pseudomonadati; phylum Pseudomonadota; class Alphaproteobacteria; order Rhodospirillales; family Thalassospiraceae; genus Thalassospira; species Thalassospira sp. CA1. Next base: position 1,581 of record NZ_JBZCIA010000022.1, read on the forward strand.
AACTGGACGATTGCCAGTTTGGTCCAAAACCGGAAACTGTACGCGGACTTATGGCAAATTTCTTCCCATAGTGTTCGTTTATATTCACACTATCCCAAAAAATATAGTCACTGAGAAAGTGCCAGTGAACCTCTTCCAGCAGGCTTTCAATTGCTCCTAATTTAAACGTCTCAGAAAATTTCGATCCAGTGTTGGCGATCATATTTCTTACTTGGGGAAGTAGGTTCTTGCCTATCACTATGTCATTAAATGCTGGTGATTTGAGTTGGTTTCTTATGATAAAGGAGTGATTTCCAACAACTTCAGATTGTTGGTTGGGCCCTGCAAAAACGTGCGCAATGCCAAGCTGCTTCGCTGCAAATAAGGCAGCAGCGTGGGTGCCGAAGATTTCTAGATTTCGACAATGGCCATTCCCTACGCTGAACTCCTCAGCGATCGCGGTCCGAATTATATTCTTGGGTAAGGAAAAGCCAATGAAATCGACATTAAAATGTTCTTGGCACGCGCTTAAGATGTTAAAAAACACTTCGTCGTGATATTGGGCATTGAAATATACTACAGTCGGTTTAGTGCCGAGTTTAATAAGGGTGTCCAGCACAAACCAAGTTTCTCCGTCAGCATCGAACGGTACCACAATTCTATCCGGTAGCGATCCCACTGTTTTCTCTAACTCGGACGCAAGAGTATTTTCATTGACGTCGTTCCAGAGTGGAAGAGTATTTTTTCTTAAGTTAAATGAAATGCATCCGGGGCAAAATTTATTGCTCTTG